>CAYTCI010000061.1:0-25691 GCA_964436305.1 uncultured Cytophagia bacterium | reverse complement strand
GTTTACGCCGAGGTTTGCGCCAAGTACAAGGTCAAGGCGATCAAGTACATGTACGGCACGATGATCGAGATCCCGCGTGCAGCGCTGCAGGCGGGCAAGATCGCCGGCACCGCCGAATTCTTCTCCTTCGGCACCAACGATCTGACCCAGATGGGCTTCGGTTTCTCGCGCGACGACATTGGCGGCTTCGTCCCCGATTACGTCGAGAAGCGGATCCTGCCGGCCGATCCCTTCAACATCCTCGATCAGGAGGGTATCGGCGAGCTGGTGCAGATCGCCATCGAGCGCGGCCGCAAGGCGCGCCCGGGCCTCAAGATCGGTATCTGCGGCGAACACGGCGGCGAGCCCGCTTCGGTGGAATTCTGCCACCGTTCGGGCATGGATTATGTCTCCTGCTCGCCCTACCGCGTTCCGATCGCCCGTCTGGCTGCTGCCCAGGCGACGATCCGCGAAAAGAAGTAAAATCGATTCACCGCACCCAGCCCCGGGGTCCCTTCAGGCCCCGGGGTTTTTTATCAAGGCCTCTCACGGAGGCCCAAAGAACACAGAGAAAACAGTGTTCTAGTCAGGCCAACGTGCAGTAGTTGTTATGCTCTTGGTGCCTCCGAGCCTGTGTGAGAAATATTTCTGTTTTGGTGGCGGACCTCCGTCCCTCCAGGACGCTGTGTGAACCCGCTTTTAATGCATTCAATGAGAACTGTTTCTGACCATGTCCAAACCATTGCGCATTTTTTGCGATTTTGACGGCACCATCGCCCGGCGCGACGTCGGCAATCTGGTCTTCAGCCATTTCGGCAGCGAGAGCCGCTGGTGGCGGCTGGTCGGACTCTGGCGGCAGGGCCGGCTGGAAGGCCGCGAGATGTGGCGGCGTCAGGCCGAGACCATGCGTCTGACGGCGGCGGAGCTGGACGCCTTTGTCCAGCCCCTGGCGATCGATCCGGGCTTTGCCGGTCTGGTGGCCTTCGCCCGCGACCGGGGGATCCCGCTGGTGGTGGTCAGCGACGGCATGGATGCCTATATCGCCCGCATCCTCGCGGCGCACGGATTTGACGGAATTCCCTTGCGCACCAACCGGATGATCCTCGAGCCCGAGGGCCGCGTCCGCCTCGAGTTTCCCTGGCATGGCCTCGGCTGCGGTCAGTGCGCCAACTGCAAGGGCCTGCACGTGCGCGGCGAACGCCAGCCCGGCGAAACCACGGTCTATATCGGCGACGGCCGTTCCGATGTCTGCGGCGCCCGCGAAGCCGACATCGTCTTCGCCAAGAAGGAGCTGCTCGCCTGGTGCCAGGAAACCGGCCGGCCGCATTATCCCTTCACCTCCTTCGCCGATGTCCTGAAGCAGCTGCAGCGTGACGTATGTGAACCAGCGACCGGGGGTGGCGATTTATTCCCCTGAAAAGACTTGCTTATGGGGGCGATATTTTCTAAGTTGATTTAAGGAAAGGAGTGTACCTTGGAGATTCAATTCTTCGGCGGTGCGCAGTCCGTGACCGGAACCATGCATGTCCTGACGGTCCGCGGCCAAAAGATCCTGCTCGACTGCGGACTCTATCAGGGCAAGCGGGATGAGGCGTTCGAGCGTAACCGGGAACTCCCGTTCGATGCCGGGAGCATCAACACCATGGTCCTCTCCCACGCCCATATCGATCACAGCGGCAACATCCCCCAGCTGGTCAAACTCGGCTACAACGGGCCGATCCACTGCACCCATGCCACCCGCGATCTCTGCAGCATCATGCTGCAGGATGCGGGGCATATCCAGGAGAAGGACGTCGAATTCGTCAACAAAAAGCGCGCCCGCAACGGCCAAAAGCCGATCCTGCCCCTCTATACCGTGCGCGATGCGCTCAAAGCGATGAACCAGTTCGTCAGCGTCGGCTACGGGCGCAAGCTGCCGATCGCCGACGGGGTTTGGGCGACCTTCTTCGATGCCGGGCATATCCTCGGCTCGGCGATCACCCGTCTCGATATCAACGATGACGGCAAGCCCCTCACCCTGATCTTCAGCGGCGACCTCGGCCGGCCGGGCATGCCGATCCTGCGCGACCCGACGATTTTCCAGGAGGCCAACATCCTCTTCACCGAGAGCACCTACGGCGGCCGCTTCCACGACGACTATAGTACCGTCAACCAGAAGCTGGCCCAGGCGGTCAACGATACCATCCGCCGCGGCGGCAAGATCATCGTTCCCGCCTTTTCGGTCGGCCGCACCCAGGAGATCGTCTATGCCCTGCACCAGCTCACCCTGGCTGGTGAGATCCCGGAGATCCCGGTCTTCGTCGACAGTCCCCTCTCGGTCAACGCCACCGAGGTCTTCCGCGCCCATCCCGAATGCTATGATGAGGAGACGGCCGACCTGCTCGAGCGCACCGACGACGTCTTTGGTTTCCGCAAGCTCCGCTATGTCGAGACGGCCGAGGAGTCCAAGAAGCTGAACAATCTCCGCCAGCCCTGCATCATCATTTCGGCCTCGGGCATGTGCGAAGCCGGCCGGATTTTGCACCATCTGCGCAACAATATCGAGGATGAGCGCAACACCATCCTCATTGTCGGCTTTATGGCCGAGAATACCCTGGGGAGGAGACTGGTGGAGCAGGAGCCCACGGTGCGGATCTTCGGCGAGGAATTCCGGCTCGCCGCCCAGGTGGTCAAACTCAACGCCTTCAGCGCCCACGCGGATCACCGCGAGCTGATCGAATGGATCGGCCATTTCGACCGCGAAAAACTGGACCATCTCTTCATTCTGCACGGCGAGCTGACGGGCAGCGAGGCCCTGGCGCAGGGTCTGGCCAACCTGGAACTGAAAGAGGTGCGGATTCCCCAACGCGGGGAACATGTCGAGGTTCACTCCTGAAAAAAAACGCCCGGAGAGGCGATGCCTTTCCGGGCGCAATCCGGGCAACCGGCGGATGCCAGGGGGATGCCGCTATTTTTCGATGATATTGCGGTAAACCTGCGCATGCGCCGGATCGATGACCATCAGGGTGCGCAGGGGCGTCTTGTCCTGGGCACGGCGGAAGACCTCGACCATCTCGATATAATGAGCGTTGAGAAACATCTTGGCATACTCGTTTTCCGGATCCTTCGAGACGATCTTGTCAAGCATCTCAACGGCCTTGCCGATGAACTGGCGGGCCTTGATGTTATCCTCCTTGACCAGTGAGAGGCCGTAAAAATAGTAATCGACCATCTCACGGAAAGGCAGATGTTCTTCGCTTGTTAAATAGGTAATTTGCAGCAGCCTGCGATCCCATCCCTCAATGTACCGGCCCAGCCCGAACTTGCTCTGTTCTGCGATATTCTTCGCCTTGAGAAAATAGTCCGAACCGCCCAGACTTGACCATTTGTCGTATTCCATACCCAGGATGATGTAGACGAAATAGTCGAGCATGCTGGTGAAGGAGTTCATGACACTCTCGTCGTGATTGAGGATGTCGGTGCTCTGATAGGCAAATCGCCAGCGTTTGTCGCTCAGCTGCATATCGTACTTGTTGCTGATGACGATCTGGCCCTTGTAGCGCTCCTCGGCGCTGGTACTCATATCCTCGAGAATGAGCTGAACGTCGAGGTAGACGATGGTGTTCCAGGGATCGTTGGTCCAGTCGTAGGCATTGAGATAGTGCTCGACCTTCTCCTTGAAATCGCGCAGCTTGTCCTGGCGGTCCAGCGGCAGGGTGCGCAGGTCGGTGGTAACGACGGCTTCGATCCGCTGTGCCTGGAGGGCGCCGGCGGCGAAGAGCACGAACAGCAGCACGACGATGCTGCGAGAGGCTCTCTTGGGGGATAGCGACATGAAGGACTCCGGATTGGGGCGCGTTCAGGGGCCGGCGCGGCGGCCGGCCCTACCCTATAATATTCCACATTTTTGCGATTATTACAAGCTTTTTCGTCTGGTTGGTAAACGCACGCGGTGTCTGCAGCGTTCCCTGCTGATTGGGCTGCTGGTGCCGGCAGTACTGACGGCGGTGGAGGATCCGGATCCCGGCTGCCGCTGGCAGGCCATGGGCGGCGCAGGGGTCGCCAGCAGCCGCCTGGCGGAGGCCCTCTGGCAGAATCCGGCCGGCCTCGCCGGCGCCATCGCCTGGCGTTTTGGCAGCACCCTCAGCCGTCCCTTCGGCCTCAGCGAACTCGCCGGCGGGCAGTTCGGCGTCAGCCTTTGCCGGGGCCCGGCCGGGATTGCCGCTGCCTGCTGCACGTTTGGTTATTCGGCTTGCCGTGAAATCACGACCGCCTGCGCTCTGGGCTATGCCTTCGCCCCCGGTCTGGCCTTCGGCGTGACCCTGCGCCATCTCCACATCGCCATCGAACGCTATGGCTCGGCCGGCGCCCTGCTCTGCGATCTCGGCGGCCAGCTGCGCTGCTCCGCCCGCCTGCGCACGGGATTCTCTGTGCGCAATCTCGGCAATGCCGTCATCGGCCGCTGCCGCGAACCACTGCCGCAATCGCTGCAAAGCGGCTTCGCCTATGCCGCCTCCCGTTCCGCCTTGTTCAACGCCGATCTTTATCTCGAAAAGGGGCAGAGCCTCGCCCTGCGCTGCGGGGTTGACTATCTCCCGGCCTCTGCCCTGATGCTGCGCGCCGGTTTCAACTCCGCCGCGCGGCGCCTTGCCGCCGGCCTTGCCCTGCGGCGCCGCACTCTCACCCTCGAATACAGCGTCACGACCCACCCCTGGCTCGGGCTCAGCCATCAGTGCGGCCTCTCCTGGTCGGCCGGCGCGCAGCGGGAGGGGAGGGAACCATGAAGACGCGCCTGCTGGCCATGGGGCTGCTGCTCGCCGGCGGCTCTGCGCTCTATGGGCAGGAGGGGGAGTGGGAGGAGTTGATCGATCCGGAGACGGCCGAGGAGCGGGTGGAGGAACTGATCGAATTTCTCGAGTGGCGCCGGTCCGATCCGCTCGACATCAATCGCGCCCGGTTGGGCGACTGGCTCGAGTTCCCCTGGATCGATGCCGCGACCGCCCGGGCACTGGTCGCCGCACGTCGCACCGCTGGCGGCTTCCGCCGCCTCAGCGATCTGCAGATGGTCCCGGAGCTCAGCGAGGCGGGGTACCGCCGTCTGCTGCCCTA
This sequence comes from uncultured Cytophagia bacterium, assembly GCA_964436305.1. Taxonomy (GTDB): domain Bacteria; phylum Zhuqueibacterota; class Zhuqueibacteria; order Residuimicrobiales; family Residuimicrobiaceae; genus JAKPUX01. Next base: position 20,624 of record CAYTCI010000061.1, on the reverse strand, counting down.
TCTCTCCTGCCCGCAGCCGCAGGCGCGGCGGCGGATCCTGCGGCTGGAGGGGCGGCACCGCTGGAGCCAGGCCCTGCCGGCGGAAGAGGGCTCGACCCCTGGCACGGGGCAGGCGGCGCGCCTCTATCAGCGGCTGCAGGTCAGGATGGGGCAGAGCTTTTCAGGCGGTCTGATCAGCGAAAGGGATCCTGGAGAACCCTCCGCAGCCGATCTGCTGCGCGGCGGCGGCCTCTGGGAGATGCCGTGGTTTTCCGGCCGGCTGGGGGTTGGGAGCTTGCGCCTCGAAGGGGGCCGTGGGCTCGTCTTCGCGGGTGGTTCGGCCTGGGGCAGCGGCGTGGATCCGATCGCCGGCTACCGGCCGCGGGAATTCCGTCTTCGCCCCTGCCTCTCCGCCGGCGAGAACGGTGCCCTCCTGGGCGCTGCCCTGGCCCTGGAGCGGCGGAGCTATCACCTGCTTCTCTTTGCCGGGCGCTCCCGCTGGGATGCCACTCCGGAGGGCGAGGCCATCCGCACCCTGCAGTGGAGCGGTCTGCACCGCACCGCGGCGGAGCAAGCCGCCAGGGGGACGCTGCAGGCCGGCCGCCGTGGTCTGCTGCTGCAGCGCCGCTTCGGGCAACGGCTGCGTCTGGCCGCCCTCTGGCAGGAGGCGCACTATTCGCGGCCGCTGGCCGGGCGGGCGGAGCTCGAGTATCGCCATGTCTTCAGCGGCCGGCGCAACTGGAACGGCGGACTCGAGGCGGAAGCGCGGTTCGGCAGCGTGACCGGCTTTGGCGAGGCGGCCTTCTGCCGCGGAGGCGGCACCGCCGTCGAGGCCGGCGCGCTGCTGCACGGCCGCGGCAGCGAGGGTATGCTGCTCTTCTACCGTTACGGGGCGGCGTACCACCGCCTGCTCGGCGCCGCCAGCGAGGAGCCGCGCAACACTGCCGGCGGGCGCTTCGCCCTCGGCCTCGACCTGCCGCATCGGATCCGGCTCACCGCCGCCTGCCAGATCGACCGCAACCTCGCGCCCGCCTGGCGCCGGCCCATGCCGGCCGTCCCGGCCGTCCTCTATTCCGTGGCGCTGAACTGGCACCCTCTGCCAGCGCTCGTCTGCCTGCAGCAGCTGCGCTGCCGGGAAGGCATGTTGATCGAGGCGGCCGAGGACCGCTTCGGCAACGACAGCAAGCTCTGGACCAGCCGCCGTCTCTGGAGTGCGTCATCACAGCTGGACTATCAGGCGGGGCGGCTGCGCTGGCGCACCCGTCTGGAATATCGCCGCAGCCAGCTCGCCGGCGCGGGGTTGAACCGGCCCGCTCCGCCGGACAGCAGCGGCTGGATGCTCTATCAGCAGCTCAGCCTGACGCTGGCGTCAGGCAGCACCCTCATCGCCCGCTACCAGTTCTTCGCGGCCCGCTGTTATGAAACCCGGATCAACAGCTATGAAAATGATCTGCCCGGGGCGCTCGCCTTGCCGCTGAATTACGGCCGCGGCTGCCGGGCTTTTCTGCTGCTCCAGTGCCGGCTCGCGGCGGCGCTGCAGCTCTCGGCCAAATGGAGCTGGCAGACGCTGGAGCCGGATGGGACGGGGCAGAAGCGCCACAGCGCAGCGGTACGGCAGAGCCTGGGGGCGCAGCTGGATTGGCGTCTGCCCGGCCGCTGACCCCTGGCCCCCCCCACCTCGCGCACACCCGGCGCCCCCAGCCCCCACGCGGCTCCACCTCCACTTTGCTGTTGACCATGGTGCCATTTTTTAGTACATTATGCCACACCAACGCAAGGATCTCTCTATGGCATGGCAAAAAATGGCGCAGTCCCTGGCGCTGGGCCGCTACCGCAGACGCGCCAAAGCGGGCAAGCCCCTCAGTTTCAATGCCCTCCTTCAGGAGGCGCAGCGGGTGCTGGTCTGCCTGCCGGAACAGATGACCGAGTATGACCGTCTGGTGGCATCGCTGGCGGGGATCCGCAAGACCTTTGCCAAAGCCCATGTCACCCTGGTGCAGAGCGGTGCCATCCCGGTCTCGACGGAGATGGCCCGCGGGTTTCAGCTCATCGTCTGGGGACCGGCCGATCAGGAGCGCAGCGGCGGACCGAACGGGGCCTTTAAAAAGCGCCTCTTCAGCACCCCCTTTGATGTAGCGATCGATCTCAACCGCACGATGCAATTCTTCAGTCTGGCGGTGGTGATGGAGAGCGGAGCGGCGGTCCGTGCCGGCTATGCCGATCCTGTCCGCGATGAGTTGTATACTTTTCTGTTTCGCCCCGGATCGATCGATCCGGCTCAGGCCTTCTCCGGGCTGCTGGTCTATCTGGGCCGGCCCTGAGCCGCACCCTCGCCCCGCCGTCCGGCTGATCCCGGCCTGACGCACGCGCTTGCCTCCCGGTTTTGCCCTCTTCCCCGGCTGCCCGAAAGTCCATCGTTTTGGCTGAACTCCGGCCACTCACCGCGCCACAAATCCTCTAACTTGTTAATCTTCCTCACAAAAAGACCATATATTCCGGGCACCAAATTTGCAGTAGCCGTCTGCGCCTCCGGCTCTGTGGCTGGGACGTCACGGCACGGGGGGAAACCAATGTGGCATCTGTCGGGGGGATGGATGGCAGCGAACCGGGAGAGATAGAAGGAGTGCTCTTGTTGTCGAGTGTACCGCCGGGGAAGGCATCAGGCAAGGGGACGGCGTTAGGGCTGCTTGGAGAAAAACGCCTCAAACGCCGCATCAAGGTGCTGCGGCTGGTGATTCGCTGGACACGGCTGCTGGCGCGCCTCGAAGAGGGTGACGAAGCCTTTCTCGCCCTGGCCCCCTTTTTCAAACGCCATTTTGCTGCTGACGGATTCGTCCTGTGGGTGCGCGAACCCGGCCGCTGGAAGCTGACGCTGGCCTGGCCGCCGGTTCTGGAGGAGGCTGCACCACAGCAGCTCTCCTGGCGCAATGGTCACGTCCTGACGCCGCGCGAGGCCTTTGCCCTGCCCCCCGGTTTCATGAGCCGTCTCGATCTGGTGATCACCCGCCCGGGCGAGGCGCCCCTGGGCTGGCTGATCCTGCTGCGGCGCGAGGAGGCCGCTTTCACGGTTCGCGAGCGCAATCTGCTGCGCAAGCTGATGGAGCTCTTCGCTGCCCATCTCGCGGCGCAGGTACGCGTCCGCGACGCCCGGGCCCAGGCCATGACCGATGTCCTGACCGCCATCTGGAACCGGCGCTATTTCGCGGACCGCTATCCGGCCGAACTGCAGCGGGCCCGGCGCTACCGCCGCAGCCTGGCTGTGCTGATGATCGACCTGGACACCTTCAAGGCCTATAACGACACCTATGGCCATCTCGCCGGCGATCAGGCCTTGCAAGTCGTGGCCCAGGTGCTCAAGAACAATCTGCGCGCCTCCGACATCCTCTGCCGTTACGGCGGCGAGGAGTTCGTCGTGCTCCTCCCTGAAAGTGACCTAGACCATGCCCTGCTCGCCGCCGAGAAACTGCGCCGGGCGGTGGCCGCCGAAGCCCTGCCGATCGGGCATGGCATGAGCTGTGGTCATGTCACCATCTCGATCGGCGTCGCTGCCTGCCCGGAGAACGGTGAAGGGGAATCCGAACTGCTGCATCAGGCGGACCGGGCGCTCTATGGTGCCAAACAGGCAGGACGTAACCGTGTTCTCGGCGCCAGGGGGAAGCTCCCCTCAGCGTCCTTCACCACCGGCGTGCAGGAGCGTGATTGGCCGGCACTCGTTAAATGAGCGGCTCCTGACGACCGCAAAATAGGTCCCACTGCTCCACCGTTCGATCCCCTCCGGCCAGGTCAGCCGAACCCTCCGGTCGCTGCCTGCGGCCACCCTCCCCTGATAGAGAAACGCCACTTCCCGGCCAAGCAGATCATAGAGCCGCACTGTGACCCATTCCGCCTCTCGCAGATCGAACGCCAGGGTCAGATTCCGGTAGCCGCCGGCGAGGACCGGGTTCGGGTAGATGCCCCGCAGCCGGATCTGTTCCGGCAGCACCACCGGCTCGTCCACCCGGGTCGATTCAACGGCCGCCAGGGTCTGCACCAGACCCCAGCCGTAATCGATGTCCGGAGTGTGGCTGCGGGTCGCCGTCTGGCGCAAGGTCCCGAGGATCTCCATCGGGGTCAGGGCCGGATTGGCGCAAAGCATCAGGGCGGCGCAGCTGGCGGCAATCGGACAGGCGGCCGAGGTGCCGGAGACATAACTGTAGCCGATGCCGGTCCCGGTGGCCGGCGGCACCGCCACGCAGGCGACGCCGATGCCGCGCGCAACCACATCCGGCTTGATCCGGCCGTCCGCCGTCGGGCCGCGGGAGCTGAACGAGGCGATGACTCCCTTGCTGTCCACGGCTCCGACCGCGACCACGCTGTCCCCGTCCGCCGGGGCGGAGATATACTGCCAGGTGGAATTGCCCTCGTTACCCGCCGAGACCACCACCAGTACGCCCTTGGCCGCCGCCAGGTCGGCGGCGCGCGTGATCGGTGCGGTCTCCCCGTCCATCTGCGGATAGGTGTACCAGTCGATGTAGCCGAGGCTGGTGCTGATGATATCGGCGCCCAGACCCTCGGCCCACTCGGCCGCGGCGATCCAGTGATCCTCCTCCGCCTGGATCTCCTGCGAGACATCCTCGGTCTTGGCGAGGAGGAACTCGGCGCGTGGAGCGCCGCCGATCAGGCTGCCCGGCTTGTTGGCGGCGATGATCGAGAGCACCATGGTGCCGTGGCTGTTCTGGTCGCTGCGCTCGCCCGCCTGGTTGTCGAGATTGTCATCATTCTGGATGAAATCATGGCGGGCCAGGACCTTGAGCGAGTCGAAGGCCTCATGGGTGAGGCGGAAGCCGGTGTCAAAGACGGCGATGAGCACCCCCTGGCCATAATAGCCCATCTGGTGCACGGCCGGGATCTGCACCTGCTCGTTCTGCTCGAGGCTGTAACCGTAGTCGAGGGGATGATCGCCGGGCCGGGCGGATTTTTGCAGCATTGGCGAAGTCTCGAGCAGGGGCCGGCGCTCGAAGCGGACCGGCTGGATGCGAGCGATACCGTCGAGTCGCGCGGCGGCCGCGATCTGCTCGGGGGTGGCGGCCGCACTGACGCCATTGAGCCATCGCGAGACGACGACGGGCTGGATGCCGAGGGCGGTCAACTCTTCCAGGTAGCCCGGGTAGACCGGCAGGTCGGTGGTATCGACCAGGCGGCCGGCCGGGGCGACCTTGGCGCGCCGCGCCAGGGCCCGGGGCGAGAGGGCGGCCTCAGCCTGCGCCAGAGCCGCTTTTTCGAGGCGGAGCGGCCCCTTGTCGCGAAAGAAGAACCAGGTCCGCGAAGCAGCGGATTCATCCGCGAGCAGGCCGCCCGCCAGCAGCAGCAAAAAAAGAAGGACCGGCCGAACCAGGGCCGATCCTGTCTTGGAGTGAACAGGTATTATCATACGCCGGATTTATCTCTTTTCCATATAGGCTCTGGTGATATAGATCGGCTGCACCGGGACCGAATTCTCCCCCATGGCCGAGAGGCTGACCTGGGCATCGCCGATCTTTTGCAGTACATCGAGTCCCTCGATCAATTTGCCAAAGGCAGTATACTGGCCGTCGAGCGAGCGGGTGCCTTCGCGCGAGAGGCAGATAAAAAACTGGCTGCCGGCACTGTTGATGTCATCGCCGCGGCGTGCCATCGAGAGGATGCCGAGGTCATGCGGGGTGTCGTTGAATTCCGCGGGCAGGGAGTAGCCCGGTCCGCCCTCACCCTCGTTGCCGACGATGGCATCCTTGCTGTTGATATCACCGCCCTGGATCATAAAGCCCTTGATGACGCGGTGGAACTGGGTGCAGTCATAATAGCCGGCCGTGACCAGACGTTTGAAGGAGGTGCTGGTCATCGGCGCCTTGTCGGTGAAGAAGGTGGCCACCATCTTGCCATAATTGGTCTCGAGCACCGCCACCTCCCGGGCCGCCACCGGCTCCATCGGGGTCTGCTTGACCTTTTCCAGCAGCTGCTGGATCTGGGAGTCGCTGAGCGGCGCGCACTCTTTTTGCGCCCGGGCGGCCGGTTTGCTCTCCCCTGCTTCTTTCTTGCCACAGCCCGCCGCCAGCAGGGCGGCGCAAGCCAGCACCAGCACTATCTTTTTCATGCTCTTCTCCTTCGTTCATGGGTCGCATTCTCTCTCCGCCCGCCGGCGGGATCTACCGCAATAGATACAAAAAAAACGGCGGATTCGCAAGCGATTTTTCTCAACCGCTCCGGCGGATGCCGGGGTTGCGGTCCGTGCAGATTTATTTTGCAAAGCGCGTGAATATTTCCTATTTTCCTTTTATGAATGATGCACCGCGCTCGCAATCCTTCGCCCAGGTGGTTTTTCCCGTCCCGGTCGATCATGCCTTCACCTATCATATTCCCGACCGCTTCCAGGGGGACCTCCAGCCCGGCATGCGCGTCCTGGCGGGATTCGGCCCGCGCAAGTCGACCGGTTTTGTCGTCGGTCTGAGCGACAGCGCCGACCGCGGCGAGCTGAAAGAGATCGAGGAGGTCCTCGATCCCATCCCCCTCTTCACGCCCGAGGTGCTCGAGCTGGCGCGCTGGATCGCGCAGTACTATCTTTGCGGCTGGGGCGAGGTGCTCAAGGCGGCGCTGCCCTCGGGAATTCACAAGCATTCGGTCAAGGTGGCGCGCCTGACCTGCGATGATCCCGCCCGGGTTGCCGAGTTGCTCGAGAAGCGGGCACCGCGGCAGGCCCAGATCATCCGCCAGCTGGCGCAAAAGAGTCCCCTGCCGGTCAAGGAGCTGGTCACCCGCGCCGATGCCGGCAGCATCGATGCCAGTCTTGCCAGGCTGCGCCAGGCGGGCTTTATCCGCTATGAGCTGATGCTCCCCCGGCCGCGGGTGGGGCAAAAATTCGAGAATTTTGTCCAGACAGCCGCCGGTTGCAGTGACGAGAGCCTCTTCGCCCTTGCCGAGCAGCTGCGCAAGAGTGCGCCGCGCCAGGCCGCGCTCCTCGATTATCTCTGCCAGCACGCCGGCGAAGAGTTTGGCCGCGCGGACCTGGCGCGCGAGGCGCGTGTGCCGCTCGATGCCGTCGCCGCCCTCGAAGTGCGCGGCATCCTCGACCGCCGCCAGGCTGCGGTGCAGCGCGACTATTACGGCGCCCTCGAGGTGGAGCCGCCACCGGTGCTCCAGCTCAATCCCAGCCAGCAGGAGGCGCTGCGGGTCATCCACGAGGAGCTCGACCGCCGTTCCTTCGCCACCGCCCTTATCCATGGCGTGACCGGCAGCGGCAAGACCCAGGTCTACATCGAGGCCATCGCCCGCGTCATGGACGAGGGTGGCGCCGCCATCGTCCTGGTCCCGGAGATCGCCCTCACCCCGCAGATGGTACGGCGTTTCCGCTCCCATTTCGGCCGTCTGGTCGCGGTCTTTCACAGCCGGATGTCACCGGGCGAGCGTTACGACTCCTGGCGCGCCACCTGGGAGGGCAAGCACCGCATCGTCATCGGTCCGCGATCGGCCATCTTTGCGCCCCTCGCCGGCGTCCGCTTGATCGTCGTCGACGAGGAACACGAGCCCTCCTACAAACAGAACGACCTCACGCCGCGCTATCACGCCCGCGATGTGGCGGTGATGCGCGCCAAACTCAACCAGGCGGTCGTCGTGCTGGGCTCGGCCACCCCCGCGCTCGAATCCTACTACAACGCCCGCAGCGGTAAGTACCGGCTCATCTCCATGCCCGGCCGTATCGATGACATCCCCATGCCGCAGATCACCTTCGTCGACATGCGCAGCGAGCCCAGGATCATCGGCAGCAAGGATCCGGTGATCCTGTCGCGCTTCCTCCGGCAAAAGATCGACGAAAAGCTGGCGCGCGGCGAACAGATCATCCTCTTTCAGAACCGCCGCGGCTTCGCCACCCTTTTCAAATGCAGCAGCTGCGGCTATACCGCCGAATGCGAGAACTGTTCCATCTCGCTCACCTACCATCTGCGCGGCCGCCTGCTCAAATGCCACTACTGCGGCTTTGTCCGCAAGGCCCCGGAGGTCTGCCCGCAATGCGGCGGGCTCGACCTCGCCTTTCGCGGCATCGGCACCCAGCGGATCGAGGAGGAGCTCAAGAGCCTCTTTCCCGGGATCCGGTCGGTGCGGATGGACCTCGACACCACGCGCGGCAAGCATGCCCACGACCGCATCCTCACCGCCTTCGGCCGCGGCGAGTACCAGATCCTGCTCGGCACCCAGATGGTCGCCAAGGGACTCGATTTTCCGCGCGTCACCCTGGTGGGCGTGGTCTCGGCCGACTCGGAACTCTATTTTCCCGACTTTCGCGCGGGCGAGCGCACCTTCCAGCTCCTCACCCAGGTGTCGGGGCGCGCCGGCCGCAAGGATCGCCTGGGCGAGGTGGTGATCCAGACCTTCTCGCCCGACCACCCCTCGCTCTTTTTTGTCAGCAGTCACGATTATCCCCGCTTTTATGAAGCGGAGATCCGCGAGCGGGAGGGACTCGGCTATCCGCCCTTCAGCCGGATGACCCATATCCTCTTCAAGGGTGAGGTGGAGGCTGCCGTGCAGCGAACCGCCGAAAGTTTCGCGCGCTATCTGCGCCCGGGCAGCAGCTACCGCACCCTCGGCCCCGCGCCCTCGCCGCTGGCGCGCATCGAGGGGCTCTACCGTTACCAGATGCTGCTGATGAGCCTCAAGGAAAGCGATGCCGGCGGCAAGCGGATGAAGGAGGCCCTGCGCCGGGCGCTGGCGGAGTTTCGCGAGCACCACCGCACGCACGGGGTGCAGATCCTTATCGATGTCGATCCCATTTCGATCATGTGAACCTGGATGGAGGAGCCGATGAAACGAGTGCTTTTTGTTGCCGTTCTGCTCTGTGTCAGCTTGCCGGCGCTGGCGGGCGGGATGATGGCCGCCGGCGACAGCGCGCGCATCCTGATGATCAATCCCGGCCAGGCGGACCTCGAGTCCGTGATCCGCATGGTCGAGAGCGGGGTGATCCCGCTCGCGCGGCCTGCCCTGACTGCAGTCTATGGCGCACAGGTGGAACGCAGCGTCGAGGCCATTCAGGCCCGGATTGGGGAACGGGCGCTTCCCTGGGTGCACTTTGAGATCGTCGCCGGCGAGCTCACACCGGCCAACCTCTTCGGCGAAAATCCCTGCAGCGAGGCCTTCCGCCGCCTCCTTCAGGAGAGCGATGCCGCCCTCTTTTTCGGCGGCGACGATCTGCCGCCGGCCTGCTATGGGCAAAAAAGCAGCCTGTTGACTTTTCTCGAGGCCCCGCAGCGCCACTATTTCGAACTCTCCTTCCTCTTCCATCTCCTCGGCGGCAGCCAGAACCCGGCCTTCAGACCCCTGCTCGAGACCCGGCCCGATTACATCATCCGCGGTTTTTGCCTTGGCATGCAGACCCTGAATGTCGCGGCCGGCGGGACGATGGTCCAGGACATCCCCAGCGAGATCTACAAGCTGCAGTACGTCGAGGAGTATCTCGCCCTGCCCGAAGCGAAGCGCCACGACAACTACTGGTCGAGAGTGGATCCGCACGGCGACTATTTCTGGTGCCATTTCCAGCCGCTGCGCTTCGTGCCGGGCGGATTCTTCACCAGCGTACTGCAGCAGGAGGCCGAGGCGCACCCGCTGGTCTGCAGCAGCCATCATCAGGCGGTCGGCAAGCTGGGGCGGGATCTGCAGGTGGCGGCCACCTCGCTCGACGGCAAGGTGGTGGAGGCGCTGACGCACAAGCGGTACCGGAACGTCCTGGGGGTGCAGTTTCATCCGGAGCAAAGCGCGATCTATGAATCGGAGGGGGCGGGGCATCATCTCACGCCGGCCGATACGGCCCGCGTGACCATGCACGCCTGGCTGGTGCAGCACGACAGCGTCGGATTTCACCTTGCCTTCTGGCGTCAGTTCGCCGGTTTGCTGCAAGCAGCGGAGTAAAGGCGGCCGCGAGACGATGAAATAATTCGCGGTTTATTATTGTATTACTAACGAATTTCAACGTGTCAAACCCATTCCGGACCCACTGAGGCTAATCATGGAACCTGAAAAACTGCTGGACATGTACCGTATGATGCTGCTCATCCGCCGCTTCGAGGAGCGGACCGCGCAGATGTACGGCATGCAAAAGATAGGCGGCTTTTGTCATCTCTACATCGGCCAGGAGGCGGTGGGTGTCGGCGCCGTCTCGGCCCTGCGCCCTGGCGATCAGTTCATCTCGGCCTACCGCGATCACGGCCACATTCTCGCCATGGGCACCGATCCCAATCCGGTGATGGCCGAGCTCTTCGGCAAGGCCACCGGCGTATCGAAGGGCAAGGGGGGCTCGATGCACCTCTTCGACGTCGAGAAGGGCTATTACGGCGGCCATGGTATCGTCGCCGGCCAGGTGCCGGTGGCCACCGGCATGGCCTTTGCGGCCAGGTACCGCAAGGAGGATCGGGTCGTGCTCTGCTCGATGGGCGAGGGCACGGTGCACCAGGGGGCTTTTCATGAGTCGCTCAACCTTGCCAAGCTCTGGCGCCTGCCGGTCATCTATTTGATCGAGAACAACCGCTACGGCATGGGCACGCCGCTCGAGCGCGCTTCGGCGGTCTGGGATCTCTCGCAAAAGGCCTGTTCGTATGACATGGCCCGAGCCACCGTCGACGGCATGGATGTCCTGGCCGTTCACGACGTCATCGCCGAGGCGGTCCTCCGCGCCACCCGCGACGGCGAGCCGACCCTGATCGAGGCGCGCACCTATCGCTTCCGCGGCCACTCGATGTCCGATCCGGTCCACTCCCATTATCGCACCAAGGAGGAGGTGGAGGAGCAAAAAAGGCAGGATCCCATCCACCTCTTTCAGGAAAAGCTGGTTGCCGATGGCCTGTTGACCGAAGCGCGGATCAAGGAGTACGAGGACGAGATCAAAAAGCTGGTCCTCGACGCCGTGGATTTCGCCGAAAAGAGTCCGGAGCCGGCGCCCGGTGAACTCTATACCGACATCATGAGCTGAGAGCCCGCCGGCAGCTGCGGTTGCCGGCGTGGCGATACCATGAACCGATTTGCATATAACCAAGAGAGCATACCATGCCAGAACTGACATTTCGTGAAGCCCTTAATCAGGCGATGGCCGAGGAGATGGAGCGCGATCCCAATGTCTTCCTGATGGGCGAAGAGGTGGGTTATTATCAGGGCGCCTACAAGGTGAGCCAAGGCCTGCTGGAAAAATTCGGCCCTCAGCGGGTGATCGATACTCCGATCGCCGAGCTGGGATTTGCCGGCCTCGGGGTCGGCGCCGCCCAGGTCGGCCTACGCCCGATCATCGAATTCATGACCTGGAACTTTTCCCTGCTGGCCCTCGACCAGATCGTCAACAATGCCGCCAAATTGCGCTACATGTCGGGCGGCCAGATCAGCATGCCGATCGTCTTCCGCGGTGCCAACGGCTCGGCGCATCAGCTCGGCGCCCAGCACTCGCAGTCGCTCGAATCCTGGCTCTGCCACATCCCCGGACTGATCGTCATGGCCCCGAGCGTGCCAGCTGATGGCAAGGGGATGCTCAAGGCCGCCATCCGCGATAACAATCCGGTCGTTTTCCTCGAGAGCGAGGTGGCCTATGGCTACAAGGGCGAGGTGCCCGAGGGCGAGCATATCGTGCCGATCGGGGTGGGCGACATCAAGCGCCCCGGCAAGGACGTGACGATCATCGCCTGGTCCAAGATGATCCATGTCGCCCTCGAGGCGGCCAATATTCTTGCCGCCGAGGGGATCGAGGCGGAGGTGGTCGACCCGCGCACCCTGCGGCCCCTCGACGAGCAGCTGCTGGTCAGCTCGGTTGAAAAGACCAACCGCTGCGTCATCGTCGAGGAGGGCTGGCCGTACGCCGGCGTCGGGGCCGAGATCGCCCACCGGATCTATATCCATGCCTTCGATCATCTCGACGCGCCGATCCTGCGCATCACCAGCGAGGATGTGCCGATGCCCTACGCGGCCAACCTCGAGCACGCGGTGGTGCCGAGCGCGCAAAAGGTGGCCGCCGCGGCCAAAAAAGTGCTCTATATTTAACCGGAAAACTACCCTCACAGAGGCACGGAGCTGCAAAGGATATTCGTGCAGCTTCATGCCTCCTTCTTCTCTGTGTCTCCGGGCCTCTGTGAGATAATACTTTTATTTGATGGGATGGAGAACAGCCTATATGGCGAGCAAACTCACGATGCCGAAGCTCAGCGATACCATGACCCTGGGCGTCCTGCTGAAATGGCACAAGAAAGAGGGCGATACGGTGGAAGCGGGCGAGGTGGTGGCCGAGGCCGAAAGCGACAAGGCGACCATGGAACTCGAGGCTTTCGATGCCGGCACCCTGCTCAAGGTCGTCGTCCCCGATGGGGGCAAGGTGCCGGTGGGCGGATTGCTGGCGGTCATCGGCGAAAAGGGGGAGGATATTTCGGCGCTGCTGGCGAGTGCTGCGCCGGCCGCTGCCGCGCCGGCCGCTGCCGCCCCGGCCGTGACGGAAGCCCCGGCTGCTCCGGCCGAGGCGCCGCTGCCGGCTGCACCGGTCCCCGACCTGACCCCCGCGGACGTGATCCTCACCAGCGACAGCGTCCGGATCAAGGCCTCCCCGCTGGCGCGCAAGATCGCCGCAGAGAAGGGCATCGATCTGCGCCGGGTGCAGGGGAGCGGCACCGGCGGCCGCATCATCAGCCGCGACCTCGCGGCCATGCCCGCCCAGACCCCCGCCGCCGCACCGGCGACGCTCCCGGCCGCTGGCGGGCGCAGCGAACAACCCCTCAATACCATGCGCACGGCCATCGCCACGCGCATGAGCCAGAGCAAGAGCACCGTCCCCCATTTCTATCTCACCATGGAGATCGACATGGAGCGGATGGTCGCCCTGCGAAGCGAGATGAACGCCGCCCAAAATGAGATCAAGATCAGCTTTAACGATCTGATCGTCAAGGCGGTCGCCGCCGCTCTGCGCAAACACCCGCGCGTCAACGGCGCCTTCGCCGGCGACCGTTTTATCCTCTATGACCAGGCAGATATCGGCCTGGCGGTGGCCCTCGAGGACGGCCTGATCACCCCGGTCGTGCGCAACGCCGCCGCCAAGAGCGTCGGCCAGATCGCCAGCGAGGCCCGGCAGCTGATCGACAAGGCCAAGGCGCGCAAATTGACCCCGGATGAGTACACCGGCTCAACCTTCACCATCAGCAACCTCGGCATGTATGACATCGAGGAGTTCAGCGCCATCATCAATCCCCCCGAGGCCGCCATCCTCGCGGTCGGAGCGATCCTCGCAAAACCCGTCGTGCGGGAGGGCGTCATCGCCATCGGTCAGCGGATGAAAGTCACCCTCTCCTGCGACCATCGCATCGTCGATGGCGCCACCGGGGCGCTCTTCCTCCGGGAATTGAAAACGCTGCTCGAGAATCCGGCCCTGCTGCTGCTGTAACGGGGGATGGATCAGTCTGCGCTGGTTCTCAGCTTGCGCAATTGCCCCTTGTAGCGGGCGCGGATGCGCAAAAAGGCCTCGCTGTAGAGACCCGATTTGAAATCGGGAAAGGCCCAGGGGGCGGCCAGGTAGGCCCCTTTTTCGAAGTGGAGGGTGGGGTCGGCGTAGATACCCTGATCCAGATAGATCTTGTGGGCGTTGTACTTGGCGGAGGCGAGGACCAGCTTGTCGTAATCGATGTAGCCGGGATCGAGGTTGACCTTGCGCAGACCGGCGATCGCCAGCGCCTCCTCGAGGGCGTTGCAGGCGACCTTGATCTCCGCCAGGGCCCCGGGGCTGATCAGGGATTCGAAGGCGACAAAGAGGCGCTGGATCGGCGTCCCCATTTCGCCATTATAATAGTCGGTGATCGTGAAAGGGTAGAGGGGACTGCGGTAATCGATATGCCCGTAGCGCTCGACCAGCGCCTCGAGGGCGGCACCGAGCAGAGCTTCATCGCTGAAGAGGATACCGCAGATCAGTTTGACGGGTACCGGCTCGGCCGCTTTCATCCCTCCTCCGCCGTTTCTCCCCCCGCCTGGCGCGGCCGATAGATGCCGTGCACCTTCTCCATCTCCATATTCTCCACCAGCGCCACCTGGGCGCGCTCGATCCACTCCGGCGCGATGGCGAAGAGCTGCGCGACCACCCGCGGGTACTCCTCCTTGAGCCGCCGCTTGCGCCGGCCGTCGGGGGTGGCGATCTGCAGATAATCGTCGTGCAGGTAGACCAGCCCCTCGGCGCGCAGCTGGGTCAGACAGATGCCATGCATCATCCCCTGATAAAACGAACCGAGCCAGTGCTGGAGGAATTCCTCCGGCGGCGTGGCGCGCTCCTCGAAGGTATAGCGCAGTTTTTTGACCTGGCGGTCAAAGGTGAAAAGAGCATAGCGCTCGCGCGTGCGGTCGAAGCGGAGCTCGACGCCCGCTTGCGGACTGGTATGGATGGTGGAGCGGTCGGGGTGGAAGGCCATCGCGCGGGTGAGCAGATAGCCGGGATCGACGAGGAATTTACCCCCCTGCAGTTCGACGACCAGGGCGCAGTGGACATTGCGGCGCGAACCCATATCGGCCATGACGATGCAGGCACTGTAGCCAAGGTGGAGCAGAATGCACTGGAGGAAGAAGGAGAGGGAAAAGCAGGTGCCGCCAAGGTTGTGGCGGGCATAATCCTCCATCACCTCCTCGGGGAGGCGAATGCGTTCGGCGGTGAGGAAATGATGGTTGAGCTTGACGATCTTGCTGATGTTCTCGTAGGGCAGCCGGGCAAAATGGAGGAGTACCTTCTCGAGCTGATCGCGGTCCGGCGCACCGGCAACGAGGCCAAAATGACCGAGAAAATGGCGCACGGCGGCCTCATGGCGCCAGGGATTGAGCGGGGCGGTGAGCGTTTCCATGATGAAGGGTCCGATGCTTGCGGCGTGCGGCCTCAGAACTTGCCATCCATCCGGAATTCGGCCGAATCGAACCAGAAGCCGGACTGGGTGATGGAGTCGTATTCGGCCTGCAGCAGATCGTAGTGGTAGATTTCCTGCTCGCGGACGAAGGAGAAGATGCCGGTCACGGCCTCATGCTGCGTACCGGCGGCGATCCGGCCGTAATACTCGATGGCCTCCCGCTCCTGCTGCATGGCGACGCGCAGGGCCTGGAGTTCATCCATACCGGTGTCGCGGATCGCCTGCCGGGCCTTCTCGCCGAAGACCGGCAGGGGTGGGTGCTCCGGGAACTCGGCAAGCCACTCGCGCCAGTTGCCCATGGCTGCATCCGCATCGAGCATGCGTTCGAAGGTGAGCAGGTGCAGGGTCTCCTCCTTGGCAAGGCGGGCGAAGACGGCCTTGCCGGTCGCCTGCGCGGTCTTTTCCGCGGCCTGCAGATAAAAGGCCCGGCCGGATTTCTCCATATCGATGGCCATGCGGATGGATTCCGCAAGAGGCGCCAGTTCCTGGGTCATAAATACTCCTTTTTTAGCGCGGATCAACCCTCTCAATCTAATACTACGCACGGAAAGAAGCAAATAAAAAACCAAATAATGCTTGATTCGCGCGCGGGCAAATGCTATATTCTACATATCGCAGAGGTAGTACTATGCGCGTGGGCATCATTTCGGATGTGCATGGAAATCTGCCGGCTCTTGAGCAGGTGCTGCGCGCCGTTGATGCCGCATCCTGTGATGAACTCCTTTTTCTGGGAGATGCAGTAGGCTACGGTCCGCAGCCGGATGAGTGTGTGGCCGCGCTTGGTGACCGGGTTGTGCTTGCCATCCTCGGCAACCATGACGATGCCGTGCTGGGGCGGACCAATCCCTATTCCTTCAATGACTATGCCATGCGCGCTGCGCTCTGGACCCGCAGGATCATCTCGGCGGAGACCCGAGCCGCACTGGCAGGCTATACGCTCATCGGACGGCGGGGCGGCGCGCTCTACGTGCATGCCACGCCCGCCAATCCTCAGGCCTGGGAGTACCTTTTTACCAGTACGGAAGCGGAACGCCAGTTCGCCGCTTTCTCTGAACCGTTCTGCTTCATCGGCCACTCCCACATGCCGGGCGGCTTTATTCGTACGCCGGAGGGCCGGATCACCGCCTTTCGACCGCAGCGGCTCTTGCTCAATGACCAGTTTCGTTACATCATCAACGTCGGGAGTGTCGGGCAGCCGCGCGACGGCGATCCACGCGCCTGCTTTGTCCTCCATGACCAGGAACAAGGCATCGTGGAGTTCAGGCGGGTGGACTATCCGGTCGAGCGCACGCAGGCCCTGATGGCCGAGTGCCATCTGCCCGAGTTCCTGATCCGGCGCCTGCAACAGGGTCACTAGGAGAGTGCTCAACCTATGGAAATGCAGCAACGCAAGAACGGCAAACGCGTGGTTCTCTCCCAGACGGCGTATCATCAGATCGCCCATATTCTCGAGGAGCTGCTGAGCCGCTCCCAGGCGCGACTGGCCCTTTTTGCCGACATGAACGGCTATCCGGTGGTCCACCGCGGCGAGGCCGACACCCTCGATCTGGCCGCGCTCACCGCCCTCGCCGCCGGCGATTTCGCGGCCACCGCCGAAATCTCGCGGCTGATCGGACCCGAGACGCGCTTCAAATTCCTCTACCACGAAGGATCGCAGCGCAGCCTCTATCTCTGCGCGGTGGGGACGGACTATTTCCTCCTGGTGGTTTTTGACAATTCGGTCGCTCTCGGCATCATTCGTGTGCTCGCCCATTATGCCGTCGAGAAGATCAGCCGCTACCTCCAGTCGCTCAAACAGGAGAGCGAACAAACGCGGCAGTTCCTCGATTTTGAATTCCGCGATCTGCTCGCGCAGCAGCTCGACCGCAGCCTGCGGCCCCGTTGATATGCATGTGGACTGGCTCCGGCAGGAGATCGTCTTCAAGATCGTCTACTACGGACCCGGCCTCGGCGGCAAGACGACCAATCTGGAGTACCTGCACGCCCATCTGGAACCGGCGCTGCGCAGCCGGCTGGTCGTGCTGAAATCGCCCGAAGAACGCACCCTCTATTTTGACTTTTTCGAGCTGGCCCTCGGCGCTATCAAGGGCAAAAAGCCCCGCTTTCATCTCTACACCATCCCGGGGCAGCTCTATTATGCGCCGAGCCGCAAGATCGTCCTGCGCGGAGCCGATGCGGTGGTCTTTGTCGCCGATTCGCAATCCGCGCGCATGCAGGACAATCTTGATACGCTGATGGACCTCGAGCTCAAGCTGATCCAGCAGCAGAAAACCCTGGCGCAGTTTCCCTGGGTCCTGCAATACAACAAGCGCGATCTGCCGGGGATCGAGAGCGTGGAGGGGATGGAGGCAGCGCTCAATTTTCTCCGGGTGCCGCATTACGAGGCCGTAGCCATCCGCGGAATCGCCGTCTTTGAAACCTTGCGCGGCGTCATTCAATTGCTGCTGAACCGACTATGAACAAAGAGACGAGAATGGCCCAGCCGTCCTTCCACAAGATCGGCCCTGAACCCGCCCTCCCCTTTCACGAAGCGGCGCGGCGCGAGATGCAGGAGATGGTCCGGATCGGCGGCTTCGAGGCGGTCTATCTTTTCAGCCGCGAGGGCTTGCTGCTCGCCGAGCATGTGGCCAGCAGCGCCCTGCTGCGCGAGGACCATGCCGTCGAGTTCGCGGTGATGATGGCCAGGCTGAAACCGGTGGTCAAAAAGATGAGCGGCCTCGGCGCCCTCAAGGAACTGGTCATCGAGGATGACGAGGGCAAACGGATCGTCTTTCGCTATCTCGCGGTTTTCGGCCAGACCGCCCTGCTGGTGCTGGTCGTCCCGGCGCAGCGCAGCTATCGTGGTCTGGCCAATCGTCTGTGCCGGCTGATCGAAGCGCAGGCAGCGCCGTGAGCCCGGCCGCGCCGGCTCCGGCCCGCAGCGGGGAGGCCGGCGGATCCGTCAAACCGAGGGCCATTGCCACCATTTCGTGGATCCTCTACGATCTGGCCAATACGGCCTACTCGATGAACGTCGTCTCGCTCTACTTCGGCACCTGGATCATCCTCAAACTCGGCCAGAGCGATTTCATCGTCTCGTTCGCCAACTCCTTCTCGATGATCCTGGTCGCGCTGACCATGCCGGTGCTGGGGGATTGGTCGGATCTGCGCGGCGGCAAGATGCTGCTGCTCGGGCTGTTCACGGGGATCTGCATCGCGGGCACCGCGGCCCTCGGCCTCCTCGGCGCCCAGGTGAGTACCCTCAGCCTGCTCATCCCCCTGGTCATGCTGGTCTTCATCCTGGCCAACTACAGCTATCAGGGAGGCCTGGTCTTTTACAACGCCCTGCTGCCCGCGGTGAGTACCCCGCGCACCATCGGCCGCGTCTCCGGCTACGGCGTCGCGGTTGGCTATATGGGCTCGATCATCGGCCTGGCGGTGGCCGGTCTCTTCGTCGACGGCCATTTTTACGGGCTGCGGATTCCCGGCATCACCGCCGGCGGTACAACCGCCGCCTTTGTGCCGACGGCGCTGGTCTTTTTGATCTTTGCCATACCGGTTTTCCTCTTCGTCAAGGAACCACGTCCGCCGCTCCGCGAGGAGCGGGCCTGGAACCTCAAGGCCTCGTATTGCAAGACTTTCAAGGCCCTGGTCGATTCCCGGCAGTATCCCGGGTTGCCGCGTTTTCTGCTGGCCAAACTCCTTTACGAAGACAGCATCGAAACGGTGATCATCTACATGGGGATCTACACCCAGGCGGTGATGGGATTCACTCTGGCGGAGGCCAACCAGTTTTTCATCATCATCATCCCTTCGGCCATCGCCGGATCCGCGCTGTGCGGCATTTTGACCGATCATTACGGCCCAAAGAAGACCCTGACCTGGGTCATCATCCTTTGGGTGATCAGCCTGACGATCGTGATCAGCTCGAGCAATCGCGCCCTTTTTTGGGCCTCCGGCTGCATCATCGGCATGCTGATGGGCTCGGTCTGGACCTCGGCCCGGCCCCTGCTCATCTCGCTGGTCCCCGGCGAAAAGCTCGGCGAGTTTTTCGGCCTCTATGCCCTCTCGGGCAAGGTGGCCGCGGTGGTGGGACCGATCATCTGGAGCAGCGTCACCTGGGCGCTGGCCTCCTTCGGCCCGGCGGTCAAATACAAGGCCGCCATCGCCGCCCTGGCACTGAACATGGCCGCCGGCGCCTGGCTGCTGCGGCGGGTGCCGGACCGGCATCAGCGGCTGCCCCGGGAGTGAATCGGGCGCGCTGCGCTGTTTCACCGTGACGCAATCTTGTACCCGGAAAGGCTGGTGGCCCCTCCGGGAGTATGCACAAGTTCTTGAAATACAGGGAAAGGGGGGTGGGTTGGGAGGCTGCAGCAGTAACTTTTCATGGAATGCTTTTTGCATGGATGGTTTACTTTTTTCGCCTAGACAACGGTTTGACCTTGGGACCCGGCTCGCATAAGGGAATCGCTATGACGGATCAGAAACGGTTTTTTATTTTCTCGACGGACGCCAGGACCATGCGCACCGTGGCCTCCAGCCTCGCCGCGGCGGAGGGCCGCGTGGTGCGCAGCAATACCGAGGCGGAGTTCCGCTATTGCCTGCAGCAGATCGCCACCTTTGATGCGGCGATCGTCGACATCAGCGCAGAACGCCGCCATTTTGAGATGATCCAGGAATTTGTCGCCCACTTTCCCACCAAACCCCTGATCGCCATTGTCGCGGCCGCCGACCTCAACTCGGCGATGCAGGCGATCCGCCTCGGCGCCACCGATTATCTGCTCCAGCCGGTCCTGCCCGAGGAGGTCCCGCTGGCGCTCCATCGTGCCCTGCAGCTCGACCTCTCGCCCCAATTCCGCATCGCCCAGCGACTCGGCTGGCGCCGCGAAAGCGACCTCGGCCCGGTGGTCGGCAGCGGCGAGGAGATGCTGCGCATCCTTCAGACCATCGGCGAACTGGCGCGCAAGGAGACCCATATCCTCTTCTGCGGCGAGGAGGGCGTCGGCAAGACCTATTTCGCCCGCCTCCTCCATTTCCTCAGCCCGCGCCGCTTCCAGCCCCTGCTGCGCGTCGCCTGCGCCAACAAAACCTCCGGCGACCTCCTGCTCGAACTCTTCGGCGCCCGCGGCGGACTGCTTTCGCCTACCTACGATGCGACCCTGCTGCTCGAGCAAAGCCATGCCCTGCCCGTCTCGGTGCAGAACCGGCTGGCCCATTTCATCGAGGAGCAAAACCAGGTCCAGCCCACAAGCGGCATCCGGCTCATCGGCCTGAGCACCGACACCCCGGATGAGGCCGCGGAGAACCTCTTCAACCGCATCGGCGCCAGCCTGGTGCACCTGCCCAACCTGGTCCAGCGCCAGGGCGACCTGCAACGCCTCTGCCAGGTCCTGCTGCAAAAGATCACCCCGGAACTGGACCTGCCGGAACGCGAGCTGCAGCCGGAAGCCCTCTCGCTGCTGCGCGGTCATACCCTGGCCGGGAACATCCGCGAGCTCAACACCATCCTGCGGCGCGCCGCCATCATGAGCCGGACCATGCGTATTGAAACACAAGCCCTGCAGGCCGCCGGACTTGACGCCGCCGCCGAACACCCCTCGATGGTCTTCGGCGCCCCGACCACCCAGTTGGATGATGTCGAGCAGGTGGTCATCCGCAAGGTCCTGCTGCAGCATAATGGCAATGTCAGCCGCACGGCCGCCGCCCTCGGCATCAGCCGCGGCACCCTCTACAACAAGATGAAGAAATACGGCCTGATCTACAGCGAGT
>CAYTCI010000060.1:11837-25881 GCA_964436305.1 uncultured Cytophagia bacterium | reverse complement strand
GTGAGAACGTGAGAACGTGAGAACGTGAGAACGTGAGAACGTGAGAACGTGAGAACGTGAGAACGTGAGAACGTGAGAACGTGAGAACGTGAGAACGTGAGAACGTGAGAACGTGAGAACGTGAGAACGTGAGAACGTGAGAACGTGAGAACGTGAGAACGTGAGAACGTGAGAACGTGAGAAAATTAATTGTTTATTATAAAAATGACAAGAGAAAATTCAGGGAATCAAACATTTTCAAAAAAGGTGTCGGGATCGGCTGGGTTGTAGAGTTCGTTGATCCAGAACACGGTGTAAAGATCTTCCCGGCCGGTGTTGGTGATGTTGTGGGTATGCCATACCGGAATGTCGACCCAGGTAGGCTGGTCGCCGGAAAGCTGGTATGATATCACCTGATCGCTGCCAATCCGGCGAAGCCGGATCTCCGCCTGGCCTTTTATAACCATAAAACGCTCCACTTTGCGGGTATGAAAGTGGTTGCCGCGGGTGATGCCAGGCCGGGTGGTCGAGAATGAGGTCTGTCCGCCATTGGGTGTTTTCACCAGCTCGACGAAATGTCCGCGATTGTCGGCATGAAGAGTATATTGTCGAGGGAAAAAATCATGGGGAAGATAACTGCGGAAGGTATTGAACAGGCAGAGATCGAAATATTCCGCGAGGTCCGGGACAAAACCTTCCGTCATGTAACTTTTTTTGAAAACGCCAAGTCTGGCAAGTAGGTCGGTTACTTTGGCTGTGGCGGTTTCCTTGATCTCCAGTTCCTGTGCTGTTTCCCGTTTTTCGATGATTCGCCAAATGGCAGCAGCCAGGTCGTTGACATAGATGAGCGGCAGTTCGGCATCGATCTCGATTTTAGGTTCCAGACCGTTCACCAGCTGATGAGAAAAAGTGGCAATCACGGAATTATAAAAGGGCTTGCCGAACGGGCCAAAGACATTGGGGATTACCAGTCCGGTAAAGGCCGCATGATGCTTTGCAGCCCACTTCATCAGCAGCTGCCGGCCGGCTTTTTTGGAGCGGCCGTAGGGGTTGTCACGCCGTTCCTGAATGGAAGAGGAAAACAGTAGATGCGGCGTCTCGTCCGCCGCCTCCATGGCGTCGATCAGCTGGCGCACCAGGCGGATGTTGATCTCGGCCAAACTTTCAGGATCGGCGTGGCGGTTGACCGCGGCCAGGTGAACGATCGCGTCACAGGAGGCAGCGAATTGTCTCAGCCTTGAATCATCCTGAAAATATTCGTCCTGAAAAGGAATGCGCTCAATAGTTTCAAAGAGTCCGAGATAATTATAGAGATGGGTGCCGATAAATCCGGCCTGCCCGGTGATGCCCACCCGGATCTTATCGCCCATGGCTCTTTTCTTTCAGCAAGTGCCAGTCGAACCAGAGATTCGCGGGAAAGCGATAGATGTCCTCATTGCTGTCTTCCAGCAGCAGATCCGAAAGCACCAGCAGCTTGTTCGGCACGGTCAATGCCCGCATGCCGTTGGCATAGCCCGGCGGCACAATCAAGACACCCGGCTCGCCGGCTTTGAGAATAAAGCCCTCCGCCCGCAGATCCGGCGAGGGGTCTGCAAGATCATCCAGCCGCACCGCTGCAACAACGAACTCTCCCTCCACGGCGCAAAAGTATTTGGTCTCGCGCTTGTGTCCCTGCCAGGCGCGAATAATATCGGTTGCATGATTTGAAATGAAATAAAACCGCCGGACCTGATCGAGGCGAACATCATTGGCAAAGGCGACGGCGCCGCGATCGTCACTGTGCCGGCCGCCCTCGATAAAAACCGGCCTGTCCGGCATTTGCGGGACACACGTCACTGTTTCAGCGCGTCCCGGACAAAATCCAGCTTGAGCAGCAGCTCTTTGGTTTCCTCTACATTAAGCCGGTAGGTGTTGCTGGAGTTATAGTCGTCCGCCCGGCTGATAGTGACCTCGCCTTCGACAAAATACTTGTTGTAGTTCAGATCCCGGGTATCGGCCGGCACGCGATAGTACTGGCCGCAATCCTGGGCAATGGCCTTTTCCTCGCGCGTAAGCAGGGTTTCATGCAGCTTTTCGCCATGCCGCGTGCCGATGGTGCGGATTTCGGTTTTGCTGCCGAACAACTCAATCAGGGCTTTGGCCAGGGTCTCGATGGTCGCAGCCGGAGCTTTTTGGACAAAGCGGTCGCCCTGCTTACCATTCTGGTAGGCATAGAGCACCAGGTCAACGGCATCATCCAGGGACATCATGAACCGCGTCATGTTGGGGTCGGTGATGGTGATGGGTTTCTTTTCCTGGATTTGCGATATAAAGAGAGGAATGACCGATCCGCGCGAGCCCATGACATTGCCGTAGCGGGTGCCGCAAAACACCGTTTTGCCCGCCGCCACTCGGGCTTTGGCCAGCATCAGTTTTTCCATCAGGGCCTTGGACATGCCCATGGCATTGATCGGATAGACCGCTTTGTCGGTGCTCAAGACGATGAGCTTTTCAACGCCATGATTTGCCGCGGCATTGAGGACGTTTTCCGCGCCGAGCACGTTGGTGCGGATCGCTTCCATGGGATAGAACTCGCAGGAGGGCACCTGTTTGAGCGCGGCGGCATGAAAGATGTAATCCACGCCCTGAATGGCGTTAGCCACGCTGCTGTATTCGCGCACATCGCCGATATAGAATTTGAGCTTGGGGTTCTTCAGGGCGATGCGCATGTCTTCCTGCTTCTTTTCGTCCCGGCTGAAGACGCGAATTTCTTTGATGTCCGTATCGAGAAACCGCTTCAGCACCGCATTGCCGAATGAGCCGGTGCCGCCGGTGATCAAGAGGATTTTGTTTTTGAACATTCCAAATCCTAATAAAATTTATGAGTTTTCAAAAATTCGCATATAAAAAAGGATTTGATGAACTATTGAGCAATTTAAGAAATGAAGCAGAGATTATTGATAGAAATAAAATTATTAACAGTATTAAATACTTACTGAATATTTTTAAAGTAGAACGACTATTAAAGTAATGTTTATAAACAGCCATATAGTGCCATGGCCAACTGCTTATTTCCATAGATAGTTAAATGTCCTTTGCCCTTTATTTTATTTGAAGCTTTATTTATTGACCGACTGCAGAAATTGATCTTTTTCAAGCTACAGTACTGTTCAAGCTCAGTGTTAAAGATCAAATTGTCCATAATTGAAAGTACAACAAAATCATCGCCATACTTGATCTGATATGCATCAAGACAAATCAACAAATCTAAAGGAACTCCTTCTATGGCATCGGTCGTCTGCTGAGGATTTAAAAATCCGTTCTCCTCAATGTCTGTAAACTTAGTTGCTTGTCTAATTAAATAAGCAGCCGCCGAATGATTCAAAATCGATATGGTCAATTGTGTAATTAAGCGGCGATCTGAAACCCCAAATTTTGAAGGAAGAGTAAATGTGAGCGGATGTGGTTGATTCATTAACCATTTTTCATAGCTATCTTCTAACACTAATATGACTTTGCCATTACGATATAGCTTCTCAAACCAGGATAATCTATAAAACAGAATATAGGGATCATAGCCACTATGTCCTAGATTAATAACTTTGTAGGATTTTCCAGCTAAATCAAATAATTGTTGTAAATATGAAACAGCAATTGAATCCGGAGGCCATTGAGCTCCTTCCAAATAAGAACTGCCCAAAACATATATGAGAGTATCCTTATGTGACCAAGCTACATCTGTGCCGTATAATCCAAGATTATTACGTTTGAATACTTTATAGCCATTCTCCATATTATAATATTTTGAATGAGGTTTGTAGATACTCGAGGTGGCCAGTGGACCTTTTATGCCAAATACTCTTTTTTCTACTCCAGAAGTTGGGAAATCTAATATCTTTCTAACCGCTAATTCACATAGAAGGACTGCACAAATCGTGGTTAAAATGATTATACTTGCTTTTTTCAGTTTCACATTCAAAAGCAAAGTATTATCCTATAAACCATAACCAGCCTATGCAAACAAAACTAAAGGTCAGGGCTGCTGAAAATTTGTTGAACCAAGGCTTGTTGGAGAGATGGGCAACATCTTTTCTTTTGCGCTTGAAGCGCCCCCAGAACTGCAGTACGGAAAGCCCTGCTCCATGCCATAGCCCCCAAAGGACGAAACTCCAGGAGGCGCCATGCCAGAGTCCGCAGAGCCCCATGGCGATGAGAGGAACAAGAATCAGCTGCCAGATCATTTGATCGCTCATTCGGCTGAGCGGGAAAAACAGATAGTCACGAATCCAGTCAGAGAGCGAAATATGCCATTTGCGCCAAAACTGGCTGATATTGACTGCCAAATAAGGATTATCAAAATTCTCCATAATGGTCAATCCAAAAAGCTTGGAGGAACCGATGGCTATATCGCTGTAACCCGAAAAATCGAAATAGATATTCAAAGCAAAAGCCAAAACACCGACTACCTGCATCGCAAAGCTATTTTCGCCCAAATTCTGCCAGGTCGAAGAAAAAAAATAGTGCAGCCAATCCGCCAGGACAAGCTTTTTAAATAAACCGAAAACTATCCGCTGAAAACCCGCCTCGAGGAAAGCCGATTCGAAAATCAGCTTTTTATCAATTTGAGGCTGCAACCGCTCAAACCGTTCGATCGGTCCCGCAACATAAATAGTGAAAAGAGAGCCATAACAGAGGAAATCGATGAATCGGCCGGGCTTGATCAGACCCCAATAAATATCGGTGAGATAGCTGATGTACTTGAATGTGATATAAGAAAGGCCAAGGGGTATAAGCAGCTTGTCAAAATGATAGCCGGAAAAACCGGAAAATAAATTGAGCAGCGGTTCAAGAATATCGTCAAGCCAACCGAGATATTTATAGATTACCAGAACCAGAACCAGCAGAATAATACCAATACGGTGCCATGTTTTTTTGCCCACCCTCTGCCCGATCTGATACCCGAAAAACCAGGTAACAGCAGACAGAATCAGCACCAAATAGAACGAATTCGCATCAGTACGAAAGAGAAATACAAGACTGCTGAGACTGAGAAACGCCGTGCGCCAAATCTGCCGGGGAATGAGCCAGTAGATCAGGACAGAAACGGCGAGATGAAGATAAAAAGCAAGACTGGTATACATCAGCGGTTCAGGTTGATAATAGAGATCATCCTGGCTATGGTATTGAATGAATCCACGGTAATTCTTGGGGCAGGCACCTTTACTCCCAGCTCTTTCTCGATGAAAGCCTGCAGCGTGACCAGGGCGAAAGAATCCATCAAACCGCTGGAGATCAATGGCGTATCGGCGGTTATTTCCACATCCGGGTCGCTGATGAGTTCATCGCGAATAAAGGCTATCAATTTTTCCTGCAAGAATACTCTCCAGTTCGCTTGATTTTTTCTATTGGTCCATTGTGGATATGTCGCCAGGGTCACGGCCTTCATACTGCGCACGCAAATAGCGCCGCATGATCTTGCCGCTTTTATTCTTCGGTATATGGTCGATAAAGATAACTTCTGAAGGCGCCGCCATGGGCGACACCTTTTTGCTCACATGGAGACGGATTTTAAGATCCAGATCCGCCCGGTCCATATCCGCCGTGCTCGATTTGACAAAGGCAACGATCTTTTCAAACAGTATGGAATCACTGGCCGGGATCACCGCGACATCGAGCACCTGGTCCATCTCCAGGATTGCGCTTTCCACTTCGAAAGGACTGACCAGATGGCCGGCGGTATTGATGATATCGTCTTTCCGGCCGATGAACCAGAAATATCCGTCATCCCCCTTCCAGGCCTGATCGCCGGTAAAGTAATAGCCATCCGCAAATTTTCGTGCATAGACCTCGGGATTATTCAGATAAGAGATAAACATGGAAGGCCAGGGTGTGCGCAGGCAGAGGTTGCCCGGAGCATTTGGAGGAAGAATTCCTCCGTTATCATCGATGATCTCACAGACGATGCCGTCAACCGGCCGGCCCATGGAACCGGGTTTTAGCGGAAGCCCGGGGCGGTTCGCGATCATGATGGCTCCGGTTTCAGTCTGGAACCAGGTATCATGAATATCCTTTTTCAGATTACTGCGGGACCAGTGCAGAATTTCCGGATTCAGCGGTTCTCCGACGCTGAAAATTGAACGCAAATTGCCTAGATCATAGTGTCCAAAATCAATGGCGGATTCCTGCATGATCATGCGTAACGCCGTCGGCGCAGTATACCAAACCGTCACTTTTTGCTGTTCCAGAACCTCAAACCATTTCTGCACACTCATCCCGCCCTCATAGCAGAGCTGGCTGATGCCAAGACTCGCAGGGCCGATAATACCGTAGGATGTGCCTGTGACCCAACCGGGATCCGCGGTACACCAGAAAAAGTCATCTTTTTCGAGCTGCAATATTTCCTGAACAGTACGCCGATGCATTTGCAGGGCATTGTGGACATGCACCACTCCCTTGGGTTTGCCCGTTGATCCCGAGGTATAGTGCAGAATGGCCGGCTGGTTCGATTCTGTATCAGTAACATTATATTCTGCAGCGTTTGAAGATATCAGCCGGTTGTAGCTCAGCGTCCGGTCGTTTTCGATTTCGTCCGAATCGATGAGAATGATATATTTCAAATCCGGCAGCTGCGGCCAGACACCGGCCAGCTTTTTGTACAGGTTTTTGCGGGTGATAATGCCTTTGGCTCGGGCATCTTTTAACCGATCCAGTACAGCTTCATCGCCAAAATTGGCAAAGAGAGTCCCGGTTAACAGCTGAAGTTTCAAAGAACCTAAAAAAGCCACCACCTGCTGCCGGCATTTGGGCAAAAAGGTAAAAAAGACCTCGCTCTTTTCGAAACCCAGCTGCTGCAAGGCATTCGCAAACTGGTTCGTCTCTTTCTCAAGAAAAGAAAAACTGATATCCTCGACTGAATCATTGATCTTGATGAATCTGAAAGCGAGCTTTTCACTATAGCCGGATTCGCATTGCAGCCGGGTGCAGGCATATCCGATGTTAGTATCGTTCATTAAGGATACACTAATTTATTACACTATCATTTTTTAGCGGCGTAGGAGGAGTAATAATAATCATACCGGTGATAATCCCCATACCCCCGCGTCGTCTTGACATAGTTGAAGAGGACGCCTAAAAGCGGCGTCTGGGCGCGGCGCATGAGGGCGGCCGCCTCCTGGACATCGCGCATCTGGGTCGAGTTGGCCTTGACGACCAGCAACACATGGGTCGCCTTGGCAGCGAAGAGCAGCGGGTCGGTAACCAGCCGCACCGGCGGGGCATCGATCACCACCAGGTCGAACATCATCCGGCACTGGGCGATGAAATCGCCCATGCGCTGGCTGGCGATCATCTCCGCCGCATTGGGCGGGATGGTGCCGCAGGGGACCAGGCGCAGGTTGGGCACGCTGGTCTGGTAGATGACCTGGCCGGGCGTGAGTCCGCGCGCCATGCAGTCCGCTAGGCCCGGCGTGCTCTTTAATCCGAACAGGGTATGTTGCTTGGGCTTGCGCATGTCGCCGTCGATGATCAGTACCCGCTGGCCCAGCTCGGCAAAGCTGATGGCGATATTGGCTGTGGAGAGGGTCTTGCCCTCCCCCGGCAGGGCGCTGGTGACCAGCAGGGCGCTGATAGGCTGGTCGACGCTGGCGAACTGGAGGTTGGTACGCAGGGTGCGGTAGGCATCCACCACCGGCTCGCGCGGCTTCATCTGGGAGATGAGATGGCCGGTATAGCCGTTGCTCGAAAAGGCATAAGCCGCGGGCTCCGGCATCCCGGTCTCCTCAACTTGCGCCGGCCGGACCGGCTTGCGGCCGGCGGGATCCTTCACCCTGATCTCGGCGACCGCCCCCATTACCGCCAGGCCGGTATGACGCGTCAGCTCATCCTGGCTGCGGATGGTGTTGTCGAGATAATCGCGCAGCATGGCGAGGCCGAACCCCAGGCCGAGGCCGAGCATCAGCCCGACGGCGAGATTGCGCGGCACATGGGCGGGCACAGGCCGCTGCGGCATAACCGGGCTGTCGAGGATGCGGATACCGCCGGTACCGGTGGCCGACTTGATGCGCGCCTCCTCGCCCTTTTCGAGCAGGATGGCGAACATGTCCTCGTAGACCTTTTTGGAGCGCTGCAGGCGGGTCATCTCGATGGCGCGCTCGACCAGTTTGGGGTTTTCGCGGCGATAAGTCGCCACCTGACGCTGGAAAAAGCGCTCGCGGTTGCGCAGCATGTAGAGCTGCAGTTCCTCCTTGATGCGGTTCTGGCGGATCTCCTCCCAGAGGTTCTGGTTGAGATAGGCGCCGGTATCCTTGCCCGGCGTGGTCGCGAGGATGGCCTGGTAGAGCTGGTTGCGCACCTCGTCGATCTGCTGGTCCAGGGCCACGGCCTTGACGCTGCGCGGCGCGGCTCCGGCCAGCTGGGTGCGCTCCTCGATCAGCCGATCGAGGCGGCTGCGCAGCTCCTTGGTAGCCGGGGTGTCGATGTCGTTCAGCTCAGGCGTATTCGGAGCCTTGAGGTCGCTGAGGCGCTGGTTGTAAGCGGCGATGTTGGCCTCGGCCAGCTCGCGCTGCGACTGCACCTCGGCCAGGCCGCTCTCCAGCTCGACCAGCTTTTTCAGCAGGCCGCCCTCTTCGTCGCTGACGGCAAAGCTGGTCGACTCGTTGAACTCCTGCAGCGAGCGTTCGGCATCTTCGAGCTTGCCGCGCGAGATCTCTTTCTGCTTGTCGACATAATCGACGACGTTGCGGGTCTCCTCCAGCTCGATCTGCTTGCAGCGCAATTTAAAAACGTCGATGGCGAGGTCGGCGAGACGCCAGGCCAGCTGGGGCGATTTGGCCGTCACCCCGAGCTTGACCAGTTCGGTCTTGTCGGTGGTCAGCTTGATGTTCTTTTGCAGGAAGCGGTGGAACTCCTCGCCGGTCATGCCGCTGGCGAGAATGATGCTGTCGCCGCGGGCCTGCTGCCAGAGCTGCTCCTGGTAGGCCTGGCTTTCGAGCAGGGCCTGGTAGAATTCCAGCGGCCGGCCCGGCTCGGCGAGCGCCCGGGCGCTAGACTGGCTGCCGAGCAGGCTGCCCAGGCCCATATTCGGGCTCTCGATAATAAAGGTGGCGGAGGAGTAGTACTGCGGCGGGCGGATGAAGGTATAGACGGCGGCGGCGGCAAAGATCAGCAGCGCCGTTACAAGAATGGAGAACTTGCGGCGGAGAAAGAGATTGATATAGTCCTGCAGGGTCCATTCGCGCTCAATGGCGCTGTCATTGGGGATATCAGGAGGCATGCGTACTCCGATGCAGTGACGGCCGGCGGCGCAAGGGCGGCCGGCCAGGATGCTAATTGTTTCTGATCAAGACCACATAATAGATGCTGATCAGGATGCTGGAAATAGTACTGGCATAGGGAAGGGCAGCCTGCCAGCCGCCGGCTTTTTTCGGCACATAGATGATGTCCCCGGCCTTGACCTCGGGATTGGGATAGGAGCCACTGGCGGCGAGATACTGCTCGAGGTTGATGCGGTACTCGGTCTGCTTTTTGCGCGACGGGGAGACGTAGCGGATCTTTTTGATATCAGCGTTGGCGGTCGGCCCGCCGGCGCGCATGATCATGTCGATCACCGTGGCGCTGGTGAATTCTTCAAAGACCCCGGGCAGGCGGACTTCACCGATGACCTTGACATTTTCGAGCAGCTCGCCGCTGGTGACCATGATGATGTCGCCTTCGGCGAGTACCGGATTCTGCTTGAGATCGCCCTCGAGCAGGAATTTGCGCAGGTCATAGCGGCTGGTGGCTATCTTGCCGGGCTCGCCGCGCATCAGCTGCACTTCGCTGAGGCGCGCGCCGGACATCGGTCCGCCCGCCGCGGCGATCGCCCCCTGGAGGTTGGAAGCGAGGGGCATCTGGCGGATGCCGGGCTGCTTGACCATGCCCATGATATTGATGTTGATGACGTTGCTTTTGGCGAAATTGAGGGTGACCACGGGGAAGGAATCGAGGTAGCGCGAGAGCTGGGCGACGACGATCTCGCGCAGCTTCTCCAGGGTGAGGCCGTCGACCGGGAGGTTCTGCATGAAGGGAAAGTCGATGGTGCCCTGGGGCGAGACGGTGACGACGCGCGACAGCTCCTGGTGGCCATAAACGACGATCTCGATGCCGTCGCCGGCCTTGATGCGGCGCTCCTGGGGAGAAGCTAGGGCGGCGAGCAGGAGCAGAACCAGCAGGGTGCTGTGCAATGGGCGCATGGGAGAATCCTTATCTTGACCTCTCGCGCCCACCCGGAAGGGCGCCGGACGGGTACGAGAAATTGGCGCAAAGCGATGCCCTGTCACTCCAGGGCCGCCGTAAAAAAATCCATTTCGCTCGGCACCCGGAATGATGATTGAAAACGAACAGCTGTTTACTATTGATACACTATGGCGCTGTCTCCACTGCAAAAATCATGGAAATAGGCCAGTTATTTCAGGAGTAATTCGAAAGCAAATACCATACCATCAAGAACCTTCGGCTGCCTGCGCGGCGCCGGTTGTCTCTTCCGCTTCCCTGCCCTGCCAGAGTTCTTGCTGGCATCTCTCTGCTGATGAGAGGCGACTGTACTGCGTGGTATTGTCCCCGTGTCGATGCGCTCATCCCCGCCCCGATGCTGAACAGCAGCTGCCATGCCCTGGATGTGGTTCGTAATCCGTGCGGGATTACGATTGAATAATATAGAAATAAAAATTAATTATTCAAGCTATTTTTAAGAAAAGAGCTCCTTTTTATGCGCTGTTTTTGGCCCACCAGCCACCCCGGCCGGTATCAGAAAAAAGGCCCGCGGCAGGTGCACCGCGGGCTTTTGTATAGATCACTGATTACCTCCGCACTCTGTTACTTGAGCAGCAGCATCCGCCTGATCTGCCGGAAGGAGGCCGTGCGCAGCTCGCAGAAGTAGAGGCCGCTCGGATTGCCGGCGGCGTTCCAGGTCCGGCTGTAGCTTCCCGCCGCCTGCTCGCCATCGGCCAGCCGGGCGACCAGATGGCCGCTCACGTCAAACACCGAGAGGGTGACGTGGCCGGCCTCGGGCAGATCGTAGCGGATCGTCGTCTGCGGATTGAAGGGATTGGGATAGTTCTGCTCGAGGGCAAAGGCCGCCGGCAGCACGGCGATCTGGGCCGCCTCGGAGGCCTGCACCGCCACGCCGGGCTTGACCGGATGGGCCAGATACCACTCCAGGGCCGCCACCGGAGGCAGGTCCAGGCTGGTCAGGGGATCGGGGACAAATCCGGCCGGGACCAGGCCAAAGTCGTTGTTCAGGCTGTAGAAGGGCTCCGGGAACTCGCTGGTGTGGACGATGCGGTAGTTGGGATAGAGGCGGTAGCCAGCGGGCAGCGGCACGCTCAGCTGCGGCACGAGATAGTTCTCTCCCCAGACCTGGCGCATATTGAAATTGACCTGGCGGCCGGCGCGGAAAAAGAGCTCACCGGCGAGCGGACGGGAATCGAGCATCTGTCCCGCTGCGTCGACGAGATAGACCTCGCCGATCTTGCCCGCAAAATCAGGGGCGAGCAGGCTCTCGCCGGCATCATACTGGCCGTTGTGGTTGGTGTCGTAAAAGACGCCGACGCCGGCGATGTAGACGTCATCCTGGCCGGCATAGGTGCAGACCTCCAGTTTCAGGCTGGCCGTGGCCACCGATCCATCCAGCAGCCACTGCAGGACCTCGTAACGGCCGATCTCGACCTCCCACTCGGTGACGCCGGGGGCGAAAAGGGTCGGCTGCTGGCCCTGATAGACGACCGGATCGAGGGCGTTGGCCAGGCCGTGGGGAATCTCGACCGCCACCGCGTTGGGGTTGGTCACCTCGAAATGGACGCGCATCGTCGGCTTGTAGACAAAGGGATCGATGCAGCAGGCCTTGGCGCCAAGGGGTGCGCGCTGCGGCGCCTGGCAGGAGACATGAATGGCCAGCGGCCACGCCGAATGGAGCGTGGTGCCGGTGTCGTTGGTGATCAGCGAGGCGACGTTGGTCCGGTCCAGGTTCTCGCCGCACTGCTGCGGCGTCCAGGGGCCGTACGTCCGGGTATAGGTGAAGGTCTGCGGCGCGTTCTCAACGCAAACGGTACCCAGGCTGCCGGCCTGGTTGTCGGCGACCTGAACGCACTCGTCGATCAGCTGCAGCGGTGGGCCGAACAGGATCGCGGCCGTCCCGCTAAAGGCACTCTCGCCGATCTCGGAGGGTTGGCCGCCGACGGGATAGTAGTGGGTGGCGATCACCGCCGTCGCCGTATTGGTGCGGCTCGAGGCATCCGCCAGGTCAGCCGACCAGGTGCCGATGAGGGAAGCGCCGGCGGGAAGGAGATAGGGGAAGGTGACGCCGAAATCGGCCTGGACGGCCGTGGCGGGCATGACGTCGGTCACCCGCTTGATCACCGCCGGAACCGGCGCCGGGTTGTGGACGGTGATGGTGCCGCCGGCCCGCCAGTTGCTGTCGGTGAAACCGGTGTTGGTCACCTCCACGGTATAGTTCACGGCGGTGAGCAGCGGCGGGGCAACCGGATCGAACGGCAGCTGGATCGGCACAGTGACGTCGGATTTGTCGCCGCTCTTCCGGATGGCCCAGAGATAGGTCCGGTCATAGGTGGTGGCGGCCGTTTTGCTCACCTCGAGGGCATGGCAGGTGACGGTGACCGCGGCGCTGGCGCTCTGACCGGTTTCGACGATGGTGGCGGTATTGTTCCGCACACCGGCATCGGCATCGCAGGCGAGGTCGACAGTATACCCGCCCTGGCCATCTCCCGCGAATCCCCAGGCCCTCGTGCCATCCTGGACATGGATGGAGGGGTAGCCATTGATCTGCTGCGCCAGGGCAGTGGAGTTGGTGCTGGTGTCACCGCTGCCGTTGCTCACCTGGGCGACGGCCTCCACCACATAGGTGCCGGCCACCGGAGCGGCCAGGGCGAAACTGAAGGGATAGGAGCCGCCGGCGGCGTAGGTGGTGATGAGGGCTTGGTCGACGGTCGCGCCGAGATATTTG
This sequence comes from uncultured Cytophagia bacterium, assembly GCA_964436305.1. Taxonomy (GTDB): domain Bacteria; phylum Zhuqueibacterota; class Zhuqueibacteria; order Residuimicrobiales; family Residuimicrobiaceae; genus JAKPUX01. The sequence goes on along the minus strand of CAYTCI010000060.1, from coordinate 12,926 downwards.
AGGGTGATGGTGAGCTGGAAATTTTCGGGCGCCTCGCTGCCGTTGTTCACCAGCTGGACGGTGCCGGAGATCACCGCCGGGCTCTCCACGACGGTCTGGTCGAGGGAGATGGTGTAGCGGACCTGGGTGACGTCGCCGCGGAGCTGGTCGATGGTATTGGGCGTGGCCTGCTTCTGGATCGCCCAGGTGACGGTTTTCTGCCAGTCGGCGTTCAGGTTGATGGCGGTGATATCGAGTGCGGCGGTCCCCTCGACACGGTAATTGTCGTTCTTGTTGCCAAAGTTGACCGAGTATTCGCCGCAGTCATCGGGGGCGATGGTATAGGCGTAGAGACAGAAGGCTTTGCTGGCGTCCACCGTCACCGATCCGCTGGCGATGACAATGCGGGGGTCGCAGGAGGCGCCGCCGGGTTTGCCCTCGATGGACCAGGCATAGGTGCCGGGATCAAAGTTATTGCCGTTGATGTAGACCTGGTCGCCGGCGGTGAAATGGTTGGTGTCCTGGGTGTCATCGCCGCAGGTGCCGGTGGTGGTCCAGATGGCGCCGTTGCCCTGGGCGGCCAGTTGATGAGCCGAGAGCAGAGTCAGAAGCATGAATACAAAGAGAGAGAGGTAGCGGGGCTTGCGCATAGTAATCTCCTGCCGCGGGGCAAGAATGGGGGCCATGAGATTGCCGTCCCGGTGGCCGAATGAGCTCACATGGTTGCAAGACTGATGGATTGCGTTTTGATGGTGTTGTGCGGATGGTAAAGCTATGATGGTGTGGAGTGTTGATCCGTATGCGTCCCTGGTGTCCCCTTCATCCCCTGCCGGATTGGTGCGTTGCTGCTATTGGCCTCCTCTGGTTAGGATGTGCCGGAAGGGTTGTGCTGTTGTGCAGGGCCCTGCCGGAGTGTTTCAGGAAAGAATGGTCTTTTCAAGTATCAATATATAGCGAGTTTTAGAAATTTACAACAGAAATAATTTATTATTTAACCATTCGCGTTACTTCTGGCACCCCCTTGGGGGCCGACCCCCACCCCCTCGCGCCGACCTGGCTTGTCGCTGCGCTCGCGGCCGGCCCTCCCCCCCTCGCGCAGACCCAAACTCC
>CAYTCI010000060.1:0-11737 GCA_964436305.1 uncultured Cytophagia bacterium | reverse complement strand
TCCCGGTGGCCTGGCTCCGCAGGCCCTCGCGCCGGGCTGGCTCCCCACCCCCTCGTGCCGACCCGGCTTGTCGCTGCGCTCGCGGCCGGCCCTCACCCCCTCGCGCCGACCCGAACTCCCGCCGGCAGTCGAATGAGAAACCATCTGACTATAAGTAATTTTTCAGTTCTTCGATGGTGATGCGGGCTTGACGCAGAATGGATGCGAGAGTGGGTTTTTGCAGATCCCTGCTATGGAGGGGCACCGTTACCAGCAGGTTTGCTTTCTTAAGCTGACAATGACTGCCTTTGGTACGTATCACCACAAACCCGGCCTTCTGTAATGCTTTCACAACCGCTCTGGGTTTTATTGCCGGCAAGTCAGGCATACGCTTCCACCTTGCAGTCAATGTACAAGGGGAAGCGCTCCAGTACCTCTTCGGGATGGGTAAGGCTGATATCGACATCGGCTGGAATTGGCCTGAGGACCGGCAAATTGCTTTCGATGGCTGTCTCAACGTACAGTGCTGCGGCTTCAACGAGATTGGCTTTAGCGGACGCTTTGGTTGTGCCTTCACTCACCAGATCCAGTTCGGCACAAATAGCTACATAACAGCTATTTTCTTTAATCAAATAGGCTGAAAATCTGAATGTATTTGCTTTCATCCCACGTATCCCTGATCTGAAATTTAGTCTTGTCGAATATTAAGCTTTTTGATAGACAAGCGCAAGCTGTTTTTACCTTCCTGATCGAGATCTTCTCAGATCCGCCAGGCGGTGCTGGTGACGGCCGATCCGACCAGGATGCATCCGCTGCCAAGGCAGGCCAGTCGACCAGGCCTCCTCCCCGTTGCACCAGGCTGGAAGCAGTCCGGGTGAAAAGGGGGAAGGTTTCGGGTCGGCACCAGACTTGGGGGCTCTCGCGCCGGCCCGGCTTGTCGCTGCGCTCGCGGCCGGCCCTCCCCCCCTCGCGCAGACCCAAACTCCCGGTGGCCTGGCTCCGCAGGCCCTCGCGCCGGGCTGGCTCCCCACCCCCTCGCGCAGACCCGGCCGCCGATTTTGCCGTTGTCTTTTTGGCTGGAATACGATATATTAAAGATTATATTCATCCGGGAGAATGCATCCATGAAAAACTTTGCCCTCATCGGCGCCGCCGGCTATATCGCCCCGCGTCACCTCCAGGCCATCCGCGAAACCGGCAACACCCTGGTCGCCGCCTGCGACCGCAGCGATTCGGTCGGCATCCTCGACCGCTATTTCTCCGACGTCGATTTCTTCACCGAATTCGAACGCTTTGACCGCCATGCCGAGAAACTGCGCCGCCTTGGCGAGGCGCAGCGCCTGCATTATGTCACCATCTGCTCGCCCAATTACCTCCACGACGCGCACATCCGTTTCGCCCTGCGCATCGGCGCCGACGCCATCTGCGAGAAGCCGCTGGTGCTCAATCCCTGGAACCTCGACATCCTGGCCGAGCTCGAGCGCGAGAGCGGCCGGCGCGTCCATACCATCCTGCAGCTGCGGGTCCATCCCGCCCTGCTGGCCTTGCGCGAGCGCATCGCCGCCGAGCCGGCCGACAGGATCCACGAGGTCGAGCTGAGTTACATCACCTCGCGCGGCCGCTGGTACGATTTCTCCTGGAAAGGGGATGTGCACAAATCGGGCGGGATCGCCACCAATATCGGCATCCATTTCTTCGACATGCTGGCGTGGATCTTTGGCGGAGTCAAGGGTTTGGAGGTCTACCGGGCCGAGGAGCGCAGTGCCGCCGGCTGGCTCGAGCTGGAGCGGGCGCGGGTGCGCTGGTACCTCTCGATCGACCGCGCCGATCTGCCAGCGGCCGCGGCCGCGGCAGGCAAGTCGACTTTCCGCTCGGTGCAGGTGGATGGCGAGGAGGTCGAGTTTTCGGAGGGCTTTACCGACTTGCACACCCGGGTCTATCAGGAGATCCTCGCCGGCCGCGGCTTTGGCATCGAGGAGGCGCGCACCTCGGTGGAGATCGCCCACCAGATCCGGCATGCGACGGTGGTTCCGGCCGATCCGCTCCGGGTGCATCCGCTGCTGAGGTAGGCGCGAGAGGGCAGACTTTTTCCCCCTCGTGCCTGCTTCGGACCTTAAACGGGCTGCCTTCCCATCACTCTCACTTGAAGACAGTTCATGTGGAAAGAGAGGAGCCGGAAAACAGGCCAGGGTATCTCCCCCGTCTTGCCTCGACAAGGCATGATCCGATAATCAAGCTTTCGCAGCGCTCGAACAAGTTCGTCCGCTGGAATATCGCGAGGCAATCTCATAGTGCAAAGACTTCATCGTGTGTGAAGAGCATCCTGACCACTTTGGGGATCTCGTCCGTTTCTGTGAAGTGGCAGGCGATAGCCTCCCTGATATTATCCCGCAGCTCATCCAGCGTCTCACCTTCGGTATGGATTCCATGCCCCAGAGCAGTGGCGCTGTAACCGCCATCCTGGTCATCTTCCTGAACCTGGAAAATTATTTCGTGCATAAGTTGAACTCCATAATTTATCAAGCTGGTTTCATTTGAGGCATAAGAGCGCTGGCAATCCGATCTTGCTCTGCGTAAAAATAGTGGATTCGCGCTGCATTGTCAAGCGGAAACCCTGCTTCTGAGCCGGATCAACCAACTCGGCCAGGCGCCTCAGCAGGGGCTGCCGGCGTACGCACAGCGGCGGCATTGCCGGTACGATTCAATAAAAAAGAGGACATCCGATCGTGAAAGGCATCATTCTGGCCGGCGGCGCCGGCACCCGCCTCTACCCCATCACCCAGGCGGTGAGCAAGCAGCTCCTGCCGATCTATGACAAGCCAATGGTCTATTATCCCCTCTCCGCGCTGATGCTGGCCGGACTGCAGGATATCCTCCTCATCTCCACGCCGGTGGATCTGCCCCGTTTCGAGGAGCTGCTGGGCGATGGCTCGCAGTTCGGCATCCGCCTGCAGTACAAGGTGCAGCCCGCGCCCAACGGACTGGCTGAGGCCTTCCTCCTCGGCGAAGAGTTCCTCGCCGGCGACAGCGCCTGCCTCATCCTCGGCGACAATATTTTCTACGGTCATAATTTCAGCGGCCTGCTCGAGGAGTCGGTGCGGCGGATCGAGCGCGAGGGCGGCGGCGTGGTCTTTGGCTACCAGGTGAAGGATCCCGAGCGTTATGGCGTGGTCGAGTTCGATGACGCCGGGCGCGCCCTCAGCATCGAGGAGAAGCCGAAGCAGCCCAGGAGCAACTTTGCCGTGGTGGGACTCTATTTCTATGATGCGGAGGTGGTGCGGGTGGCCCAAAGCATCCAGCCCTCGGCGCGCGGCGAGCTCGAGATCACCGACGTCAACCGCGTCTATCTCGAACGCGGCCGGCTCAATGTGCAGATCCTCGGCCGCGGCTATGCCTGGCTCGATACCGGCACCTACGAGAGCCTGCTCGATGCCAGCTCCTATGTCAAGACCATCCAGGAGCGGCAGGGATTCCGCATCGCCTGTCTGGAGGAGATCGCTTATGCCAGGGGGTGGATCGACCGCGGGCAGCTGCTGGCGCAGGCGCGGCGGCTGGAGAAGAACGAGTATGGCCGGTATCTGAAATCGCTGGTGTGAGGAGGCCGGCCCAACTCATGCCGGCGCGCAGCGCCTGGCGTTTCCCTCCTCTCGCGCCAGCCCGGCCAACCTCTGGCGCCGACCCAACTCATGCCGGCGCCGCAACGCCTGGTGCCTCCCCCCTCGCGCCTCCTCCTCTTGCGCGCCCAACCTCTTGCTCGTCGGTCTATAAGGCTTCGCCTGATCCCGCCCAATACAGTGTTACAACAGAATGATCCGCCAGAGTTGCAAGAAACGGGGCGCTCAATTGTCACTTTGCGCTTGAACCATGGAGAGGAATTCCTTGGCGGACAGGATATTGATCCCGGCTTTTCTGTAATCCATCTTGTTGCGGGTTATGAGATGCTTAATTCCATTCGTTTCAGCACAAAAATATTGTACGGCATCCTCAAAATCAGTAAAGTCAGAACCAAGCGCTGATTCTATCATACGGCTATCAACGGGCAAGATTTGAACCAAGCTTCTCAAATCATTCAGGCTCTCCCGTGTAGCGTTGAATGAAATTTGTTTCCGCAGTATATAATACACATTGGTGAACACAATCACTGAGGTAAATCCTTTGATCGATCCCTTTTCGATCAACGAGAATAATTGCGCTGCTGAATCATAAAAAGGCTCGCGTTTGGCGAGGACATCAAGGATGGTATCGGCATCGATAAATGCCTTGAATGTCATTTGTATTTCTCCAGCAAACGTGCACTTTTCTCGGCCTTGAGATCAAAATCGGACTCCAGCCGTACCACGCCCGACATCTTGCTGACCTTGGGCGTTATAGCGACACTCCTGTCATCGTCCATATCGGCAAGAAATGAAAAGTATTTTTCCACCAGCGAAGAGAGGCTCGTTTTACGTTTTAAAGCATATCGCTTGGCCTTTTCGATATGAGTCTTATCCAGCTTTAAGGTGAGTTTTGTATCCATAAGGTCTCCTGTTTGATACGTATTAATATAATTATTTCATACGTATAAGTCAAACCCGTTTTTCCTGTAAGCTTCTTCTGGTGCATCCGCACCACGCGGGGTGTTAGGCTGGAGCCTCTGACACTCGCGCCGGCTCGGCCCGCCCATGGCGCCCACCCAACTCATGCCGGCACCGCAGCGCCTGGCGCCTCCCCCCTCGCGCCGACCAGGCCAACCCCTGGCGCCGACCCGGCAGGCGGGAGACCAGAGTTGGGTCCTTCAAATCTTGCCGGATGGTCCAGGCGCATCCTTCGGCTCATCGCGTTCATCCCTGACCCGTTTGCCGAATACGGTTTCTTCGAGATCGCCGATACGGACATTATAAAGATCAAGGGTATGGGACTGTGAGGCCAACTCCGTCCTGAGGATGTCCAGCTGCGCGGCCTGGGCATCCATTCCCTCCAGGATCCGGTCAAATTTCTGGTTGGTCTCAATCCTGAACGTATGGAACTCTTGCTCCAGGGCATCCAGCCTGATCGTCAATATATCCACCCGCTCGGTCAGACGATCCACCCGCTCGGTCAGCACATCCACCCGCTCGGATAGACGATCTACCCGCTCGGATAGACTATCTACCCGCTCGGAAAGGCTATCGAACCTTTTCTCCAGCAGGCCGAACTCTTCTTTCGTGACCACCTTGGTCATGAGATAATCGGCCATGTTTTCCACGAGATGATAGAGCGATTCAAGACTTATTTCAGCCATAGACTCCTCCATTATACAACTGGCCCCCCCGGATAGTAGCATTTTTATGCTTCCCGTGCAAGTAAATTTAGCGGTAAATATCGCTCCTGCTCGCCTCCAGTTTACCTGCAGGCACGAAAGTTGTGGTTGGCGCGAGAGAAGCTGGGGCGTCCGGCTTTGGCCGGGCCGGTGCGAGAAGCTGGGGCGTACGGTTTTTGGCAGGCGAGCGCAAACAGCCGAGGGCGCGAGAGGTTGAGGGCGGCCGGTTTGTGGCAAGCCGGCGCGAGCGGGCTGGTACGGTGCGAGCAGTCAGGTCAGCGGCCGGGCGGCCACCTCCGTGATCAGACGCTCGATGATCTCTGCACCCCGCTGCAGCTGGCGGAGGATGCGCGCCTGCAGCTGCTCGGGACGCCGCTCACGCAGACCACGGATCCGCCAGGTCTCCAGCACCGGGTGGAGGTGCTCGAGGTCGACCTGGTCATCGGCCGCGACGGCAAGGCGGTTGAGATTGCGCACCAGGCGCAGCAGCTCGTAGTGGCGCGAGAGCTCCTCGAGGGCGGGGGCATGCGCCGGCAGAATGGCCTCGAGCTTTTTGAAGAGGCGGTAGTTGGAGTTTTCGTGGATCTCGAAGCGGGCGCGGAGGATGTCCAGCAGCATCTCGACGTCGCGCAGACCGCCGGGCACCTCCTTGAGGTTGAGGCTGGTGAGCGCCGCCGGGGCGCTGCTGTCCGGCCGGGTCGGCGCAATATCCGGCGAGGCCGGCCGGGTCGGCGCGAGAGTTGGGGCCGGCGGGAGAGTGCGGGTCGTCGCGCAAAACTGCTGGCGTCCCGCCATCTCCTCCAGCATCGAGGCGATGTAGGCCTCCTTCTCCGTCAGGATCACCTCCTGCACGATCTCGCGAAAAAAAGCCTCCCACTGCCGCTGCCCGCCAACGATCATCCGCGCCCCCAGCAGCTGCGACATGTCGATGAAGCGCTCGGCATGCTCCGGCCCGAGCAGCGAGCGGAGCTGCGCCGGGGTGCAGATGAACGAGCCGAAATGGTCGCCAAGGCGGTAGTGCGGCAGAATCCCGCTTCGGCTGATCTCGCGGTGCATCCGCTTGAGAATGCTGATGTAATAGGCATGGTCGGCGGGCTCCTCCGAATCGAGGAGAATGATCAGGTCGTGATCGTCGTCGAAGGCGAGCATGTGGCCGTAACCGCCGGTGACCAGAATCGCCAGCTCGGGCCGTTCGCGGCGGGGATGACGCCCCTTCTCGTCCACCCGCTGCTTGCAGGTGTCGTAGAGCAGGCGGATGAAGGTGTCGGAGAAGTAGATGAACTCGTCGGCGATCTGGCCCGAGGGGGCGTTGCCGAAGAGCAGAAGGCAGCAGCGGAAGAACTCGAAATCGTGCCAGGCGGCGATCCCCTGCAGCCGCTCGTGATAGGCGGGGGTGCGGTTGATCTCCGCGAGCAGCCCCTTGCCGAACTCCTGCAGCCGCTCGGCGTCGTCGAGCAGGCGGTAGACGGCGGGATGGTGCTCGAGCACGCGGTCGGTGATGCGCTTGAGATAGCGCGAGGAGGCATAGTGGAGGCCGGCGAGGTAGCTGAGCCGGTTGCGCGCCGGCACCAGGCGGGTGTCCCAGAGCGCCCCGGCGATGATCTCCTGGAAGCGGCGCTGCTGCTCGCCGCTGAGGCTGCCGAGGAAGGCGTGGACCTCGTGCGGCACATACTTGAAGACGGTGGCGAAGCGCTGGACGATCTCGGTGCCGATGGTGCGCTCGAAAAAGAGCTCGACCATGCGCCGGTGCAGCGGCCGGCCGCCGGGATGGCGGTGGAGCAGGTTGAGGAAGGAGAAGAGCGCAATGAAGGAGTTCCAGCCCCAGTCGACATAGCCCTGCAGGAGGGCCTCGGTGCGCGCGGGATCGGCGGTCAGGTCGTTGACCAGCCGGCTGAGGAGGTCGTGATCCTCGCGGCGGAGGACGGCGATGATGTCGTCCCAGAAGCGGGTGCCGCGGAAGAATTTGGCCTCCTCGAGAAAGCGCACGGCGAGGTTGCCGACGCGGGTCTCGCCGGAGCGCGTCGCCTTGCGGCGGTGCATGAGACGGCCGAAGGTGGTGATGGTGCCGAGGTGGGTGATGACGTCGGGGAGGAGCTCGCGAACCGTCCACTTGGCCAGCCGCGCCTTGGCGTAATAGTCGGCGATGAAGAAATCGAAGGCGGAGGCGGTGCCCGTCCGCTGATAGCCCATATAGCCGGCGACGAGGGCGAGGTTGTCGCGCGTGGCGGGATCATCGACGTAGATCTCCTCCTCCTGGCTGACCAGCAGGTGGTAGAGGAAGCGGAAGACCTCGAGATAGGTGAGGCTGACGTCGAGCTTTTCGTACTGGCGGGCGCGGCGCTTGTCGTGCTGGCGGAGGGCGTCGATCAGGGCCCAGGCGTTGACCTGGCGGAGGTTGAAGATGGTCTTGGCGGCGAAGAGGCTGGCCTTGATCATGCGCAAGCCGTCGACCTTGGGATCGAGGCGGTCGTCGGCGAAGGATTTGAACATGAAGGAGCGGATCTCGCCGGTGATGCCGCGCAGGTAACCCTCGTGGAATTTGTGCTGTTCGGGCCGGCCGGGCTGGAAGTAGTAGCGGCTGGTCACCTGGCGGAGGAAATCGCTGAAGAGAGCGCGGCTGCCGAGGATGCGGGCGGCGCCGAGCATCTCGTTGATGATGACGAAATCGTGAATCTCGGCATCGAGCAGGGTATTGTAATCGGCGATCGAGGCGGAGAAAGAGGCCTCGCGGCAGACGTTCTCGGAGAGGTGATAGTGGGTGACGATGGCCTTGCGCAGCATCTCGCCGTTGAGGCGGGCGATGGCGCTGGTCAGCTGGCTGCGGAGCTCGGGACCGCTGTCGACGACGCCGACGTCGATGTCGTCCTGGTCGGAGCGGGTGCCGACGCCCATGAAAACGAAATCGCCCGGATAGCTCTCGGGCAAAAAGATGTGCAGCAGTTCGTGCATATAGCCGGCGACGAGCTGGCGCACCTCGTGGCCGACGTGGAGCATGAAGGCGCGGAAGACGGTGAGCCGGGCCTCGATGCGGGCGACGTCGAGGCGCATGGTGTCGAGGGCGTTGAGGTTGAGCTGGAGAAAGTGGAGAGAGAAGAAGCAGCCAAGGTCGGCGAGTTTCTCCTCCTGGGTGCGGCCGAGGCCGGCGACCAGGTGCATCTCGGCGCGGTAGTCGAAGGGGCGCTGCCAGAGGTGGACGCTCTCGCCGAGGCGGCCCAGCTCGAGGCGGGTGCAGAGGCCGTCGTAACTGTGGTCGATGACGTGGAGGTATTTGTGGTAATGGTTGCCGAGAATTTGCGCCCGCCGCTTGAGGCGGGTTAACTGGTCATCCATGGTATCTCCGGTTCAAGCCCCTCAGCCGAAACAGGCCGTCTCTCACAGGGACACAGAGGGCGCAGCGCCCACCCCCCCTCGCGCCGACCTCAACTCTCGCGCCGACCCGACCCAAAACAGGCTCGCGCAGGGGCGCAGCGCCCACCCCCCCTCGTGCCGACCTCAACTCTCGCGCCGACCCGACCCAAAACAGGCTCGCGCAGGGGCGCAGCGCCCACCCCCCCTCGTGCCGACCTCAACTCTCGCGCCGACCCGGAATTGCTCTCCTCATAACGAGCTCTGCAGCATCTTCCAGGCGGTGGGATCGAGCTGGACCAGGGTTCGCAGCAAAATCTGCACCCCCTCTGGATGCGGGCTGATATAGTACTGTGCGACCAGCTGCCGTGCCCGGCGCAGCTCACGCAGAGCGGGATGCCAATGCCGTTGTCCGGAGAGCAGATCGAGCAGTTCCATCGCCCGTTCCAGGCAATTCCTGTACTCCCGCAGATCCTCCAGCTGGTGGCCCGCACGATTCAATTCATTGGCCACCATCAGCAATTGCTGATGTTTGGGAAAGGAGCCAAAGCGTTCCGGAAGCGTCTTGTGCCAGCGCGTCATTTCTCCTCCGCTGGCATCGACTCATGAGGCGGGAGCAGGAGCGTCTCAATGATGCCGATAATCGTTGCACGGATCGCGGCATCGAGGACCTCCATGCTGGCGTTATCATCGGCAGGACGGATATTGATAAAACTGGTGAACTCGATGCGCGCCTCCGGGCTTTTCCAGGGGTAAAAGTTCCCGCCCCAAAGAGTGCTTTGCTGACTTCCCCTTGCCAGCAGTATCGCCTCAGCATCGGCATGGAGTTCTCCGCCGGCCGCCAGCAGGCCCTGTTCGATGTCGACGACAAATTTTACCATGGTTTCATAATTGGCACGGCACAGATCCGCGAGTTCAGCTGGCGTGATTCTGGTTTCGATGATTCTTGTCATGGGTCATTCCTCTTTGTGAAAGAAAATTACACTTTTACAGGCAATAAGTCAATGGTTTAGTTGGCAGGGCCAGCCGGCTGGAAGGCGGGCAGTGGGCGGCGGGAGCGGACCGGCGGGTCGGCGCCAGGGGCCGCGGCGGGCAGCCGGGCCGGCGCTCCCAAGCTCTCGGGCCCAACCGGCGCAGATCGGCGCTCCCAAGCTCTCGTGCCCACCCGGCGCAGATCGGCGCTCCCCCTGCTCTCGGGCCCAACCGGCGCAGATCGGCGCCAGGGTCGCGGCGGGCGGCCGGGCCGGCGCTCCCAAGCTCTCGTGCCCACCCGGCGCAGATCGGCGCTCCCAAGCTCTCGGGCCCACCCATCATGGGCGGCGGGAGCGGACCCGGGTCGGCGCCAGGGGCCGCGGCGGGCAGCCGGGCCGGCGCTCCCAAGCTCTCGGGCCCACCCGGCGCAGATCGGCGCTCCCAAGCTCTCGGGCCCACCCGGCGCATAGAGCCCTCCGCATCAAATTTTGTGGCGAAAATCGAAAAATAGTGATATATTGCCGGGAAAGTGGCCGGACGGGTGGAGGTAACGGAATGACGATTGAGACGGGAATAGCGATGCCCTGGCGGCGCTATACGCTGCTGCTGTTGGCCATCGCGCTCATGGGCGCCGGATTCTGGCGCGCCGCCGGCGATACCCTCGACGATGCCTGGATCACCTTCCGCTGCGTGCAGAATTTCGTCCACGGCGCGGGCCTGAGCTTCAATGCCTCCCCCCGCGTCGAGTGTTTCTCCAACCCCCTGATGGTCCTGCTGCTGATACCCGCTGCCGCGGCCGGGGTCTCCCTGCCTCTGGCCGCCTGGGTCATCGGACTCGCGGCCTTCATCGTCTGCATCTCTGGCGCTTTCCGCCTGGCGCAGCGCGCCGGCGCCTCCCCCCTCTTCAGCGCGGCCGCCGCCGGTGCCACCGCGCTCTCTTTCCCCCTGCTCTACTATTCGGTCACCGGCCTCGAGACCGGGCTTTTCGCCGCCCTGCTGCTCGGTGGCGTCTGGCGCCATGCCATCCGCGGGCGCCTCGACCTCGTTGGGGCATTGATCTGGCTCGCTGCCATCTGGTGCCGTCCCGAGGGCATCGCCTATGCCGCGCTCTTCCTCTTCCTCGTCCTCTGGCGGGAGCGGCGTGCCCCGCGCAGTGCCCTGACGCTGACCCTCCTGATCGCTGCCGCGACTGCCGCAGGGCTGCTCCTCCGCCACGCCTATTACGGTCTCTGGCTGCCGAATACTTTTTACGCCAAGCCGCCAGGTACGGCCGACCTCGATCCCGGCTCGGGAGCGCTGCATGCCGCCCTCCTCTATCTGGGCAAGTACCTGTTCGGCTCGGGCTGGATCCCGCCTCTCTTCGCCGGCTGGGCCGCTTGGCTGGCTCTCCGCGAGGGTTGGCGCCGGCGCCGTCCGGAGACGCCCCTGCTGCTGGCGGCCCTCCTTGGCACCGGCGCGGCCTTTGCCTTTTATACCGGCGGGGACTGGTTCCCGGCGGGGCGCTATCTGCAGCCGGTGACACCGATACTGATGGTGCTGGCGGCGCTGGGCGCCAAGGAACTGGCCGGGCGCTTCCGGGCGGCCGCCCCGCCGCGCCTCTTCGCCGCCCTGGTCGTGCTGCCGGTGGCTGCGGCGAGCCTGGTCACCCTCGGGGAGTTCCAGCGCCGGCGCGAGGTCTATCCCTTTCACGTCATGAACAGCAGCGAGTTGATCGCGGCGGGCCGCTGGATGCGCGCCAACCTGCCGCCGGAGACGAGCATCGCCGCCTACCGTATCGGCGCCGTGGGCTATTTCTCGGAGTGCGAGATCATCGACCTATTCGGTCTCGCCGACCATACCATCGCGCGCATCATCGCCCGTCAGCCGGATTATCATCCCGGCCGGGCGATGGGAGACGATGTGCCGGAGCTGCACGAGCTGCTGGCCGCGCGACGCCCCGGCGCCCTCCTCCTCGTCGGCCTTAAGGGCGGCGGTCATCCGCCGGAACTGGCGCGGTATGGACTGGCCTATCGCTTTGTCAGGGTTTGGCCGCTGGGACGCGACCAGGAGCTGCTGCTCTATCAGCGGGAGGAGTAGCGGCCGGCTCGGCGCGAGGGGTGAGGCTCTGCGCCACTGCGCGAGCTATGGTGGGGGCTGCGGCAGCGCGGCTCGAGGGGGTGGGGC
>CAYTCI010000059.1:5658-26035 GCA_964436305.1 uncultured Cytophagia bacterium | reverse complement strand
ACATCCAGGAATTTGTCGAGCACGAATGGCAACGGCTCAGCCGCCGCGCCGAGTCCTCCCCGGCTGAATAGCTTCGGGCCGGCCGGCCTCACACCGGCCGGCTCACCCCCCCTGCCTCTCCCTCTTCTCCTCCAGCGTCATCCGCATTTCCTGGATCTTAGGCTCCCATTCCGGCGAGAGCGTAAAGAAGACCCGGATATTCTTCCGGGCACCCAGGAGCAAAAAGGCGCCGCGCAGCCGGTCCTGCGGCTGCAGCGGGCCGGCACCGCGGATCTCCCCTGTCTCCGCCAGCAGCTGCCGGGTTTGCCGGATCCATTCCGGCAGCGAACGGTCGAGGAAAAAATTCTCCGCAAAAATCGTCGCAGCCGCCGCGCCCTGCCAGCCGGGCAGGATCCCTGCCAGCTCTTCCTTTCGCTGCTGCAGGATCGGCGAATCCGCTGGCGGCGAGGGCTTGAGCCCGGCCAATGCGACCAGGGTGTCGAGCACCGCCCGGTTCACCCCGCTGGTGGCGGCATAGGTGAGGTTGGCGAACGAGATCACCGCCAGGCCATAGTCGGGCAGCATCGTCCAGTTGCTGCCAAAGCCGGGCAGCCCGCCGCTGTGACCGACCGTGACACGGCCGTCGCAATCGCTCTGCCAGCGCAGGCCGTATCCGTAGGCCTGGGCGGCGGGACAGAGGGTGCCGTCCGGGCGGCGGTTATCCGCCACCAGCGCGTAGAAGCGCCAGGGATGCTGCATCTCGCGCAGTGAACTGCGGCGCAGCACACTGTTCTCCGCCGCATCACGCGGCGGCCAGGCGGACAGCTGCAGGGCGGCGTAGCGGGCGAACTCCTCAACCGAGGTAATCAGCCCGCCCATCGCATCGTAGGCGCCATGATGCACCAGGGGCTCTTCCGCGTAGCCGTCAGCCCTCATCGTATAGCCATGAGCGAGCCGCTCAGGCGCGACCTCGCTGTACTCCCACCCCGTCGCCGTCATTCCTATGGGGTTGAAAATCCGTTCGGCGGTATACTGCCTGAAATCCATGCCCGAGAGCCGCTGCACGACCTGTCCGAGCAGGGCAAAGCCGAGGTTGCTGTACTGGAAAGCGACGCCGGGGGCATTGGCGAAGGCAATACCGGGCATCAGGTCAGTCAGTTCGCCATCGCTGCGCGCGAGCTGGCGGTCGCCCCAGGGATTGTCCTCGGGGAAACCGGCCCCGTGGGTCAGCAGGTGGCGGAGGGTGATGGCGGGCGCATCTGCGGTGGGATAGCGCAGCGCCTGCAGTTCCGGGAGGTAGCGGGCGGCCGGATCGTCGAGGCTCAGCCGGCCGGCGTCGCGCAGCTGCAGGATGGCCACCGCCGTGATCGACTTGCTCATCGAGGCGGCGCGAAAGAGGGTCTGCGGGCCCGCCGGGATTTTCTCCGCAAGATCGGCATAGCCGCAGCCGCCGGCGATGACCAGCTCACCATCGAGGACGACCCCCCAGGCCAGCCCCGGCAGATGGCGCGCGGCGGCGTGGGCGCGGAAGATCCGCTCGACGACCGGCGCAGCGGCCCTGACCTGTTCTCTTCTGCCGGCCGGCTGGGCAGCCAGATCGCGGGAGAGGAGGATTAGCAGAGCCAGACCCCCTATGCTCCATACGCAGAAATCCTTACGCAGGCTCATTTTTTCTCCTGAAGAAGAGCCAGTAGACCGGCAGACCGGCGAGGATCACCGCGAAGACGATGGAGGTCCAGAAGGGATCGGTGATCAGGGCGTTGCCCAGCAGGTAAACGACACCGGCGAGGAAGATGGCCGGCACCACCGGGTAACCCACCGCCTTGTAGGGGCGCGGCAGATCGGGGCGCTTGCGCCGCAGCCGGTAGATCGAGGCCACCCCCAGGCCGTAAAAGGGCCACATCGCCAGCACAAAGGTGTCGGTGAGCTGCTCAAAGGTGCGGGTGAGGACGAAGAGCACCCCGAGGGCGGCGGCGAGCAGGATCGCCATGTAGGGCGTCTTGAAACGGGGGTGGACCCAGGCGATCGGCTTGAAGAGCATCCCGTCGTCGGCCATGGCGAAAAAGATCCGCGGATTGGTTACCAGACTGCCATTGACCGAGCCGAAGGTCGAGATCATCACCACCACCGAGACGATCGCCACCCCGGCCTGGCCGACCAGAGCCAGCATGGTGTCGGCGGCGATCAGCGGCGAGCCGATCATCCGGTCGATGGGGATGATATAGAGGTAGGCGGCATTGGCGAGCAAATAGATCGCGATGATCGCCAGCGTGCCGCCGATCAGGGCGCGCGGCAGGTTGCGCTGCGGATTCTTGATCTCCCCGCTGGCGAAGGAGAGATCGGCAAAGCCGTCATAGGCCCAGAGCACCGAGATCAGGGCGAGGCCGAAGAGTCCACCCTGCACGCTTTCACCGGTGCCGGGAGCGAAATGGGCGAAGGAGCCGCCGTGGGCATGGCCGATGGCGAAGGCGATCAGGACCAGCAGGGCCAGCGCGCCGTATTTGGCCACCGTCGAAAAGCCGACGATAGCCGCACCAAGCCGGATCCCGACCACATTGACCAGGGCGGCGAAGACGATGCAGCCCGCCGAGAGATAATTGGAGAGCTGCGGATAGAGAGCCGGATCGTAGCCGAAAGAACGCAGGCAGTAGGCGCCAAAGACGGTCGCGATCGCCCCGAGGGCGGAGGCGCGGATCAGCAGCAGCTGCGCCCAGCCGAAGAGGAAGGCGACGGGCCGGCCCCAGCCCTCGCGTAAATAGGTATAGAGCCCGCCGGTCTGCGGCAGGGCGCCCGCCAGCTCGGCGATCGAGAGCGCCCCGCAGAGGGTGATCGCGCCGCCCAACACCCAGACCAGCAGCATCAGTGATGGATCCGGCACCCGCGCGGCGATGACCGCCGGATTGCGGAAAATGCCCGAGCCGATGGTGACCCCGATGACTACGCCGATGGCCGCCCAGACGCCGAGGCGGCGTTCGAGGCCGGCAGCGGCTACCTGTCCGTCGTGTTCCTGTGCCAAATTCTCATCTCCCTCGTGGTTGTGCTCTCCGGTTCGCTGCACTGTTCACTGTGACACCAGCGTAGTGATGCTCTCCGGTTCCAGCGAGGCGGTCAACTCACCCGCCGCTGCCGATACCGTGCCCTCCGCCAGACAGCTCTTGCTCACAGAGGTCGTGTAGCGGTCAAACGCGGGAACCGTTCCCCCTTTGATGATAAAGGTCTGCTCGACCGCTGCCGCGCCCAGGTTGATCGCGACGATGACCACATTGGCGGCCTGCTTGTAGGCGGTCACGTAAATGTCCGGCTGCGGTGCGCTGGTGGCACTCACCCTCAGGAAACCGGGACGGACAAAGCGGGCATAGTGCGCCATCACCCAGCCGCGCTTGGTGACCCGTCCCTCGTCGTCGATCGGGCCGTAAAAGCGGCGGATATACCACCAGAGATAGGCGTTCATCCCGGCGTTCATACAGTCATGGATCTCCGCGGCGGTGAAGAGGGCGCCGAGCCAGTCGGTATCGGTGGCCAGGTGCTCGGTCATCCACAGCTCCTTGCCCTTGCTGGCAGCGAGGGGATAGCTCCGCGATGTGCTGCCATAAATGTGGCCACCGACAATGGCGAGTCGGGCGGCGGCAGCTGAATCCTTGAGCAGGGCATCGGCGAAGGCGGAGTTGAAATTATAGGACTCCGGAGCGATGATCCGGGTGCCTATGGCCGCTGTGTTCTGTTTGAGAAAGCGCACCATCTGCGCCGCGCTCCAGTCGCAGGACTCGTAGGTGACCGTAACATCCGGCTCATTCTGGATGGAGACTGCATAGAGTGGCGCCCCGTTGGCTGCCATGTAATCGGCGAAGGATTTGAGATGCGCCGCATAGGAGGCGTAGGAGGTATCCTGCAGGCGGCCGCCGATGATGCTGCCATTGGTTTTCATCCAGGCCGGCGGCGTCCAGGGCGAGGCGATGAGGATCGCTCCGAGCGAATGGGCCAGCCGGGCTGCGGGCACCTCCAGTCCAAAGGCGGCGGGATCATAGGGGACACGGATGCGCAGGATGGAGAGGCCGATCTCGCCAGGGCCGGTGCCGAAAGCGGTCTGGATCTGCTCCGGGGTCAGGTCCGGGATCCAGCCGGGCATGTTGACCCCGCCGAAACCGCGGATGAGCTGCCGGCTCTGATCGAGATGGAGAGCCGCCGCCCCCGCCGGGACCTCCTCCGGCCCGGTCGTCTCCTCCTTGCCGCAGCCGGCGGCCAGACCCACCAGAGCCAGGGCGATACCCGTCCACTGCAACCTTTTACTCCGATGCATACGACCTCCCGGCGGCAAAGCCAGTGAGTCCATTTCTTCGCACTGCTGCACCAGCCTAAAGGTACTTCATCGCGGCATCAAATTCAACCGCTTTTTAAGTTACAGATTGATTGCAAAGCCGGGAGGTACTATATTAAAGGCAGCCGGCTTTACTGTGAAAGGAGTGCCATGCCCGATTCATCTGTAATCCTCTTCTGGTTCCGCCGCGATCTCCGCCTCGAGGACAACCGCGGGCTCTTCCTGGCCCTGAACAGCGGCCGGCCGGTGCTGCCCCTCTTCATCTTCGACCGCGATATTCTCGATCCGCTGGCCGACCGGCACGACCGGCGTGTCGCCTTCATCCACCAGGCGCTGGAGGCTCTGCACCGGCGCATGACGGAGTACGGCAGCGGCCTGATGGTCCGCCAGGGCCGGCCGCTCGAGGTCTGGCGCCAGCTCGTCGACGAGTTCCCCATCGCCGCCGTCCACACCAACCGCGACTACGAACCCTCCGCCCTTGCGCGCGACCATGAGGTGGCGGCTCTGCTCGCCGAACGCGGAATCCCTTTTTACCACCACAAGGATCAGGTCATTTTCGATGACGATGAGGTGGTCAAGGAGGGGGGATCCCCCTATACCGTCTATACCCCCTATAAAAATCGCTGGCTGGCGCGATTGACGCCCGAGGAGCTCCGCCCCTGCCCCGGTGAATCCCTGCTCGACCGGCTGGCGCCCTGCCCGGCAGGCGGTGTGCCGCCGCTCGAAACGATCGGTTTTGCGCCGATGGCCGTCCAGATCGATCCGGTCATCGATGAGACCATCATCCGCTCCTACGACCGCACCCGCGATCTGCCCGGTGTGGCCGGCACCACCCGGCTCTCGGTCCACCTCCGCTTCGGCACGGTCTCGATCCGCCGCCTGGCCGCCCTCGGCCGCGCGCTCAATCCGACCTGGCTGCAGGAGCTGATCTGGCGCGAGTTTTTTATGTCGATCCTCGCCCATTTTCCGCACGTCGTTGACCAGCCTTTCAAAGCGCAGTACGCCGCCGTGCCCTGGCGCGAGGATCGCGGCGATTTTGCCCGCTGGTGCGCGGGCGAAACCGGCTACCCCATGGTCGATGCCGGCATGCGGGAACTCAATGCCACCGGATTCATGCACAACCGTGTGCGCATGATCACCGCCAGCTTTCTCTGCAAGCACCTTCTCCTGCCCTGGCTCTGGGGCGAGCGCTACTTTGCCGGGAAGCTGCTCGATTATGACCTCGCCGCCAACAATGGCAACTGGCAGTGGGCGGCCGGCTGCGGCTGTGACGCCGCACCTTATTTCCGCGTCTTCAACCCCGCGCTCCAGGCGGCCAAATTCGATCCGCAGCAAAGCTACATCCGCCGCTGGGTGCCTGAGGTCGATTCAGCGGGCTACCCGCGGCCGATGGTGGCGCACACAGCGGCGCGCATCCGGGCGCTCGAGAGCTATGCCCGAGCGCTGAAAGGGGCGCAGAAATAGCCGGCTGCGCACCATTCGGGTCAGCGCGAGCCCCCCGTCTGGCGCCGGCCTGGCCGCGTCGGCGCGAGGGTTTGCGGCTAAAGCCGGCCGGCCAGGACGCACGCCTTTTTGACCCGCATGAAAGCCTCGCTCGATTCCTCAAAGGCCTCCAGATAGAGGATATAGATCCCGATCCGGCAGCGCATCCCCTGGTCATCGAGACCATCCCAGAATAGGGCCTTGCGGCTGCCGCTCGGCTCATAGTTGCACAAAAAGCGCACCAGCCGGCCCCGGCTGTCGAAGATGCGCAGGTTGATGCGCGCGGTGCGCGCCGGCAGCTCCATCTGGATCGCCAGATGGTCCTCGAATCCGTCACCATCCGGCGAGAAGGGATTCGGGCTGACGGCGATCGCCGCCTCCGCCGGCAGCCGCCCGACCAGCAGGCTGTTGGCCCGGCCGGCGGTGTGGCCGAGAGGATCGGCGCATGAGCCCCAGTTGCTGCGCACCGCGGCGGAGACCAGCGGAGAGAGCCGTTCCAGCGAGATCCCGCGTGCTCCACCCCACGCCGCTTCGTACCATACCTCATCCACGCGGCGCCCCAGGCCATCGTAGAGTACGATCCTTTCCTGGCTGGCGTTCAACCCCGGCCAGCTGGCCACCACCACCCCGGTGCATCCACCGGCCGGCAGCTGCGCCAGCAGACCCTCCTCCCCCGTCAGCACCAGAAAGCCTTGCGGCGCAACCGAGAGCGGCTCTTTCACCAGCAGCCGTTTTTCCAGGGTGTCCGCATCGCTCAGCCGCCACCCCGTCAACTGCACCGGCTCCGGTCCGAGGTTGTAGCACTCGATCCACTCCGCCTCACCGGCGACCGGATTGGCCATGATCTCGTTGATCACCATCTGCGCCCGGGTGCTGTCGACCGGCAGAAGTGCCGCACTGTTGGCATAGCCCGGCGTGCCGTGCAGCACCAGGCTCTCCCCCCAGTTTCCGGGATCATCGCCGCGCTCGAGCCGCAGCTTCTCCTCCGATATTCCCTCATCATTCGGCACGCTATAGGCATGAGCATCGGCCAGCGCCGAATCGGGGCGGTGCAGCGAAACCCGCTCGGAGCGTGAATTATTGAGACCGTAGCTGCCGAACTGCGACTTGTCGATGGTCAGCAGCAGGGCCGTTGCCGGGATGCGCTCCGCATAGAGGTTGGAGTTGGTAAAATAGCCCGGCACCAGCACCAGGGCGTAGCCCCGCGGCGCCAGTCGGGTGACGCCCGCAGGCCCGGCGGTTATCCGGTTCCAGCCCGAGCTGTCGGAGAGCAACCAGCCACCGAGGTCGATGGAATCGGCCGGGTTGAGGTTGCAGAGCTCGATGAACTCGTCGTAGCGCTCGCTGCCGGCGGGATTGAACATGATCTCGGAGAGGACGACCTGGGCAGACGCCCCCTTTAAACCCGACACCAGCAGCATCAGCAGCACAGTCTTGGCATGAGCACCCATGTAACCTCCAGGAGCAATGGGTTCAAAACCGCTGGTTCATGCGACGGGAATTAGCAGGGTACCGGAGTGGTTCTCAGCAGGGCGTTAGCGAGGTCGTTCTGGCGGATTATTCATGGGGCAGCATATCGAGCAGGTCCTGCAAGGTCATGTTCTTCCAGCTCGACTTCATCGAGCTGTCGGCATGACCCATCACCTGCCGGATAAGGTGGTCGACGCCGCCGTGACGGCGCGAAGCGGTGTCGAAGTTGCGCAGCTCGATCAGGGCATCGGCGACATTGATCTGCGCCGGATGTTTGGCCGGGGTATAGCGGGTCTCCCCGCCGTTCTGGACGTGCAGCAGCTGGAGGTTGACCAGCTCGTTGGCGACGGTATGGATCACGCTCTCCGGGATGCTGAAATAATCGGAGAGCTCCTCCTCGGTGGAGCTTTTGCCATGGCTGAAATAGTGATGGATGATGCGCAGCAGCACCTTCAGGGCCAGGGATTCATAAAACATCGGCGAGAGATAGGGATGCGTCCGGTCCCAGACCAGTTTGTCCATGTTCTGGTGGGCATACGCCAGCTGCGAGCTGAAGAGCAGAATCGACCAGCCGACGAAGAGCCAGAGCAGCAGCAGAGGCAAAACCGCGAAACGGGCGTACATCGCGGCCTGGGCGCCCTCAAAATAGAGGGTGTCGAGGAAACGGGCAAAGAACCAGTTGGCGGCCATCCACATGGCGGTGCCGACGAGCGAGGCGATCGTTGCCGATCGCAAACGGACCCGGGTGTTGGGGATGAAATTGAGCAGGTACCAGAAGATAAAGATCGTGATCAGCCAGGGCCCAACGTTGCGCAGCAGCGCACTGGCAAAGGAGGTCGTCGGCGGCGAGCCGATCCACAACTGATAGCGATTGGCGATCCAGCTCAGGACCAGCAGGCCGATGATCGGCCCGACGATGATGAAGATCGTATACTCGACAAAACGGCGGTGCAGCTTGCGCTGTTTTTTCACCCGCCAGATGGTGTTGAAAGAGTATTCAATGGTCGAGACGATCAGCAGCAGCGAGGCGAGCAGGAGGAAAAAACCGATATAGCCGAGGGTGCGGATGTTGGTATTGTTGACAAAGGACATGATTTGCGGCACCAGCAGGCGGAAGGCATTTTCGCCGAGGGGATGGAAGGCATAGGTGAGCGTCTGTTCGATGGTCTCCTGCATCCCGATCCCCTTCATCAGCGAGAAAAAGACGGCGATGAACGGCACCAGAGCCAGCAGGGTAGTATAAACCAGCGCTCCGGCGGTGTCGAAGAGTTTGTCCTTGAGAAATGAACGGATCACCAGACGGCCGAGGAGCAGGTTGTGCTGAAAAAAGAACCGCAGCCGGGAGATATGGGGTCGCGGTTCAGCCTGCAAGGTTTGGTTCATTTTTGTATGCCAGGCGGCGAAGCGTATTTTAATCTGGTTCCAGCGGCTCATCATCATCATCATCCCGTGAACTGGCTCACCCCGGAAAAGTATACGCACAAATGGAGTGAAAGTCAAGAGAAAGCCGGCGGAAAGAGGGGAAAAAATCGCTTCAGAAACGGCAAAAGAGGAATCACTGCGGGATGGAATCGGAGAAGATCGGGCGCCGGAGCTGCGGCCGGCGCCCGTTTGCCTGGATCAGGCCAGGGCGCGGCGGCGTATCTCCCGCGCCGCTGCGGCAGCATACCCTTCCTTGAGCTCGCCCATCAGCTCGGCCACGGAGACCAGCCTGTCGACCCAGCCGCCATTGGCACCGGTGAAGGCAAAACCCTGCTGCAGCTCTCCCCTCCGGGCGTTGCTGAGGGCCAGGGCGATGCAATAGGGAGCGGTCTTGTAGTCGCAGGTTTTCAGGCATTTATAGGGGCATTTAAAGGGTTTGCGCCCGCCCGCCTCGACGTCCTGGACAAATCCGTTGCGGATCGCACGGCCAGGCAACCCCACCGGGCTCTGGATGATGGCGATATCTTCCTCTTTCGCATCGATCAGTGCCTGCTTGAAAGCCGGGTCGGCGTCGCACTCATGGGTAGCGATGAAGCGCGTGGCCATCTGCACGCCGCTGGCGCCGAGCCGGATCATCCGGTGGATATCCTGACCATCGTAGACCCCCCCGGCAGCAAGAACCGGAAGGCTCTTCCCGTAAGCCTGTTCGAAAGGCTGCAGCGCCGACACCACCTCGGGCAGCAGCCGTTCAAGCGCAAAGGCGGGATCGTCGATCTGCTCACGCCTGAAGCCCAGATGGCCGCCGGCTCTGGGCCCCTCCACGACCACGGCATCGGGAATACGGTCGTACTTTTTGCTCCAGTAGGAAAAGATCAATTCGGCCGCCCGCGCGGAGGAGACGATCGGCACGATGCGGGTGCGCAGATAGTCGAGACGCTGCGGGGGATAGGAATCGGAAAGGTGCAGCGGCAGTCCCGCCCCAAGGAAAAGCAGATCGGCTTCCGCCTCGATGGCGGCGGTCACCAGACTGGCATAATCGGAAAGGGCGACCATGATATTGACGCCGATGAGGCCATGGGAGAGGGTTCGCGCCCTGGCGATCTCCTCCTTCAGGAGCTGGCTGCTCGCGCCCCTGGTACGGCCAGCTGCCTTGCCCGCGAGCAGATCAAGACCCACCGCGGCGATCACGCCGATGCCGCCGCTGTTGGCCACCGCAGCGGCCAGCCGCGCCCCTGATATACCCACCCCCATGCCGCCCTGAACGATCGGCACTTCAGCAACCCAATCCCCGATCCGCAATGAAGGCATGCTCTCACTATTCATAATGCTCTCCGGCTACGTTCTCAGACCCATCCCGGCATCGGCGGCAACTGCAGGATTGTGCAGTCCCAGGCCCGGATGAATCAAATTCATTTTGTTATGCTAAAAAAAAGAAGTATCATAATATACGCAAAGAATCCTTCATCTATTGTAAAAGTACGGTAAAAGCAGGCCTGGCCCATGAAACGCTGGCATTCCTATTTCTACCATATCCTCATCTTTGTCTTCGCCCAGCTGGCCTGGCTGGCCCTGATCGCCCTCTGGATCTACTGGTATCTCTCCAACTACATCATCTTCAGCCGGGTTGGGGAGAAACTCTCCCCGCAAATCATCCCTGCCGGACGCAACATCTTCGCCCTGGTCAGTGGACTGATCCTGATGGCGGCGATCTCCGTGGGCATGTCCCTGCTCTTCCGCCGCCTCAGCATCCAGTACAATCTGGCGGGTCTCTATGACAATTTCATCGCCAATATCACCCATGAACTCAAATCCCCCCTGGCTTCTATCCAGCTCCACGTCGAAACCATGGCACGACGCGAACTGGCGCGCCCGAAACAGCAGGAATTGCTGGCGCTCATGCTCAACGACACCCAGCGGCTCAACACCCTGATCAATGCCATCCTGGAAATGCCCGCTCTCGAACA
Organism: uncultured Cytophagia bacterium; assembly: GCA_964436305.1. Taxonomy (GTDB): domain Bacteria; phylum Zhuqueibacterota; class Zhuqueibacteria; order Residuimicrobiales; family Residuimicrobiaceae; genus JAKPUX01. The sequence continues at coordinate 15,403 of CAYTCI010000059.1, read as the reverse complement.
AAAAAAGATCGCCCATCGCTTTGAGGTGGTGGAAAGCGGTCCCCTGCTGCGACAGCTCCTCGACGAAGCCCGCACTCAGTTCCAGCTGGCGCATCCCGCCCTCACCCTCCTCGGCGATGCGCCCTGCCCCTGTGTGGCCGACAGGAATGCACTGCGAATCGTATTTTTCAATCTGATCGATAACAGCATCAAATACCGCCACGGCCAGCCGCACATCACCGTGACGCTGGGCTGCCATGAAAAAACCCTGACCATCGATTATGCCGACCAGGGCGTGGGCTGGGAAGAGCCCGAACACAAGAAAATCTTTGACAAATTTTACCGGATCACATCCAGCAATAGCCCAAACGTCAAGGGCACCGGATTGGGACTTTATTGGGTGCGCGAAATCATCCGCTACCATGGCGGCTCGATAACCGCCGCCAGTCCCGGCCTTTACAAGGGAGCCCGTTTCCATATCGAGCTGCCGATCTACAGCCGGTCCAGACGACGCTATCTCAGAAAGCTGCTGAAAAGCGGCAGGCAACAGGAGGCCCATGGTGCCGCATGAATCCTATGCAGGCCGCCGGATTCTCCTCGTCGAGGATGAAGAATCACTCGTAAAAGGCCTCCTCTATAATCTGACCGGGGAGGGCTACATCGTTGTGCCCGCCAGCGACGGCCGCCAGGCACTCAGGGAATTTGCCCGGCAATCCTTCGATCTGGTCATCCTCGATATCATGCTGCCCTTCCTTGATGGCTTTGAAGTGGCCAGGCGACTGCGGAAAATCGCACCGCAGCTGCCGATCCTCATGCTCACCGCCCGGAAAGCAGCCCAGGACCGGATCCAGGGACTGAAAACCGGCGCCGATGACTACCTGATCAAACCCTTTCATCTTGAGGAATTGCTGCTGCGTATCAAAGGCATGCTGCGGCGTAAAACCTGGTATCGTGAGGAAACCGGCGTGGATCCCCTCTTCCGCTTTGGCGATAATGAGATCAACTTTGACACCCTGGCGTGCCGTGCAGGCGCCGCCACCGTGCAGCTTACGCCGCATGAAGCCATGGTGCTGCGTTACCTGATCGCACACCAGGGCCGGATCATTTCTCGCAGGGAGTTATTGGAAAAGGTGTGGCACATGCATGGCGAGATGGAAACGCGGACCATCGATAACTTTATTATGCGGCTGCGCAAGCACTTCGAAAAAGACCCCGGGCATCCCCTTCACATCATCAGCATCCGCGGCGCCGGCTATCTCTTCAAGACAGAGTGATCCCCGGCGCACCAGCGAGCTCTCCTGCAAGCGTCCCCCTTGAACCTGCACCGCGGGATGCCACAGCCATCGTGGCGAGCGGGCCTAAAAGAGTTTCCCCAGATTACGCAAAAGCGAACCCCAGTGGATCGAGCGCAGGAAGCGCCGCTGGAGCACCGCCGGCAGCGCCGCCAGCTTGTGGCGCAGACGGCGGCTGAAAAGCAGATCCGTCGCGGCATCAAAGAGGCGCAGGGAGCCCGGGCCGTAGGGATACCACCAGAGATTGGCTGCGCGCTGGCCGCGGTCGTAGCTGATATATTTGACCCGGGTCATCTCGAGCAGGCCGAGATCGGCATGGGTCAGACCGATGCCGCTCTGCTTGTGGCCAATCCAGGGCGCGGTGGGCTCGCCCCAGCTCATGGTGCTGTCATTGATCACCACCGTTCCCGCCGCGAGATCGCGCAGCAGGCGCCCGGCGGTCGACTTGCTGGCGGTATAGGCATAGGCGGAGAGCGCATAGGGCGAATCGTTGGCCAGCTCGACCGCCACCTCGAGCGAGTCGACGACCATCACCGGCAGCACCGGACCGAAGGTCTCCTCGCGCATCACCTGCATCGAATGATCGACCTGCACCAGCAAGGCCGGCTCCATGAAGAAGCCGGGTCGGTCAAGGCGCCGGCCGCCATGCAGGAGCTTCGCGCCCCGGGATACGGCATCCGCGATGTGCGCAAGGACCTTCTCCAGCTGCGCAGCGGAGGTCAGCGGCCCCATATCGGTCTCCGGATCGAGGGGATCCCCCACCCGCACCTTCGCCATCTCGCGCTGGCAGGCCGCGATAAAGGCCTCCGCCACCGGCCGTTCAACATAAACCCGCTCGATGGCAGCGCAGACCTGTCCGGCATTGACCAGCGCCCCCCAGACGATCCCTTTCGCGGCCCGCTCGATATCGGCATCCCGCGCCACGATGGCGGGATCCTTGCCGCCCAGTTCCAGCACCACCGGCACTAGACGATCCGCCGCATTGCGCATCACCTTGCAGCCGACGGCGGTGCTCCCCGTGAAGACGATCTTGTCGATGCCCGGCTGGCGGGTGAGGTAATCAGCCTCGCGATCATGCAGGCAGAGGGTCTGCAGGAGGCCATCGGGGAATCCCGCCCGGGCGCAGAGATCCGCGATCTTGCGGCCGGTGAGGAGCGTGTGCGGCGCCGGCTTGAAGATCACGCCGTTGCCCGCCAGCAGGGCGGCGGCGATCTCCGGCATCGGGACCGAAAAGGGAAAATTCCAGGGTGAGATGATCGCGACGACGCCAAAGGGCTCTCGCAGCAGGGTGCTCTGCTTGTGAGCGAAGAGGAGCATCTGATGCGGCCGGCGCTGTGGCCGCAGCGTTTTGGGTCCGATGCGCAGCAGTTCCTTGAGCATCCCGAGGGTCGGGAGAACTTCGGAGGTCATCGCTTCAGCGACCGGCTTGCCCTGTTCGCAGGCGATCAGCCTCGCCAGCTCATGGCGGTCCGCAAGGATGAGTTCCATCAGCCGCCGGATGGGCCGGCTGCGCTCGGCCGGTGATCGCTGCGCCCACTCACTCTGGGCTGCCCGGCAGCTGGCGATTGCGGCGTCGACCGCGGGCGGATCCTGGGCCGGCAGCCGGCCCAGTTCCTCACCCGTTGCGGGATTGAGGGTGATGAGATCCTCGAGCAGGATGAGCGGGCGAAGGTCCGGGTCAGGCAGAGACACGTTCAGCTCCATTATCAGGGATGTGGCTCATGGCGTACTCGGCCAGAGCGGTGATGGTCAGGCTTGGATTGACACCGAGATTGGCGGGCAGTGCGGCGCCGTCAACAATATACATATTTTCGTAGCCGAAAACCTGGCATTTTTTATCGATCACGCCGTGATCCGGATCGGCGCCGATGACGCACCCGCCCATGATGTGGGCGGTCAGCGGGGTGTTGAGCAGCACCTCGGTGATGGCGTTTTTAGCCTGGCCGGGCATCCTGGCCGCGAGGGCACGGCCGGCGGCGTTGGCGGCCGGCAAATAGCTCGGGATGGCGCGGCCGTCGACGGTCGAGCCCAGTTTGTGCTGCCAGGGCCACAGCCAGCGGCGGTGGAGGCCAAAGGCCATCTTGTTGTCCACGGTCTGCATCACCAGCAGGATCACCGAACGCCGCGCCCAGCCGCGCGGGTTGAGGGTGCGGAGGAACTGCAGGGGATGACGCACAATGTTGAGGAGGTAGCGGAGCGGACGCGGCAGCCGCCCGCCGCCATCGGTCAGCAAGGTGCCAAGGATAAACATCGCATTCGATCCCTCGGGATAGCGCACCGGCTCGACATGGGTGGTTGCATCGACGAAGAGGCTGGAGGTGATGGCGATGCCATCGCAGTAGCGGTCGTTGGGATCATCCGCGGTGACGCCCAGAAGGATCTCCGAGTTGGTACGCGCGGTCTGGCCGAGCTGCGCCGAGAGCCGGGGCAGGGCGCCGCTGCGCTTGGACTTCAGCAGCAGCCGGTTGGTGCCGAGGGCGCCGGCGGCGACCACCACCCCGCGCGCGCGCCACACCTGGCGACCGCCCAGCCGCCGGTTGGACGGCTGGCTGCTGATGCGGTAGCCGCCCTCCGCAAGCGGTTCGATCCGGGTGACCTCGGTGAGGGGATGGATCTCGGCGCCCAGCGACTCCGCCAGGTAGAGATAGTTGCGATCAAGGGAGTTCTTGCCGCCGGCGTTGCAGCCGACCATGCATCGCCCCGCATGATCACAACCGCGCCGCGTGGGTCCCTTGCCGCCGAAATAGGGATCGGGAGTCTCACGGTCGGGATCGCCGAAATAGATGCCAACCTCGGTGGGTTTGAAATGAGCCTCGCGGCCGATCTCGCGGGCATACTCGCGCAGCAGCTCGTCGCTCTTCCAGAGTTTCGGATTGGGGGCGACCCCAAGCATCTGCCGGGCGGTCTGATAATGGGGATGCAGGGTCTCACGCCAATCAGGATCGAGAGCGGCCCATTGCGGATCGCGGAAGAAGGGCTCCGGGGGCTCAAGCAGAACCGCGCAGTAGACCAGGCTGCCGCCGCCAACCCCGGCGCCGCTGAGGACAAGGGTGTTTTTCAGCAGGGTCAGCTCCTGGATGCCGGTGCAGCCCAGCTGCGGCCGCCAGAGCCAGTTCCATAACGCCCAGTTGGTCTCGGGATAGTCGCCGTCGCGGAAACGCCGGCCGCGTTCGAGCACGGCGACGCGGTAGCCCTTTTCGGCCAGACGCAGCGCGGCGACGCTGCCGCCAAAACCGGAGCCGATGATAATGTAATCGTAATCGCAGGACATGGGCAGGATTCCGTTATGAACCATATTCATTTTAGTTAAAGTAACCATAATGAATATGATTCACAATACTTATTTGCCAGGGAGGAGTGCGAGTAGCGCGGGGTGCGGCGGTGGCAGCCCGGGTCGGCGCCAGAGGGGTGGTGAGGGCCAGTGCGGTAGCGCGGGGTGCGGCGGTGGCAGGCCGGGTCAGCGCGCGGACAGATTTGTGGAGAAAGGCGGGATCATTCCATAAAAATCGTCTGGCTGCGCTTCGAGCCCACCGAGACGATCGAGACCGGGGTGTTGGTCAGCTCGCTGAGGCGGCGCACATAGTTCTGCGCCGCCGTCGGCAGCTCGGCAAAGGTGCGGGCGGACTGGGTGCTGGTCTGCCAGCCGGGGTGGCTCTCATAGACCGGCTCGAGCTGCTCCTGGATCCACAGCTCGGCCGGATAGTGGTCGAGAAGGCGGCCCTGGTAGCGATAGCCGGTACAGATCCGGATCTCCTCCAGCGAGTCGAGGACGTCGAGTTTGGTGATCGCCAGATGGGTCAGACCGTTGACCATGGCCGCCAGGCGCACGACGACGGCGTCAAACCAGCCGCAGCGGCGCGGCCGGCCGGTGGTGGCGCCGTATTCGCCGCCGAGCTCACGCATCCGGTTGCCAAATTCCTGGTCAAACTCGGTCGGCATCGGCCCCATGCCAACGCGGGTGGTATAGGCCTTGACCACGCCGAGTACGGTATTGATCCGGGTCGGGCCGATCCCCAGCCCGGTGCAGGCTCCGCCGGCGATCGGGTTGGAGGAGGTGACGTAGGGATAGGTGCCAAAATCGATGTCGAGCATCGTCCCTTGCGCCCCCTCAATCAGCACCTCTTCGCCCGCGTCGATGGCGCGGTTGATCAGGACCGTCGTATCCTTGACATAGGCGTCGATGCGGCGGTCGAACTCGAGATAGTCCTGGATGATCTTCTCGGTATCCATGCTGTCGCGGTCGTAGATCCGCCGCAGCACCTTGTTCTTGCTCTCGAGGTTCTTCAACAGCTTGTCGGCCAGGGTGGTGCGGTCGAGGAGATCGACGATGCGGATGCCGCAACGATCGAACTTGTCGACGTAGGCCGGGCCGATCCCGCGTCCGGTGGTGCCGATCCTGGCGGCGCCCTCCGCCGCCTCGCGGGTGGTGTCAAGCAGCTTGTGATAGGGCATGATCAGATGGGCGCGGTGGCTGATGAAAAGGCGGCCGTCGACCTGAAAGCCCTTGCTCTTGAGGAAATCGACCTCTTCCATGAGGATCACCGGATCGATCACCACACCGTTGCCTATGATGCAGCGGGTGTGCGGATGCAGCATGCCGGAGGGGATCTGATGCAGCACAATCTCCTCCTCGTCGATCACCACGGTGTGGCCGGCGTTGGGGCCGCCCTGATAGCGAGCGACCACATCCGCGCGGGCACTCAGCAGATCGACGATCTTGCCTTTCCCTTCGTCGCCCCATTGGGCGCCGAGAATTATCGTGACCGACATAATAACCCTCTACACGTAAAAAACTCCGGGGTGAGACGCGCCCGGAGTTTTTAGTCCGATCCTGTGGCGGCAGCTAGAAAAGGATAAAGCTCTTCACCGCCTCATTAACCGTGTCATGGCAGTCGAAAACCGTGCGTAACTTGGTGATGGTGAGCAGCCTTTCGACCTTTTCGTTCACGACCGCCAGTTTGAGTTCGCCGCCGGCCTGGCGCATGGTGTTCAAGCCGCTGATGAGTGCTCCCAGGCCGGAGCTGTTCATGGTTTGCACCCGCGCCAGATCGACAACCACCCGTTTTTCGCCGCGTTCGCGCAGCTCATGCAGGGTATCCATGATGACACCCGCTTCGGAAGCGCCGACATAGAGGGTATCCAGGGTCAACACCATGACCGAATCCCGCTTCTCCTCTTTGATCTGCATTTGGGCCTCCAGGATGATCGCCGCCGTAGATTACCGGGCCGCGCGCGCCGCCGTTTTTGCCTGTTTCTTCCGGTCGAGATAGAGCTGCCAATCGAGCACCAGCACGCTCGCAACGAAGACCGAGGAATAGGTTCCGATGACCGTGCCGATGAAGAGCGCCAAAGCGAAACCGTGGATCACCTCGCCGCCGGCAAAGATGAGCACCAGCAGCACCACCAGGGTGGAGACACCGGTGAGCAGGGTGCGGCTCAGGGTCTGGTTGACGCTGACATTCATGATCGTCGCCAGGGATTCACGCCGCATCAGCTTGAGATTCTCGCGGATGCGGTCATAGACGACGATGGTGTCGTTGATCGAATAACCGACGATGGTGAGAAAGGCCGCCAGCGCGGTCAGCGACATCTCCAGGCCCAGGACCGTATAAATACCCAGGACAAAGACCACGTCATGAAAAAGGGCGACGACGGCGCCGACGGCAAATTTGAATTCAAACCGCCAGCTGATGTAGATCAGCATCCCGATCAGCGCGACCAGGACCGAGTAGAGGGCACCCCTGCGCAGCTCGCCACCGATCTTGGGACCGATCTCGGTGACGCTCAACACGTCGTAGGGATGGTCCGCCAGCTTGGTATTGAGTTCCTGCAAGATCGCACCACCGGTCTTGGCTTCCTCGCCCATCTGGGCGATGCGGATGATGAAAATATTGGCACTCTTCTCGCCCAGGTTCTTGATCTCGGCATCGCCAAAACCGGCGCCGCTGATGGCCGAACGGATCTGGCCTGGCTCGGTGGCGCTCTTGAATTTCAGCTGGATCGAGGTGCCGCCGGTGAAGTCGATGCCGTAATTCGGCCCGCCATTGACGATCAAAAAGATCACGCCGAGCACAAAGGTGATGATCGAAAAGGCATAGGTAAATTTGCGCATGCCGATAAAATCAATATTGGTCTTTTTGAAAAATTCCATACGCTTTCACTCTCCTTGAGGAAAAGGCCGTTCCAGCCGGTTCAGATGCTCAGTTTTTTCACGCCGAAACGGACCGTGGCGATATCGAGGACCAGGCGCGTGATATAAATGGCGGTGAACATACTCACCAGAATACCGATGCAGAGGGTGACGGCAAAACCCTTGACCGAACCGGTGCCGAAGGTGTAGAGCACCGCGCCGGTGATCAGCGTGGTGATGTTGGAGTCGAGAATGGTGATCAGGGCACGGCTGTACCCCTGCTCAATCGCCGCGCGTGTGGTCTTGCCGCCGCGCAGCTCCTCCCGACTACGCCCGTTGATGAGCACGTTGGAGTCACTGGCCATGGCCACCGCGAGGATGAAACCGGCGATGCCGGGCATCGTCAGGGTGAAGCCGAAACCGGCCATGATCGCCATGACGAAAAGTCCGTTGAGCACCAGGGCGAAATCGGCGACCAAACCCACCAGATTATAGTAGACGATCACGAAGATCATCACAATCGCCAAACCGATGAGCGCGGAGGTCTGGCCCTTGTTGATTGAATCCTGGCCCAGCGACGGGCCGACCGTGTCCTCCTGCAGCACCTTGACCGGCGCGGGCAGGGCGCCGGCGCGCAACACCAGGGCCAGATCCTGCGCCTCTTCCATGCTGCCCATGCCATCGATGCGGGCGCTGCCGGAGGGGATCTTTTCCTTGATGTTCGGAGCCGATTCAACGCGGCCATCGAGCACAATCGCCAGCTGCTTGCCGACATTCATGCCGGTCACCTTGGCGAAGGTCTTGGTCCCCTCGGGATTGAGCTCCATGTGCACTTCGGCCTGGCCGGCACGCAGACTCGACGAGCTGCCATCGATATTCACGTCCGCATTGCTCAGCATCGAGCCGAGCAGCTCGGCCTCTTTCTTGACCACATAGAGACGCTGAAAGGACTGGTCGGTCATATTGATCTCACGCGTTCCCCAAAGCACCTGCATATCACTGGGGATGACCGCCTGCACTTCGGGAAGCGCCAGGGCACGCTGCACGGCACGGATGTTCTGCGACGGGACCGAGACCACATCGGAATAGCGGCCCGGCAGGCCACGCAGCAGCGAGGTGAAGGGCTTCTCTTCAAAGGTCGCCTGATCCACCACCACCGAGGTGTCCTCCGGGGTGCTCTCGCTGGACGTCTTGTCGCCGAAGAGCTCGTTGAGGCTGAGCTGCTTCTCCGAAGCCTTGTCGCCCGTCTTCACCGTCGTATCCGCCTTGGCCGCGACCGGATCCAGCCCCTTGCGTTTGGCGCGCAGGACCTTGTCGATATCATTCAGCACCGACCAGACAACCTGGGGGTCCTTGACCAGCTTGAACTCGAGCAGGGCGGTGGTACCGATGACCTTTTTGGCGCGCTCGATATTCTGGATACCCGGCAGTTCGATCAGGATACGGCTGTGGCCTTGCGGCGTGATGCTCGGCTCGGAGACGCCGAACTGGTCGACCCGGTTGCGCAGCACCTGCAGGGTGCGGTCGACGGCGTCCTTGGAGAGCTTTTGCAGATCCTTGACGATCTCATCCTCGGTCTGGCCGCGGCGGCCGAAATAGCGGCTCAACTTGAGGTCGCGGCTGTTAAAATTATCCTGCAGCGCCTCAAAAAAGTCGATCCCGCGGTTCTCATAGTCGCGCTGGGTGGCCGCGAGGATATCATCCAGCCTTGCATCCTTGTTCTTGGCATTCTCGCCAAGATACTGCTTCAGGTCGATCTCATAGACCAGGTAGGTACCACCCTGCAGATCGAGACCGCGGCGGATCGCCCGGCCCTGCAGATTGGTGATCCGGGCGTTGAGTTTGATCAACTGGTCTGCAACCCGCAGAGCTTCGTCCTGATTGCCCTGAGCGGCCGACCGGCGGACCTGCCCCTCCAGCTCGCCGCTGGTCACACCAACCTCAATGTCCGTGCGGCTCAGCCCGGAAAGCGTGCCCAGTTTGGCGATCAGCGCGGATTCCTGATCCTGCGCATCGTTGAGCTGGAAGGTCGGCAGCATCGAAACCACAGCCACGACGATCAGAGCCACTACAAAGATAACCTTGAAAATGAGCGCTCGTTGCATGAATGAAAAACCTCCAGAAATGGAATGGGTTTACGGATATAACCGGGAAATATACTTTATTTTGATAAAATATGCAAACAAAAAGAATTAGCGGCCAGAGCCGGGTCGGCGCCAGATCGCGCGTCGAATGAGCGGCCGGAGTCGGGTCGGCGCCAGATCGCGTGGTCGAATGAGCGGCCGGAGCCGGGTCGGCGCCAGATCGCGTGGTCGAATGAGCGGCCGGAGCCGGGTCGGCGCCA
>CAYTCI010000059.1:0-5558 GCA_964436305.1 uncultured Cytophagia bacterium | reverse complement strand
CGGGTCGGCGCCAGATCGCGTGGTCGAATGAGCGGCCGGAGCCGGGTCGGCGCCAGATCGCGCGTCACTCCGCCGGGACCAGCTCCCGCACTGCGTCGATGAGGGTGCCGTCGCGGAATTCGATCACCGCCACCACCCGGTCGGTGAACTGCGGCTTTTCCGGCACACCCGACAGCCGCGCGGCAATATCGCGCAGCTCCTCGATCGTCTTCAGCGGCAGGGTGCTCCCCTTGAGCCGGTCGAGCAGGTCCTCGCGGCGGGGATTGACGGCGATGCCGTGCTCGGTCACGACGACATCGATCATCTCGCCCGGGGCGGTCACCGTGGTGACGCGGTCGAGGACGATCGGCAGCCGGCTGCGCACCAGCGGGGCGGTGATCATCGTCACCCCGGCATCGGCCGCATCGGTGAAACCGCCGATGCCGTGCAGCAGCCAGCCATCGGAGTGGGTGTTGACGTTGACGTTATAATCGAGATCGATCTCGGTCGCGCCCAGCACCGAAACCTTGAGGATCTCTGCGAAGCAGCCCTTGGTATGGTAATCGTAGGAGACGAAGGGATTGGTCTCGATATGGCGGGGGTTGTCCCGCAACGAGCGCACACCCTCGAGATCGAAGCTCTGGCCGTCGAGGATATAGCGGGCCAGGCCCTTCTCGAGCATCTCGACCATGTATTGGGTCGAGCCGCCGCGAACGAAATCGGCCACCACCCCGGCCTCGCGCATGAGTTCGCTCATGTATTTGACAAACGCGAGCGAAACCCCGCCGGCGCCGGCCTGAAAGCTGAAATGGGGATCGGTCATGATGCCCGACTCCTTGACGAAGCGGGCGGCATATTCGGCGATGAGCAGCCGGGTGGGCGACCGGGTGATCTGGGTGGTGCCGGAGACGATCTGGCTCGGGTCGCCGATGGAGTCGATCCGCACAACATAATCGACGTTACCACCCTCGATGCTCCAGGGATGGCAGGGAAAGTCGACGAGGTGGTCGGTCACCACCACCACCTTGTCGGCGAAGAGCGAGTCGGCCAGGGCGAAACCGAGCGGTCCGCAGGCCGAGGGACCGTTGACCCCGTTGGCGTTGCCATGCGAATCGGCGCACGGGGCGGCGATGAAGGCGACATCGATATGGAGATCGCCGTCCTGGATGGCGCGGTAGCGCCCGCCGTGCGAGCGCAGGATGGCGGTCTTTTTCATCTTGCCCAGAGAACAGGCGCGGCCGATGGGGCCGTTCATTGAGCCTTCGATGTGCGAGATGATGCCCGATTCGATATATTCGGCCAGCTTGCCGTGTGTCGGAAAAAGGGCCGAGGGAGCGAGGACGAGATCCTTCAGGCCGCGCGCGGCCAGTTTCTCCATCACCAGGTTGACCAGATAATCGCCATTACGCAAATGGTGATGAAAGGAGAGGACCATGCCGTCGCGGATCGCGCAGGCATCGATCGCTGCATCGAGATCGGCCAGGAGCTTGTCGCCGTAGCGCGCGGCCGCGGGGATCCTGCCACCATAGCGCACGCCGCCGCCGGTGCCGGCATGCGCCCCCATGAAGGGCCGCACGCTGCGGCCGTTGACCTCTGTGGGCACCAGGCGCCCGAGACTGTTCCTGACCATGCTCATATCGTGCCTTCCTCTCCGAGAACGCCATGGGCGCGGGCGCGCTCGAGGATCTTTTGCGCGCGCGCCACCACCGGGGCATCGATCATTTTGGTGCCGAGGGAGACCACCCCCGAGCCCTTGGCCTTGGCCTCCGCCAGGGCGGCCACTATTTTCTGCGCCTTTTCGATCTGCTCCGGTGAAGGACAAAAGGCCGCATGCACCGGCTTGATCTGGCTCGGGTGGATCACCCCCTTGCCGTCAAAGCCCTGGGCCATCGCCTCGCGGGCGCTCGCCGTCAGCCCCTCGACATCCTGCACGTCGGAATAGACCGTGTCGATCGCCTGGATCCCGGCCGCCTTGGCGGCCAGCACGATCAGGCTGCGCGCCACATAGTGCTCCTTGCCCTCGACCGTGCGTTCGACCCCCAGGTCGGCGGTGAAATCCTCCGCGCCGAAGCAGAGGGCGATGTTCCGGCTGCTCGCCGTGGCGATCTCGTAGGCGTGGAGCACCCCGCGGGCGGTCTCGATCAGGGGCATGAAGAGGAGGGGCTGCGCCGGCTGCACCGCCGCCTCCAGGGCCGCCACCTGCTCCTCAACCGCGCGCACATCCTCTGCGCCCTCGCATTTGGGAATCAGCAGGGTATCCGGGCCTGCGGTGACGATCTCGGCGAGATCCTCCGCACCGTACGGGGTTTGCAAGGGATTGATGCGTACAATGCGCTCGCTGCTGCCGAACTCCAGCGCCCCGAGGGCGTGTTTGACCAGCAGGCGCGTCGCGAACTTTTCCGGCGGCGCCACCGAATCCTCGAGGTCGAGGATCAGGCAATCCGCCCCGAAGAAATGGGCATTGAGCATGAGATCGGGATTGCTGCCGGGCAGGTAGAGGCGTGTCCGCCGCAGCCGGTATCGCTCCGCCGGCGGGCGCGGCGCCGCCGGAGCCGGCTTGAGCGCCGCCGGATGACCCGCGGCCCGGGCAGCCGCCTCGATTCGCGCCCGGATCACCCAATCCAGCGCCCCCTTGTCGCTGATCACCACCCGGGCATGCCCGATGCCCAGCTCCTGCAGCGCTGCCGCCGCGGTGGCCCTGATCGCCTTGCCAAAAAGAGCCTTGACCGAGCTGTTGACCTCGATCTCCAGACCGCCAGACTCGCGCATCCCGATCTCGACCACCAGATCGCTCTTTTCGTCGCGGCCGGCCTTGCCGGTCCGATAGTCCATAACGCCGATTCTCCCGTTAATCCATCATACTACTTTGTATTCACTTTGGCCGGCCCGGCGAGCGCGCCACTCCGGCCCGAAACTTTCACTCTCTCGCCGTGTTCTCCTCCCGGCGCTTCTCGAGGATCTCGCGTGCCACCGCCAGGTTCTCCGGACTGGCCAGGATGAGGAGTACATCCCCCTCCTCGAGCACCGTCGATCCTCCCGGCATGATGAATTTCTCGTTGCGTGAGATCATCGTGATCAGACAGTCCTTGGGAAACTCGAGTTCGAGGATCTGCCGTCCCGCCGCCTGTGACCCATAGGGCACGAAGAGATCCACCAGCTGCAGGTCCATCCTCTCGGAATTGTCAAAATCGATCGGATAGCGGCGCCGGCGTACCAGGGGCGCATCGACTCGCGCGAGCCGCGCCATCGAGGGGATGGTGGTGCCTTGCAGCAGGACCGAGGAGAGGACGATGAAGAAGACCAGATTGAAGATGAAATGGTTCTGATCGAGCCCCGCCAGCATGGGAAAGGTGGCCAGAACGATCGGCACCGAGCCGCGCAGCCCCACCCAGGAGATCAGGTGCTTCTCGCGAAAGGTGAAACCGAAGGGGATCAGACTGATAAAGACCGCGGCCGGCCGTGCCACCAGGATCAGGATCAGCGCGACCGCCAGCCCCTGGCCGGCCACCGGAATCAGCTGCGAGGGGAAGACCAGCAATCCGAGGGTGAGGAACATCAGGATTTGCATCAGCCAGGCGATGCCGTCCTGAAAACGGATCAGGCTCTTTTTGTGGGAAAAGCTCTCCTTGCCCAGCACCAGTCCGGTGATATAGACCGCGAGAAAGCCGCTCCCCTTGAGCCAGGCAGTCAGGGCGTAGGTCAGCAGCACCCAGCCCAGCGAGAGCACCGGGTAGAGCCCCTCATAATCGAGTTTGACCCGGTTGATGATCCGGACAAATACCCGGGCCATGAGGTAGCCCAGCAGCAAACCGATGATCAACTGCTCGAGAAACAGGGGGATCAGGCTCAACGCCGATCGGGCGGGATTGCGGATCAGCTCGATCATCCCGATGGTCAAAAAGACCGCCATCGGATCGTTGCTGCCCGACTCGAGCTCGAGCAGGGGGCGGAGCGGCTCCCTGAGGCCGACGTTCTTCGAGCGCAGCACTGCAAAGACCGCAGCCGCATCGGTCGAGGAGACGATCGCCCCGATCAGCAGGCTCTCCATCCAGCCGTGATTGAGCACGTAGTGAATGCCCAGGCCGGTGATCAGGGCCGTGACCAGAACCCCGAGGGTTGCCAGGAGCATCGCCGGCCGCACCACCCGGCGCACGGCCGCTATTTCGGTCTCCAGCCCACCCGCGAAGAGGATATAGGCCAGGGCCACCGTACCGAGGGCCTGGGCAAGGCGGGCATTGTCGAAATAGATGCCGCCGGGACCGTCATAGCCGGCGAGCATGCCGATGCCGAGAAACAGCAGCAGGGTCGGTACGCCGAAACGCTCCGAGACCTTGCTCAGCAGCACACTGGCGACCACAACGGTCGCCGCGATCAGGAGGATCAGCTCGGCGCTCATAGCGCTGGCAGACCGAACAGGGCTGCGGCATTGGCCGTCGTCTGCTCCACCACCGCCGCAATTGAGAGGCCCTTGACCTCGGCGATCTTTTGCGCCACCAGCTGGACGTAGGCCGGCTCGTTGCGCTTGCCCCGGTGCGGCACCGGCGCCATGAAGGGGCAATCGGTCTCGACCATCAGCCGTTCGAGGGGCACGCCGCGCATCACGCCGGCCGAAGTGGCGTTCTTGAAGGTGATGTTGCCGGTGAAGGAGAGGAGGAATCCCATCTCCGCCACCTGTTCGGCCATGCGCGCGTCTCCGGAGAAGCAGTGAAAGACCCCGCGCCAGCCGGCCCGGCTGCGCTCGCGCAAAATCGCCAGGATCGCCTCGTCCGCGTCACGGGTGTGGATGATCAGCGGCACCCCCTTCTCCAGCGACCAGTCGAGGAAGAGGCGCAGAAACTTGCGCTGCACCTCCTCGGGGGAGTAGTGATAGTAGAAATCGAGACCGACCTCACCGAGGGCGACCACCTTGGGATGCTGCAGCAGACTTTCGATCTCGGCGAGATCCCCGGCACCGGCTTTGGCGACGTCATGGGGATGGATGCCCACCGCCGCATAGACCATGGGGTACTCTTCCGCCAGCGCCACGCTTTTGCGGCTGGTGGCCAGGTCGATACCGATGGTGATGATCCGCCGCACACCACTCATCTCCGCGCGCTCGAGCACCGCCATGCGGTCGGCATCGAACTGGTCAAAATCGAGGTGGGCGTGGGTGTCGATCAGGCCGGGATTCATTTCACCTTCGCACCCGAATCGATCTCCCCCTGCGGCGAGAGGATGGCCATCCGTCCCTGGGCGTCTTCAGCAGCGAGCAGCATGCCATTGGACTCGATGCCGCGGATCACCGCCGGCTGCAGATTGGCGACGATGATGATGGTGCGGCCGACCATCTCCTCCGGGGTGTAGTGTTTGGCCACTCCGGCGACGATCTGGCGCCGCTCGCCCGCCAGCTCCAGCTCGAGACGCAAGAGCTTGTCGGCCTTTTCAACCTTCTCGGCATGGACCACCCTGGCCACGCGCAAATCGACCTTGGCGAACTCGTCGTAGGTGATGCGCGGTTTTTCGCTGGTGACCGGCGGGGCGGCTTGAGCAGGTTCCGCACTCGTCACCGGGGCCGCGGCCGGGGCCGTGGCCTCTGCCGG
>CAYTCI010000058.1:0-26048 GCA_964436305.1 uncultured Cytophagia bacterium | reverse complement strand
CGCCAAACGCCGTGACGCCAACGGCTCGTCCCCACTCAGGCCGGCCCGAGAGTTTCGGGTCGGCGCCAGAGGTTAGGATTTAGGCCGGCGCGAGAGGACGAGCCAAACCCCTTGACTTTGGTCCAGATTATTCGCATATTCTCCCACCTAATTTTAGTCTAATCCCAGCCGGACTGTCCATGGCCATTGCGTTCATCCCCAAACAGCATTCCTTTCCCCGCATCCCTCCGGCTTTTGGCTGCATCCTCCTCCTGCTTCTCTTGATCTCCATCGCTCCCGCCCAGACCCTGCGCCCGACTCACTGGAGCGAGGAGTATATCCGATTTCTCCAGGCGCGCGGAGACCTCTGGCACCTCTCTCCCTTTTTACGGCCATTTGACGCCGGCGCAGTAGCCGCGCCGCTGACCGAAGTTTCACCGCACGCCCGCACCCTGGCCGGAGCTTTGAAAATCTGGCACCTGGCGCCCGGCGGGGCTGCGATCGGGCTGGTCTCCGAACATACCGCCATACAAGGAGGCGCCATCGCGCCCTTCCGCAGCAGCGCTCTGCTGGATGCCGCCGTGGCCGACCGCTCCTGGCGCTATCATGGCCGCCAGCGCCTCGAACTGGCCTACCGGCCGCGGCCCTGGCTGACGGTCTATAACAGCATGCTCGTCGATAACCGGCTGGATGAGGATTCCCGTTATCTCGGCATCCGCCAGGGCGGCCTGGCCAGCTACACAGAGCGCGCCGCCCTCCGCCTGCAGCATCATGGATTTACCGCCACTTTGGGCCGCGACTATCTCCGATTCGGTCCCGGGCTCGATGCCAGCCTGCTGATCTCGGAGCACAGTCGGCCCCTGGATCAGATCGCCCTGACTTACGAGCATCGCTGGCTGCGCTACGATGTCGTCGCTGCCGCCCTCGACGCCACCGCCTACGCCCAGGAGGGGGCTCCGCCGCGGCAAAACCGCTACCTCGCCCTGCATCATCTGCAGATTAGGCCCAGCGAGCGACTTTATATCGGGATCAGCGAGGCCATGCTCTACAGCAGCAGCACCATGGAGCTCAATTATCTCAACCCGGTGCTGGCCTATTATGGCGAGGTGACCAATGGGCCGGTCGGCGGCAACTGCATGGGCAGTCTCCATGTCGCCGCCATGCCCGTGCGCAGCCTCACCCTCTATGCCGACCTGCTCATCGACGACATCCAGCTGGAACAGAACGGCCCGGGCGACCTCGAGCCTGCGGAGTACGGCCTGATGGCCGGCTTCCGCTGGGCCGATCCCTTTCACCTTGCGGGCTGTGATCTCTATGGCGAATACACCCGCATCACCAACCGCACCTACAACGGTCAGGGCGGTCCTTGGGAGAAATGGCTGCATCGCAACGAGCCCCTCGCCCACTTTCTCGGCAACGACTTTGACCGCTGGCTGGCCGGCTTTTCCTGGTGGCCTCGTCCGGCCTTGCGCGCGGCGCTGCTGGCCGATCTGCGCCGGCGCGGCGAGGGGCGCATCGAAAAGGCCTTCGACACCCCGTGGATGGAGACGCCTCTCGGCCAGGCGTACAGCGAGCCCTTCCCGACCGGCATCGTCGAAAAAAGCCGCCGGCTGAGCCTGGAGGTGAGCTGGCAGCCGCAGGCGAGGCTGCTGGCCTACGGCCGGATCGGCTATCGGGCTGTGTCCAGTCTGGAGAACCGCCGCGGCATCGACCGCCACGACTGGCAGGGCGCCATTGGCGTCGAACTGGACCTTGTTCAATCCATCAAACTGTAACAAGCCTAACCAACGGAGGTAGTATGCTCAACATCGGTGTGATCGGCGTCGGTTATTGGGGGCCCAATCTCATTCGCAATTTCGACGGCTGCAGCCAGACCCGGATGGTCATCGCCTCGGATCTCAAGCCGGAGCGGCTGGCGTTCATCCAGAAGAAACACCCGGCCCTGAAGACCACCTCCGACTATCACGAGATCATCAACGATCCGGCCATCGACGCCGTGGCCATCTCCACGCCGGTCTTTTCCCATTACCAGCTGGCCAAGGAGGCCCTGCTCGCCGGCAAGCATGTCTTCCTCGAGAAGCCGATGACCTCCACCTCGCAACAGGCCGAGGAGCTGGTCAACCTCGCGGCGCAGAAAAAGCTCACTCTCATGCTCGATCATACCTTTATCTATACCGGCGCGGTGCAGCTGATGAAAAAGCTGATCGACGCCGGTGAGATCGGCGACCTCTACTATTTCGATTCGGTGCGCATCAACCTCGGTCTCTTCCAGCACGACGTCAACGTCATCTGGGACCTGGCGCCGCACGACATCTCGATCATGGATCATCTCCTCCAGCTCAAGCCGGAGAGCGTCGTCGCCACCGGCGCCGACCACGTCGGCAAGGGCCACGAGGATGTGGCCTATCTGACCGTCTATTTCCCGAACAACGTCATCGCCCATATCCATGCCAACTGGCTCTCCCCGGTGAAAATCCGCCAGACCCTGATCGCCGGGACCAAAAAGATGATCGTCTGGGACGACAACCTCCCCAACGACAAGATCAAAATCTATGATTCGGGCATCACCGTTAACCGCACCAAGGATGAGATCTATGACACCCTGATCCAGTACCGGACCGGTGATATGTGGGCTCCCAAGGTGCCGCTGACCGAGGCGCTCAGTCTGGAGGTGAACCATTTCGCCGAGTGCATCCAGAGTGGCAAGACGCCGCTGACCGATGGAGTGGCCGGCCTGAATGTGGTGCGCATTCTCGAGGCCTCGGAGATGTCGATCAAGGCGCGCGGCAAGGAGATCCGGCTGGCGTAGGAAGCCAGACCGGGTGGGCGCGAGAGGGGGCGGCGCGGGCAAATGAGATCCGGCTGGCTTAAGGAGCCAGACCGGGTGGGCGCGATGGGGAGCGCAGTTTGGTGGAAAGAATCGGTGGCACATACCAGAACGCAGGGAGAAGAATATGAAATTTCTCAGCATAGCCGACGATGTCAAGTTGGGGGAAGGCGTCAAGATCTTCAATTTCGTCAACCTCTACGGCTGCGAGATCGGCGATTACAGCAAGATCGGCACCTTCGTGGAGATCCAGAAGGGAGCGACGGTGGGCAAGCACTGCAAGATCTCCAGCCACACCTTCATCTGCGAAGGGGTCCATATCGAGGATAACTGCTTCATCGGTCACAACGTCACTTTCATCAATGACAAATACCCGCGCTCGACCAATGCCGACGGCAGCATGCAGACCGAGGCGGACTGGGCCTGCGTGCCGACCTACGTGCGCAAGGGAGCCTCGATCGGCTCCAGCTCGACGATCCTCTGCGGTGTGACCATCGGCGAGAATGCCATCATCGGCGCCGGGGCGGTGGTGACCAGGGATGTGCCCGCCAATACGGTGGTCGCCGGCTGCCCGGCACGGGTTTTACGCAAGATGGAGTAGGGGGGAGGCCGTCGCGAAGACCGGCGGCAAGACTGGCGTAGGAAGATGTATGAAAGGCTGGGAGGCGGAATCGATCCGCCTCCCTTTTTTATTGGCGCGGGATTATTTGCCGCCGCCGGCCGGCTCCTCGAGGATGACCGGGAAGGGGGCGATGTGCAGCAGGGCGGCGAAGGCTTTGGGGATATCCGTGTTCTCATGAAAGCCGGCAAGGCGCTGGGCGCCCGGGCCATAGGCATAGAGCGGCACAGTGGCGCCGGCATGACCATCGGTGCTCCAGGAGAGCTCGACTTCACTGCCGTCGACCTTGCCGCCGATGATCGAGAGTCCACCGGTCTCATGGTCGGCGGTCACCACGACCAGGGTATGGCCGTCGGCTTTCGCGAACTTGAGCGCTTCGGCGACGGCCATGTCGAAATCGAGGGTCTGTCGCACCGAGTTTTCGGCATTGTGCTCGTGGTTGGCCCAGTCGATCTGGCTGCCCTCGATCATCACGAAAAAGCCCTTGTTATTCTTGCCCAGCAGGGCGAGTCCCGTGGCGGTCATCTCCGCCAGCGAGGGTTCCGGCGGCAGGGTTTGCATCCCCTCATCGGCAAAGAGGCCGAGCACGCGAGGCTCTTTGGCAGCCAGCAGCTCCTCCCGGGTCGAGAGCAGGGTGTAGTGGCTGGCTTTGGCCTCTTCCAGCAGATTGCGGTCATCATGGCGACGGCTCGCCGGTGCGCTCTGGGGGATGAAGAAGGAACGTCCGCCGCCTAGGAGGACATCGACATGGTTATGCAGGAGGTGTTCGGCGATGAGCGGTTCCTCCTTGCGGCTCATGACGTGCGCCCCGAAACCCGCCGGGGTGGCGTGGGTGACCGAGCAGGTGACGATCAACCCGGCAGCCATCCCTTTCTGCTGGCAGGCCGAGAGGATGGAGAGTCCGGGATGACCGTCGGGGGTGCGGGAGATGCGGCCGTTGTTGGTCTTGAGACCGCAGGCCATGGCACTGCTGGCAGCGGCGGAATCGGTGATCAGGTTATCCGCCGAGCAGGTACGCACAAAGCCGCCGATGGGCATGCGATCCATGTGCAGTTCGCCGGCAACACCGGCACCATGGATGCGGGCGTTGGAGACCGTCGAGATGCTCATACCATCGCCGATCAGAAGGATGATATTGCGGACTTGTTCATGCTTGATGACCGGCAGTTGCGTCTTGACCGACGGCGGCTGGTAGGGATAGCCTGTGGGCGCGGCCGGCTGGCCGAAGAGGGGCAGGGAGGCGGCCAGCACCGCCAGCAGGGTATAACGGAATGAAGACATGATGAACTCCTGTTATTGGGATAAAACTCAATTTGCGGATTTTTCCGGATAAATGCAACGGTTTTGCGGTGGGTCGGCGCGAGGGGCTGTGGCACGGCGGGTCGGCGCTCCCCCGCTCTCGGGCCCACCCGGCTTGCATCGGCGCTCCCCCGCTCTCGGGCCCACCCGGCTTGCATCGGCGCTCCCCCGCTCTCGGGCCCACCCGACTTGCATCGGCACTCCCCCGCTCTCGGGCCCACCCGGCTTGCATCGGCGCTCCCCCGCACTTGCGCCCACCCGGCTCCGGTCGGCGCCGAAATCCGGGTGATGATTTTTTGGTTGAATATCGCCGCGCGAATGTGTACTTTTCAGCAGCCATCCACGCGAGGAACCAGCCATGCGCTACTGCATCGTACTCATTCTGCTCTGCGCCATCACCACCCTGTCAGCTGGCAGCACCACCGACAGCCTGATCCTGCACCAGGAGGCCCTGATCCAGGAGGTCATCGACGGCATCCGGATCGACTCCCTGCTGACCCAGGTGAGCATCCTCTCCGGCGAACAGGCGGTCCGCATCGGCGGGGCGGATTATACCATCCTCTCCCGCTACCGTTCGCAGCCGGGCAATGCCCTCGCCGCACAGTATCTCTTCGAGGAATTGACCCGTTACGGCTTGCAGCCCTTTTATGACTATTTCGGCGCCCAGGGCGCCAATGTCGTCGCCTACCAGGAGGGCTATCTCCATCCCGAGCAGCAGTTCATGATCTGCGCCCATTACGACTGCATGCCGGCCGGCAACCGCAGCTATGGCGCCGATGACAACGCCAGCGGCACCGCCGCCGTGCTGGAGGCCGCACGTCTGCTCGGGCGGCGGGCCCTCCCTTTTACAGTGGCCTATGCCTTCTGGGATGAAGAGGAGGCCGGCCTGCTCGGCTCGCGCGCCTATGCCGAAAAGGTCGCCCGGATCGGACAGCAGATCCTCGGGGTGATCAATATGGACATGATCGCCTGGGATGGCAACGGGGACCGCATCGTCACCCTGCATGTCCGGCCGGTTGCCCGTTCACTCGATCTGGGCCAGCGGCTTGTCGACATTAATGCCAACTACGCGATCGGTCTCGATCCCTGGGCTGTCAATCCGGGCACGCCCAACAGCGATCATGCCTCCTTCTGGGAGAAGAACTACAGCGCCGTCCTGGTCATCGAGGACTACCGGCGCGGCGGCGCTGTCGCCGATTTCAATCCCTGGTATCACAGCCTCAATGACCGCATCATGGTCAATGGACAGATTCTCTTCGACCTCGGGTATTTTCTCCGCTGTGCGCAGATGAGCCTGGGCGCGCTGGCAAGTTATCTCTTCGATGTGGCACCAGTGCCGCCACAGCCGCTCGCTGCCGCGCCGGAGCGGCCGGTGCGGACGGCGGTGAACTGGACGGCCTCCGCCCGGGCGCGTGCCTATCGCCTGCAGCTGGCCCGCGACCCCGAATTCCTGACGATCGACCTGGATTACTCCGGTATCGGGGATACCAGCCGGGTGCCGGCGCGGCTGCGCTATGCCACCGACTATTTCTGGCGGGTGCGCGGCGAGAATCGCGGAGGCAGTGGCGACTGGAGCGTCACCGGCACCTTTGCCACCAGCGGTCCGCAGCAGCGCACCCTGCCCCTGCATCCTGGCTGGAATCTCGTCACCTCCCCCGTCGCGCCTGACGATTCAGCGCTCGATGTGCTGCTGCCGAAATCGGGGTTGCTCCTGCGCGACGGCCAGGGACGGCGCTTCGCGCCGGATTTCGGCTGGGATGAGCGCAAGAGCTGGTCGGTGTTGGAAGGCTTCTGGATCCATACGGCTGATTCCACCGCGCTTTCCTTCTCCGGATGGGAGATCAACAGCGCGCCCGCGCCCCTGCCCCTTCGGGCGGGCTGGCAGATCCTGCCGTTCTGGCGCACAGCGCCTCTCCCCATCGCCGCGGCGCTCAGCGGCCAGGCGGACCACAGTGCCGTAATCAAGGACGCTGCCGGCCGGATCTGGTGGCCAGCCGAGGAGATTCGGGAATTCACGACCCTGACGCCGGATCAGGCCTATCAGCTCCATCTCGATGCCGCCGATACCCTGGTGCTGCCGCCCAACGATATAGCGGTCCACGAAGAGCCCGGCGCAACTACAGGGCTGCGGCCGGCGACCCGCCATTACCAGCCCCGCAGCGGAACGGGAGTGACGGCTCACCTGCTGCTCGAGACCAGCGATCTTGCGGAGGGCGACGAGATCGGCGTCTGGGCCGACGGGACACTCCTCATCGGCAGCAGCCGGGTTGAAGGGAACAAAACCCTCATTACGCTCTGGGGTGATGATATCGCCACCCGGGAGAGCCTCGACGGCGCTTGTGATGGCAGCATCCTCAACCTGACCCTGTGGAATCAGACCCTGGCGCTCGAGCGGGTCCTCCATCTTGAGGAGGTGCAGGATGTCTGGAGCAACAGCACGGTCACATTACCGCTGGCCTATGCCGCCGATGCCCTGTGGCGCGGGCGCGCCGGCGCGGTCGAGGCGATACCCAAAAGCCTGACCCTCTATCAGAATTATCCCAATCCCTTCAACAACGCCACCCTCGTGCGCTTTGTGCTGCCGCAGGCGGGCCGGGTTTTGCTGCGGGTCTTTAATCTGCAAGGCCGGGAGGTGGCGCGCCTGATCGATGGCGAGCAGCGCGCCGGCATCTATGAGCGCAGCTTCCGGGCCGAAGCATTGGCGAGCGGGATTTATTGGGTTGAGCTGCGGGCTGGTGCCGGGGTAGAGCGCATCCGCATGATGCTGCTGCGCTGAGTGTGCGGCAAGCTGGAGGGGGGAGAAAAAAGAAGGGCCGCTGTGAGGCGGCCCTTTTCGTTAGCGGTTGTAGCGGCTGGTCAGCTCCGCGAGACGGTCGAAGGCGGCGGGATCGCACTCGCCCTGTGCGAGGCGCCACATCCAGTTGTCCTGGTTGGTTCCCGGCACATTCATGCGGCCTTGGCCGTCGATGCCGAGCAGATCCTGCAGCGGCAGGATGGCGACGTTAGCGGGCGAGCTCAGCGCCACGCCGATCAGGTCCCAGTGCACCGAATCGCTGTTAACCGGGCGGCCGAGGAACTGCTCGAGATGCTGCTTCTCCTCGTCGGTGGCGTCGGTGAGAAACCAGCCGCGGGTCGTGTTGTTGTCATGGGTGCCGGTGTAGACGATGCAATTGGGCTCGTATCGCCAGGGCATGTAGGGATTCTCCGCAGGATTGCCGCTGAAGGCGAAAAGCAGCACCTTCATGCCGGGCAGGCGGAAGCGCCGCAAGGCTTCCTTGACATCCTCGGTGATCACCCCGAGGTCCTCGGCAATGACGTTGAGGTTGGGGATCTCGGCGACCAGGCGTTCAAAGAAGGGGTAGGTGGGGACGGTGACCCAGCGCCCGTTGATGGCGGTCTCCTCCTCGGCCGGCACCTCCCAATAGGCGATCAGGCCGCGGAAGTGGTCGATGCGGACGATATCGAAGAGGCGGAGGTTCTGGCGCATGCGGCTGAGCCACCAGGCAAAGCCGTCCTTGGCCAGGGCCTCCCAGTCGTAGATCGGATTGCCCCAGAGCTGGCCGGTGGCGCTGAAATAGTCCGGGGGCACACCGGAGACGACGTAGGGTTCGCGGTTTTCGTCCAGTTTGAAGCGATCGGGATGCGACCAGACGTCACTGCTGCCAAAGTCGACATAGATGGGGAGATCGCCGATGATGGTGATGCCGCGGCTGGCGCAATGGCGTTTGAGGGCGAACCATTGTTTCTGCACCACGAACTGGAGAAATTTTTCGAAGTGGATGGCCTCGGCGAGCGTTTGGCGCATCTCCCGCAGGGCATCGGGATGGCGGTCGCGCAGTTCGACCGGCCATTCGCTCCACATTTGTCCGGGAAAGTGGCCCTTGAGTGCGATGAAGAGGGCGAAATCCTCGAGCCAGGCGTTCTGCTCGAGACAGAAGCGGTCAAAGTCGGGATCGGGTGACCGGCGCCAGCGGTCGAACGCCCGGGTGAAGAGGGCCCGCTTGTATTCGGTCACGGCGGGATAGTCGATGGGTCCCGGCGGCGGTGGATTGAGTTCCGCGAGATCGGCCGCAGTGAGCAATCCCTCCTCGAGCAATACCTCCGGGCTGATCAGCAGCGAGTTGAGGGCAAAGGCACTGCTGCTGAGGTAGGGGGAGTTGCCATAGGCCGGATCGGTCGGATTGAGCGGCAGCAGCTGCCAGTAGCGCTGTCTGGCGGCGGCAAGCCGGTCGATGAAGGCGAAGGCTTCGGGGCCGAGATCGCCAATGCCATGGGGGGAGTAGAGGGAGGTGATGTGCATCAAAACTCCACTGCCGCGGGTCAATTCCATCTGGGCTCCTCTGGTAAGCGTTGCGGATGCAATCGGAGCGATCCGGTTGCTGGATAGTCTGAGTTCAATCCTTAAAAATACTACTATCCTTACTCTTAATCAAGTGCAAAAAGTGGATAGGCACGAGGGGGCGGGCTGGCGGGTCGGCGCCAGATGGTT
Organism: uncultured Cytophagia bacterium; assembly: GCA_964436305.1. Classification (GTDB taxonomy): domain Bacteria; phylum Zhuqueibacterota; class Zhuqueibacteria; order Residuimicrobiales; family Residuimicrobiaceae; genus JAKPUX01. The sequence goes on along the minus strand of CAYTCI010000058.1, from coordinate 16,835 downwards.
GGGTAACCGGGTCGGCGCCAGAGCGGGGCCGGCGGGGCGCCAGGTGCGGGCTGGCGGGTCGGCGCGCGAGGGTGGGCGCAAAAAAAGTGTTTTGATTCTCGCGCCATTTTGGTATGTTAACCGGGGGTGGATCAACAGGAGGATCGAACACGGGTATGACAGAGAACAAGAGTCGGATTCTGTTCAGACGGCTGCAGGAAAAGCGCCTGATCGCCCTGCTCTCGCCGGTCCGGCCGGAGGATTGCCTGGCGGCCTGGGAGGCGCTCGACCCCCTCGGCATCACCCTCGAGGTCGCCTTGCGCTCGCCCGCGGCCGCCCCCGGCATCGCGCTGCTGCTGCAGGCGCAGCCCGAGGCGCTGCTGCTGGCAGGCACAGTGATGACCGCCGCGCAGAGTGACGCGGTGATCGGGATGGGGGTGGCGGGCGTGGTCTGCCCCGATTACTTCCCCGAGGTCGTCGAACGCTGCGCCGCCGCCGATCTGATGTGCATCCCGGGCGGCATCAGCGGGGTGGGGGCCCAGCTGGCGCAAAAGGCCGCCCTCTACGCCTGCGCGATCGAGGAACTGCCCGCGCGTTGTCCCCATCAATATGTCCACAAGCTCTTCCCGGCGATCACCGAGACTGTCTCGTTTCTCGGCCTCGCCCCGGCCTGGAAGGGGCCCTACAAGGGGCTGCAGATGGTCTACACCGGCGGCATCACCCGCGCCAATCTCGCCCAGGTGGCATCCTTTGACCGCAGCGGCATCCTGTGCGGCTCCGCGCTGACCAAGGCGGCTCCGGACCAGAGCGCCATGCGCGCCGAAGGGGAGCAGTGGCTCGCCCTGGTGCAGGGAGCAGCGCAGCCATGACCAGCCCTCACCGCTGGACGGCCCTGATCGTCGACGATGAATGGCTGGTGCGCGAGGAGCTCAAACAGCTGCTGGCGGATTATCCGGAGATCGAGGTGGCCGGCGAGGCGGGCAGCGTCCGGCAGGCCGCTGAACTGCTCCGCGGGCGGCGTTTTGATGTCATCTTTCTCGACATCCAGATGCCGGGGGCACTCGGCTTTGAGCTGCTCGACCAGGCGGAGGTCACCGGAAAGGTCATCTTCATCACCGCCTATGACCAGTACGCCATCAAGGCCTTTGAGGTCAACGCCCTCGACTATCTCCTCAAGCCGATCCAGCGCGAGCGCCTCGGCAAAGCCATCGCCCGTCTTGGCAGCAGCGCGCCGGAACTGCCACAGCCCCGGACCCGTCTCGGTCACGACGATGTCGTCTATGTGGTCATCGCCGGATCGCTCAAATTCCTGCAGGTTGCGCAGATTCGCTGCCTCACCGCCGGCGGCAACTACTCCTACCTCTATTACCAGGAGCACCGGCGCGAGCTGGTGACCAAGAGCCTGCAGGAGTGGGAGGAGATCCTGCCGCCGGACTATTTCCTCCGCATCCACCGTTCGACCCTGGTCAATTTTGAATTCGTCGAGCGGATCGAAAAACGCCCCAACTACTCCCACCTGGTCTACATCCGCGGCATTGACAAACCGATGGTCATGAGCCGGCGCTATGCCGCCCGGCTGCAGCACCTCCTCGCCCGCTAAGGCCGCCCGCCACCCCCTTAAGGTTTTTCCGCCATTGTCTCCAGGGCCTCCCGCCTGAGTCCCTTGCCGGTAATCCGGATGCGGGCATGCACCCAGCCGGCCTCCTCGTTCAGGGCAAAACTCTGCTGATCATGGAACATAATCTCGAGCCGCTGGCGGATGTTGTCGACCGAATTGCCATGACCATCGCTGGCGGCGCCTGGCGTGTCCAGAGGCTTGAGGCGGCCGCTGTTGGAGACATCGATGGAGAGTATCTCGTTCCGGAAGCTGATGTTCAGTTTGACCTGCAAGGGCAGGGTGCTGGTCTGCATCCCGTATTTGATGGCATTTTCGACCAGCGGCTGGCAGATGAAGGCGGGGACGACCAGTTGGCGCGCCTGCTCGTCGATGGCGACGCTCACCTGCAGGGAGTCGCGGTAGCGCACCTTCTCAATGTTGAGATAGTTGGTGACGGCGGTGATCTCGTCGTCGAGCAGGGCCTCGGCCTTGTTGAAATTGAGCAGGGAGTAGCGGAGAAATTCAGAGAGGGCCGAGACCATATCCCAGGCCTGCTCCTGACTGATGAGGATCATCGAGCGGATCGAGCCGAGGGCGTTGAAGAGGAAGTGGGGATTCATCTGGTAGCGCAGCAGCTTGAGCTGCGAGAGGCTGGCCAGCGAGCGCGCCTGCAGGAGGTCGCGGCGTTGGGTCATATAGTCGATGAAGAGCTTGACCAGCAGGGCCGCCAGGGCGAGGAGCAGCAGCCTGAACCAGGTGGTCTTCCAGATCGGGCGGGAGATGGTGATGCGGATAGAGGCGCCCTTTTCGTTCCAGATGCCGTCGTTGTTGGCCGCCTTGACGCGGAAGGTATAGGCGCCGGGGTCGAGGTTGGTGTAGGTGGCGAAACGGCGGCCGGTGACGTGGTTCCACTCCTGTTCAAAGCCCTCGAGGATATAGGCATACTGGTTTTGTTCGCTCAGGGCGAAGTTGAGGGCGGCGAATTCGAAGGAGATGACCGCGTCGCGCCAGGAGAGGGCGATGCTGGTGGTCTGGCTGATATCGCGGCTGAGGATGGGGGGATGGCCGCCGATCCCGACCGGGCGGTTGAAGAGGGAGAAGCTGGTGATCACCACCGGCGGGACGAAGGTGTTCTCCTGGATGGCGGTGGGATAAAAGGCGGTGGCGCCGTTGATGCCGCCGAAAAAGAGCTCGCCGTCGTGGCTCCTGAGGGAGGCGCCGTAATTGAACTGGTTGCTCTGCAGGCCGTTCTCTTTATAATAGTTCTTGCATTGCCGGGTGGCCGGATCGAAACGGCAGAGTCCGCTGCTGGTGCTCAGCCAGAGCCGCCCCGTTTCATCCTGCTGGATGCCATAGACGATGTTGCTGGGCAATCCCTCGCGGGTGGTGAAGGCGGTCAGGGAATCGGAATCCGGCGTCAGGGCGAAGAGGCCGGCCCCGACCGTACCGATCCAGATGCGGCCGTCGCGGGCCTCGAAAAGGGCGCGGACCTCGATGTCACGGCCGGAGTGGTCGAGCTGGAGGGTATGCACCGCGCTGCCGGGCGGTGTGAGGCAGCCGATGCGGGCCTGGCTGCCGCCCAGCCAGATGCGGCCCTGGCGGTCGCGCAGCAGGCAATGGACATTGGCGAATCCCTGATCGCGCCACTCCGTCAACAGATGGAGGAAGCGGCCGCTGCGCCGGTCGAAGCGGTCGAGGCCGCCGCCATAGGTGCCGATCCAGATATCGCCCGTGGCGTCCTCGAGCAGGGCGAGGATATTGTCGTTGGCGAGGCTGGCCGATTCTCCCGGGCGGTGGAGGTAATGGCGGAAGCGGCGTCCACGGCTTCCGGGCAAAAAATTGAGGCCGCCGTTGAAGGTGCCGATCCAGAGGTCGCCCTGGCGGTCCTGCAGCAAGCATTTGATGTTGTTGACGCTGAGGCAGGCGGGATTGCCGGACTCGTAGGTAAAGTAGGTAAAGAGGCCGTTTTGGCGGTCGAGGCGGTTCAGGCCGCCGCTTTCGGTGCCGAACCAGAGATCGCCGGCCCGGTCTTCGAGGATGGCATAGACCTCCTGGGAGTTGAGGCAGCGGCGGCTGGCGGCATCGGCGCGGTAATGGACGAAGGGGAGGTTGGTGGTGTTGAGGAAACTGATGCCGCCCCGGGTGCCGATCCAGAGGTCGCCCTTCTGGTCCTGAAAGATCGCCTGGACCGAGTTCTGCACCAGGCTGTGGGGATTGTTGGGATCGTGGAGATGGCGGGTGATCTGACCGCTCTTGCGTTCGAGGCGGTAGAGGCCGCTGCGGTTGCCGATCCAGAGCGAGCCGCGGCCGTCGTCGAGCAGGGCGCGGATGGTGGTACTTTCGGGATTGCCCGCGCCGGGGAGCAGGGCGCTGAAGGTATCGCCCGGCCGTTCCAGCCGGTTGAGCCCGCCGAAGGCGGTGCCGATCCAGAGGGTGCCCTCGCGGTCCTCGCAGAGGGAGTGGATCTCGTCATCCCGGATCGAGCGGCGGTCGCCGGGGTGGTGACGGTAGGCGGTGAACCGCCGGGTCTGGCGGTCAAAGGCGAGCAGGCCGCCATCGTGGGTGCCGGCCCAGAGCAAACCCTGGCGGTCGAGGCAGAGGGCGAGGATCTCGTTGGCGGCGGCTCCGGCTCCGGGCCAGGGGAGGAAATGATCGACCCGGCGCCGGGTGGAATCGATGCGGTCGAGTCCGTGCTCGGTACCAACCCAGAGGGCGCCGGTGTCGTCGAGGGCAAGGGCGTTGATGTTATCACCGCTAAGGGCCAGGCCGGCGCCGGTATCGGCACCGAAACGGAGAAAGGTCTGGCTGGCGCGGTCGAAGCGGTTGAGGCCGCCGTCTTCGGTGCCGATCCAGAGAAAGCCCTCCCGGTCCTCGACCAGGCTGCGAATGAGGTTGGCCGAAAGGCTGCGCGGATTGGCGGGGTCGGCCAGAAAGACCGTGAAGGTATAGCCGTCGTAGCGGTTGAGGCCTTCATTGGTGCCGCACCAGAGGAAACCCTGGCGATCCTGACAGAAACAGTTGACCTTGCTGTGGGAGAGCCCCTGATCGATGGTAAAGTTGCGGAATTGCAGCTCGCGTTCCTGGCTGTTGTCGGGACCGGCGGCGCGAAGCGGCAGGCTCGCTTGGAGGAGTCCCGCGACGAGCAGGAGCAGCAGAGATCGGCTTGATTTCACCTGGTTCACTCCCTTTCAGGCAGCGTTGGCGCCGGGTACAGGCGGTGTGGAAAGACCCTCCATTTTACAGTTTTGCCGCCTTTTTATCAAGCAAAAACTGCATCGCCCTGACCGTTCACATACCCCTGTGGCCGCTCGTCCATTTCGGGTTGCGCCGGGGCGAATTTTACTGTATACTACAATGTCAGGAGTATTTGCGTGCTGCCGTGCCCCTTGATCGGCTGAGCGGCAGCGCATCAGAATCCCCATCCTGTGCAGGGCCATGAAAGAACTCAGGACGCTGATCATCGACGATGAATGGCTCATCCGCCTCGAACTCAGGCGGATGCTGCAGCCGCTTACCCATATACGCATCGTCGGTGAAGCCGCCACCGTCGCAGAGGCGGTCCAGCTGGCAGAGACACAGCACCCTGATCTGGTTTTTCTGGATCTGCAGTTGGGGGATGGCTCGGGACTCGATTTTCTCAACCAGTCGCAGGCCGCCTTTTCGCTGATCTTTATCACCGCTTTCGAATGCACCCTCCCCAAGCTTCTCCCGCATCCCCCGCTGGCTTGTCTGGCAAAACCCATCAACAAGGAAAAACTGTTCGCTGTACTGCACGCTCTGCAAAAAGGTGAAGGAGTACGGGTATGAACAAACTGCTACACGTTACCACCCTCTTGCTGTTCGCTGCGCTCCCGGCGCTTTACGCCCAGGGCACCCTGACCGGTGTGGTGATGGACAGCGCCAAGGCGGATCCCCTGATCGGCGCCAATGTCTATCTGGTCGGTACCGCCCTCGGCAGTGTCAGCGATATCGAGGGCAAGTATCGCATTGTCAATGTGCCGGAAGGCCATTATACCCTGCGGATTTCCTACATCGGCTACCGGACCCGCAATCTCCGGGTGCAGGTGACCGCCGGCCAGACCCTGAACCGCAACGTCCGCCTGGTATCGGATGTCGCCACCGGCATCAGTGTGGATGTCACCGCCCAGGCGATCGGCCAGGTAGCGGCGATCAACCAGCAGATCAGCGCCAAGACCATCGTCAATGTGGTCTCGGAGGAGAAGATCCAGGAACTGCCCGACGCCAATGCGGCTGAATCGATCGGCCGCTTGCCGGGCGTCTCGATCCTGCGTTCCGGCGGCGAGGCCAACAAGGTGATCCTGCGCGGCCTGGAGGATAAATTCACCGTCATCACCGTCGACGGGGTCAAGATTCCTCCGACCGATGCCACCAGCCGCGGCGTCGATCTCAGCACCCTGTCGCAGAGCTCACTGGCGGGCATCGAACTCTACAAGGCGCAGACGCCCGACAAGGACGGCGACGCCCTCGCCGGCAGCATCAACCTGGTGACCAAAAAGGCGCCCGAACAACCCGAACTCAAGCTCAATATCAAGGGTGGCTACAACCGCCTCGAGGAATCGGCCAGCCAGTACGACATCAATTTTCACTACGGCCGGCGCTTTTTAAGCAGCCTGCTCGGGGTGCAGCTGGCGGGCAATCTCGAAAAACGCATCCGCAGCAATGAACGGATCGATGTCGATTACAATCAGAGCCTCAATTTCGGCAAGGATTACTTCATCAACGATTTCACCCTCGAGTATACCGATGAAGTCCGCAAGCGCGATGGCTTCAGTGTGCTGCTCGACTGGAACACCCCGGATAACGGCACGATCAAGTTCAACAATGTCTACGGCCGGACCAAACGGGATTACTTTCTCTCCACCCGCGATTATCCCTCCAATGGTGGCGGCGACCAGCAAGGCGCTCCGACCTTCGACTACCGCGATCGCGAGCAGGAGATCAACACCTTCACCAGCGCCCTGAACGGGGATAATCATCTCATCGGCCTCAATCTCAAGTGGGGTCTCTCGTTCGGGCAGTCGGAATCCAATTTCCCCTTCGATTTTCAGACCATCTTCGTCGGTGTGGACGGGATGAAACCCTCACCCATGCTCCGCACCAATCCGGAACAGCTGATCGGCTATGCCAATACCAACTACAATGCAGCCGGTTTGAGCTGGGGCTATAATCGAGGCCAGCGCAACCTCGACAAGGAGCGCACCGCCCACCTCGACATCGCCCGCCCTTACACCTTGAGCCACTTGTTCACCGGCGAAGCCAGGATCGGCGGCAAATACAAGATCAAGGATCGCAAGAACGCCCGATTTGAAGATTTCACCCCCTATTACCTCGGCAAGTGGCAGCCCTACGAACTGCTGCCCGATGGAACCTTCCAGAAGAAGGATTTCTCCGGCAGTGCCTTCAGGGAGTGGGCCTCAACCGCCATCGCCGGCAGCGGCATCGCCATCGACCGGTTTTTTAAAGATCCGGTCTCCCGAGGCATCTATGGCACCTACGATCTCACCCCCATCATCGACCGGGATCGGATGCGCCAGTGGTATGAGCTCAACCGGTACGGCGTCGATGTGACCAAGAATGTCCATGAGGTCTGGAACAACCCCCTTTATGAATACGACGATTATGATATCACCGAGCGGGTGGGCGCGGGCTATCTGATGAATACCCTGAATTTAGGGCAATTCGCGACCATCATCGCCGGCGTCCGGGTTGAACAGGAGGACAACGATTATCTCGCCGGCTATATGCGCCGGCCCGCCTCCGGCTTCCCGATCTCACCCAATTCGGTCCGCGACACCACCTCCACCGCGCGCCAGACGGTGACGCTGCCGAATGTCAACGTCGCGATTGCTCCCTTCGATTTCATGAAGCTGCGTTTGGCCGCCTTCAAGGCCCTCGCCCGGCCCGATTTCAATATGCGCCTGGATCGTTACATCGCCGGTCGCGGCGCTGAGGTCGGCAGCAATTTTGAGGTCTTCGTCGGCAACCCCAAACTGAAAACCGCGGAGGCCTGGAACTATGAGGTCAATCCGACCTTTTTCAGCAAGACCATCGGCCTGATCTCGTTGTCGGCCTACTACAAAGAAATCGATGACATGTATCACATGCTCAACGATTTTGGCACCACCGGTGACAGTCTCTTGCAGAAGGTCTTTGGCAGCAAGTGGGCCAGCCAGATGAAGGGCACCTCCTACAGCCTGACGTTGCCGTACAATTCTCCCAAGCCGACCAAGGTGTGGGGTTTTGAGTTCGAGCACCAGGTCAATTTCAATTTTCTCCCCGGGCTGCTCAAGAACATTGTTCTCTCCTATAATGCTTCGGTGGTGCGTTCGGAGGCCTTTATCTGGACGGCCAAACTGGACTCGGTGTTCTACGATCCGCCCGGACCGATCAAGGGCTCCTGGAAAAAGTTCAATACCCTGGACGAGAAAAAGAGAAAGCTCGAGAACATGCCCGAGTTTTTTGGCAACATCGCCCTCGGCTATGACATCGGCCGCTTCTCGGGCCGGGTCTCGCTCTATCATCAGGGTGAGCATAATGTCTCCTACTCCGCCAGCGGCCTGAGCGATGTGGTCACCAATGCCTACACCCGCATCGATCTCGCCCTCAAACAGGGCATCACCAAACATGTCGCCCTGATTCTCAATATCAACAACCTCACCGACGTCGAAGAGGGCAATTCGGTCCGCAACCGGGTTTTCAATCGGACCCTCTTCAATCAGAGTGAAAAATACGGTACAACAGCTGACATGGGCGTCACTGTGCAATTCTGAAACCCTTTAAGGTCAGGAGGTGATGAATAACAACTGTAGCAGGCAGTCTAAAAAATTTGCTTCAGACTCATTCAAAGGAGGAACACATGCGCTTCCGAGTTTTTGCAGTACTGGCCCTTGCGCTTCTCTGTGGAGCGGTCGCACTCTACAGCCAGGAGGTGGTCGTTCCGATCACGCCTTCTGATGGCAGTGCGGCGCTCATGGTTAATGCGCAGGTCGCTGCCGATACGGCCGGCCATGGCTTCTCGGCCAACCGTATTTACGAGTTCAAACGTGGAGAGATCTATCTCCAGAATGCCACCCTGACGGTTCCGGTTGGTCAGACGATCCGTTTCAGAGCGAGCGCCGGCGACGGCCCGCTGCCGGTCCTTTATCTCTGGCCCACTGGCAGTGGCAGCAATCCCACCCGTCCGCCAGGCTGGAGCATCACCCTCGCCGGCGGCCATGCCCGGATCAAGGATATGTGCATGGTGGGCATCTATGAATACGAGCCGACCGCGGTCGACAACATGCAGGGTGGCTTGATTCAGACCAACGCGGTCGGCGGCAGCATCGTCCTCGATCACGTGATTCTCTCCAACACCAACGGTAACCATGTGCGCACCAATAACGCCACCGTCAAGGTGATCGCGACCAACTCGATCTTTGCCAATATGGGCAATCTGGTGACCTCAAACTTCGGGGCCGGCAAGGCCTTTGACTTGCGCGATGTCCGGGTTGACAGCTTCATCGTGGAAAACTGCACCTTTGTCAACGGCCAGGATCGCCCGATCCGCCACTGGAATGCCACCTCGACCCAGCCGATCATCTTTGGCCGGATCAACCATAATACTTTCGTCAACGGCATGGGTTTCCATGGTCTGATGTCGCTCGGCGGTGTGGGCAAAGAGATGACCATCACCAACAACCTCTTTATCGATGCCTTCGCCCTCGGCGAGGATTCGACCGATGCCACCCGCGGTGCGGAGTGGGCCAACACCGGCGAAATCTATGCCAACGGTCTCAACAAGATCACCTGGATTTTTACCTCCCCCAACGACACCACCAAGTGGAAAGTCAGCAACAACTATTACACCATCAGCGATTCCGGATGGGCTTTCCTCAACGACTTCAAATTCGGCCCGGCCAATCCTCTCTCCGCCCACATTCAGAGCAAGCTGGGTGCCGATGCCGCGACGGCCTTCACCTACCTGGATCTCAAACCGGTCAACGTCCCGCGTCTGATGACCAATCTGATGCGCTGGTATGAGGATCCGGCGGGTGGCAACAAGACCAAAGACAAGCTGACCTACGACCGGACGACCGATGATTTCGATCGCCGTTTCGTCGAGTACTTCCGCGATACTCTGGATGTTTCCTATCCGACCTCCTCGCTCGCCTATACCGGCGGCATGAATGGCATGCCCGCCGGCGACCTCAACTGGTTCCCTGACAAGAAGGCGCAGTGGCAGGAACTGGCTGCGGCTACCCCGATTGCGGAAGCGCGCATCGATGCCAATGGCGACTTTGTGGCTGACACCAAGGGCTCGACCGTCACGCTGGTCGGTACGGTCACTTCCCCCAACTATCGTCCCGGCGGCCTGCAGTATTACATGCAGGATGCCACCGGCGGCATCAATATCTTTGCCAGCTCGGTCGTTTATGATCTCAGGGTCGGCGATGTCATCAAGATCACCGGCAAGATCGATCAGTACAACGGTCTGGTTGAGATCGTTCCCGCTGCTGCCGCCGATATCGTCACCCTCAGCCGCGGCGCCGCGGTTTCGCCGCTGCCGATGACCAAGGCTGACATGAATGAAGCCACCGAAGGGGTGCTGGCGATGCTCTTCCGCTACCGCCTCGTTGACGCCACCAAGTGGCCGGCTGCCGGCAAGAACGCCACCGTCCAGTTCACCAACGGCACGGATGTCGTCGATGTCTACATCGACAAGGATGTCGATATCGCCGGCACCACCCCGCCCGCCGGCTGGGTCAATCTCGTGGGCAACATCGAGCAGTTCAGCACCGCAACACCGCCGAATGCCGGCTATGAGATCCGGCCGCGCGGCGTGGCCGACTTTATCCTCATCACCGATGTCGCCGACCGCGATGCCAGTCTGCCGACGGCCTATGCCCTGTCGCAGAACTACCCCAACCCCTTCAACCCGGCAACCACCTTCTCGTTCGCCATGCCCGAGAACAGCCAGGTTCGGGTGGTGGTCTATAACCTGCTGGGCAAGGAAGTGGCAACCCTGCACGATGGCAAACTGTCTGCCGGTTACCACTCCTTCACCTTCAGCGGCGCCAATGTTCCGAGCGGTGTTTATTTTTATCGCGTCATCAGCAAGAATTTCTCCGACGTGAAAAAGATGACGCTGATCAAGTAGCTTCTGTTGTCCCCCGGGGTGCGAAGAGGAGGGCCTGCGCCCGCTTTTCGCACCCCTCTTTTATTCATGGCGGGGAGCGCCCGCTCCCCGTTTTTTATCGCCTCATTTGATGGACAGGTGTCTGATGAATCTCCTTCGCAAGCCATCCTTTTACGCACGGGCTTTGCTTGGCCTCCTGGCCGCATCGGCTTTGACCGCATACGCCGGCGCACCGGCCCCGGCTGCCGGCTGGGAGCAGGTGCCGCAGATCCTCGAGCGCATCGTGCCGCCCGTTTTCCCCGACCGGGATTTTGTGATCACCCGCTTCGGGGCGCAGGGCGATGGCCGCAGCGACTGCACGGAGGCTATCCGCAGGGCGATCGCTGCCTGCGCCGACTCGGGCGGCGGACGGGTGATCATCCCCCCGGGCACCTGGTATACCGGTGCCATCCATCTCCGCAGCCATGTCAACCTCCATCTCGCCGATGGAGCGACCCTGCTCTTCAGCACCAATCCGGCCGCCTATCTGCCCGTCGTTCTGACGCGCTATGAAGGGGCGGAGCTGATGAATTACTCGCCCTTTATCTATGCCCGCGACCAGCAGGATATCGCCATCACCGGCAGCGGCACCCTCGACGGTCAGGGTGAAGCGGGCGGCTGGTGGGCCTGGAAGAGCAGCGAGGAGAAGCCGGTGCCGAACGGCCCGCATGGCGGAGAATCGGATCGTGCGCGCCTTGTGCGGATGAATCGCGAGGGCACCCCGGTGGCCGAACGCCTTTTCGGTCAGGGTTTCCACCTCCGCCCCAATTTCATCCAGCCCTATAACTGCCGGAATGTGCTGATCGAAGGCATCCGCATCGTCAACTCACCGATGTGGGAGATCCATCCGGTGCTCTGCACCAACGTCACCATTCGCGGGGTACACATCGACAGCCATGGTCCCAATAACGACGGCTGCGATCCGGAGAGCTGCCGGGATGTGCTGATCGAGAACTGCTATTTTGACACCGGCGATGACTGCATCGCCATCAAATCGGGGCGCAATGAGGACGGCCGCCGGATCAACGTGCCCAGCGAGAACATCATCATTCGCGGCTGTCAGATGAAGGAGGGCCACGGCGGCGTGGTCATCGGCAGCGAGATCTCGGGCAGTTGCCGTAATGTTTTCGCCGAGGAGTGCACCATGGACAGCCCCGACCTCGAACGGGCTCTGCGCATCAAGACCAACTCCTTCCGCGGCGGGGTGGTCGAGAACATCTTTATGCGCAAGGTCCGTATCGGGACGGTCAAGGAGGTGGTGCTCCTCGTCGATTTCAACTATCAGGAGGGCGATGGCGGCCGGTACACCCCGGTGGTCCGCAACCTCCGTCTCGAACAGATCACCAGCCAGAAAAGCCGGTACGCCCTCCGCCTGGTCGGCTACCAGCGCTCCCCCGTCCGTGACATTCTCATCACCGACTGCCGCTTTGACGGGGTGGAGCGCGGCAACCTCCTCGAACAGGTCACCGGCCTTAAAATGGAACGTGTCTTGATCAACGGCCAGGCGGCCGATACCCCCGCCTCCTGGGCGGAAAAGATGGCCGGCTCGGTGATGGCGCGCCATCCCGGTGCCTATGACAGCTGGGATTATGTCACCGGCACGGTGCTCACCGCCTTCGAAGCGCTCTGGCGCGCAACCGGCGATCCCCGCTATTTTGACTATATCCGCAGCACGGTGGATTCGGTCGTCAGCCCACTCGGCGCCATCGCCGACTATAAAGCCGATGAATACAATATCGATGAGGTGCGCGAGGGGACGATCCTCGTTTTTCTGGCGCAGGAGACCGGCGAGCTGCGCTACAAGGTCGCGGCTGACCTCCTCCGCCAGCAGCTGCGTGAGCAGCCGCGCACCCGCTCGGGCGGGTTCTGGCACAAGCAGCGCTACCCCTGGCAGATGTGGCTTGACGGTCTCTATATGGGCAGCCCTTTTTATGCCGAATACGCCGCCCGCTACCATGAACCTGCGGCGTTGGAGGATGTGGTCCGCCAGTTCACCCTGATCGACCAGTACCTGCGCGACCCCCGGACCGGCCTTTACTTTCACGGCTGGGACGAGAGTGGCCAGCAGAGCTGGGCGGATGCCCGCACCGGCTGCAGCCCCTGTTTCTGGGGCCGCGGCGTCGGCTGGTACGCCATGGCTCTGGTTGACGTCCTCGACGATCTGCCCGCCGGCCATGCCGGCCGCGACTCGCTGACGCAGATCCTCCGCCGCCTGGCCCCCGCGCTCGCCCGCGTCCAGGATCCCGCGACCGGCCTCTGGTGGCAGGTGCTCGACCAGGGCGGCCGCGAGGGTAATTATCTCGAATCCTCAGCCTCGGCGATGTTCGTCTACACCCTGGCCAAAGGGGTCCGGCTCGGCTATCTCGACGCAGAGTGGCTCAAGACCGCCGAAAAGGGCTTTCAGGGGATGCTCGCCACTTTCATTCGCAGCAATCCCGACGGCACCCTCTCGCTGACCCGCACCTGCAAGACCGCCGGACTCGGCTATGGCCGCGACGGTTCCTATGACTATTATGTTCACCAGACCGAGTACGGCGATGATGACGGCAAGGGGGTGGGGCCCTTCATCCTCGCCGGCGTCGAGATGGAACTGCTCCGCAAGCAATGAACCGCAAGGAGTACATCATGAGAAAATTCTGCACGTTTCTCCTGCTCTCCACGGCGCTGATCGCGGCCTGCACCGCCCAGATCAGCGATCAGGTGAAGAAGGAGTATCCGGCTGCCCTGACCCTGCAGCTGCGCAACCCGTTGATGATCGCGCGGATGGACGAAACGGTCGCCATCCCGCTGGAATGGCTCAAGTCCAGGGCCGCCGATTTCAATCCCCAGGCGATCCTGCTGCTGGCGAATGGCCGCGAGGTGCCCGCACAGCTGGACGATGCCGATGGCGATGGCGCGCCGGACCGGATTCTCGTCAACCTTGATCTGCAAGGCCGGCAAAAGGTCAAGCTGACCCTGCGTTACGCCCCCACCGGCGTCAAGGAGCGCATCTATCCCCAGCGCACCCAGGCCGAGCTCTCCGCCAAATTCGGCGGCGAATGGAAGGATCACAAATACCTCGGCGGCACCTTTCATAATATCGATGCCATCACCGTGCCGAAGGAACACACCGACCACTCGGGCTATTTCCGCTACGAAGGGCCGGGCTGGGAATCCGACAAGGTCGGCTACCGCTTTTATCTCGACTGGCGCAATGCCAGCGACCTCTATGGCAAAAAGACCAGCGCGCTCGTCCTGCAGCAGGTCGGCCTCGACGGTTTTGAGTCCTATCACCATATGGCCGATTGGGGGATGGATATCCTCAAGGTGGGTGATGCCCTGGGGATCGGTACCATCGCCTGGTGGGACGGCCAGAAGGCCACCCGCGTTGCCGTCACCGACAGCGTGCGCTGCCGCATCGCCACCGTCGGGCCGCTGCTCTCGCGCATCCGCACCGATTATTTCGGCTGGAAGGCCGGCCCCAACACCCTCAACCTCCACAGCGACCTCACCATCTGCGCCGGCAGCCGCCTGACCCGCCACCTGGCGATGATCCATGGCGGGATCGATAACCTTTGCACCGGCCTGGTCAATCTGCCGGACACTGAGCGGATTCCGCCGCCGGCAGAGGGGGAGTTTACCTGGCTCGCCACCTGGGGCGTCCAGAGCCTCAATAACGACCATCTCGGCATGGCGGTGCTCTTTCGCCGCGCCAGCCTGATCGCGGAAAAAGAGGACGGACTCAGCCACGTCGTGGTGCTCAAGCCGGAAGGCGGCCGGCTCGAATACTATTTCCTCGGCGCCTGGGAGCTCGAGCCCGGCGGTATCACCACCCGGGAGGCCTTCGCCAGCTATCTGGCCGAGACGGCCGCCCGGCTGAATCATCCCGTCATCATTGAATAGGAAGGAAGTGGAACCATGCAGGTACGGTATGTCGCCGACGCGGTGCGTTTTCAGCGGATGACCACCGCCGAGCTGCGTCAGGCTTTTCTGGTGGAGACGCTGTTTCAGCCGCAAGAGCTGCAGCTGCTCTATATCGAAGTGGACCGCTGCATCGTCGGCTCGGCGGTGCCGGGTAGCGATCCCCTCGCCCTGACCTCGGCGCGGGAGCTGGCATCCGACTTTTTCTGCCAGCGGCGTGAACTCGGGGTCCTCAATATCGGCGCCCGGGGCGCAGTGACGGTCGATGGCCAGCGTTTTGCGATGGACCCCAGGGATGGGCTTTATATCGGCCGCGGCAGCCGGGAGATTCTCTTCTCCAGCGATAATCCCGCCGAGCCCGCCCTCTTTTATCTCGTCAGCTTTCCGGCGCATGCCAGCTATCCAACGCGTCATGCCCGCTGGGCTGACGCCGAGGCGCAGAAACTGGGCTCGGCCGAGGGCGCCAATGCCCGCACCATCTACCGCTATATCCACCAGCGCGGCATCCAGAGCTGCCAGCTGGTGATGGGCTTTACCGTGCTCGAGCCGGGCAGCGTCTGGAATACCATGCCGCCGCATACCCATGAGCGCCGCATGGAGGCCTATCTCTACTTCGACATGGCCGCCGAGGCGCGGGTGTTTCATCTGATGGGCTCCGCCCAGGAGACCCGGCACCTGGTCGTGGCCGATCGCCAGGTGGTGATCTCGCCGAGCTGGTCGATCCATTCCGGTGTCGGCACCAGCCGCTACACCTTTTGCTGGGGCATGGGCGGCGAGAACCAGACCTTTGAAGATATGGACGGCATCGAGATCGGCGATTTACGTTAATCCGGAGTGAGCATGATACTGGACAAGTTCCGATTGGATGGCAAGGTAGCCATCGTCACCGGGGCCGCGCGTGGACTCGGGCAGGGAATGGCCCTGGGTTTGGCTGAGGCCGGGGCGGATATCGTAGCCGTGGATATCCTCGATCTGGCTGAAAGCCGCGAAAAGATCGAGGTTTTGGGGCGGCGCTGCACGCCGGTCAAAGCCGACCTCTCCCGCAAGGAGAGCGCTGCGGAGATCGTCACAGCGGCGCAATCCGCGATGGGATCGATTGATATCCTGGTCAACAACGCCGGCATCATCCGCCGCCAGCCGCTGCTTGAATTCAGCGACAGGAACTGGGATGAGGTGCTCGATATCAATCTGCGCAGCCTCTTTTTCCTCAGCCAGGCGGCGGCGCGGGTGATGGTGCAGCAGGGGCGCGGCGGCCGGATCATCAGCGTGGCCTCGATGCTCTCCTTTCAGGGCGGAATCCTGGTGCCCTCCTATACCGCGGCCAAGAGCGGGGTGATGGGGCTGACGCGCGCCCTGGCCAATGAGCTGGCGCCGCACGGCATCACCGCCAACGCCATCGCGCCGGGCTATATGGCGACCGACAACACCGCCGCCCTGCAGGCCGATCCGGCGCGCAGCAAGGCGATTCTCGAGCGCATCCCCGCCGGCCGCTGGGGCACGCCGGAGGATGTGCAGGGGGTGGTGGTTTTTCTCGCCTCCTCCGCCGCAGCCTACGTCACCGGCTACACCATCGCCGTCGACGGCGGCTGGCTGGCGAGATAAGAGTTTATCTCACAGTGGCACCGAGGCACAAAGTGAGAGAAAACCAGGAGTGCCTCGGTCCTCTCCGTGCCCCTGTGTGAAATTTATTTCCCGGGAGGAAAGCGACGATGCTATTGTATTCCAGGGGTTCCATCACCGACGTGCTCGACGGCGAAGCCCTGCGTGAGGGGCTCTTTTCCGCCCTTGACAAGCTCGGTCCGCGCCGGCGGGTGATCGCCCTGCCGCCCGATTTCACCCGCTTTCATTCGCGCGCCGGCGAGCTAACCAGTGCGGCCTGGGAGTACTATGGCCCGAACCTGACCGACGTCCTGCCGGCCCTCGGCACCCACAAGCCGATGAGCGATGCCGAGATCGCCGCCATGTATCCCTCGCTGCCGACCCGGCTCTTCCGCGTGCATGATTTCCGCCACGGTTTCGAGACCCTCGGTGTGGTCGAGGCGGACTATATCCGCGAGATTTCCGAGGGACGGGTTGATTATCCCTGGCCTGCGCAGATCTCGCGTTATATTGCACGCGGCAAACATGACCTGATCCTCTCCATTGGTCAGGTGGTGCCGCACGAGGTGGCGGGCATGGCCAGCT
>CAYTCI010000057.1:23117-27402 GCA_964436305.1 uncultured Cytophagia bacterium | reverse complement strand
TTGGTCTATTGGCGGGGAACCAGCTCAGACCCGATGGACCTGGAGGTTCATTTTTTATGTACTCGGCGCGTAATTCATGCCTTTCTGTACCCGCCGGTTTTTAAAAAACATACATAAATTAAAAATATGATTTTGCCTTATGCGCGCTAGACCCGCACCAGGTTACACTTGGTTACAGGAGTTACAGGTTTTTTATACACCCTACTTTTTTGCGTATATTATTTTTCATGTCAGGATTATTTATTTTATAAAATTTATGTGTATATGTGTAATTATGTAACCTATATTATATTTTATTAATATTTATATATTTAAACCTGTAACCAAAAATGTAACCAGTTGTAACTATGTGTAACGAAAAACCTGGAAATGGACTCCAGGCTTATTTCGCGTTATTTTATTTCTCCCATATTTTGAAATCCCTCCAATGTGATTCCCACTTCAGTAGCTTTTCCAATGTCAATTACCAAGCTGCGGTAGCTCTTATCAGCAAATTTCACAGTCATATTATGGTTGATCACATACGCCGTCTCTTTAAAAAGAGAATAAAAGGATGATTTATCCAATAGCTCTCCTTCATATTGAGTACGCCGGGCGTGTTCCTTGAATCTCGGCAGTATTTTATTAAAATTAATTGCCAGAGCCTTTACTTTATTTTCAACCGTTAGGAGCTTGTAATCATATCCATTAACGATCTCTCCGTTCATCGCCATGACATTCAACTCCTCGATGAGCTGGTCAACCGCAGAACGGACAAAACCTGCGTTTGAATCTGTGATATTGGCTAACTGACTATTTAGCAGTCTTCCAAAATTGATGTCATTGATTTTGATTTGATAATGAGCTGCAAGCTTTTGATATAACAGCAGACCCACTATCATGATGATCAAATTATTCCGGATCCTCGGCGCTATCGTGACAGACTCAAAATGGGTGTTGACGATACTAGCGGCATGCGCGATTAAATCATCCAGCTTTTGCTCAAGACAGAAGTGAACATAGTTGGGCATAAATCCTTCGAGATCCAATGCCTTGATTCTTTCATAGGCCTGCTGCATCGAGTCTGATTTTTTAACCGCATCAGTGAACCGCACTAATATAAATCGCTCTTTAAGCGCCGGCTGTGAGATGTTCCATTCTCCCATGACTACCAATGGGGCACTCAGATTATATTCCTCTACCGTCTGATCAGCTCTTCCTTTCTGCTCGATTTCTCCATAATATGATTTTCGCATATACCGCGTCAGGTTTTCAAACTGTTCACTGCTCATATCACTGACTTTGAATTCATCCAGCAATACCGGTATCGCATTGGTCGATGCCAGGAGTTTAAGCATCGGAAAGGATCGCATCGTGCAGGAATTGGGTTTTGTATCCATATATCCGGCTAACCTAAGAAACAAGCGTCCGGTAGTGGTTTTCCCGCTTCCCTGTCCTCCATGAACAAATAATATTGGAAATCCGTCCAGTCGTGACGCGATGAGTTCCTTTAGCGGTGAGGCAAAGAACCAACCCAGTATCGGCAGAATAACATCGGGGGAATTAATCTTTTCGATGTCGCGATAAATGGAGTTGGTCAAGAAATGGTAGTCGTCTTGATCCAGCATCTTATAGCCGATTTTATTATAGAAGGCATCCGCTCCTTTTTCATAGGGAATGATTTCCGGCTTCTGGTTGATGCCCGATGCATCGATATTGATGCCGTTCACTACCCAGACTCCATCGATGAGTCCGATGATCCGAGTCCCCCGCTTGCGTATCGGTATTCTGTAATTGACATAGCTACATAGCGCCTGAAGATCATTATCAGAACCCGTAAACGTACAATCCTGATGTCCGATGGCCTTTAAAATCTTGATCCGAGTATGCCAATCCGCATTTTCCAATTGGACATTGTCGTAGTGATAACCCATCGCGGATTTTACGTCACAGCGAAGACAATCGCTGTCTTTTAGCACCAGAAGTTCTTTGGGCTCGATAATGAATGTGGAGATCTGTCTTTCGCTGTATCCATTTCTGGATTTCTCTTTTTTGAAGTAGCAGTTATTTCTTTCCACAAAATTCGCCGGTAATTGGGCTTCGGTCACGTAGGCCAATTTAATGGGCGACTTGCCATATAATCTACGAATTTCATTACAAGGGAATTCTTTGCAGTAGGTATCACATCTTACAGGCGCCCGATTCAAGCTATCCCAATGCTTCTTTGTTTTTGTCTCGTCAAAGTCGGTGACATGTTTCAAAGTCTCAATCAGCTTGTGATATCCTCGTTCTCCGAATGGTTTGAGGAGACTCGCCATAGCCAATCTCTTCTCATGGCCAACGGTTCCTGTCAGTTTATTGGCTTCTGCTTCGCTTATTATAGTACTCAGCATCGCACATTTTTCGAGCATGTTCTCCATATTCGGTGGAGGCATCGAATAGTCGGGCTTTAATTTCTCTTCTGTTGCAGGCGCCTTTTGAGCCTGGGCTGGGAGCGCCTTGAGAAGTAACGATGGATCTACCTTTCTGACTTTGGTAAGGTCAACTGTAATTTCATTGGCGTTCTCATCGACAAAGTGGCTCCATCTGCCTGACTTTTTGTGAAGTTGAAGCGGAGGTTTGATATAATTGCCATAGCCCCCAGCGATGTTGTCCTGCTTGGGAAAGAGCTCCCATTCGATGGCCGCGTCGACTTTTTTCATGCCGTCAAATGTCGTCTTCATGAATTGGCGAACGACGCTGGCGTCCATCGGTTCTTTCAGGAATATCCATAGATGATACCCCTTGAAACCGCTGAACTCTATTACGGCCTCGATGCCTTTGGCTTTCAGCAGGTCATCAGCAATCCTGGCTTGCTGCTGCAGTTTGGGCAGCCAATCCCCGACTCTAAAGCTCTCGCGCTTGTGGATTTCTTTAGTGATGTCGATATCCAGGACAGCATATCGGACTTGGTTGTTTTTATCAAGTTGGTAGGAACCGACGTTTTCATTGGGATTGAAAAGTATTTCGTCGGTAAGTGCTTCGTGGACATCATAGTAGGCATCTCCTCTGGAATTTTGTCTTTTATAGACGTCATCGCGGTTTATGAAAAGCTCACGATATGCTCTCCTTTCTGCTGGATTTAAATTTTGTTTTTTCATTCATGATACGCTCCATTGATATTAGTTTTTGCATGATTGCTGATATTCGATTAGTCTTTTTACCGCATACATCGATAGATTCAATTTCCTGGAAATCGCCCGCAAAGACTGGGGCTTGGCCCGTTCTCTGGCGACTCTTTCCAGGAACTCCTTCTCGATAAAAGGAGCTAATTTCACATTAAAAGTTTTCATATAAAGTACCGGTTAGGTTTCAGTTTCGACCACTGATGCCATTAAAAATGGGTGACTAGCAGCATCACCCATTAATATCAGCATGCAGTGATCATGAATGTTACTACTTAATAATATGGGTTTTCTGACAAGTTGTCAATAGCTTTTTGGGGACAGCATACAGGTAGGCAGCTTTGCATCTGCCCGGTTATAGCCATACCCAAGCGATTTTCAACGAGACATCAACAGGCACTTTGCCTGATGCGCGTTACCGCGTTTGCTGTTGTCGAGTTTTCTGAGACGGCCAGAGAGTGAACTGGCTGAGGTGGTCGGTTTTCAGGAGCGATCGAAGTCGACCGCGTTGGCAGGTTTTCTGAGGTGTGCTGCGAACACAAATTTGCAGCATACATAAATTTACGAACGATTTTTGAAATAAGCAAGTAAATTATTGTATATAATGAGCTTCGTCAACGCCAGTCATCCCCAGTTAACGCCAGGCAAGGTGAGTCAACAAAAATAATTTCCTTGTCTGGGCGAAAAACGTGCACCACGCCTGGGCTCCAGTGAAAATCTGTGACAAATCTGTGACAAAAATCTGGGAAAATCAGTCAAATCGGGGCATCAGAGGAGAAATCGGCGAAAGGGCCGCCGTGGCAGGCATGTGTATAACCTCCTGTTTTACATAAAAGAAGCTCCTAACTCGAATCGAATCAGGAGCTTCTTTTGTGAAGGTGGCGGGAATCGAACCCACGACCCACGGCTTAAAAGGCCGCTGCTCTACCGGCTGAGCTACACCTTCGCCTGGTGATTTTCCAAAAAGGCCATTAATATATATATTTTTCGGTCAATTCGCAATAAAAATATCGACCTTTTCGGTCCGAGTAGCGCCGCCGGGGCCAGGAAAGCCGGGTCGGCACGAGGGCGAGAGTCCGGGAAGCGCCGCCCGGGCCAGGAAAGCCGGGTCGGCACGAGGGCGAGAGTCCGGGAAGCGACGC
>CAYTCI010000057.1:0-23017 GCA_964436305.1 uncultured Cytophagia bacterium | reverse complement strand
CCCGCGCCAGGGCAGCCGGGTCGGCACGAGGGCGAGAGTCCGAGTAGCGCCGCCCCGCGCCAGGGCAGCCGGGTCGGCACGAGGGCGAGAGTCCGAGTAGCGCCGCCCGGGCCAGGAAAGCCGGGTCGGCGCAAGAGTTTGGGTTGCCAGGTCGGCACTAGGGGGTGTGGGGGTCGAGCCCGAAACCGTTCATGATGAACTCATACCCCAGCCGCGTCACATGCTTGCGCTTGGGACCGCCAATGCCATGGCGCTGGTTGGGATAGACCATCAGCGAGAAATCCTTGTCCATATCCTCCCACTTGTCGATCAGCTGCAGAATGTTCTGCATGTGGACATTGTCATCCATGGTGCCGTGGGTGATGAGAAGCTTGCCCTTCAACTTATCCGCATAGGTCAGGACCGAACCGGCGGTGTAGCCGTCGGGATTCTCCTCCGGGGTGTCCATGAAGCGCTCGGTATAGACATTGTCGTAGAGATGCCAGTCGGTCACCGAGTATTCCGCCACGCCGAGGGTGAAGTAATCCGCCCCGGCGGTCATGGCCATCAAGGTGGCGTAGCCGCCATAGCTGCCGCCGGTGATGCCGATGCGCGTCGAGTCGACGAAGGGCTTCTGGCGCAGCCATTTGACCGCGGCGATGTAATCGTGGACTTCCCACTTGCCGAGATTGCGGTACATCTCGTCCTGCCCCTTGCGGCCGAGGTAGCCGGAGCCGCGGTGATCGACGTAAAAGACGATGACGCCCTGTTGCGCCAGATAGAGATCGTTGAGCATGGGGAAGCCGTAGCGCACGATCGGTGAATTGGGACCGCCGTAGACCTGGAAGAGGACCGGATATTTTTTGCTTTTATCCATACTCGGCGGCAGGATCCAGCGGGCCGGGAGGCTATAACCGTCTCCCGAGGGCAGGCGAAAGATCTCGCTGGTGCCGAGGGCGTAGTCATCCAGGGCGGACAGCTTTTGGTCGCCGAGTGTGCGCACCGCCTTGCCGCCGCGGTCGCAGAGCAGCAACTGCGTCGGGCGCGAGAGGGTGGCGAGGTTGTCGGTGAACCAGCCGCCGCCAGGGGCGACACTGCAGGTGTGCGATCCGGTTTCAGCGGTCAGCTTTTTCAGTCCGCTGCCGTTGAGGCCCACCCGGAAGAGGTGTTTCTGCACCCGGTCGCCTGCGGTGCCGTGGAACCAGAGGGTTTTGGCCTTTTCATCCACCAGGGCAATATCCTTCACCTGGATGGGCTCGCGGGTGACCTGTTTGATCAGGCGGCCGTCCATGGCATAATGCCAGATCTCGTCCCACTCCTTCTCCTCGCTCACCAGCAGGAAACCGCTGTTATCCTGGAAGAAATAGATCGATTCAACAAACTCGACCCAGGTGGGCTGGCGTTTCTCATAGATGAATTTCCGGGTGCCGGTTTGCGGATCGGCGCTGTAGAGGATGAGGTGATCCTGAGCGCGGTTCATCCACTGGAAAAAGAGCTGGCGGCTGTCCGGGGTCCACATCGGCCAGGCGGCGTAACGGTCGCCGAAGGGATCGGTATCGACCCAGGTGGTCTGGCCGCTGGCGAGATGGACGACGCCGATGCGCACCTCGGGATTGGGATCGCCGGCCTTGGGGTAGCGTTGTTTCTCCACCTCGCCGTGCGGCCCGTCGGCCTTGACCAGGGTGAACTCGGGCACCGGGGCATCGTCGAAGCGCATGAAGGCGATCATCGCGCTGTTGGGCGACCACCAGAAAGCGCGGTACTGCAGGGCCCGGCCGAGGATCTCCTCCATGTAGACCCAGGAGGCCCAGCCGTTGAGGATCGTCTCCGAGCCGTCGAAGGTGAGGCGCTGTTCGGCGCCGCCGGCGAGGTCGATCACAAAGAGGTCATGGTCGCGGGTGAAGGCGACCTTTTTGCCATCGGGCGAGAGGATGGGCGTCTTCTCCTCCTCCTTGTCATGGGTCAGCTGCTTCAGGCTCTTTGCCGCGGCATTGAAATACCATAGGTCGTTGTCCTTGCTGAGGATGAAATGCTGATAATCCTCGCTGTGTTCGGCGCGGGAATCGATCTGAAAGCCCTCGGGGAGGTCCTTGCCCAGCTCCTTGAAATCGAGCCAGAGGGCGGCCTCGCCGGTTTTGGCGTTGACCTTGTAAAGGGCCGGCGTCCGGCGGGCGGGATCGGTGCGCGATTCGAGCCAGTTTTCCGCATCGAGCCACTTCTCGATGCGCGGCAGCATGGTGGTCAGACGCGGTTCGGCGCGGTTGTAGGCCTGATCGTAGGTGAGCTGTTTTTGTCCCTGGGCGGCCAGCAGCAGCGGCAGGGTTAAAACGATCAAGAGGATATGAGGGAGACGACAGGTGCGGTGCATCAGAGACCTCCTTGTTTATCGGATCACAACGGCGGACGTTTGCGATGATGGTCCGTGGCGCGCTGGAAGGCGGCGGCGACGGCGATGATGCTTCCTTCATCGAAAAGCCGGCCGGTGATGGTGATGCTGGTGGGGGTGCCATCGGCGGCGAAGCCGTTCGGGATGGTGATCGAGGGGTGGCCGGTGAGGTTTGTGAGGAGCAGATTGTCGCCCTCATCGGAGGGGGCGAGGTAGCAGTCCACCGGCTGCATGACCTCCGCCATCGCCTGGATCAGTTCGTGGCGGATGCGGTTGGCATTGATATATTCGACCGCCGGGATGAAACGCGACTGGCGAAAATCGTTCGGCCAGGCGTTTTTGATCTGGCGCACCAGCAGGGTATCCCGATTGCTGCGGGTCAGCTCGTCGAAGGCGGCGGCCGCTTCGGCGCTGAGGATGATCGAGAGGGCGTTCACCGGCAGCTGCGGCAGTTCGACCGGGATGAGCTGCGCGCCGAGGGCGGTCAGCTGCGCCAGGGCGAGCGAGTCGTTGCGGTGAAAGGGATAGTCGCGGGCGAAATCGTTTTGCAGATAGCCGATGCGCAGTTTGGCCAGGGGCCGGCCCGGTTCGTACACAAAGGGGAGGTTGTAGAGGGTCTGGTCCTGGCCGTCGGGACCGTGAATGGCGGCGAAGACGATGGCGGCGTCCTCGGCGGTGCGGCAGAGGCAGCCGATCTTGTCCATCGACCAGCTCAGCGCCATGGCGCCTGAACGGCTGACGCGGCCATAGGTCGGCCGCAGGCCGGTGACGCCGCAGACGGTGGCCGGCGAGACGATCGAGCCCCAGGTCTCGGTGCCGATGGCGAAGGGCAGCAGGCCGGCCGAAACCGCGGAGCCCGAGCCGGCCGAGGAGCCGCTCGATCCTTGCTGCGGATTCCAGGGATTGCGGGTTTTGCCGCCGAACCATACGTCGCCCCAGGCGAGCTCGCCCATGGTCAGTTTGGCGGTCAGGACGGCGCCGGCGGCCTCGAGCCGGCGGATCACGGTTGCATCCTCCGGGATCATCTGTTCCTGGAAGGGGACGCTGCCCCAGGTGGTCCTGTAATCGGCGGTGCTGAGCAGATCCTTGACCCCGTAGGGGATGCCGTGGAGCATGCCACGGTAGCGGCCGGCGGCGATCTCGGCGTCGGCCCGGGCCGCCTCGCGCAGCGCCCGTTCGCTGGTCAGGGTGATGACGCAGTGGAGCAGGGGATCGTATTTTTTCAGCCGCTCAATATAAAAAAGCGTCAGCTCCGTCGAGGTCACCTGCCGGGTGCGCAGCAGCTCGGCCAGCTCGGGGATGGAGAGGTAAGCAAGATCGGCGGCAGCGGCCGGCTTTTTCAGCCCTTGCGGACGGGGGATGCGGCAGTACGCCTTGCCGGAGGGCCAAACGAAGCCCTGGGGTATCGGATTGAAGAGGAGGGCCGGGACGACGCGGTTAGCCAGGGGGAAGGCGCGGATCTGCTCCAGGCTGGCCAATTGGCCCCTGAGGCCGTCGAGCATCGAGTCGCGTTCAGCCGGGGTGAAGGCGAGACCCTGGAGTTTCTCCGCCGCGGCCACCGTACCGGCAGTAAGAGAATCCCTCGTCGCCGGCTGCGCGGCCGCAGCGAGGGCTGTGAAAAGCACCAACAGCAGCATCCTGGCTGGCTTCATATGCAGCCTCGTGGTAATAGTTGAGAGCTCAAGACTCTTTCACACGGTGGCACGGAGGGCACAGAGAAAGCAATTGGCTCACGAGACCTCAGAGGCACAAAGAGACATATTCTTATGCTCTTCTTTGTGCCTCTGTGCCTCTGTGATAGCCGCTCTTTTTCCTATCTGCGTCTCCGCGCGAGGCCGGTTATTTCTTCGGATAGGCCGGACGGGCCGGGAAGGTCCAGGGCTTCTCCGCGATCTGCTTCTGGAGCACCTCGATGGCGGTCTCGAGCTGCTTGTCGTGACCGGCCATGGTGGAGACGGGATCGTTCTCGACCAGCATGTCGGGATCGGCGCCGTGGTTCTCCACCAGCCATTTGCCACCCTCGCCCCAGAAGGCGTTGTTGGACTGGTTGACCGAACCGTTATCGATGGTCTTCTGGGCGTTGATGATGCCGACAAGGCCGCCCCAGCTGGGAACGCCGATGACCGTGCCGAGCTTGCGCGCCTTGAAATCCTCAATGAAGGCCTCGCCGTCCGAGCCGTTGGCCTCGTTGGTCAATACCGCGAAATGGGCGGTGGAGGCGCTGTTGGGATAGCGGTAGGCCTCCATTCCCTGCATGACGTTATAGGCGGTCTGCTTGCGCTCGAGTTTGTCGATGAGAAAATACTCGGTCCAGCCGCCGCCGTTGCCACGCACATCGATGATCAAACCCTTCTTGAACTTGAAGGCGCGCCAGAAACGGTCGAACTGCCCGAGGTTGCCGACGCCCATGGCGGTGATGTGCATATAGCCGATGTCGCCGTTGCTCGCCTTGAGGACCTGCTGCATGTTGTCCCAGACCCAGCGCGAATAGCGCAGGGTATATTCGGAACGGATGGGCTCGACGCTGAAACTGGTCGCTCCGGCCAGGCCCGGTTTGCTGTTGACGGTCAGCTGCACCTTCTGATCGCGGGTGACCTGCAGGTACTGATAGGGATTCTCCGGGGCCTTGATCTCGCGCCCGTCGATGGCGATCAGGTAATCGCCCTCCCTGAGATTCACATCGGGCCGCACCAGGGGGCCGGCGAGATCGCGATTGAAATCGGTCGGACCGTAGATTTTGGCGAACTTGAAATAGCCGCCCTCACCCGGAACCAGATCGGCGCCGAGCAGGCCGGTGTAGGTGGTCTGTTCCGGCCGCTGCGCCGGGCCGCGGTCGCCGCCGCCGACATAGGTGTGGGAGACGCAGAGCTCGCCCACCATCTGCGAGAGCACCCAGTTCAGATCCTCGCGCGAGTTGAGCTGGGGGATATAGGCGCGATAGGCCTCGCCCATCTTTTTCCAGTCGCGGCCGTGCATGTTGGCATCATAGAAAAAGTCGCGGTACCAGCGCCAGGTGTCGCTGAAGATCTGGTTCCACTCCGCCTGACTCTGCACGGTGTAGACCATCTTGTCGAGTTCCAGCCTGTCGCCGAGGCTCTTGCCGCTGAGCTTGTCAAGCGCGCTGGTGTAATAGTCGTTGCGCTTTTTGATGAGGATGGTTCCACCGTCGCCCGAGATGCGCCAGTCGGAGATCGTCTGCTCCAGCACGGTCTCCTTCTTCTCGGTCATGTCGTAAACGTGCAGCTGCCACTTGTCGCGGCCGCCGGGATTATAAATCTCCTCGTACTCGTCCTCGCCGAAGGCATCGACGGAGGCAAAGGTGACCTTGCCCTTGCCCGCTCGGGCGTAGAAATAGTTGCCGCCCTTGACCGGTACGGTGAAGGTGCGCTCCTGGATGCCGGCGAGGTCGATACGGAAGGGCTCGGCGGCTCCCTCCTTCTTCTCCTCGCGCGGCCGCGGTCCCCGCTCGCCCGGCCGGCCTTCCCGATCGGGCGGCATCATCGGCATTCCGCGCGGACCGCCCGTGCCGGGGCGCTCCATATCTTCAAAAGGCGGCGCTTGTCCCGCCTTGAGCTGGACGACCATCACCTGCACCGGCGCGGGGATGACATGGTTGTCCTCGAAGACGTCCATCTGCACATCGTTGAAATTGCGATAGGAGAGATAGTAGAGATAGTCGCCGTTGGCGTCGAAGGTCGGATAAAGATTGTCGTAGAAATCGCCGGTGATCGGGAAGCTCCGGGCCTGCTCGAGGCTGTAGAGGTAGATGACCGAATTGCGGTTCTCCTGGACGAAAGAGTAGGCGATCCATTTGCTGTCGGGGGCCCAGGTGTAATCGCTCACCTCCCAGGTGAATTCATCGTTCTTGAGACGATTGGAGGAGTCGATCCGGACCAGCTTTTTGGTGGCGACATCGAGGTACCAGAGGGTGAAGGATTTGTCGCTGAAGAGGATCTTTTTGCTGTCGGGCGACCACTCGAGGTGATAGACCGTGGTCTTGAGGTCGTCGGTGAGCTTGAGCCACTCGCCGCGGGGGTTATCCTTGCTCATCATGTAGAGGGCGTATTCGCCGCTTTTGTCGGAGAAAAAGGCGACCCACTGGCCGTCCGGCGAGACCTGGGCATAGCGTTCGCGCGAGCCGGCGGTGCGGGTGAGGTTGACGGTCTCTTTCTTTTCGTCGGTGGGGACGATGAAAGCGTCACCGCGGGCCTCGAACGCGACGCTCTTGCCGTCGGCGGCGATGGCCATGCTGTGGATGTACTCTTTGGGATTGATGGTGCGGTCGGCCAGCTGCCAGCGGTCGCTCGGGATCTGGATTTCGACCTTGCGGCTGGTGTTGGTTTTGCTGTCGAGCACATAGAGCCAGCCCGAGCGCATGTAGACGATCTGCTGCCCGTCGCTGGCGGCCATCTGCACGTCGAAATCATTGAAGAAGGTGATCTGCGCGATCACTTTGGTGGCGAAATCGTAGGTGAAGAGGTTGGAGATGCCGTTGTCGCCGCGGTCGGAGACGAAGTAGAGTTTGCTGCCGATCCACATCGGATAGGCGCTCTTGCCGACATAATCGGTCAGGTCGGTATACTCTTTGGTGGTGAAATCATAGAGCCAGAGGTCGACGTACTGGCCGCCCTTGTAGCGTTTCCAGTAATACTCCTCGCGGCCTTTGGGGCAGTAGGCGAGTTTTTTGCCGTCCGGGGAGTAGCTGGCGAGCACGCCCTGGGGGACCGGAAGTTGTTCGGGCCATTCGCCCGCCGGCGAGACGGCGTAGAGTCTGGTGACCGGCCGATAGGTATTCTCCATGGAGGAGCGGAAGACGACCTTTTTACCGTCGGGGGTCCAGGTCAGGGCCTGGGCGCCCTGGTTCCAGGTCAGGCGCCTGGGGAGACCGCCGTCGCCGGGGATGCAGTAGAGGCTGCGGGCCCCGTCGTAATCGCCGGTGAAGGCGATGGTGGCGCCGTCGGGCGAGATCCGCGGGGCGGTCTCGTCGCCGGGGTGGACGGTCAGGCGCGTCGCCAGTCCGCCCTGGGCGCTGACACGCCAGAGATCGCCCTCGAAGGAGAAGACAATGAGGTCATTGCGGATATCGGGGTTGGTCATGAAGCGGCCGGGGAGGGCTGCGAAGAGCAGGGCCGGCAGCAGGGTGAGCAGCAGGGCGACTCTTTTCATCAGATGGGCTCCTTGTTTGGCACGTTGCTTCCCCCTGGGCTATCATTGTATAGACGGATGGCGGGCAAAAAAGTTGCAGCGGTAGCCGGCGAGCCGCCGGGCAGCTGCCATGTCGAGGGCTATCTAGCGGCCGGCATGGCGCTGTTCGAGTACCGCCAGCACCTCGTCGAGGCGCACCTCGCGCGCAGCCAGCAGCACCAGCAGATGATAGAGCAGGTCCGCCGTCTCCTCCCTGAGGCGCGGCAGATTATCGATGACCCCCTCGATCACCACCTCGGTCGCCTCCTCCCCCACCTTCTGGGCGATCTTGGGGACCCCCTTGGCGAAGAGGCGGCAGGTATAGGACCCGTCGCGCGGATTACGCTGGCGTTCGCGGATGATCTCCTCGAGCTGGTGGAGAAAGTCGCCGGAGGGCCGGTTGTGCTCCGCAAAACAGGTGTCGGCGCCGGTATGGCAGACCGGGCCTTCGGGGCGGGCCTTGATCAGCAGGGTATCCTGATCGCAGTCGGCGAGGATCTCCTCGACATGGAGGAAATGGCCGCTGCTCTCCCCCTTGGTCCAGAGCCGCTGTTTGCTGCGGCTGTAAAAGGTGACCAGGCCGCTCTCGCGGGTCTTCT
Organism: uncultured Cytophagia bacterium; assembly: GCA_964436305.1. Taxonomy (GTDB): domain Bacteria; phylum Zhuqueibacterota; class Zhuqueibacteria; order Residuimicrobiales; family Residuimicrobiaceae; genus JAKPUX01. The sequence continues at coordinate 14,869 of CAYTCI010000057.1, read as the reverse complement.
CGAGGGCCTCGGCATCCATAAAGCCGACCATCAGCACCCGGCCGGTCTGGCTGTCCTGGATGACGGCGGGTACCAGGCCCCCGCCCTCGGCGAAATGGATGTTCATAGTCTCACCGCAATTTGATGATGGGCCAGATAGTGCTTGAGTTCGGGGATGGGAATTTCGCTAAAGTGGAAGATCGAGGCCGCGAGGGCGGCATCGGCTTTGCCCTCGGTAAAGACTGTGAGAAAATGGTCGCAGGTGCCGGCGCCGCCGGAGGCGATGACCGGAATCGGCAGGCTTTCAGCGAGGGTGCGGGTGATATCAAGGGCGAAGCCGTTCTTGGTGCCGTCATGGTTCATCGAGGTCAGCAGGATTTCGCCGGCGCCGCGGCCGGCCGCCTCGCGCGCCCAGGTGACGGTATCGATGCCGGTGGGGGTGCGGCCGCCGTCGACGTAAACGCTCCACCATCCCGCCTCGCAGCGGGTATCGATGGCCAGCACAACACACTGGCTGCCGAAGCGATTGGCCAGCCGATCGATCAGCTCCGGATGGCGCACGGCAGCGGAGTTGACGGTGATCTTGTCCGCTCCGGCGTCGAGCAGCCGTTCGACATCCGCCTCGCTGCGGATCCCGCCGCCGACGGTGAAGGGGATGTTGACGTTGAGGGCGATCTGGCGTACCAGCCCGGCAAAGGTGCCGCGCTTTTCGATGGTGGCGGTGATATCGAGAAAGACCAGCTCGTCGGCCCCTTGCCGGGCATAGGCCGCCCCGAGGGCGACCGGATCGCCCGCCGCGCGGATGTCGACAAAGCGAACGCCCTTGACGGTCTGGCCGTTGGCGACGTCCAGGCAGGGGATGATGCGTTTGGTCAGCATAGCCAGGGCTCCAGCTCGGCGAGGGTGATGCGGCCTTCATAGAGCGCCTTGCCGATGATGACGCCCTCGATGCCGGCCGCCTCCAGGCGGGCGATGTTGTCAATGGACGCAATGCCACCGCTGGCAGTCAGCTCCAGCCCGGGGAAACGGCTCTTGAGCCGGGCGTAAAGGTCGAGAGCCGGTCCCCCCAGCATGCCGTCGCGTTCGATGTCGGTACAGACGACGCCGCGCAGGCCGTGTGCCTCGAAAAAGGCGATGAAGGTCTCGAGGCTGTGCCCGGTGCTCTCCTGCCAGCCCGAGACGGCGATGCGACCCGCCCGGACATCGGCCCCGAGCAGGATCCGCTCGGGCCCGAAGCGCTCCAGCCAGCCCACCACCTCTTGCGGCGCATGGGCGGCGACGCTGCCGGCGGTCACCATCCGGGCGCCGCAGGCGAACGCCCGCTCGGCATCCGCCGCCGTGCGCACGCCGCCGCCAAAATCGATCGAAAGCGCGGTCGCCTCGGCGATTCTCTGCAGCACCTCGCTGTTGATGATGTGCCCGGCGCGTGCGCCGTCGAGGTCCACCAGATGCAGCCGCTTGACGCCCTGACGTTCGAACTCGAGCGCCGTCGCCACCGGATCGCCGCTGTAGACCTTCGCCGTCGCATACTCCCCGCGGGTCAGACGGACGCACTGCCCGCCGATGAGATCGATGGCTGGAATGATGGTGATCATAGGGCGAGAAAATTCCTCAGGATGTGTTCGCCCGCTGCGCCGCTTTTTTCGGGGTGGAACTGGACCGCGTGAAAATTGTCGCGTTCGAGCGCGGCGCTGAAGGGAAGGATATAGTCGCAGACCGCTGCCGTCTCCGGTGCAAGCTCGGCATAATAGGAGTGGACGAAATAGAGATAGCTCTCCTCGGCCAGGCCGGCGAAGAGGGGACCGCGCAGCCGGGTGATGGTATTCCAGCCCATATGCGGCACCTTCTCGCGGGGCGGAAAGCGCTTGACCGCCAGATCGAAAAGGCCAAGGCAGGGGGTGTCATTCTCTTCGGAGTGGCGGCACATCAGCTGGAGGCCGAGGCAGATGCCGAGAAAGGGCTGGCGCAAGCCGCGCAGGACCTCCTCCAGGCCGCGCTCCCGCAGATAAGCCATCGCCGAGCCGGCCTCGCCTACCCCGGGAAAGATCACCTTGTCCGCGCCGCGGAGGGTCGCGGGATCGTCGCTCACCACCGGCTCCAGCCCGAGGCGATTGAGGGCCAGCCGCACCGAATGGATATTGCCGGCGTTATACTGGACGATCACCAGGTTCACAGCACCCCCTTGCTGCTCGGGATCGCCGCCTCGCCGGGCTCGCGGTGAACAGCCTGCCGGACCGCCCGCGCCACCGCCTTGAAAATGGCCTCGATCTTGTGGTGTTCATTTTCCCCGGTGACGGCGATGTGAAGGTTCGCGCCGGCCGCATCGCAAAAGGATTTCCAGAAATGGTAAAAGAGCTCGGTCGGCATCTCGCCGATCCGCTCACGGCGGAATTCGGCTTCCCAGACCAGCTGCGGCCGTCCCGAAAAATCGAGCGCCACCCGGGCGAGCGATTCGTCCATCGGCAGGAGAAAACCGTAACGCTCCATGCCGCGTTTGTCGCCCATGGCCCGACGCAGCGCCTCGCCGAGGGCCAGCGCGGTATCCTCGACGGTATGGTGTTCGTCGACCCGGAGATCGCCGCGGGCCTGCAGCTCGAGATCGCAGCCGGCATGTTTGGCGAAGAGTTCGAGCATGTGGTCGAAAAAGCCGATCCCGGTCTGGATCTGCGCCTCGCCGCGGCCGTCGAGGTCGATGCGGACGGTGATCTCGGTCTCACGGGTGCGGCGCACCACCACCGCCTGCCGCGCAGCCGCCCGCAGATAGCGGTAGACCGCCTCCCAGTCGGTGGTGACCAGATCGGCCGCGGTCTCCAGCCCCTCGCGCATCAGGATCGCCTTGCAGCCGAGATTGCGCGCCAGCAGGACGTCGCTGATGCGATCGCCGATGACATAAGAGCCGGCCAGATCATAGTGGCCGTCCATATAGCCCAGCAGCATGGCGGTGCCGGGCTTGCGCGTCGGCGCCTTTTCGTGCGGGAAGGTATGATCGATGTGCACCGCGGCGAAGTGGATCCCCTCGCCTGCGAGGGTCTTGAGGATGAAATCCTGCACCGGCCAGAAATCGGCCTCGGGGAAGGCCTCAGTGCCGAGGCCATCCTGATTGGTGACCATCACCAGCTCGAAATCGCACTCCCGGGCGATCCGGCTGAGGGCGGTGATCGCTCCGGGGATGAACTCAAGCTTGGCGAAGGAGTCGATCTGCTCGTCCGCCGGTTCGCGGATGAGGGTGCCATCGCGATCGATAAAGAGAACCTTTTTCATGCTGTTCCTCGATGTGCGCTGCGTGGCGCGTCACTCCGTGTCAATAAGCTGCAGCCTCTCCACGAGCAGGCGGTTTTCCTCCGGTGTGCCGACGGTGATCCGCAGGCACTCCTCGCAGTGCAGCTGGCTGCTGCGGTCGCGGACGATGATGCCGTGACGCATCAGCGCCGCGTAGGTCTGACGCGCCGCGCGGAAGCGTACCAGGAGAAAGTTCGCGTCCGAGGGGAAGACCCGGACGACGCCCGGCAGCTGCGCCAGAGCGGCGGCCAGTTTTTCCCGCTCGGTCTTGAGCAGGGCGGCCATCTCGTTCTTGCGCGCCTCGTGGTCCAGCGCCGCCAGGGCATACTGCTGGGTGTAGGCGTCGAGGTTGTAGGGCGGCTTGGTGTGATTCATCAGTCCGATGATGAAGGGGTGGGCGAAGAGCATCCCGAGGCGCAAGCCGGCCATGCCCCAGGCCTTGGAGAAGGTCTGCAGGATGACGAGGTTGGGGTGGTGCGCCAGGGCGCCCAGCCAGGAGGCCTCGGGGCAGAAATCGATATAGGCCTCGTCGATGACGACGATGCCGCGGAAATCCTCGAGCACCTTCTGCACCCGCTCCGCCGCCATGAGGTTGGCGCTGGGATTGTTGGGCGAGCAGAAAAAGAGCAGTTTGGCCCCGTCGCCGGCCCCCAGCAGTGCCGCGGGGTCGGGCTGAAAATCGCTGGCCAGCGGCACCCGGATCACGCGGACATCATTGACCGCAGCGCTCACCGCATACATGCCGTAGGTGGGGGGTTGAATGATGACCGCATCCTCGCCCGGGCGGCAGAAGAGACGGTAGAGCAGGTCGATCGCCTCGTCGCTGCCATTGCCCAGAAAGATCTGCTCCGGCCGTACCCCCTTGATCCGCGCCACTTTTTCCTTGACCGCCATCGCCACGGGATCGGGGTAGCGGTTAAAGGGCGGCGCGATCGCCGAGCCGAGTGAATTCTCGTTGGCGTCGAGAAAGAGCTCCGCCTCGCCCTTGAACTCATCACGGGCGCAGGCATAGGGCTCAAGGTTGAGAATATTGGGGCGGACGAGCGCTTTCACCTCATCGAGCGTCATGCCGGGGCACTCCCGGCACGCGCCCGGCGGATCGCCACAGCGTGACGATGCGCCTGCAGCCCCTCGGCCTCGGCCATGATCTCGATCGCCGGGCCGATCTCCTCGAGACCCGCCGGGGTGATCTCCTGAAAGGTGACCTGTTTCATGAAACTCTCGAGTGAAACCCCGCTCCAGGCGCGGGCATGGGCATCGGTCGGCAGGGTATGATTGGTGCCCGAGGCGTAATCCCCGGCCGATTCCGGGGTATAGGCGCCGATGAAAACCGAGCCGGCGTTCTTCACCGCGCCGGCCAGTTCGCTCGCACGCGAACTCTGCAGGATCAGGTGTTCGGGCGCATAGAGATTGATCAGGGCCATCGCCGCTTCGAGCGACTCGACCACCACCGCCTTGCTGTGCTCGAGGGCGCGGGCGGCCAGCTCCCGCCGCGGCAGCCGGGCGAGCTGCTCCTCGACCTCCGCCAGCACCCGCTGCAGCATCTCTTCGGAGACGGTCGCCAGCAGCACCTGACTGTCGGCGCCATGCTCGGCCTGCGAGAGGAGGTCAGCGGCGACGAAAGCGGGGTCGGCCTCCGCGTCGGCGACCACCGCCACCTCCGACGGTCCGGCGGGCATGTCGATCGCCGTCCCCTCGAGGCTGACGCGCTGTTTGGCGGCGGTGACGTACTGGTTGCCGGGTCCGAAGATCTTGTAGACCCGGGGGATGCTCTCGGTGCCGTAGGCCATCGCTGCGATCGCCTGCGCGCCACCAGCCTTGAAGATCCGGTTCAGACCGATCCGCTGCGCCGTATGCAAAATGGCGGGATGCAGCCCGCCCCTCCGGTCCGGCGGACTGCAGAGGATGATCTCCTCGCAGCCGGCGAGGACCGCGGGGATGCCGAGCATCAGCAGGGTCGAGAAGAGCGGGGCCGTGCCGCCGGGGATGTAGAGCCCGACCTTCTCGATCGCCACCGGCTTGCGCCAGCAGAGCACCCCGGGCCGGGTCGCGATCTTTTCGACCGGCCTCTTCTGGGCTTCGTGAAAGCGGGTGATGGTCTCGGCGGCCAGGGCGATCGCCTCCTTGAGCGCTTCGGGGACCGCCTCCTCCGCCGCTGCGAACTCGGCAGGGGTCACCGCAAGCGTATCCAGCTTGATCCCGTCGTATTTCTCCGTCAGCGCCAGCAAGGCCTGGTCGCCCTGCGCGCGCACCGCCGCCAGCACCGGCTCGATCACCGGCTGCATCCCCCGCCAGTCCAGCACCGGACGGCGGACGATCTCATCCCAAAGCGCCCGCTCGGGCCGCAGATAGACCTTCATCTCATCCTCTAGTCGATCATTTTTTCGATGGCGATCACGAGGATGCCCTCGGCGCCATGTTGCTTGAGTTTTTCGATGATCTCCCAAAAGAGATCCTCGCGGATCACCGAATGGAGCGAACTCCACCCTGGCAGCGCCAGCGGCATGACCGTCGGGCTCTTCATCCCCGGCAGCAGGGCGATGATATCGTCGATCTTGTCATCGGGGGCGTTGAGCAGGATGTACTTGTACTGCCCGGCCTTGCGCACGCTGCGCATGCGAAAGAGGAGCTGGTCGATGAGGCGCTGCTTCTCCGGTCCCTGCCCGGGAGCGGCGATCAGGACCGCTTCGGAGGTCATCACCTGCTCCACCTCAACCAGTCCGTTACTCATCAGGGTGCTGCCGGTGCTGACAATATCGAAAATCGCCTCCGCCAGGCCGATGCCGGGCGCGATCTCGACCGAACCGTTGATCTCGTGAATGGAAGCGGCCACCCCGCGGCGTTCGAGATACGCCCGGAGAATGTTGGGATAAGAGGTCGCGATCTTTTTGCCCTGAAGGTCGGCGGGGCCGTTATAGGGCACGCCCCGGGGCAGGGCAAGGCTCAGCCGGCAGCGGCCGAAACCGAGCCGCTCGATGATCTCCACCTCACGGCGGGTTTCGGCGACGACATTCTCGCCGACCAGGCCGATGTCGGCAATACGATCAGCGACGCACTCGGGGATATCGTCGTCGCGGAGAAAGAGCAATTGCAGGGGAAAGTTGGCGGCCGAGGCGATGAGCTTCTCCTTGCCGCTGTTTTCAAACGCCACACCACATTCCTGCAGCAAGGCCAGCGACTTCTCCGCCAGCCGGCCGCTTTTCTGAACCGCCAGGGTGATCAAATTGCCTCCATGCAAATAAAAATCCCGGTTCATCGTGAACCGGGAATCAGGGCACATCGAACTGATAAAAATTTAGTGTTTGGGGGGGTAAAAATCAAGGCAAAAGTGACAGCCAGGTACCCCGCAAGAGCTGGTGCCAATCCAAGACCAGAGCGAAGGGCGGGTCGGCGCCAGAGTATAGTTCGTGCCGGCCGGGTACCCCGCAAGAGCGGGTGCCAATCCAAGACCAGAGCGAAAGGCGGGTCGGCGCCAGATTTGGGGGGGCCGCCGCAGCTGACAAAGTGCTTGATTCTCAGCAAGAAAATGGCCATTTTACGGGAGAACAGCCATCCCAGCAGTGAGGTCATCCCGTGAAATTCCTTCGTCTTCTTCTCCTGATCCTTCTGGCCAGTCCGGTGCTGCTCATCAGCCAGCCGGTCACCCAGCCCAACAGCGCGGAACTGCAGCTGGCCCTGGCCCGGCTCAACGTCCTCGGCCGGGTCCTCTATATCGGCGCCCACCCCGATGACGAGAATACCGCCCTGCTGGCCTATCTCGCCCGCGAGCGGCTCGTCGATGCCGCCTACCTCTCCCTCACCCGCGGCGACGGCGGCCAGAACCTCCTCGGCAGCGAAAAGGGCGAGCGGATGGGCGTCATCCGCACCCAGGAGCTGCTGGCCGCGCGGCGCATCGACGGAGCGCACCAGTTCTTCACCCGCGCCATCGATTTCGGCTACTCCAAATCCAGTGACGAGAGCCTGGCGATCTGGGGCCATGAGGCGGTGCTGGCCGACATGGTCCGGATCATCCGCCGCTACCAGCCGGATGTGATCATCGCCCGCTTCCTCGAGGGCGACAATGGCGGCCACGGCCACCATGCCGCCTCCGCCCTGCTGGCGCGCGAGGCCTTTATCGCCGCGGCCGACAGCAGCCGCTTCCCCGAACAGCTCGCCAGCCTCAAGCCCTGGCGGGCCAAACGCCTGCTCTGGAACGGCTGGCGCCTCGATCCGGCGCAGGAGGACTCGCTCCTGCAGGTCGACACCGGCCTTTACAATCCCCTGCTCGGCCGCTCCTACACCGAGATCGCCGCGCAGAGCCGCAGCATGCACAAGAGCCAGGGATTCGGCTCGGCCGAACGCCGCGGCAGCCGTATCGAATATTTCCGTCATCTCAGCGGCGACTATGCGCCCCGCGACCTCTTCGATGGCATCGACCTGAGCTGGCGCCGGGTTGCGCCCGCCGGGGATTCGCTCGCCGCCCTCTTCAGCGAGGCCCTGCGCCGCTTTGTCCCGTCCGAGCCCTCGCGGGCCCTGCCGCCGCTGCTGCGCGCCTGGCCGCTCCTGCAAAAGCTGCCGGAGGGCCCCTACCGGCAACAAAAAACCGCCGAGCTGGTCGCCGCGATTCGCGCTTGCAGCGGACTCTGGCTGGAGGCCGCGGCCGACCGGCCGGTCGCGGCAGCGGGCGACTCGCTGCGCCTTGGCTTGCAGCTGGTCAACCGCAGCCCGGTCCCCTGGATTCTCGACCGGATCGCCTTCTCCTGGGGCCACCCGGACACCCTGCTGCAGACCCCCCTGGCCGGCAATCAACCCTTCGAAAAATACACCACCCTCCTCCTGCCCGCCAGCCTGCCCTTCTCCCAGCCCTACTGGCTGCAGCAGCCGGCCAGCCGCGGCCTCTATGCGGTCTCCGATCAGACCGTGATCGGCGATCCCGAATCGGCCCCCGCCGGCAGCGTCACCTTTTATATGCACTGCGACGGCCAGAGCCTGCCCATGACCATCCCCCTGCTCTTCCGCTGGACCGATCCGGTCGAGGGCGATCTCTACCGTCCCTTCACGGTCGGCCCGCCGGTGGTTCTGCATGCCAGGGAGGAGCTGCTCCTTTTTGGTGATACCGCCGCCCGGCCGCTGCGCATCCAGGTGCGCGCGATCGCCGGCCCGGTGGAGGGCCAGGTACACCTCGCCCTGCCCGAGGGCTGGCACTCCACCCCCGCCAGCCTCCCCTTCAGGCTGGCGGCCAGGGAGGAGCTGGTCGACCTCGAATTCCGGATCCAGCCCGGCACCGGCGCCCGGGATGGCAGCCTCATCGCCCGCGCCGAGGTGCGCGGCCGGAACTGGGAACAGGATCAGATCACCATCAGCTATCCCCACATTCCCATCCAGACCCTCTTTCCGCCGGCGCAGGTCAAGCTGCTGCGCCTCGCACTGCCGGCCGCCAGGCCCCGCATCGGCTACATCATGGGCGCCGGGGATGAGATCCCCGCCTGCCTCGAGACAGCGGGCTACTCCCTGCGGTTGCTCAGCGACGACGACCTCGAGAAGGGCAACCTCGAAGGGCTGCAGGTGATCATCGCCGGGGTGCGTGCCTACAACACCCGCCCGGTGCTCGCCGCCGCCCAGCCGCGCCTGCTCGCATTCGTCCGCACCGGCGGCACCCTGATCGTGCAGTACAACACCCCCTTCCGCCTGGTGACCAATCAACTCGGCCCCTGGCCGCTGCGGCTCTCGCGCGATCGCGTCAGCGACGAGGAGGCGCCGGTCACCCTGTTGCAGCCGGGCCATCCCCTGCTCACCCGCCCCAACCGCATCACCGCCGCCGATTTTGCGGGCTGGGTGCAGGAGCGCGGCCTCAACTTCCCCGACCAGTGGGACGACCGCTACCAGACCCTCCTCGCCTGCCACGATCCGGGCGAGAAAGAGAAGAGCGGCGGGACGCTCTACACCCGCTATGGTCAGGGGGTCTACATCCACACCGGCTATGCCTGGTTCCGCCAGCTGCCGGCCGGGGTGCCGGGCGCCTGGCGGCTCTTCATCAACATGATTCAGGCGGGAGCGGCGCAGTGAGCCCCCGGGCTGACGAGAGGCCGCGCGCGCCTCTGCAGCCGGATTCCGCCGGCGCCGGCCAGCCGCTTTTTTTCAAGAGCTGGCGGAGCTGGTATGGGCTGGAGATCCTGGCCCTGACCGCGATCATCCTCCTTTTGGCGTGGATCGCCAGGGTTTTCCGCTGATGCGCGCCTTCGACTGGATCGTCCTCATCGCCTTCCTCGCCTTTATCACCCTCTACGGGCTGTGGCGGGGACGGCGCGCCCGAACGGCGGAGGGCTACCTGCTCGCCGGCCGCAGCCTGCGCTGGCACACGGTGCTCTTTTCGATCATGGCCACCCAGGCCAGCGCCATCACCTTCCTCTCGACCCCCGGGCAGGCCTACACCGACGGCATGCGCTTCATCCAGTTCTATTTCGGCCTGCCGCTGGCGATGGTGGTGCTCTCGATCACCGTCGTACCCCTCTTCCATCGCCTCAAGGTCTTCACCGCCTATGAGTATCTCGAGCAGCGCTTCGACGGCCGGGTCCGCACCCTCACCGCCGGGCTCTTTCTCATCCAGCGCGGCCTGGCCGCCGGGCTGACCATCTATGCTCCGGCCCTGATCTTCGCCACCATCCTCGGCTGGGATATTTTCTGGATGAATCTGGTCTTCGGCGGCATGGTCGTGCTCTACACCGCCAGCGGCGGCACCCGGGCGGTCAGCCATACCCAGACGGTGCAGGTGCTGATCATCTTTTGCGGGATGGCGGTGGCCTGCGCCATGCTCCTCCACCTTTTGCCCGCTCAGGTCAGCCTGCTCGATGCGAGCCGGCTGGCCGGCAAGCTCGGCAAACTGGAGAGCATCGATCCCTCCTTCGATCTGCGCAGCCGCTACACCCTCTGGTCGGGGCTGATCGGCGGATTTTTTCTCCAGCTCTCCTATTTCGGCACCGACCAGTCCCAGGTGCAGCGCTATCTCACCGGCAAGTCGGTGGCCCACAGCCGCATGGGACTGCTTTTCAACGGCCTGCTCAAGATCCCGATGCAGATCTCGATCCTCTTCCTCGGCGTGCTGGTCTTTGTCTTTTACCAGTTCACCGCCCCGCCGCTCTTTTTCAACGCCGGGCCGGTGGCGGCCATTCGCCACGCCCCGCAGGCGGCCGCCTATGCAGAGCTCGAGCAAAAGTATGAGGCCTTGCATGGGGAGAAGCAGGCGGCGATCGGCGGGCTGCTGGCGGCGATGCGGAGTGGGGACAGCGCCGGGGAGGCGCACAACGCTGTCGGGCTGAAACAGATCAACAGCGGGATGCAGGCGGTGCGCGAATCGGCCATCGATCTCCTCGCGGCACACCATCCCGGAATGGACCGCAAGGATACCAATTACGTTTTTCTCACCTTTCTCGTCCATTATCTGCCGGTGGGGCTGCTGGGACTGGTGATCGCTGCTATTGTTGCAGCAGCGATGGGCTCGACCGCCGCCGAGCTCAACGCCCTGGCCTCCACCACGACCGTCGATTTTTACCGGCGGCTGCGCCGGCCGGACGAGCCCGCGTTGGCAGATGGTCAGGATGAGCGCCGCACCGTCCGTTTTTCACGCGCGGCCACGCTCGGCTGGGGGGTGTTTGCCGTCCTCTTCGCCGATTATGCCAGCCGGCTGGGCTCGCTGATTGAGGCGGTCAACATCCTCGGCTCGCTCTTTTACGGCACCATCCTCGGCATCTTCCTCACCGCATTCTATCTGCCCCGCGTCAACGGCCGCGCGGTCTTTCGCGCCGCCCTCGCCGCCGAGGCCGTAGTCGTCGCCTGCTTCCTCTGGAGCGGCATCTCCTTCCTCTGGTACAACCTCATCGGCTGCCTGGTGGTAATGGGGCTCTCATGGCTGGAGACGATTCTGCGGCGATGTTAAAAAAAAGCCCCGCACTCCCTTGTCAGGAGGCGGGGCTGACGACCACAGAGGGTGATGTCCCATCAGACAAACCGGATGAAATCCTTTTCACCAACGGCTCCCCGGGTCCGCGAGCAAACCTCATAGCCGCTGCCGATTCCGTCATCATTGGAGTTACCCTCGATCGAAGTAAAAATCTCTCCGCTTCCATCAAACGAGAATCCGGCATGCGTCCAGTCGGTGTCGGTGCGGCGGACGAGGAAAATCTGGCACGCTCCCAATGAACTCCACAATCCCGGATCGGCTTCCAGTTTGCTCCCGTTGATCAGCAGCTTCTTGGCATCGGCCTGATAGGCCAGCGAATCACAGGAGGAGGAACCCGCAATCGGCAGAGCGCAACCCAGCGCCATGCAGGCCTGCTTCATAACAAAGGTGACAAATCCAGCACACCACTTGCAGTCATAGCCCTCAGCGCCGCCCATGTACACCCGAACCCAGATACCAAGGTTCTCTCCGCCCAACTCGACCGGGTGCTGGGCCAGGTGCTGCCGGGCAATGCGGCGCATCATCTCCGGCAGCCCCTCTCCTGCGGCCGGCGCCGGGAGGGCGAGAGCTTCGCGCAGGGGGCGGACCAGCTCGTCCCAGGTTGCGGCATCGACAATGCCGGTTTGCTGCAGATTTACACTGGACTGGAAACTGCGTACGCAGCGTTCGGTGGCGGGTCCGAACGATCCATCGATGGACGTCGCCTGCTGATGAAAGGTCAGCCATTCCTGGACGCGCTTGACCTTCATGCCCCGGGCACCCCGGCTGACGGGAAGAGCGATCGACCGTTCGGACTGGACATGAGATGGATAGTCAGGAGTGGGCATCGGCACCCCCTTTCTTGGTTTGAATCCGGTGCAAGCCAAATTAATACAAGGTTTCTACTCAAGTATAGACAATCGGGATTAATCCCCGCTTATTTGCCCCTTAATTTTGTCTTAATCGCCGCCGGACGACAGCTTATTCCCCGATAATTTTGACCAGCACCCGTTTGCGCCGGCGGCCGTCGAACTCCCCGTAAAAGATCTCTTCCCAGGGGCCGAAATCCAGTTTCCCGGCCGTGACGGCCACCACCACCTCCCGTCCCATCACCTGGCGCTTCATGTGGGCATCGGCATTGTCCTCTCCGGTATCATTGTGCCGGTACTGGCCGACCGGTTCATGCGGCGCCAGCTTTTCCAGCCACTGGTCATAATCCTGGTGCAGGCCGCCCTCGTTGTCATTGATAAAGACCGAGGCGGTGATGTGCATGGCATTGACCAGCAGCAGGCCCTCCTGGATGCCGCTCTCGGCGAGGCACTGCTCGATCTGGGGGGTGATCAGGACGAAGGCGCGGCGGGAAGGGACCGTAAACCAGAGTTCCTTGCGATAGCTTTTCATGGGCGCATCTCCTCGAAGTCGATGTAAGGGAATGGGTTCGGCTCACTCCGCCGGATGGGCACGCCGACGGCCGGCCAGGGCATCCAGCGCGAGCAGGGTGATAAAAAGAACGATCAGGCAGAGGGGAAAGATCTCCAGCGAGATCCGGCGGGCGAGGATGCCGATGAGGGCAGGCATGCAGGCGCATCCGAGCGAGCCCGCCGCCATCTGCATGCCGATGGTGTTGGCGGTATGAGCGGCGCCCACCCGCTGGCGGGTACCGGTGGTCAGGGCCGGAAAGATGGGGGCGATGGCAAATCCGATGCCGATCACGGCGGCGAGGTTGGCGGCGGGCAGGGGATTCCACCACCAGAGCAGGGCGCCGGCGAGAGCGATCAGCAGACTGGCGCGCACCAGCCTGTCAACGCCGGCTCGGCCGGCATAGAGCCCCGCGGTGATCCGGCCCGCTGTGAAGGTCGCCCAAAAGCTGCCCGCCCACAATCCGGCCGTCTCCGGGCGGATGCCGCGCGACTCGGTGAGCAGGGAATAGCTCCAGGTGCCGAGCGAGAATTCCGCGCCGGTGTAGAGAAAGAAGAGCAGCATGCTCAGCCAGGCGCCGCGCGAGCGCAGGGTCGCGGACAAGGGGGTTGGGGAATGAACGGGAGAAGAGGTTGCCGCGGCAACACCCGCCTGGTTCCAGACCGGCAGGGTGAGGACAAAGCAGGCGGCCAGCACCAGCTGCAAGCCGCCGATGACGAGATATCCCGCCCGCCAGGCATGCAGGCTGGTGAGGGCCGCGGTCATGATGACCGGCCCGAGCGCCGCTCCCACCCCGTAGCTGGCATGCAGCCACTGCATCAAGCCGGCGCTGAAGTGGCTGGCGGCGTAGGTGTTGAGACCGGCATCGATTGCGCCGGCGCCGAGCCCGGCGGCGACCCCCAGCAGCACCATCATCCACCAGGCGGGGACCAGGGTATAGCCGATCAGGCCGGCACCGGTGAGCGCGCAGCTCGCCGCCAGCAACATGCCGATCCCCAGCCGCGCAACCAGCGGGCCGCTGGCAAAGCTGGCGGTCAGATAACCGGCGGTGGAGGCTGCGATCAGCAGGCCGACGGCATCGAGGGGCAGGGCGAAGTTGGCCCGGACCGAGGGCCAGGCCACGCCGAGCACACCATCTGGCATCCCGAGGGCGATGAAGGCGGCAAAGGCGAGCAGAACCAGGCCGGGATTGGGATGTTTCTTCTCCAGCCGGATGGTTTTCATGCGCATGCGGCGGCCGGGCTCACCGGGTCAGCCGTTTGTATTTGACCCGGTGGGGCACATCAGCCGCCTTGCCCAGACGCTGGCGGCGGTTCTCCTGATAATCGCTGAAATTGCCCTCGAACCAGACCACGCCGCTGTCGCCCTCAAAGGAGATAATGTGGCTGCAGATCCGGTCGAGAAACCAGCGGTCGTGGCTGATCACCACCGCACAGCCGGCGAAACTCAGCAGCCCTTCCTCAAGCGCCCGCATGGTATTGACGTCGAGATCATTGGTGGGCTCGTCGAGCAGGATCACATTGGCGGCTTGCTTGAGGGCCAGGGCCAGGTGCACACGGTTGCGCTCGCCACCGGAGAGCTGGCCGACCTTTTTCTGCTGGTCGCTGCCGAGGAAATTGAACTGGCTGACATAGGCGCGCGAGTTCATCTCCCGCCCGCCCAGATAGATCCGCTCCTCACCGCCGCTGATCATCTCCCAGACCGACTTGTCCGGCTCGAGCGCCGCCCGGCTCTGGTCGACATAGGCGAGCTGCACACTCTCGCCGATGCGGATGACGCCGCTGTCCGGCTGCTCATCCTGGACAATCAACCTGAACAGCGTGGTCTTGCCGGCACCGTTCGGACCGATCACGCCGACGATGCCGCCGGGGGGCAGGCTGAAGGAGAAATCCTCAAAGAGGATCCGGTCGCCGAAAGATTTGCTGATCTGCTCGGCCTGGATGACGATCTTGCCGAGCCGTGGCCCCGGCGGAATATAGAGCTCCAGCTCCCGCTGCCGCTCCGCGCTCCCCTCCTCCAGCAGACGCTCGTAGGCGCTGATGCGCGCCTTCGACTTGGCCTGCCGCGCCCGCGGCGTCATCCGGATCCATTCCAGCTCCCGCTGCAGGGTCTTTTGCCGCTCACTCTCCTTTTTCTCCTCCTGCAGCAGCCGCGCCTGCTTCTGCTCAAGCCACGAGGAGTAATTGCCCTTCCAGGGAATCCCCTGCCCGCGATCCAGTTCCAGGATCCAGCCGGCGACGTTGTCGAGGAAGTAGCGGTCGTGGGTGACGGCGATGA
>CAYTCI010000056.1:0-27753 GCA_964436305.1 uncultured Cytophagia bacterium | reverse complement strand
CAAGCCATCAACGAAAGACGCTCTCAGGTCTGTAGAGTAGTATACCATATTACAGCCGAATAAGCAAATGAATTTTTCATGAAAAGCACCCTTTGCCCCGAACCACTGCAAGGGAAGATGGCCTCCGGAGACGATAGCTGGAATTATCCGGGGGGTCCGTGTGGTTGTAGCAAGGTGCAGGATTTTTCGGCAATCCGCCGGGCCAAAAAATGCTTGTACTTGTTGATTATTTATGCTATTATCCTGTGAGATCCCACATGCCTGCGAGTCCGCCAGATGAGCGATGCCAATCCTGACAAAAACCTGATCCTGCTGGTCGAGGATGACCCCGACCAGGCGCAGGTGCTGCGCTACTTTCTCGGCGCCAATGGCTACACCGTGGAGTGGCAGAATTCACCGCGTCTGGCGTACGAGAGCGCCCGCAGCAAATCCTTTCAGGTGATCCTGCTGGATATCATGCTCAATGCCGAGGAGGATGGCTTCGACCTTTGCCGCCAGTTCAAGCAGGAGGAGGGGCTCAAGAACATCCCGATCATCATGGTCACCGCACGCGCTGACGTCAAGGACCGGGTCAGCGGCCTGCGGGCCGGCGCCGACGACTATATCATCAAGCCCTTCAGCCAGGAGGAGCTGCTCGCCCGGGTGCAGGCGGTGCTGGCGCGCAAGCGCTATTTCGATTTCAATGAAAAATACCGCACCCTGCTGGAAAATTCGGACGATATCGTCCTCTTTCTCAACCTCGCCGGCGAGATCGAGCAGACCAACCACCAGGCGGCGGTCCGGCTGCACGGACTCGAGCCGGGCGGCGGCAAATTCCCGCTGCATGCCCTCTTTGCCGAGCCCTTCGCCGGCAATCTGGTGCAGCTCTACCCTCGCGTCGCCGCCGGTTTCGATATCAGCGGCAATAACTGGCGCCTGAGCGCACCCCATGGCGGGATGGAGATCGTCGATGTCCGCCTGGTGCCGCTCTCACAGGGCCATCGCATCTCGGGCATGGGCTGCATCCTGCGCGACGCAACCCCGCGCGAAAAGGTGCTGCAGGCGATGGAAGCGCAGACCCGCGACCTGGCCAGCCAGGTGAAACATACCAACGCCCAGCTCGGCGAGATGCAGCAGCAGCTCATTCTCTCCGAAAAGATGGCGGTGATGGGCCAGCTCGCCGCCGGCGTGGCGCACGAGCTGCGCAATCCCCTCAATATCATCAGCACCTCGGTCTATTACCTGCGGCGCATCCTCGCCGCCGAACATCCCAAGGCGCGCGAGCATTTCGGCATCCTCGATGAGGAGATCGCCCGCGCCCAGCGGATCATCAACAGTCTGCTCGATTTCGCACGCAAATCCCCGGCGGAACGCAGCGAGATCGACGTCAATGCCGTCCTGCTGCAAACCCTCGCCCTCGTCAAGAAAGAGCTGGCGATGAACGATATCCTCGTGCGCACCGAACTTGCCGAATCGATCAAAGCCTGGGTCAACTCCGACGACCTCAAACAGATCCTCCTCAACCTCATCCTCAACGCCAAGGAGGCGATGCCCTACGGCGGCAAGCTCTATGTCCGCACCAGTCACCCCGACGGCCATACTGTACAGCTGGAGTTCAGCGACACCGGCGTCGGCATCCCCGCCGCGCTGCAGGCCAAGGTCTTCGACCCCTTCTTCACCTATGGCAAGGAGGGCAAGGGCGTCGGCCTCGGGCTGACCATTGTCCACAGCGCCGTCGAGCGGAATCAGGGACACATCGCCCTGAGCTCCGAGATCGACAAGGGCACCTCTTTCCGCATCACCCTGCCGGTGCGCGTTGCTGCCGCCAGCCAGGAGGAAAAATGAGGCCTGCGGCTAAATTTATCACCCCGTTTCGTTGTTATATTGTGCGAACGCAAACCATTGAGGCGTGACACCATGACACCTTCCACCAAGATCCTCCTGGTCGACGATGAAGAGAACTGCCTGCGTTCCCTGAAGGATGTCCTCGACCTCGAACAGCTCGATTGCACCACCACCAGCAGCGGCCTGAAGGCCCTGGAGCTCTTTTCCCACGATGATTATGATATCGTCATCACCGATGTGCGTATGCCCGGCGTCAGCGGCATCGACCTGCTCAAACAGGTAAAACGCCTCAAGCCGGATACCACCGTGATCATGCTGACCGGCTTCGGCTCGATCAACGATGCGGTCGCCTCGATCAAACTGGGCGCCTATCAGTACATCCTCAAACCGGTGATCATGGACGATCTCCTCACCCTGATCAAGGATGCCGCGAGCCAGCACAGCCGCACCACAGGCACCTCCCCCCTGCTCGACCTCAAGGAGCCCCTGCCGAGCGGCAAGACCATCCTCGGCCGCTCTATCCGCCTGCAGAACGTGGCCAAGCTGATCAGCAAGATCGCCAGCACCGACCTGCCGGTCCTCATCCTCGGCGAGAGCGGCACCGGCAAGGAGCTGGCCGCCACGGCCATCCACCACACCAGCGATCGCGCCGCAAAACCCTTCATCGCCATCAACTGTGCCGCCTTCCCTGACACCCTGCTCGAGAGCGAACTCTTCGGCTATGAAAAGGGTGCTTTCACCGACGCCCGCACGAGCAAGGCCGGACGAATCGAGGAGGCCGACGGCGGCACCCTCTTCCTCGACGAGATCGGCGACATGAAACCGGCGATGCAGGCCAAGCTGCTGCGCGTCCTCGAGGAGCAGGAGTTCCAGCGGCTGGGATCGAACAAGTCGCGGCGGATCGACATCCGCCTGATATCCGCCACCAACCGCGATCTCCGGCAAGCGATCGCCGACAAGAGCTTCCGCGCCGATCTCTATTACCGCCTCAATGCGGTGACCATCGCCATGCCTCCCCTGCGCGAGATTCCGGAGGATATCCCCCTGCTCGCCAACCATTTCGCCCGCGATTTTGCCGCCCGCTTCAGCCGCGAGAGCGTGCAGGTCGATGAGGAGGCCATCGCCGCCCTGCTGCGCTATTCCTGGCCGGGCAATGTGCGCGAACTGGCCAACGCCATCCGCCGCGCCGTCGCCCTCTCGGAGGGCCATTCAATCCGCATCTATGATCTGCCACCGCACCTGATCCAGGAGGTCAACCCCACCGTCGAGATCGAACCCTCGCCAAGTGGTACCCTGCTGCTCGAGGAGGTCGAGAAGGAGCATATCCTCAAGGTGCTCGAGATGACCGACGGCAACCGCAGCGAGGCGGCGCAAATTCTCGGCATCCATCGCGATACCCTGCTGCGCAAGCTGAAAAAGTACGGCGTGGAGTGAGCCGCTGCGCTGGCCATCTGTATATCCCGGCCGCGAATCGCGGCCCGGGCGTTCCGGGTGCCGTATTCTGCGATAGTGTTTAATGAATTGTAATCATTTAACTTAATCCAGCCCTTTTCCCATAATCAGCCCTTTTGCCGTAAAATACGGCAAAAGGGTGCTCGCCTCGCGACCCGCCCGCCCGGATTCCTCCCCTCTTTTCTCATTTTTATCAATAGGTTATGAATATCCCTTGACCCTGGTATGCATTTTGCTATCTCCACCAATGGTAAAAAGCAGGCTGAATCAGCCTGATCTTGCGAAAAGGACCCGTTCGCCCTTTTGCAGCCAGCCCCTCCACCATGGAGAGGTCTGAATTGAGAGGGCATCTGTGGAGGAAGTGGCGGTGCGGGATAGCAAAAAGGCGGAGACCCCCGTCGTCTGGGCACTGGCCAGCGCGGCACCCAACAGTGGTTCCGGCCTTGCGGCCTTTCTCCTGGCGGCGATGGCCGTGCAGTCGGGCCGGCAAGCCCTGCTCTTTCGCCCGGGCCAGTGGGATACGCCGCCCAAACCCTCCTCGCCCCCGCCCTCCCCGCTGCTTATGGCCGATATGGCCCGGTTTCTCGCCCATCTCGATGCGGCGAGCCGTGAGGCCGTCGACCAGCTCTTCAACCAACTCAGCCCGGTTGCACCCGCGGGCGAAGCCCCGCTCTGGCTGCTGGATCTCGGTTGCAGCCGTTCACACAGCCACTGGGACCTCTTCTGGAGCGCCGATCTCAGCCTGATCGTCACCAGCCCGCAGGAGAGCGAAGCTCTGCAGCGGGCGGCCGATTCCGCCTGGCAGCGCTGGCTCGAACGCGCCCTGGCGATCGAGGACGACAGCCTGCACGCCTGGCTCGAGCGTCAGTCCACCGGCGCGGCATCAGCAGAAACGGTCGACTTTCTCACCAGCAGCCGGCTGCGGCAGCTGGGCACCCCCGGACCGCTGCGTTATATCACCCTGCAGCGCCCTGGCGCGGCTGGAACCGGCAGCGCTGTTCGTAAAATGGCGGCGCGCAGCGACTTCCCGTTCCGCCTCGAGGCAGCCGGCGTATTGATCTGCGATTGCCCGACCGCCCTGCTTATCCGCGATCTGCAGACCCAGGTCCAGCCCCTGCCGCTGCCCCTGCACCACTGGCTGCTGCAGCGGCTCGAGGCGCGCTTCGCTCCTGCCGCGGCGGCCATGCCGGCGGGCAAGCCGGATACGGAAACCCTGCTGACCCAGGGCCTCTATACCCGGCTCGGCAGCAAGCAGATTCTGAATATAGATCTCCACTTTTTTGACCTCCCCGCGGTGGTTTCGCCCTTCGCCGCCGCGGACGAGGCGCTCTGACTTGTCCTCACACCCGACACGACGCACACACGGGACCTTTCTCCGGGGAACCTGCGGCCGTACTGCCAGGCCACCCGGAGAAAGGCCCGTTCAGGGCCGGTGAGGAGACCCCTGTTCCACCCGACACGAAAAGGGACGGTAGTCGTTCTTCGCAGCGGTTGTTGCGCACCTTGGCAGGCATCTTTGCAAGGCATCCGGGTTCAGCAGCCTGGTGGCATCGCTTGAAAGGCATCTCTCGACAGGCGAACGCACACGACATCCGCAACCTGAGTACTATCGTCCCTTTTTTATTTCCCCCCTCGCTCCCCCTGTTTTTTTCCCTTGATTTGTCCTCTGATTTACGTAAATTTAACCAGCTAATGGCTTTGGGATGGGGAGAGGATGCGGTGCGGCGATTCCGCTGCTTTCGCCCCTGAACGAATCAGGAACCCTGGCGGGAGATAGGATATGGCGAAAATACTGATCGTCGATGATGAACCGGACGTTCTCGAGACCCTCCCTGAGGTGGTCGGCTCATGGGGGCATGAGACCGCGGCAGCCAAAAACGGCATCGAGGCCCTCCTGGCCTTGCAGCAGCAGCGCTTTGACTTTATCGTCACCGATGTCAAGATGCCGGAGATGGACGGCATGGAGCTGCTGCAAAAGATCCTCGAAGTCGACAAGAATGTCATGGTGATCTTTCTCACGGGTTACCCCTCGCTTGATTCGGCCATTTCGGCGATGCGCTCGGGGGCCTACGACTATCTGGTCAAGCCTGTCAACCTCGATGAACTCAAACTGCGCATCGAGCGCGGTCTGGAGCGCAAGGAGCACATCAAGGCGCTGCCGCTGCTGCGCGGTCTCAACTGGGCGCTGCTGGTCTCCATCCCGCTCTGGCTTTTGCTCGGTTACATCCTGACCAAACTCCTGCGCTGACGTTTCCCCACTAGTGCAAAGGTCGTTATGATCAAACTGAATACCCGCCTGCTGGCCCCGGAGGTCGACGACGCGGCCCTCAAGGCGCTGCAGCCGGCCGTGCGCCGGGCCGTCAACCAGCTTTATAGCGGACGCTGCCCCGGCCGGGATCGGCTCGGTTGGCGCGATCTGCCGCTGCAGGAGAACCAGGACGAATTGAGCAAGATCGGCAAACTCGCCCGCAAGATCCGCAAAAAAGCCGATCTCTTCATCGTCGTCGGCATCGGTGGCAGCTACCTGGGCGCGCGCGCCGCGATCGAGGGACTCGGCCCCGCTTTGCCGGGCAACCGTTCCCGCCCCGAGATCCTCTTCCTCGGCCACCATCTCGACGCCGACTACGCCGCCGAACTCCTGAAATATATCAAGGGTAAGCGGATCTACGTCAATGTCATCAGCAAGTCGGGCGAGACCGTCGAACCCGGAATCGCTTTCCGTCTCCTGCTCGACCATCTCCGCCGCACCCTGCCGCCCAAAAAGGTCCGGGACCGGGTCATCGCCACCACCAGCCCGGAACAGGGCGCCCTGCTGGCTATGACCAAAGCGTCCGGCTTCCACCAATTGGTTATCCCGGAGGAGGTCGGCGGCCGCTTCAGCGTCCTCACGGCCGTCGGCCTGCTGCCGATGGCTATGGCCGGCATTGACATCGAAGAGATGCTGCGCGGAGCGGCTGCCATGGCCCGCCACTGCAGCGAGAACCGGAGCATCGCCAAAAACGACGCCCTGAAATACGCCGCCGCCCGTTATTTGCTCTACCAGGCCGGCAAGCCCATCGAGATCCTCGGGGTCTGGAATCCCGCCCTCCTCTACCTCGCAGAGTGGTGGAAGCAACTCTTCGGCGAGAGCGAGGGCAAGGAGCAGAAGGGCATCTTCCCGGCCGCTGTGGGTCTGACCACCGACCTGCACTCTCTCGGCCAATACATTCAGGAGGGCCGGCGGGATCTGTTCGAGACTTTCCTGGTCGTCGACCACAACCGCCATAAGGTGACGATTCCCGAACTGGCGGGGGATCCCGACAAACTCGGCTTCCTCGCCGGCCAGCAGATCGCCGAGGCCAACCGCCAGGCCTGGCGCGGCACCATGCTGGCTCATCGCACCGGCGGGACCCCCAACATGACCCTCCACCTCGGCCAACGCGATGCCTTCCATTTCGGCGAGCTCTTTTATTTCTTCGAGTTCGCGGTGGCGGTCAGCGGCCTGCTGCTCGGGGTCAATCCCTTCGACCAGCCCGGCGTCCAGGCCTACAAGAACAACATGTTCGCCCTGCTCGGCGATCCTGACCGCAAGCAAGAGCGTTCCAACCTGGAAGATCAGCTCAACCAACTCGACGACCCAGAATAAGGAGACTCCGTGGCCTCAGACCGCAAGATCATGGTGGTGGACCGCGCCACCCTCTTCGCCGACCAGTATTTCCAGGGCTTCGCCCCCGCCGTGGCGCACGACTACCAGAGCCGCATCCAGGACCACTATGTCTATGATCTGCGCGACAAGGTCGAGGTGATGCCGGAGTACAAGCAGCCCATTGCCTATGCGATCATCGTTCACAAGGAGAGCCGGGAGGTTTTCGCTTATCAGCGATCGAGCAAGGAGGGGCAGTATAACGAGAGCCGGCTGCGCGGCAAGTGGTCCTGGGGCATCGGCGGCCATATCGACAAGATCGACATCGAGAACGGCGATCCCATCCGCGCCAGTTTGCTGCGCGAGCTGCGTGAAGAGGTGGCGATCAAGGAGTTTGAGGATCCGGTGATCCTCGGTTACATCAACGACGACGAGACCGAGGTCGGCTCGGTCCATTTCGGTCTGCTCTATTTGATCCGCACCAGCGACCGCGGGGTGCGGCCGGCCGATGCCGAAATCGCCTGGGGCGGCTTTATGCCGATCAGCCAGCTGGAGGAGATCGTGCGTAGCGGCGAGGCGACGGTCGAGAGCTGGTCAGAGATCGCCCTGGCCCCGCTCAAGGAGGCCCTGGGCCGTAAATAATCCTCAGCCGCTATCCTTTTCCTCCTCCCTCCCTCCTACCACAAAAAGGCGACGGCGCGTTTGCCGAGGATCGCATCGTCAAACACCTTCGTCGCCGCTGTTCCCGCCAAACCGGCACAGACATGCAGGGGCAAGAGGTGCTCTTCGCGCGGATGGCAATAACGCGCGTGCGGGGCCTCCGCCCACTTTTGCAGCCGCTCCTCGCGCTCGGATTGCGCCATCGGCGTGGTGCAAACCTCGATCAGCCAATCCTGGAAACGGTCATTGGCCGGATCCGGCGGTGTGCCCCCGCTCCAGGAAAAAGCGCCCATATTATGGAAGGAAAAGCCCGAGCCGATCACCAGGATGTTCTCGTTCAGGAGCTCGCGCAGCGCCCGGCCGAGCGCCAGGTGAGCGGCCGGATCGAGACCGCGCAGCAGGGAGAGCTGCAGGGCCGGGATATCCGCCGCCGGATACATCATCATCAGCGGAATGAAGAGGCCGTGATCAAAGCCGCGGTGGGCATCGATGGCAGCCGGCACGTTATTCCTGCTCAGCAGGGCGGCGATGCGGCCGGCCAGTTCGGGCGCGCCGGGGGCCGGATAGGTGATGGTATAGGTTTCCGGCGGAAAGCCATAATAGTCGTAGAGCATTCGCGGTTTTTCAGCGCCGAGCAGGGTCGCCGCCCGCTCCTCCCAGTGCGCGCTGATGACGAGGATCGCATCGGGTCTGCGCAGCCGGGATGGCAGCTGCTGCATAAAATCCAGCATCGCCTTGTGGCCGGGGTCGCCGAGCAGCGGCAGCGGGCCGCCACCATGGGAGAGATAGACGGCCTGGAGCGACTGCGAACGGGAATCGGACGGGGTCACGGGAACCTCCTGAAAAGAGAGATATCAAACGCTGCAATGGGCGATCACCTGTGTCTTACGCAACCAGAGCAGCCCGGCGAATTATTCCGTATGAGTGAAAATATCCTGCTGGAGATGTTGACGATAAAAGTCGTAAAATTTACTTTTAATCTCATCCCTGACCCGGCGAAATTCTTTTATTGTCTGCTCCTGGTTACCAATAAAAGCCGCAGGATCTTCGAACCCAAGATGCAGGCGGTGCTGAACTGAGCCCAGAAATACCGGACAACTTTCATTGGCATGATCACATACAGTAATTACATAATCAAAAGACTCGTTGATATATTGACTGACCGGCTTTGGATGAGCACCTGAAAGATCAATTCCCGATTCTGCCATGACCTCAATGGCATTTGGGTGAACACCCAACGCAGGTGCGGTTCCGGCAGAGAAAACTACCAGCTTTGGATCAAATGATTTCAGCACTCCTTCAGCCATCTGGCTGCGACAGGAATTTCCGGTACAAAGAATCAGGATCTTCATTAAGCCAACTTCCTTTCTTTCAGCTGAGGAAAGCAGTCAGAATGAAATATGCTCCACCCATTAAGACCATCACTCCAGCAACTTTTTTAACCAATCCTAGTGCCCGCGACTCTGAACTCCAATTAAGATAATTTTGCACCCATTTGCCGATTCCTCCTGCCAGTGCGATTACGGAACAATGACCGATTGCAAAGGCGAGGATAAGCAGAAACGGTTTTAACCATCCGTCTTGCGCCATGCTGAACACAACGCCCAACACTGGCGCCAGGTAGGCGAAAGTACAGGGCCCAAGCCCAATGCCGAAAATCAACCCGAGGCCAAACGCGCCAGGATAACCGCCCTTAGCCGTGCTCAATCGTTTGCCGCCCCAGTCCAGAGAGATGACATTGAGCAGATATAAGCCCATGATCAGAAAAACGGCGGCCACCAGAATGTTACCCCAGATTCCGACGTCACCCATTAACCGCCCAAGCGAAGCCGTTATCAGCCCAACCAGTGCGATAGTGATTAAAATGCCAAAAGCAAAGAGTAGTGCCAGTGCGAAGGAGCTGCGCATAGTTTTATTTTCCACACCTGTAATATACCCGATGATGAGCGGGATGCTGGAAAGATGACAGGGGCTGAGCATGATGCTCATGATCCCCCAAACGAGGGAGGCCAGAAGAGCCAGATAATAACTGCTTGCCATAAGCTGGCTCAGGTAATTGAATAGACTTTCTATCACGATTTGCTCCCCTTCTCCGCGGCTTCCAGTCCACGGGATTGCAGCAGTTTGTCTATTTCTGCTTCAGGGAAGAATCCTTCATGACGAAATATTTCCTGGCCTTTACCGTCCAGGAAAACCTGCGTGGGGATGAGCCGGATTCTGTACTGCTCGGCATATTTTTTCTGATCTGGCTGCCAAACATCATAAAAAATCACCTTGATCTGGTCTCCATACCTTTCTTCAATAGCCTTCATCACTTGCTGCATGGCCTTGCAGGGAATACAGTTGACCGATCCCAATTCAACAAAAGTGATTTTTGCATAATTTTCTTCTTTTTTCGAGCTGTCCGCTGCGCTTTTTTCCGCGTTATTGCAGGACTGCGTGCAAATCATCGGCAGAACAATCGCAAAAAACAGATAGATCCTCTTCACAATATCCCTCAATTTTGATAATCTATCATAAGGGTTTCGTAATTTTTATTTCTGGAATTTACTGCGCCAGCGCAGCGCGACATTCACCAGACTGATGAGAACCGGAACTTCTACAAGCGGGCCGATGACCGCGGCAAAGGCTTCGCCGCTGTTGATTCCAAATACGGCGATGGCGACCGCAATGGCCAGTTCAAAGTTGTTGCTGGAAGCAGTGAATGAAAGTGTAGTCGCCTGAGAATAGTCGGCTCCGGCACGATAGCTCAGATAAAAGGAAATGAGAAACATCAATACGAAATAAATGATCAAAGGAAGCGTGATGCGCAGCACATCCAGCGGCAGCCTGATAATATATTCGCCTTTGAGTGTGAACATAACGAAAATGGTGAACAGCAACGCGATCAGGGTTATCGGACTTAATTTGGGAATGAACCGTTCATGGTACCATTTCTTATCTCTGACGCGAATGAGAAAAAATCGGGTGAGCATGCCGGCGATGAAGGGTATCCCCAGATAGATGAAGACACTTTTCGCGATTTGAGCAATGGTAATGTGCACTTCAATGCCCTTCAGGCCGACCAAAGGCGGCAGCACTGTGATAAATAGCCAGGCATAGATCGAGTAGAAAAAAACCTGGAAAATCGAATTGAGCGCCACCAGTCCTGCGCAGTATTCAGTGTCCCCTTTGGCCAGTTCGTTCCAGACAATGACCATGGCAATGCAGCGGGCCAGTCCGATGAGGATAAGTCCAACCATGTATTCAGGATACCCGTGAAGAAAGATGATGGCCAGAAAAAACATCAGCACAGGGCCTATAATCCAATTTTGCACCAAAGAGAGCACCAATACCCTGTAATTGCGAAATACTTTTCCCAGCTCTTCATAACGGACCTTTGCGAGAGGCGGATACATCATCAGAATCAATCCGATAGCGATGGGAATGTTGGTCGTGCCCGATTTGAACTGATCCCAAAAGCCGGCAATGGAAGGGAAAAAGTATCCGAGCATCACGCCCAAAAACATAGTAAGAAAAATCCAGAGGGTCAGATAACGGTCAATGAATGACAGCCTTTTTGCAGTTCCCACTTGTCCTCCTGATCAAAGCCATTTAAAATACATACCACTTGAGAATCAGGGTAGCGAAACGGGTGACCGGATTTGTTCAACCGGATTTTCTTGCCGAGATCACCGCCGATACAATATAATTCTCAAGATTGGCACCCGGGACCCACTCCCTGATAAAGCTCCTGCTTTCATCCTTGGGCTTGATCCGGATCTCAGCGAAACCGGCGTGCCGGAGAATCGATTCCAGTTCATCCACGAAGAGCGCACCGGCTGCACAGGCGGCATAGAGGTCGAGATTGCCTCTGATCTCCTCGGGAAGCTCGGCCGTTGCCACCACGTCGGAGATGGCCAGCCGTCCTTCTGGCTTGAGTACCCGGTAGGCCTCCGCAAAGACAGCCGCTTTGTCAGGCGACAAATTGATCACGCAATTGGAGATGATCACATCGACTGCCGCATTGGCGACCGGCAGGGCTTCGATCTCACCAAGCCGAAACGTGACATTATTGTATCCATGCTGCTCTGCATTGGCGCGGGCTTTGGCCACCATCTCCGGTGTCATATCCACGCCGATGACCCGGCCGGCTGGCCCAACCTGTTGCGCCGCCAGAAAGCAGTCAAAGCCTGCGCCGGCGCCCAGATCCAGGACCACCTCACCCGGTTTGAGCGCAGCGATCGCTTGCGGATTCCCGCAGCCAAGGCCGAGGTTGGCGCCGCCAGGGATGCTGTCCAGCTCCTTTTCCGAATAGCCCAGCCGTGCGGATATTTCATGGTGATCAGCAGCGGTACTTTCTCCGCCGCAGCACGAGGGCGCGCCCCCGCAGCAGGAGGATTGCTGCTCTGCTGCCAGACGGTATCTGCGCCGAACTGCCTCCCGAATAGCTTCCTCTTTTGATTTTTCCATCTCTTCCTCACCCGATCATTTTTTTGAGTTCTTCGATATCCGGCACACGGCCATAGACCTTGACCACGCCATCAACCGCCAGGGCGGGGGTCATCATGATGCGAAACTTTTGGATCTCCTCCAGAGTTTTGACCTTTTCAATCGTATACTCGATGCCCAGTTCCTGCGCGGCCTGTTCGGTCAAGGCCTGAAGTTTGTTGCATTTAGCGCAGCCCATACCAAGGATTTGCAGTCGCTTCATCGTTCTGCCTGCCTCCATTTAAAAGATCCATCCGAAAAGAATCCCGGTCAGCGTCGCCATCACGACCACCAGGGAGACAAAGACCACCGTTTTTTTGCCGCCCATGATCGAGCGCAGTACCAGCATGCTCGGCAGGGAGAGCGCCGGTCCAGCCAGCAAGAGGGCCAGAGCTGGTCCCTTCCCCATACCGCTTCCAATGAGCCCTTGAAGAATGGGAACCTCGGTGAGGGTGGCGAAATACATAAAGGCGCCGGCCAGCGATGCGAAGAAATTGGCTGCAAGCGAATTGCCGCCCACCGCCGTGCTCACCCATTGTGATGGGATAATACCTTCCTGGCCGACTCGACCGAGAAGAAAACCGGAGATGAATACTCCAATCAGCAAGAGGGGCAGGATCTTTTTGGCAAAATCCCAGGTCGCTGCAAACCACTCTCCGGCTTCGCCCTTGTCGGCCGCCGTGATGACGGCAAGACCCAGGGCGCCGGCAGCGAAAATCAGGACCGGCTCTGCCGGGGTGAAAAGCCACAATACAACGGCCGGCAGTGCGGCGAGAGCCAGTCGCAACCAGCTCATGTTAAACCACCATCCCAGCACCACCGCCAGTCCAAGCGCGCTGGCTGTAGTTATGAACCACTTGAAAGAATAGATTAGGTACCAGAATCCGGCCGGCTCCGCGGGTTTGCCCCAGTTGGCGAAAACCAGGATGGCGATCATGAGCGCAAAATAAAGGGCCGTCTGCCAGAGCGGCCTGCCCGCCCTGGATTCATCGAGCATAATCGGGCCATCGGTCTCCTCCTTCTTTTCATTTCTGAATATCCGGTTCATTAATAGTCCGATAATAACACTGAAAAGAATGGCGCCAACCGCCCGGGCCACTCCGATCTCCAGGCCCAGCACACGCGCCGTCAGAATGATCGCGAGGACGTTGATCGCCGGACCGGAATAGAGAAATGCTGTCGCTGGCCCAAGACCGGCGCCCATGGTGTAAATGCCGGAGAAGAGCGGCAGGACCGTGCACGAACAGACCGCAAGGATCGTACCCGAGACCGAGGCTACGCCGTAAGCGAGCGCTTTATTGGCGTGCGGGCCGAGGTATTTCATCACCGCATCCTGGCGAATGAAAACGCCGATCGCCCCAGCGATAAAAAAGGCCGGCACCAGGCAGAGCAGGACATGTTCCCTGGCATACCACTTGACGAGCTGGAATGCCTCCATGATGGCATGATCGAATCTTTTTGTGCCGATGGGTAGATAATATAGAAAAACAAAGATCCCAATGATCCAGAGCAATGATTTGTATTCCCTCTTCCAGTCCATTCAGCCGGTTTCTCCTTCCAGGCAGGGCAAAGCGATCAGGCCCCCATTGATCAGGTTGCCTATTAATCCATTATTTCCCGCCGCCGCAGATTTGCAGGCGATCCACCGTTTCAGCTTTTTTCCGGTCCTCTGCAATGATCGGGTCATGCTCGAGGCGCTGCGAGATAATCCGCCACAGGTCAGCGATAAAGGGATCAGCCATCCCAGCCAGGCGATAGTTGATCCACCTTCCCTCCTTCTCATCCCTGATCAGACCCGCATTCCTGAGCAGATTCAGGTGCGCGGAGATCGTCGAAGTGGCCAGCCCGATCAGCTCGGTAATCTCACAGACGCAGAGTTCCCGGTGTTCGAGCAGTTTCAGAATGCGCAGGCGTCCGTGATCGGAGAGGGCTTTGACGATATCGACAGGTTCTGCCACTCAGCCTCCCTTCATTTCGCTATTTTTAGTAATATAGAAATATTTGTCCTGACATGCAAGATCATTTTGCCGCCAGACCATTATTTCGCCGCGGTGTAGCTTCCACACGCCAGCGAAGCGCCGGGGCGAGCCGCCCGGGATGCTGCGTGACGGAGAGCGGCTGCGGCAATTAGAAATAATACCAGATGCTGCGATACTCCTCCGGATTTTCACCGCGCCGCTCGAGCGCACGCAGATAGTCGAGGATGGGGATATCGCGGTGGAGCCAGGTCGGCGCCAGGGTCAGGTTTTTCTCCCACGGATGAAATTCATAGAGCCGGCTGCCATCCGGCAGGATGGTCAGGAGCGCATGATTTTGCTCCGCGCGCAGGTAATTCTTGCCGAGTCGCGGCACATTGTAAACCGGCTCGTCCGTACGCACCAGTCCGGGCATCAGGCGGGCCTCCTCCTTCACCTCCTGCTGCAGCCGGGCGATGGGCACCCGGTAATCGCGGGTCTCCTCCTTGCCCTTGGCGCAAAAGGTGTAGTAGGCATCCACCCCGATCAGCCGCAACAGGCGCCGCAGGGCGACCAGTTCAAAGCGGCGGCTGTTCTCCATGGTAAAGACCGCCTGGTTGTAGACCGAAAGACCGCGCCGCCGGATCTTTTGCACCGCTGCCATCGACTCCGGGGTGACCTCATAGGGATGCTCGTAATGGGTGACCAGGGCGACCTCGCGCCGGCCCGGCTGATGGAAGCGGGCGAGCAGGTCCGCCAGGGGCTCGGTCATGCGCTGCGGCAGGGCGACAAAGATGCGCGAACCGATGCGGATCCGTTCGATATGGCTGATGCCGGCCAGCCGTTCGAGCAGACCGGCGAGGACCCGATCGGGCATGACCAGGGGATCGCCGCCGGTGAGCAGCACCTCGGTGATGGCGGAGTGTTCTTCGAGCCAGCCGATCGCCTGGTCGATCTTTTCTGGCCGTGCAAGAGCTTCGGGGAAAAGGACATCCTCGATCTCCCAGTTGCGCTGGCAATAGACGCAGATCTGGCTGCAGGTATTATAGGGCTTGAAGATGGCGATGTGGGGATAGCGCCGGGTGATGAGTTCGACGGGCGAGGTATCCGTTTCGCGCATGAAATCGAAATAGTCCGCCTTGTCGTGCTGATGCTGCCGCATGGTTTGCACATAGAAGGGCGGCGGGATCACCTGGGAGCGGACCGCATGGTCGTTGCGCCGATGGGCCTCACGGTCCATGAGCGAGGCGTAATAGGGGGTAATTCCGAAGGGCAAGCGGGCTTTCCGCGCCTGATCGATCGCGCTGTGTTCCTCCGCCGTGAGGTCAACCAGTTTTCCGAGCACACTGCTGTCGCGGATGAGATGTTTAAGGTGCCAGTGATAGTCGCTCCAGTCCGCGTCATCGCCCCCCAGTTGTTCGAGAATGTGGTCCCGGTTGCGGGCGCGCAGTCGCATGATATCAGGCTGCAAGCCGTGGGCGTAACGGCCGATTGCATCGAGGGTATGAGCCGCCAGCCAGTCCAGTTCGGCGGAGCGGGCGATTGCCGCCTCCTGCCCTTCGCGCCCGAGGAAGGCGGGCAGTTCCTTCGACAGATAGACGGTGCTCTTGCCGGTCATGCCCGCCAGGATATGGCCGAGATCGGTATAAAAGGCTTCGCCGAGGGGCTCATCGGACGAATTTTCCCGGTTATGGATCGCTTGCCACAGGCGAGTGATCAGGCTGAAGCGGCTGATCCGCTCGCTGCGCAGGGAGAGGATATCCTGAAAGGTCAGATAACAGGTCACCTGCTGCGACCAGGCAAGGCTGCTGTCGCGGTGGCTTTGTTTGAACAATAAGCGGGAAAATTCGTCCAGATAGGCTTTGAGGAAATTGCGGGCGCGGCTGGGAGAGTCGGCTTCCTGGATCAGGCTGGCAATGGTCGGGTTATCCTGCAGCAAATCCTGCAGAAGGTATTGTATCATCTGGATTCCTCCTGATTGATGGGTCGTTATCCGCTCATTTTGGCCTTTCTCCCGGATTGGGGTTGAAGGTACGCTGCGATGGTTTTTTCAATATACGGCATGGCGGGGAAAGATGAAAGCTTTTTCGTGAAGGAGGGGTGTGTCTGGATTGTCAGGCAAGTAGAACGAGGGGAATTTCCGGCCGCATCATTGCGCCAAAGGCAGGGTTAAGCGGGATGGAAAGGTACACCGCGCCAATGAGCCTCCTGCGGTCAGGCTGAGGCCCATTATGACCAGCAAGCCGCCGATAAGAGTTCATTCCATTAACAGGAAACTGCTCAGGGAAAAAGCTTCCGATCGTGGCAAGATTAATGTAGCGCACTATACACACCTTTAAATAAGGAAAATTTTCCGGCAGGCTTGGGTGAAAATCCGGGTATTTCGTAGATCAGCAGGAACAAGTGTCCAGAAGATTGATCGACTATTGGAGGAAGAGTAAAGTCGCCAACCTCGACCAGCGCCTCACGTACAGCCAGAGCCGGGATCTCCTCTTCCCGCTGCAGGCTGTGTTGAAAGGAGCCTGTGCCAGGGATAGTTCTGGAGGGCGGCAAGGCCTATCTGGCCGCCGGTGTGCTGGTGGTTGAGCAATGCGACCTCCTCATCGCGATCTGGGACGGCCAGAAGACCGGCGGGACGGCCAAGGTCATCGCCCAGGCTGAAGAGCGCGGCCGGCCCCTGGCCAAGATCTTCACAAATGGTGAGGCGAGTGAAATCCGAAGGAGAGTGGGCCTCTCAGCGCAATTCCTCAGCCGTATCAAGGAATTCAACGCTCACCCCATCACACCGTCTGAGGTCGACAGCCATGCGGATGCGGCCTCCAATAATTTCTTCGGGAGAGAGCCGGGTACTCTGTTCAGCGCATCATCAGCGCGAACACGCCCCAACCGAGGTATTCGCGTGTATGGGCGGCGTAGCGCGCGGGTCCCGTCTCCAGTTGGGAGCGAACCTCTGGCGCAAACTCGTCGCCGGGATGGTCTTCCAGCCAGCGGCGCATGGTGAGCCACTTGGCCGCCTCATAGCGGTCCCAGCTGTCCTGATCCGCCAAAACCATTTCGACGACATCGCAGCCGAGGCGGCCGAAGGAGGTGAGGAGCGCCGGGAGCAGGAGGTATTCATTGATGGCACCGGCCTGGCATCCCCTGGCGATCTCCTCGGTCGGGGGCAGCTGCCGCCAGTAGGGCTCGCCGATGAGGATAATCCCGTCCGGGCGGAGGCTGCGGCCGAGAAGCCCGATGGTGCCGGCAACTCCCCCGCCGATCCAGGTGGCGCCGACGCAGGCGGCGACGCCGACCTTTTCATCGGCGACGAAACCGGCTGCCTCGGCATGGAGGAAGGTGAGCTGATGAGCGACCCCAAGCGCTGCGGCGCGGCGCTGTGCCTGTGCGGTAAATAGCGGGCTCTTGTCAACGCCGGTGCCGGTAATGCCGTAATCGCGGGCCCAGGTGCAGAGCATCTCCCCCGAGCCGCTGCCGAGGTCGAGCACCGGGATCTCCTTCTCCAGGCGCAAAGCCTCACCGAGGGTGGCGAGCTTTTCAGGAGAGAACGGATTATGGATGCGGTGCGCGCTCTCGCTGATAGTGAAGATCCGTGGAATGTCCAATGCAGGAAATCTCCTGATAGGGGTGAGAAGATTCGGTCATGGTCTGATGGTAAAAAACCGCCGCTGGGCAGGGATCGTGCCGCCGACGGTATGCGCAGGCTATTCGCCGGGACTTGCTTGATCTCTGCCTGGCACCCTTATCGCTCTAAAAAGGTGCGATCCATCTGATTCAGGAATTGTCTTGATTTGAACACAGTGCAGTTGACCAACACCACCGATGCAATGCCGTTCGCCGGATAAAGCCGCATCTCGCCATGAAAGCCACCTCCTCCGCCCTCCTTGAAGAAACAGGCCGTGCCGTTCATTTCGCCGATGTGCCAGCCCAGGGTCATCGGGATCGGCTTGCCGGCATTAGTGGTTTGTTGGGTTTGCAGTAGCCGTTTGGTCGCCGAGCCCAACAACACCGATTCGGTTTTCAGTTGATCCTGGAGAAACGAGGAAAAGCCACGCGCCGTGCCGACCAGTCCGCCAAAGGCCGGCCCATCAGGGTAGTGGCTTTTCAAGCGCAGCCATTTGCCTTCGTATCCGCCCCAGAATTTGCGGTCGGTGACCAACCCTTTTATCAGATTCAACAGGGAGTATTTGGCAAGATAGCCATTGGCGTGTCGTGTCGGGTTGATAATAATAAAATCCATCTCTTGTGCCGGAAGGCCCAGCCGTCTGAGTATATTGGCTCTCACATAGTCCCGGTAGGATTGTCCCGTTACCTGTTCAACGATCTTGCCGAGGAGCCAGTAGCCGATATTGGAGTAGGCATACTTTCGGCCCGGTTTATTCGCCAGTTTGGCATTGGCGCGCAACACCCGGGCGAGTGCTGTGTCTTCGTTAAAATCCGCCTCCTCTTCCGTCAGATGGACCCAGCGGAGGGGGATCGGATTGGGAATGCCGGAGGTGTGATCGAGGAGTTGGCGGAGGGTGATGGAGTAGCCCTGATAGGGAGTGCCTGATAGATGATCTTCGATCTTCTCATCCAGCCGTAATTTCCCCTGTTCCACCAGCTGCAGAATTGCGACGGCGGTGATGGTCTTCGTCATGGAGTAGGCCATCAGCGTGGTGTCAAAGGTCATCCTCCCGTGATTCCGGATATCAGCCCAACCCCCTGCGTATTGATAACGGCTTCCACTGGCGTCCAGGACAAGGTACTGCAGACCGGGGACTTGTGACCCGGCGTACTTGTCCAGAACAGCAGTTATAGTGTTTTCGGATAGCGAACGTTTCACCAATAAGCTCCTCAGCTGCGGCCGCGTGAGAGCTGAAAGACTCGGACGCGGGCATGTCCATCGGCAAGACAGGGTCAGCCGAATTTACCTGTTTGCGAGCGAACGGGTGTTGCAGCAGATTTGCGCGATTGGCCGGGACACCGGCTGAAATCGCCTGCAAGTGATCCCCCTATTTCTGCTGGCGATGAAAGCTTGTATTCCTGGATGCAATTGGAGGAAGATCGAGGCTATCCGGGGCATGCAAGGATGGAAAAGCTTCCCCCACTTTAATATCAATCAAACTCTGATTCGGTGTTAAAATAAAAAACCTGTTGTAGTGTCCACGTTAAGTCATTAAATTTGTTTGGCCAACAAAACTTAATAGACAAGACGAAAGGACACCCAACAGGTGAAAGTAAAATACAAAACCAAACCCATGAATGCAACGCCTTTCGGCGGGCTTTACGTCTTTGCAGAATTTCTGCATCAGATTGGTTTCCATCATCGCTTCAATGGTTGTTTTGACAAACTGCGTAGAGTGCGGCATTCTTCACCCTCACAGAACATTGCTTTGGTGGCGGGCATGATCATAGCTGGGGGTGAACGCCTCTACGACATCGGTCGCCTGGCTAATGATCATACTCTCGCCGATCTTTTTGACATCCCTTCCACGCCCAGAGATTCGACGCTGCGTGATGATCTACTCTTGATTGGGCGAAAAGATTCTGCCCGTGCTGCCTTGCTTCTTGACCTCAATATCCTGCTCTTTGAGAAACTGGGTCTGAAGGAAATTACCATCAATGTCGATGGGACCGCCCTGCCAGTCGATGGACATCAAGCAGGTGCTGAAAAAGGCTATTGTCCGGCTGAGCAGGGTGCACGCTGTTTTCAATCCAGCAAAGCCATCTGTGATGAAACTGAAACGGTACTGGCGGAGTGGACTTTTCCCGGAAATACGCATTGCGCAAAAGATATCATTGCCATGTTGAAACCGTTATTGGACCGTTTGAGACATGCCAGGATAAAGATCAAATTGCGCATGGATGCCGGGTATCATAGCGATGCGCTACTGCTTGAGCTTGAAGGCTATCCTGATATTTCTTATGAAATAGCAGTCCCGCAACACGAATGGCTGAAAGACAAAATTCGAACATTGCCGTACAAATCCTATTACTCAAGTGAGCGGACATATTGCTCTTTTGCCTATGGCTCAGGCCTGAATGGCGCTTTTCGCCATTACTATGTTGAACGCTCTAAAAAACCGGCCGGCTCTCAGACCGATTTATTTGATCAAGATGACTATAACTATCGCGTCGTGGTGAGCAACCAAACTCGCCAGCCTCACATCATTTTCCAGAGCTATAACAAACGCAGTCGTGTTGAGAAGCATATTGAAGAACTCAAAAATCAATATGCCCTTGGTAGTATGATCAGTGGTGATTTCGATGTGACTAAAGCGCTTTGCTGGCTTAGCCATCTCACCTTTACTCTGATCGGAATGCTTCGCAAGATCGCTTTCCGGAAAAAGATGAAAAAGTATCGGTTGCGCCGCTTGCGTTTTCTGCTCTTCTCTGCAATTGGGTGGTTTGTCAGCCATGCCAAGCAGAAGACATTCTGTTTGGCGTTGCCTCGCAGCGGACCCATACCATTTGAGCCCATGATGCAACGCATCTGGGCCTTTTAACAACTCTGCTCTTTGACAAATTCAGAAGTGACTCAAATCCTGTAAAGACGTATGCTCAGTCACGAATGAAATTGTCTTTGCCAAAGCAGTATAGCTTAAAAATTATGTGGATGTCCGGCAAATTGCCGGTAATTTTTTAACTCAAGCCGTTAACACAGAATCCGAGTCAAATCCTTAATAAATACAAGTACTAAATCATCTGATCTTCACAGGAGAGAATAAAAACTGGTTATTTTCTTGCGTCCAGGAGTTGCGGCGGAAGGATTTGAACACCTGCCCTTTTCGCTTGTGCGTGCGCTGGAATTCCTGGTGCAGGTGGGCGCCCTGGCTGGACCGCTTATCGTACAAAACTCGGCAGCGCGTTCGACTCGGAAATCGATCCCAAGAGGCGGACAGCAAGATCCCCCCGAACCATTCACTCCTTGGCCAATTCCCAGGCAATTTTTTCTATCTCGTCCGAAACGGCATTGATATCCTTGACTTTGATGTCCGCGGTATCCAGAATTTTCGCGGACTCCACGTCGATCACTTTGGCAGTAACCGAGATGATATCGCCGAACTTGATCACGCTGCCCGTTACAATCGCCTCAACACCACGCATTCGGCCAATTTGCGCCATGGTTTCATCATTGACAAAACCGCTCTGGCCAAGCGAATGTTCCTCCAATAGCTTGTTGAGTGATAAACGTTCATAAACCTCAAAAGCACCCGTCTTGTTCAGCGCCGGGATCATCCACTCGGCGATAATCTCCCCGGCGTCGGGAATGCCCAGATTGCCACGCTCACTAAATCCCACAACAGCCGTCTTGAGCACCGTTTTGCGAACCGATTGCGTTGTTACTGCACTCTCCGTGACTGTCAGCGCCGAACGCAAGCCGATGATCATGCCTTTGTCATTGGATCCGACGATACCGTTCGCGGCGAAGAGCGCCTCCTGACCATAGATCCACTTGTTCTCATGGTAGCTCTTTAAAGAGGCCGTCTGCCGGCCATTCGCTCCGCCGAGCACGATGGGGCCGAATTCATTGCTCCCGCTCAAATCGGATACCGGGAATGGCGCGTTGGCGATCAATCGCCATTGATTATCCTCGTCCATTTTGAAAATAGCCACCTGGCGATTCTCAGTGCCGCCCACCGCAATGATTCCTTTGAAATTATCCCCGGAAATGGCCGTTATGGGAAAAGGTGCGTCCGGCAAAGACTCCCATGCATTGGCGGAAAACTTGCGCATCACCGCCACATTCTTGCGATTCTCGCCTCCAACAATGACTGGACCCCAATTGTTGTCCCCTGCCATGTCATGCACATTGAATGGGGCATCAACCAGTGTTTTCCAGGTGTTTTCCGAATACTTTCTCATATAAGCAATCTGGCGATTTTCCGCACCGCCAAAAATGATCGGTCCAAAATCATTACCCCCGCTGCATCCGGCCACAGCAAACGGTGCATCTGCAATCCGCTGCCATTGTCCGATTTGCAAATCCATTAAAATTGCGGCGATGCGATTTCCTTCACCACCAAAAGCAACCAGGCCGTTGTCGATGGTTCCGCTGAAGGCAATAACCTTGAACGGCGCGACCGGCGCGCTTTGCCACTCATTTTGCCCAGCGGCAAGAAAGGCGAACGAGCCAAATGAGGTCTGGCTAAAAGACAGCTCGGCGGAAACTAACTGGGCCGCAGCGAAACCCAAGAAGAAGAGGCTCTTTTTCAGCTTGGTGATTTTCATGATAGACTCTTCCTTAATTTTGCATGACCTCAACGCCTGGCTTGTTGATCATGACAAGCACCGCTGCAAGCCGAATCCTGTTGTTACAAAATACAAAAATGCAATCGTGAATGCAACTGTCAAGTGGAATTGTCATTTCCCCAAAAAACGGAGTTTAAAATTCCCCACCCTGGGTAAAAAAATTAAGCGTGTGAGTTTTGAAATAGCCCCATCTTTTTCTTCATTGCCAGACGATAAGAGGCTCCTTCGACTTTGATGGTTTTTGAGTAATGAAGCAGTCGATCCAGTACTGCGGCGGCAATACCCTCATCAGGAAAAAGTTGTCCCCAATCGATGTAGCTTTTGTTACTCGTCAAGATCATGGAGCCCGCTTCATAGCGGGTGGATACCAGCTGGAAGAACAGGTTGGCATCACTGCGATTCAGGGGGAGATATCCCAGCTCATCAATGACCAATACATGCGGTTTGCTGTAGCTCTGCAGTTTCCTTCTCAACCGGTTTTGTTCTTCAGCCTTGCGCAGATTCTCCAGCAGAGTCTGGAAGGTGGTAAAGTAGGCCGTATATCCACCCTGGCAAGCAGCGACACCCAGGGCGATGGCCAGATGAGTTTTACCAACACCGCTGGGACCGATAAAGACGATATTACTTTTGTCCTGCACAAAAGCCAGTGAAAACAAGGATAACACGGATTCCTTGTCGAGTTCCGGCTGAAACGCAAAATCAAACGCATCGATGGTTTTAACTACCGGGAATCTCGCCAACTTCAGGCGCATTTTGATGGCGCGCTCCTGACGAAAGCCGACCTCTTCTTCCAGTAACTGGTTGAGCTGTTCTTTGAAACTCTTTTCAGCAAAGTCCTTTTCTTCAAGCACAGCATCGAGCCGCCGCTCCAATTGCAGCAGCTCCAGCTTGCGCAAATTAACGCGCAATGTCTCATCCAGCAGAGGTGGTCGCATTTCCGGCCTCCTCTCTGCTGATTTGCTCGTAGAGTTCCAGCGGGTGGTTACTGTGCAGAAGGGCCGCTCTGCGACGATAAAAAGCAGGGGTGTCGTTGCGCCATACCTGCCAGAGCTGGTGGCGGTGGAGCCGTTTGATGACATAGTGCTCACCGCTATCAGTGCGATGCTGGGTGATAAAGCGCTCTTTGTAAAAAACATCGATACGGTCAATACCCGGCCGGTACTTGATGGTGACCATTTTCCCGATGCAGTCGGCAGTCACTGAGTAGCGATGGCTGTGGTAAGAGAAGGTCCCGTCAGCAAAGACTTTACGCGTTTCAGTGCAATAGAGCGGGTACTCCGCCAGATCCTGGATCGGCGTCAGATTCTCCCGGTTCAAGCGCCGACGCGGGATCTCCTGGGTGGTAGAGTGTACTTTGTTATTGATCCTTTCCAACCACTCCCGTTTTCTCAGGTTTAACACAAACGGATTGGCGGTATCTTGCAGAGAGAGGAAATTGCGCTTGACGTATTTGATCGCATTCTCGACTTTGCCTTTGCTTTGGGGACGATAAGGCCGGCAGAGCCGGGGCATAAAACCAAAGTGACGCGCAAAATCCAGAAACTGTTGATTATAGACAGGATCGCTGAAGCCCGGCTTGACGACTACACACCGGTTCTGATCGTAGAGGATCTCCTCCGGAATGCCGCCAAAGTAACGAAAAGCCTCCTGATGACAGGCCAGAAAATGATACATGTCGGCTCGCGGTGTAAAATGCACAAAACGCATCCGGCTGTAGGCCAACGTCATACAGAAGACATAAACCCGTTGATAGTGGCCGCTCTGCTTGTCACGGATCTTTTTTTCGCCCCAGTCCACCTGGGCTTGCTGGCCGGGCAGCGTCTCGAATCGCACGGCCACTTTGGTCAGCACCTTTTGCTGATAGCGCTTGACCCACTTTTGCAATAATGACAAAGAACCGGTGTAGCCTTTTGAAACCAGTCTCTCATAGATGGCTGTACTAGGCGGCAATTCCAGGCCATCAGCCATATTGAGATAATTCAAAATATCCTTTTCAAATCCCTTTAGTTTGGATGGCCGTTTGGGACGGGGTGCCATCTGCGGCGATTTTCTGGCTCCTTGGCTGAGATACTTGCGGACCGTCTTGCGGTCCCGACCTGTCAAACGGCTGATGGCCGATATGGTGTATCCCGCTTGACTTAAATGAACTATTTGCATAAATTCCTCCAGTAGTACCATAGAAGGAGCTCCTTTTGTTTGATTTTAACTCGTCATTAAAATCTAAGGAGTTTCCTTCTATGTTTTTATATCTTTCTACCTGGGGAATTTTACTTTCCGCTTTTTGGGTAATTTAACATTATTTGTTACATGCAACTTGAATCCAATCACATTTCTTGCTGAAATGGTAGCTCCGAAATCCAGTGATAAAGGTGACAAAACATGCCAAAGATTGCGTATTTTCCCAAATAAAAAGGCCAGTTAGCATTTGATCTAACTGGCCTTTAAGTTTTACTTGGTAGCGGCGGAGGGATTTGAACCCCCGACCTATGGATTATGATTCCACAGATTTTGCCACTTAATTTATTAAATTACAATAATAATTTCTCAATTTTATGTTATTATTATGATATTTCTCTATGCAGGAAGAATCAGTATTCAGCTTGACGCTCTGGACTCAAAATCCAGCGTAGGTAACTACATGCGGGTTCGATTCCCGCCCCCGGCACTACATAAGTACTTTAAAATAGCCAGTTAGGCTTTGCTCTAACTGGCTATTTCATTTGTTGCGACCTATCTTAAAGTGCATTTTTAGACATGTTTTGCCGATGATGTTCCATATTTGTTCCATGCAATCTTGACAAATAGAGCGCTTAAAATACAAGAGATGCGAAATTTTTCACCCCCCCGCTATCACTTTCTTCTCATTAAGAGTCTGTTACTCTTTAATTTTAGGGATGATTTTACTTTTTCTCCTCTAATAAACTCCTTGTTTCTATCACCCTTATTCGCATTTTGGCATCCTCGGTAAAAACGCCCTTAGGATACTCGTCAAGGTAATTGGCATATGACTGGACTGTATCTAATTGTTTTGCCTGTTGATATGCTAACTTTTCTAAATGGGTAAAAACCTCACCTCGATACTTGCTAATTGGGTACTTCGAAAGAAAACTCTTCAAGGAGTCAATCGAAGCAATAGATATAGCCTGTTGAAATTCTTCTAGCTCTTTTTGTTTACCTTGAAGCATAGTAAGCAAGAGATCAGCAGCATCTGTCTGATTATTATTCCGAGCATAGTCTAGCGCATCCATACCATTTTTGTCTCTTATTTGTGGATCTGCACCGTTGTCAAGCAACATTTTAATAATCTCAATGTGCCCCATTTCTGCAGACTTCATCAGTGGTGTGGTACCAAAGTCGTCACTAATATTAATTCGAATGCCCTTTTTTATATACGAGACTAGTAAGTCTGCATTTCCAGCTTCAGCTGCAGAAATCAAGTTAATTTCACAATCCATTCCATATGGAAATTTGATGACTTTTGCGTAATTAGTTTCATTCAAAGGTGTTGCAGTACGATTTCTTACCATATATTCCGTAAAGCCCTCATTTTGATATAGTATAGCATCACCGCCTAATTCTCTAGCTTTTGATTTCGCCGAAGTCCAATAATCTTCCTGGTTCTTATTGGATACAAATTTTCCGAATGTAGCAAGTTGAGCAATATAAATCTCAGCGATAATATCATATGGGCATTTTGGTTCCTCTTTGAATACTATAATTGGATAATCTTC
Organism: uncultured Cytophagia bacterium; assembly: GCA_964436305.1. Classification (GTDB taxonomy): domain Bacteria; phylum Zhuqueibacterota; class Zhuqueibacteria; order Residuimicrobiales; family Residuimicrobiaceae; genus JAKPUX01. The sequence continues at coordinate 1,807 of CAYTCI010000056.1, read as the reverse complement.
GGACTTTGGCGACAATCCACTTATTAGCATTTCCTTAAGATAGGTGTGTGGCGCACAAGCCAGAAAGTTGATCATAATAATTAGCAGTGATAGTAGTTTGTGCCTTCGGCACGATGATAAATTGTCATAAGGAGCAAAGGGTATATTATTCATAAAAACTCCCTTAAAGTTACGTTCTCACTGGTGTGAATAAGTTAGCATATCAGAAGCACGCTTCTTAGTAAGCTTTATCATCTCATTATTGGTCTTCTTAGGATGCTGTATTCCACATCTTAGGATTAGCCACTGTTGCATATGATCTGAGCAGACATTTAGAAAACATCGGGTAACAATGATTCATACTGATCTTGACTAACCAGTTGGAACTTGTTATTTCCTTCCATTTCCACCAGCTTTCCCACTTTTTGCATTGCTCCTCACTGCTAGGGTCCTAATTAATATCAAGATAGAATTTGACAACTACGGGCCACAAAGAGTAGAAACATAATCCAAGCAATGGGGAAAAAATTACTTTAAGAAAATCAATTGAATCAATAACTTTCTTTATGTCTCCAATATTAAAAGTAAATGATAGTATTTCACAACTCATCAAAATACCAGAAAACGTTGACCAGAATTTAAGTTTTTTATACTTTGCTAGTATTTCTGCTACTGTTGCATTTGCGTTAAATCCAGAGAGCTTTGTAAATCTTTTAATTAGTGCTTGCTCTGCTCCTTTCTCGCTTAAATAACTACAATGATGACATCGTTGCCAAAGTGGAAGTTCGCTCTCCATAAACTGAGGAGTTCTTACTTTGAGTACCATGAATCGAGTTCACTTCTTCTATACAGAGCTGGGTAAGTGTTACCGCAAGCATCACATGTGATCCTTGTATCACAATTTATCCTGGTAAATGTTGTAGTATAAGGCATATCATCCCTAATTTCTAGTGCTTAGGATATTAAAATTCTGATCAATACTTCATAATAATCCTAAACAGCTTACTCTCACAATGAAAGCATGCACCATGTAATACTAAATCTTCATCTTCTACCATTCCCCCAATATTTCTCACCTCTTTTTTACTTTCACATTTCGGACAATAAAAGTTTTTTTTTAGGAGTTGTTGTTGTTGTTTTTCTCCTATGCAATTCCATATTTCCTTTGATTCTTCATCAAACTTTCCTAAATCGAAATAAGAGCCTTCTCTGATTTTACTGCCCCCAGTCATTACCCATTGGCCAGATTCTAGTTCGATTGTCGAATCACTTAACAGTCGGCCACAAACCAAACAATATCTCGTCAGATTGGAATATCCATATCTTGCCCTATGCTGCCATTGTGCAGTATGAATTATTTCACCGCATCTAACACATACACAATTTGAATTAAAGATATGACGGAATACTCCACACTTTATGCATTGGCACTCATCCCACTGATGTTCATTCTCTTCATCTTTAATCTCGTTGCATTCTCTACATACGCAACCATCCCACTGATGAGAGTGCTGGAACATTTTATTATCTTTCTGAATAAGTTAGAGATGAGTAAAGAATTAAAAGACGAGATGTAACTTTATATCATCGAGCGCTTCAGAATGGATAGAAAAAGAAGAATATCGCTGATAATCGATCTGCTCTGAGCCAAATATCCAAAGACATTAGTAAAAAAAAACGCAATCCAGCTCAAGAAATGAACTCGATTGCGCTTTCCTTATCATAGGACCCCATCCCCAGATTAGGTTCCTCGTTTAATTTACTATACAAAACTGGTTCTATCCAACATTGTGTGGGTAAGTTGAACTGAATTTGCTATATTCCTCTC
>CAYTCI010000055.1:0-27834 GCA_964436305.1 uncultured Cytophagia bacterium | reverse complement strand
CGAATCCGTAATCGTCGATCTGCTGGTGCTTGTCGGTCGCGAAAGGGCGGATATCGTGAAAATAGATCTGCACCAGATCCCTGGCCTGCGCCCGCTTGAGAATGCTGTCGCCCAGCGGGCTGGCGAGCAAGCCGGGGAATGCGGCGACGACATGGATTTCCACGGGTACTCCGTTACAATTCCAGCAAGCCATCCACGACGTGGATGATCATCAGGCCGGTCTCGCTGTCTATCTGGCGGATGAATTCGGGGACCGCCGGGATGAGATATTCGCGCTCCTCACCACGCACCACATAGACATCGTGAGCCGGGTTGCGCAGGATATCCACCACCTGGCCCAGGGCGGTGCCCTCTTCGGTCACCACCTGGACCCCGATGATCTCGAAAAGGTAATGCTGGCCCTCCGGCAGAGGGAGAACCTCGCTGCCCGGGATCTCCACCCAGGCTTCGCGCCAGGCCTCGGCGGCGTTGCGGTCGTCGATTCCGGCCACTGTCAGCAGCACCGCCTCCGGTTGCAGCTGCACCCGGGTGATGGTGAAAAGGGTGCGCTCCGTCTCGCTGCGGCTCAGCCACAGCTGCTTGAGCCGGTGGAAGCGCTCCGGGTCGTCGGTCATCGGAGCGACGCGCAGGGCGCCGCGTACGCCGTGCGGCCGGGTGACGCGTCCGATCACAACATACTCCGGTCTTCGAGGCCGCCGCTCATCAGGGGCGGCGGCCGGCGCTGATGGAGGATGGTCGTCGCTCAGGCTTCGCTCTTCGGTTCGGTACTCTCGGCAGCGTCGGGAGCCGTCTCAGGGGCAGCCGGCGCACTCTCTTCAACCACAATATCGGCCTCGACGGCGGGGGCTGCGGCCTCAACCGGGGTCTCAACCGGGGCCTCAACCGGGGCTTTGGCCTCGGCGGCGGCTTTGGCCGGCTTTTGCGTCTCGGTCTCGCGTTTGGCCATGGCGTTTTTGGCCTCTTCGCGCTTGCCGCGCTGAATCTGCGCATCCTGCCACTTGCCCATTTCCTCGGTGACCTGCTCCTCACTGACACCGCGCTTGCGCAGATCCCACTCGTGCAGGATGCCCTGGCGGCGGAAGAGGCTATTGACCGTATCGGAGGGGATCGCGCCATTGTTCAGCCACTGCAGCGCTTTGCTCCGGTCGATGGTCAGCGAGGCCGGCTGGGTGACGGGATTGTAGTGGCCGATCTTGTCCAGATAAGAGCCATCGCGCGAGGATCTGGAGTCGATGGCGACGATACGGTAATAGGGCTGTTTCTTCTTACCGATGCGGCTTAATCTCAGCTTTACAGACAACGTCTTCTCCTTCGGTTAAAATCCCATGGGCAGGCGCATACCCCTGCCCCCATGCTTCATCGTTTTCATCATTTTCACTATCATACTGAACTGGTTGAGCACCCGATTGACATCCTGCACGCTGGTGCCGCTGCCGCGCGCGATGCGCTTGCGCCGGCTGCCGTTGATGATGTTCGGGTTATTGCGCTCCTGCACGGTCATCGAGTGAATGATCGCCTCGACGCGCACCAGCGCCTTGTCATCGACCTGCATCCCCTTGAAGGCCCGGGCATTGGCGCCCGGGATCATCGTGAGGATCTCCTGCAGCGGTCCCATTCGTTTGAGCTGCTGCAGCTGGTCGAGGAAATCCTCGAGATTGAACTCGGCGCGGCGTAACTTTTTTTCGAGCTTGACCGCCTTTTCGAGGTCGATGGCCTCCTGGGCTTTCTCGACCAGGCTGACAACGTCACCCATACCGAGGATGCGCGAGGCGAGCCGGTCGGGGTGAAAGGGCTCGAGTTCGTCGAGTTTTTCGCCGGCGCTGACGAACTTGATCGGCTTGCCGGTGACCGCCCGGATCGAGAGAGCGGCGCCGCCACGGGCATCGCCATCCATCTTGGTCAGCACCACGCCGGTGAAATCGAGTTGCTCCTGAAAGGCTTTGGCGGTGGTGACCGCGTCCTGGCCGGTCATGCTGTCGGCGACGAAGAGGATCTCCGCGGGGGCGGTGACCTCCTTGATGCGCGCCACTTCGGCCATCATCTCGGCGTCGATATGCAGACGCCCGGCGGTGTCGATGATCGCTGTGTCGAGCAGATTCTTGCGCGCATGGTCAAGAGCGTGCGCGGCGATCGCCGCTGCGTCCCGGCTCTCTTCCGCATAGACCGGGATATTGAGACTGCGACCGAGCACCTTGAGCTGCTCGATGGCCGCCGGCCGGTAGATATCGGCGGCGACCAGCAGGGGGTTGCGGCCTTTTTTGCGCAAATGGCGGGCGAGCTTGCCCGCAAAGGTGGTCTTGCCGGAACCCTGCAAACCGGCGAGGAGGATCACGCCCGGCAGCACCTTGCCGAACTGCAGCGGCGCCTCTTTCTCGCCCAGCAGACGGGTCATCTCGTCATGGATGATCTTGACCACCATCTGGCCGGGGGTGATGCTGCGCAGCACCTCCTGGCCGAGGGCGCGCTGCTCCACCTCGGCGATGAACTGCTTGGCCACTTTGTAATTGACATCGGCCTCCAGCAGCACCCGGCGCACCTCGCGCATGCTCTCGGCGATGTTCTTTTCGGTCAGTTTGCCCTGACCGCGCAGATTGCGCAGAACACCTTCAAGCTTTTCACTCAATTCCTGGAACATGCGCAGACGGATTCCTCAAAATGATACAGCCAATAAAAATAGCAAAAAAATTGCTTTATTGCAAGATTTTTTTAGGAGTTTGCGGCAAATTCAGGTATGGCTGCGGAGGCGGCAGCGCCAAAACAGCGGGCGTGCACCGTACAAGCCGCACAGCTCAACCGCAGAGCACCGAGCCGCCGTTGACGTTGAAAATCTCGCCGGTGATATAGCTGGCGCCGTCGGAGGCGAGAAAGACGATCGGCCAGGCGATCTCCGCCGCCGTGCCCGGACGGCGCATCGGGATGGTGCGCAGGATGGTCTCCTGCTCGTTGGCGATCGCCGCCGCCGACATCTCGGTGTCGACCCAGCCGGGGGCGACGCTGTTGACCTGGATGTTATGGCGCGCCAGCTCGACTGCATGCGATTTGGTCAGGCTGATCACCGCTCCCTTGCTCGCCGCATAGGGGGAGTAGACCGGCTCGCCCCGCTGGCCGGCGGTTGAGGAGATATTGATGATCCGGCCTCCCCCCTGCTGGATCATCAGCGGGACCACCGCTTCGGTGCAAAAGATCACCCCGTCGAGGTTGATCGCCAGGGTGCGGCGGTAAGTTTCCAGCGGGAAGTGGTCGATCGGCGCCGGCAGCCAGACCCCGGCATTGTTGACCAGTACATCGATGCGCCCCCACTTTTTCACCACCGCGTCAACCATCGCGCGCACCGCAACGCCTTCGCTGACATCGGCGCCGACGAGCATGCCCTCGCCGCCCGCGGATTCGACCGCGGCCAGCACCTCGCGTGCAGCAGCCTCGTGATGATGATAATTGATCGCGACGCGCGCACCGTATTGGGCAAAAATCACCGCGGCCGCCCGGCCGATGCCGCGCGACGCCCCGGTGATGAGCACAACCTTATCCTTGAGACCGATCATGAGTTACTCCTTTTGCAGGATTAGCGGATCAATAGCAGCTTGCCAGTGCGCACCTGTGCTGCCGCTCGCAGCCGGTAAACATAGAGGCCGCTCGGCTCGCCGGCGGCGTCCCAGCGAAAACGATATCGCCCCGGCTGCAGCGGGCCCTCGACCAGCCGCGCCACCACCTCGCCTTTGAGATTGCAGATCTGCAGTGAGATCTCGACGGCGCGGGGCAGGTCGAATTCGAGCGTCATCCCGGCGTTGCTGGGATTGGGATAAGCGGGAAACAGGGTAAAAAGTTCGGGTTCCTGGCTGTCGAGCCGTTCAATGCCGGAGGCCGGGGGAAAGAAAAACTCGAGCGCCTCATCGAGATGGGCACGCCAGCTGCCCCAGCTGTGCCCCTCGTGCCACTCGCGGAATTTCACCGGGACCCCCGCACTGCGCAGGTGATCATAAAGCTGCACGGCATCGCCCAGCAGCGAGGGTTCATAGCTGCCGACATCGATATAACAGCGGCTGAAGGGCGTGGATGCGGCGAGCAGTTCTCGCAAAACCGCCCGGTCGTTGGGCCACATCGCCGGCGAATAGAGACCGGCCAGGCCGAAGGACTCGGGATGGTGGAAAGCGATCTGCGCCGAAATCAGCGCGGCCAGTGAGGGCCCCAGCATCGCCCGCTGCGCCGGATCCTTCGAGGTGTTCCAGGCCGAGTCGACCTGCGCCATTACCTCCCCGATGATGAAACGCTCCAGATTGGCGGCTGTGGCGCCGCTGTACTCCTCGATCCGCTGCCCCGCGCTGACCGGGGGCACAAAAAGGGCGATCACCGGCTCGATCCGCCGCCCGGCGATCAGGTTGTCCAGGACGGGCTTGGCCGCACCGAGGGAGAGGTATTCCAGTCCATCGTGAAACAGCACCACCGGATAGCCGCGCGGCCGCGCCGGATCGTAGCCGGCCGGCAGATAGACCCGCAGCGGCCTGGTGTTCATGAGGATCACGCTGGTGATGCTCCCCATCTCGAGCCGGCCGGCGGCGGCCGCGGGATCGGGAGTGCATTCAGGCGCCGCCGGGTAGGCGGGCATGCGCAGCTCGCTGTTGGCGCCGTATCCGCCGTAGCAAAGGTGGGGATTCTTCGGATCGAGGATCCAGCTGCTGTTGTTGATTACAAATTTGTAATCGAGCCGGGCATCGGCCTCGTACACCCGCCGGAGATAGAAAAGGGTGGTGCCGGAGACCCGCGTCATCGCCGATGCGCCGGGATCCCAGCCATTGGCATCGCCGGCAATGGCCACCGTCGCGGCGCTGCCGCGATAGAGGAACCAGGCGACCGTATCCGCCTCGATCAGGGGCAGCGGCCCGGCCGTCTGGAGAAAACTGTCCACCACCGCCTGGCGCTGCGTCTCCGGCAGGCTGTGCAAGTGCTGCAAAAAATCACTGAATCCCGCACTCAGCGAGACCGGCGCCGCGGCAGCCTCGCTGCTCTCACCACTCATCGCGCTCACCCGCGACAGGAATAGGAGGACCAGGAGGCCAAGGAGCAGGGCCGATCCCGGATTAACGTAAGGTCTCATGATCGCCTCATCAAAAAGTAAGACTTTAATATACGCATTCCCGATCAGTTGGGCAAGTGCGAACATGCGCCAGATCAGCGGGGCGTCGGGTCGGCGCCAGAATGGGGCGGGGCGGCATCAGAGGCCGGGGTGTCGGGTCGGCGCCAGAATGGGGTGGGGCGGCACCAGAGGCTGGGGAGTCGGGTCGGCGCCAGAATGGGGCGGGGCGGCATCAGAGGCCGGGGCGGCTGGCGCAACTTAGCCATTGACTGGGACGTAGAAAAATGATATACTATTAAGAATGGCCGCATGACCTGATGCCCGTGCTGCGGGGCGAGGCCAGCGGCCGCTGCAATGCTCTGTGGAGACCATCCAAAACCATGACTCGTCTTGCACGCCGCATGACCGCCCTCCTGCTTCTGGCCGCCCTGGGCCTCCTGTCGCCGCCCGCCTCGCTGCGCGCCGGCACCACCGGCCGGCTGGAAGGGAGCGTCCGCGATGGTACGAGCGGCGAACCCCTCCCCGGCGCCACCCTGCTGGTCCTGGAGACCGGTCAGGGCTGCGTGGCCGACGCCGAGGGGCGCTTTCTTCTGCAAAACCTCCGCGCCGGCGTTTATCAGGTGCGCGCCTCCCTGCTCGGCTACCGGACGGTCGTCTACCGCGAGGTCACCATCCTGCCCGATCTCAAGACCAAACTGGCGGTACGCCTCGAAGCGGCACCGATCGAGATGGCCGGGGTCGAGGTCACGGCCCAGCGGCCGGTCATCCAGACCGACGTCACCGGCACCGCCTATGAGAAAAGCGCCGGGCAGATCGCCTCCCTGCCGATCACCCGCTTTCAGGATGTGATCGGCATGCTGCCGGGCGCCACCAGCGACGGTCATGTCCGCGGCGGCAAGAGTCGGGAGGTACTCTATCTGGTCGACGGACTGCCGGTCCAGGACCAAATCAGCGGCGGCCTCGGCATGGAACTGCCGCGCAGCGCCGTCTCCCAGCTCAGCATCAAGACCGGCGGCTTCGATGCCGAGTATGGCCAGGCTCTCTCCGGGATTGTCGACGTCATCACCCGCAGCGGCAACGATCAGCCGCAGCTGCAGCTGCGTGTGGCCAGGGATGACCTCTTCGGCGGCACCCAGGTGAGCAAGAGCAGCGAAGTGGAGCTGACCGCCAGCGGCCCGCTGGTGCGCCGCAAAGGCTCCTTCTTCCTCGCCAACACCCTCTTTCTCTCCGGCACCCGCTGGTGGCAGGACATGGAATACTTTTTCCGCTCGCCCACCCAGAAAGAGCTCTACGGCATGGGCAAAACGGACTGGAATTTCAGCAGCGACAAGCGGCTGAGCGGCCAGATTCTCTATTCCCTGAAGCGCAGCCGCGATTACGCCTTCAGCTGGCGCTACAATCTCGCCGGCCTGCCGCCGCGGCGCAGTGAAAGCTACCGCGGTTCGCTCTTCTGGACGCATACCCTCACCCCCAGGCTCTTTTATTCGCTCAGCCTCAGCCAGAGCACACTGCGCAGCCGCATCGGCACCGGGACGGCCGCGGAGGTGGACGGCCAGCCCTGGGAATATGATTTCTATCTCCTTTATGTCACCCGCGGTGACCGGCTCTGGTGGGCGGACCTGCAGCAGAACAGCACCACCCTCAAGAGCGAGTTGACCAGCCAATGGCGCCCGGCCCATCTCTTCAAGGCGGGGATGGAGCTCAAACAGTACGAGATTCACTCCAGCCTCATCAAGATGGAACCGCAGCTCTCCTATTTCGGCAAGCCGCTGGTCGACCTGCCGATGCTCAACTTTTCCAGCCGCTACCGCTATTTCCCGCGCTTTGGCGCTGTTTACTTGCAGGACAAATATGAATCGGCGGCGAGCCGCTCGGTGATCTCCGCCGGCCTGCGCTGCGAGGTCTTCGATCCCCGTGCCCGCCGTCCCGCCGTCGAGCTGATCCCGAGCGGGCCGAACGAGTACCGCGAGGAGGTCACCGGCTCCGTCCCGGCCCGGGTCGCCTGGCAGATCAGTCCGCGCATCGGTTTTGCCTTCCCCTTCACCGACAAGAGCTTTTTCTTCATCAACTGGGGCCGGTATCTGCAGTTCCCCCTCTTCGAGCACCTCTACTCCGGACTCGACAATGTCACCTTTGCGCGCGGGGTCAAGGTGCTGCGAGGCAACCCCGATCTGCTCGCGGAAAAGACCAGCGCCCTGGAGATCAGCATCCGCCATAACTTTCACGAGAACATGGTGGCCTCGGCGCTCTACTTCCAGAAGGAGACCACCGACCAGATCGACAGCAAAACCTTCGTCTCGGCCAACAGCCGCATCGCCGGGGATTACGGCTTTGCCGAGTACGTCAACAACCCCTATGCCACGGCGCACGGCTTTGAATTCACCGTCACCCGCGAACGCGGCAAGTGGCTGACCGGAACCCTCTCCTACACCCTGATGGAAGCCAAGGGGCTGAGCGAGGCCGAGAACCAGGGGTTGAATTATGCCCAATGGGGCTTCCCGGTCGCCCATACCCCTTACTACCTGAGCTGGGATCAGCGCCATTCGCTCAAGGCGGATCTCGATCTCGCGCTGCCCGGCGTGGTGCAGCTCAACCTCGTCTGGCAGTATCACAGCGGCCGGCCCTATACCTTTTACCCCTCGGCCGATGGTTTTACCCCGGAGAATGCCGGGGTGCTCTTTGTGCCCAACAACCGCCGCATGCCCGGCTTTCACCAGCTGGATCTGCGCATCACCCGGGCGGTCGCCCTCGGCAGCGGCACCACCCGGCCCTGGCTCGAGCTCTACTTCGAGGGACACAACCTCTTCGATTCCCGCAACGTCATCTGGATCGACGCCTCCGGCCGGACCGGCGGTGAACTGGGTGATCCTGCAGCCTGGGAAACCGGCCGGCGCCTGCAGGCCGGCTGCCAGCTCGGCCTCGAAACCGGATCGCGGGGGCGGCGCTAAATGGAGCGAATCATGAAAAAAATGCAGCTCTTGTGGCTCCTGCCGCTCCTCGCTCTCGCCTGCGATGAAAGTCTGCCGCCACGGCAGCAGCCGCAGGATACCCTGGCCATTACCCAGGTCATCTTCACCCAGGGGATGTACGCCAGTGGGCCCTTTATGGAATTCGTCTTCCTCATCGCCAATCAGTATGAGGAGACCTTCCAGGGCGAGGTCACGGTCAACGGCCACGCCACGGTCTGGTGGAAGAACCACCCGGAGATCCGCGCCACCCTGCCGATCAACAACCAGCATTTCGCACCGCCGAGCCGGTTAGCCGGTCACACCCTGACCATCGACTCCGGCGGCCACTGCGCCCTCAAAATCTACTGGTACCTGGCCCTCGAGGATGGCCGCAGCCTCCTCGACCTGCTCGACTACTCCGGCAGCGTGCCGGTCGAGGGGTTGATCAAATCCCGCCCTGAAACCTTCGTCATGGAGGCCACGATCAAAATATTCGATCAGACCGGCTACCTGCATAGCGAGCCTTTCACTTTCACCTTCACCGGCTACAAGCCGGCGCCGGGAGGCGGCGGGCAGTGAAAGTTGCGCTTGATATCCTGCGAAAAAAGTGATAAACTATCAGGTGATTGTGGCGAACGGGAGGTGGCGGCCAGGTCCGTCCCGACCGGCCCGGCAGGACCGGAGCCCGTGTGGATCGGGGCAAACATCGCATCCTTAAGGGGAGTTCTGACATGAAAAAAAACACAGGGATCCTGCTCATGCTCTCGGCCATGCTGCTCAGCGGATTGGGGCAGGAGGCGGCCGCGCAGTATACCGCCGAGCGGCTCTATCAATACCTGCTGGCGGTGCACGATCGCGGTGAGGGCAACAGCGCTGATTTTCTCATCCCCGAGCTGACCGCATTCGGCCAATCCTTTCCGGATGATCCCCGCGCCGCCGATGCCGCCGGACTGCTCGCCCAGGTCTATCTCGAAAAAGGCAAGAAGAATGAGGCTCTCGCCGCCGCCTACAAGACCCTCTATCTCTATCCCCGCTGCGCCCGCGAAAGCGACTGCCGCGACATGATTCAGACGATCATCGCCCGCGAACCGGCCTATGCCCCCAAGAAAGGGCTACTCGAGTCCGCCGTCTATGGCACCGCCGTAGATGCGACCGTGACCGAGCGCTGGCGCGCCTATCTCAAACTCCTGCGCGACCTCGATCAGCCCCGCCTCTACGACTGGTCCCTGGCCGAAGCGACTACCTATATCAGCCGCTTCCCCGCCGATTCGCTCATTTATCCGGTGCTCGAGTGGACCGGCGACCTCTATACCCGGCTCAACCAGGAGTGGCCGGCCATCTACAACTACCGCAAACTCGCCGAACTTTATCCCGACGACCCGCAGCTCCCCTATGCCCTCTATCAGGAGGCGCAGCTGCTGACCGGGCGCGTCGGCAAGCACGAAGATGCCGTGGCCCGCTGCACCCGAATCCTCGCTCACTATCCCGAGAATGGGCTGGCGCCGACCGCCGCCTATACCATCGGCCAGATCAAGGAGCAAAAGCTCAAGGACTATAACGGCGCCATCGAAGCCTATCGCAAGCTGGTCACCGGCTGGCCCAGGGACGAGCATGCCGTCGAGGTGCTCTTCACCATCGCGAATATCCAGGACAAGCGGCTCAAGCAGTACGACGTTGCACTCGCCACCTATGATGAGATCCTCCAGAATTACCCGACCGATGCCCGCGGCGCTCGCGCCCTGGAGATGGCCGGCGACCTCTATGCCGATGACCAGAAGGATTACCTCAAGGCGGCCGAAAGCTATGCCCGCGTCTCCAAGCTTTACTCCGCCGACGAAAAGGCGCCCCAGCTGCTGATCCAGGCCGGCGGGCTATGCCTCGATAAACTCAAGGATCACCGCAAGGCGGTCGAGTATTACCAGATGGTCGTCGACCTCTATCCCAACAGCAAAAAGGCCAACGACGCCAAAAAACTGATCAACAAGGCGAACAGCAAGGCGGCCGAAAAACTCTAGCAGCCGCTCCCCTCTTACCCCCCGATCGTACCGGATTTACGGGAGGGCCACTGCAGCCCTCCTTTTTTTTGCGCCCTGCCGTACATTTTTATTGCATATTTATGCTTTATTATGTATATTTATGCATGAATAGAAAAAGCGACCGCCATACGGCGATCCGGGAGCTGATCGAATCCCGTCCCATCGCCAGCCAGCAGGAACTCCTCGCGGCCCTGCAAGCGCAGGGGTTCGCGGCGACCCAGGCGACCCTCTCGCGCGATCTCCTCGCCTTGCGGGTGATGCGCATCCCCGACCCGGAGCGGGGCTATCTCTATGCCATGCCCGGCGAGGCCACACCAACCGGGGCTCCGGCCGATACCTCCCCCTTGCACGGCTGCCGCTCGCTCGCCTTTTCCGGCAATCTCGCGGTGCTCAAGAGTTTGCCCTCCTTCGCCCCCAGCATTGGCCTGCTCATCGACAGCCTGATGATGCCGGAGATCGTCGGCACCATCGCCGGCGACGACACCCTGCTCATCGTCCTGCCCGAAGGCCTCTCCCATCATCGATTCAGGCAGGCCCTGCTGGAGCGCCTGCCCGAGCTGCGCAACCGACTCTGATCCCTTTTCTGCACATTACCCTTTATAACCAGCGGCCCCCAGCGGGCCGGTCCAACTCTGCACCCGAATCTGGAAGGATCGACCATGAAAGAAAAAGTCATTCTCGCATACAGCGGCGGTCTTGATACCTCCGTCATCCTCAAATGGCTCGAGCTCAAGGGCTATGAGGTCATCGCCTATGTCGCCGACGTCGGCCAGCAGGAAAATTTCGAGGCGGTGCGCGACAAGGCGCTCAAGACCGGGGCGAGCAAGGTCTACATCGAGGATCTCAAGGAGGAGTTCGTCCAGGACTATATCTTCGCAGCCGCCCGTGGCAATGCCCTCTATGAGGGCCGCTATTTCCTCGGCACCGCCATCGCCCGGCCCCTGATCGCCAAACGGCAGATCGAAATCGCGGTCAAGGAGGGCGCCCATTTTGTCGCCCATGGCGCCACCGGCAAGGGCAATGACCAGGTGCGTTTCGAGCTGGCCTATTATGCCCTCCAGCCCGAGATCCAGGTCATCTCGCCGTGGAAGGACCCCGAGTTTCTCGGCCAGTTCAAGGGCCGCAGCGACATGATCGCCTTCGCCGAAAAATGGAACATCCCGGTCAAGGCCTCGATCGCCAAATCCTACAGTGAGGATGACAATCTGATGCACATCAGCCACGAGGCGGGCATCCTCGAGGATCCGCAGTTCCGGCCCTATGAGGAGATCTTTTCCAAAACGGTCTCGCCGCAGCAGGCCCCGGATGCCGAGACCCTGCTCGAGCTCGAGTTCGCCGACGGCTACCCGGTCAGGGCGACCAATAAAAGTGACGGCACGGTGGTGACCGGTGCCCTCGCCCTCTTCACCTATCTCAACCGGATCGGCGCCGCCAACGGCGTCGGCCGGGTCGACATGGTCGAGAACCGCTTCGTCGGCATCAAGTCGCGCGGCGTCTACGAAACCCCCGGCGCCACCATTCTCTGGGCGGCGCACCGCGACCTCGAGGGGATTGCCATGGACAAGGAGGTGATGCGCATCCGCGACATGCTCTCCCCCCTCTTCTCGGAACTGATCTACAACGGCTTCTGGTTCTCGCCGGAGATGGATTTCCTCCTCAGCGCCTTCGAGAAGAGCCAGGAAAAGATCAACGGCACGGTCCAGCTGGCCATCTACAAGGGCAATGTCACCCCCATCGGCCGGCAGTCGCCGATCTCGCTCTACAATCAGGAGCTGTCGAGCATGGACGTCGAGGGGGGCTACAATGCCACGGATGCCGGCGGATTCATCCGCATCCATGCCATCCGCCTCAAGGCCCACAACATCGTCCTGAGAAACCACAAACCCTACACCTGGCGGCACAAGGAGTAGTCCTTCGTCGCCCTCATCAGGCGCCGTGACGGCCGCAGCCGGCGCGGCGCCGCAAGGAACGCTATGAAACTCTGGCAACACACCCAGGCAGGGGGCGGATCGCAGCAGGCGATCGTACGAGCGGTGGAGAAATTCACCGCCGGCAAGGACCCCGTGCTCGATTTGACCCTGCTGCCCTATGACTGTCTCGCCTCCCGGGCCCACGCGCGTATGCTCGCGCACGTCGGACTGCTCAGTCCAAAGGAGGCGGCCGATCTGACCGCCGGTCTCGACGCGATCCGCGAACTGCACGCACGCGGCGAATTCGTCATCCACCCCGAAGAGGAAGATGGTCACACCGCCATTGAGAACTGGCTGGCAGAGCACTGCGGCGAGGCCGGCAAAAAGATCCACACCGGCCGCAGCCGCAACGACCAGGTGCTCACCGCCCTGCGGCTTTACAGCCGCGATCAGGCCGGCGCCGCTATCGCCATCCTCCACCAGCTGGTCACGACCTTTGAGGTGCTCATCGCTGCCCGCGGCGCAACCCCCCTGCCGGGGTACACCCACACCCGCAAGGCGATGCCCTCGAGCGTCGGGATGTGGGCCGGGGCCTGGCGCGACGCCTTGCAGGATGACCTGCAGCTGCTCGAGACCGCCCTTTGTCTCCTCGACCAGAATCCCCTTGGCACCGGCGCGGGCTATGGCGTGCCGCTGCCGCTGGACCGGACGATGACGACCGCCGAGCTGGGATTCGCCCGGACCATGGAGAATCCTGTCCATGCCCAGAACAGCCGCGGCAAGTACGAGGGCATCCTGCTGCATGCCCTGGTGCAAGCCATGGCCGACATCAACCGCATGGCCTCGGATCTGATCCTCTTCACCATGCCCGGCTTCGGCTATTTCACCCTGCCGGCTGTTTTCATGACCGGTTCCTCGATCATGCCGCAAAAGCAGAATCCGGATGTGCTCGAGCTCCTGCGCGGCAAATACCATGAGGTGGCTGCTTGCGAGGCGCAGGTGCGTGCCACGACGCTCAACCTCATCTCCGGCTACCACCGCGACCTGCAGCTCACCAAGGAGGCCCTGATGCGCGGTCTCGAGGCTGCCCTCGAGGCCCTGCAGATGACCCTGCTGGTCATCCAGAACCTCGGCGTCGACGAGGCCCGCTGCCGCGAGGCGATGACCGCCGAACTCTATGCGACCGAAAAGGCCTACGAGCTGGTGCGCCAGGGAGTGCCCTTCCGCGAGGCCTACCGCATCATCGCCGCGGGGTTCCGCAAGGAGGGACAGAATGACACCCTCTAGGGTCTCCATCGTCGGCGCCTCGGGTTACACCGGTTTCGAACTGGTCAAAATCCTGCTGCGCCATCCACAGGTGGAGTTCGCCCATCTGGCCGTGCGCGAGCCCGGCGGACAACGTTTTTCGGACCTCTTCCCCGCCCTGCGCGGCCTGTGCGACCAGCCGCTCTCAGGGTTCGAGAGCGAGCGCATCGCCGCCGAGAGCGACGTCATCTTTTTCGGGCTGCCCCACACCAGCAGCATGGCCTGGATCCCCCGGTTTCTGCCCTTCGGCAAAAAACTGATCGACCTCAGTGCCGACTTTCGCCTCGATGACGCCGGACGCTATCGCGCCGCCTATGGCACCGACCATCTCGAGCCGGAGGCGCTGCCGGCCTTTGTCTACGGTCTGCCGGAATTCAACCGCGCCCGCATCGCCGCGGCCCACCAGGTCGCCAATCCCGGCTGCTTCCCGACCAGCGTCGAGCTGGCACTGCTGCCGGCGCTGCGCCATGGCCTGATCGAGACCACCACCATCATCGTCGACAGCAAGACCGGGGTCTCGGGCGGCGGCAAGAGCCCGAAACCGGCCTTTCATTTTCCCGAATGCAACGAGAATTTCTCCGCCTACAAGGTGGCCTGCCACCAGCATGAGCCCGAGATGGAGCAGGAGCTGAGCAAGATGGCCGGGGCGCCGGTGGACATCCTCTTTGTCCCCCATCTGGTGCCGATGACCCGCGGCATCTTCAGCACCCTCTATGCCCGGCTGCTCCAGCCGCACGCCGCAGCGGAGGTACAGGCGCTCTATGAAGAGGCCTTCCGCGAGGAGCCCTTCGTGCGGGTGCTGCCCGCCGGCGAGGTGCCGCAGACCCGCCAGGTGTCGGGCTCCAATTTCTGCGACATCGGCCTGGTGGTGCAGGGGCGCACCCTGATCCTGATGAGCGCCATCGACAACCTGATCAAGGGGGCCTCCGGCCAGGCGGTGCAGAATATGAACCTCATGCTGGGCCTGGACGAAACCCTGGGCCTGAAATAAGGACCGTACCATGAACTTTGCAGCCGATCCCAAGATCACCGATCCCAAGGGCTTCACCGCCGCCGCTGCGCGCGCCGGCTTCAAACGCAAGCGCCGCGACCTCTGCCTGATCAAAAGCCAGATCCCGGCCCGCTGTGCCGCCAAATTCACCACCAACCAGGTCAAGGCTGCACCGGTCCTCGCCGGCATCGCCGCCCTGCAGCGTTCCGGCGGGATGCTGCAAGCCCTGGTGGTCAATTCAGGCAACGCCAATGCCGGCACCGGCGAGCAGGGGCTGCGCGATGTCCACGATACCATCACCTGGACCGCAGCGCAGCTGGGGGTCCCGGCGGAGCTGGTCCTGGCCGCCAGCACCGGGGTGATCGGCCACTATCTCGATATGGCGAGAATGCGCAAGGCGATCGAGCGCGCCGCCGGCCACCTCTCGGTCGCGGGCGGCGCCGCCTGCGCTGAGGCGATCCTGACCACCGACACCGTTGAAAAGGCCTTTACCCTTCGCCTTGAGATCGGCGGCCAAACCGTGACCCTGAGCGGCATCACCAAGGGTTCCGGGATGATCATGCCCAACATGGCCACCACCCTCGCCTTCATCACCTGTGATGCGGCGATCGACCATGCCTTGCTCGACCGGCTCTTCACCGCCGCGATCGGCAAAAGCTACAACATGATCACCGTCGACGGTCACACCAGCACCAACGACACCGCCCTGATCCTGGCCAACGGTCTGGCCGGCAATCCCGAGATCATGCCGGAGACGCCTGAGGCGGAACTCTTCGCCACCGCCCTCGATGCCCTGACCCTGGCCATGGCCAAAGCGATCGTGCGCGATGGCGAGGGGGCGACCAAGTTCGTCACCATCACCGTCGGCCACGCCGGAAGCGCCGAAGCGGCGAAGCGGATGGCCTTCGGCATGGCCAATTCGCCGCTGGTCAAGACCGCCCTCTTCGGGCAGGACCCCAACTGGGGCCGGCTGCTCTCCGCCGCCGGCATGGTGGGGGTCGATTTTGATCCGGACAAGGCGGATCTCAGGATCAACGGCACCTACATCTTTGCCCAGGGCAATCCGGTGATGCTCTCGCGCCGCGAGATGAAGGGGCTGATGGCGCCGAAGGACCTCGACATCGAACTCGATCTCTTCACCGGCGGCCAGTCGGCGGTGGTCTATACCTCCGACCTTTCCTACGACTATGTCAAGATCAATGCTGAATACCACACCTGAAGGACAGGGGTTACCATGGAAAAATACATCGAAAAGGCCCGGGTCTTGATGGAGGCGCTGCCGTGGATGCAGGCCTTCCGCGGCAAGATCATGGTCATCAAATTCGGCGGCAGCATCATGGAGAGCGAGACCGCGATGCGCGAGGTGCTCCAGGATGTCGTCTTTATGAAATTTATCGGCATCAAGCCGGTACTCATCCACGGCGGCGGGCCGGCGATCAGCGCCGGCATGAAGCGCCGCGGTCTGCCGCCCCGTTTCGTCAACGGCCTGCGGATCACCGACAAGGAGACCATGGACCTGGTCGAGGACATCCTCGCCCACAAGATCAACGCCCAGATCGTCTCGCTGCTCAATGACCTGCAGGGCGAGGCCATCGGCCTCTCCGGCCGTGACCGGCAGATGATCAAGGTGGACAAGCTCATGCCGGAGGTCAACGGCGTCAAGTCGGATATCGGTTTTGTCGGCCAGGTGCGCTTCATCAACGCCGATCTGCTCAAGGAGCATCTTGATGCGGGCCGAATCCCGGTCATCGCACCGATCGGTGTCGGTGACGAAGGGCAGAGCTACAACATCAACGGCGACCTGGCGGCTGGCGAGATCGCCTCGAGCCTGGGTGCCTGGAAGCTGGTCTACATGACCGACACCCCGGGCATCCTGCGCGAGCAGGGCGACGAGCAGACCCTGATCAGCACCATCAGCCGCGACCAGGCTGAGGAGCTGATCGCCCGCGGCGTCATCAGTGGCGGGATGATCCCCAAGGTGCAGTCCTGTCTGGCTGCCCTGCAGTTTGGCGTCAACAAGGGGCACATCATCGACGGCAGGATCCGCCACTCCCTCCTGCTCGAGATCTTTACACCCAAAGGCATCGGCACGGAGATTCTGAAACATGGATAAGGCCACCTTCGATCACTACGTTCTGCAAACCTACAAGCGGGTGCCCCTGACGCTGGTCAAGGGCGAGGGGATGCGCGTCTGGGATGACGCGGGCAACGAGTACCTTGACTTTTTCCCCGGCTGGGGTGCCGGCAACCTCGGCCACTGCCATCCGGCGGTGGTCGCAGCGGTGCAGGCCCAGGCCGCCCAAATCCTGCACATCCCCAACGTCTACTACAACGAGCTCCAGGGCGAGCTGGCGCGGCGGCTGATCGAATGCAGTTTCGACGGCCAGGTTTTTTTCTGCAACAGCGGCGCCGAGGCCAACGAGGGGGCGATCAAGCTGGCGCGCAAGCGCGATGCCGGCAAAAAGACGATCATCACCCTCAGGGACTCCTTTCACGGCCGCACCCTGGCGACGCTGACCGCCACCGGCCAGCCCGACTACCAGCAGGGCTTCGATCCCCTGCCCGCCGGTTTTGTCTACAGCGAGGCCAACGATGTGGCGATGCTCGAGCGGTTGATGAACGACCAGGTCGCGGCGGTGCTGCTCGAGCCGATCCTCGGCGAGGGCGGGGTCCTGCCGCTCACCCCGGATTTTTTGCGCGCCGCGCGCGCCCTCTGCGACCGGCACGGCGCCCTGCTGATCCTCGATGAGGTGCAGACCGGCATCGGCCGCACCGGCCGGATGTTCGCCTGGCAGCACTACGGGGTGACGCCGGATGTGCTCACCCTGGCCAAATCCCTCGGTGGCGGCATGGCCATCGGCGCCTTGGTCGTCGCCCGCCGGCATTGTGACATCCTCGGGCCCGGCAGTCACGGTTCAACCTTCGGCGGCAATCCCATGGCCTGTGCCGCCGGCATCGCGGTCCTGCAGGCCATCGCCGCAGAGGGGCTGCTGGAGCGGGCGCAAGCCAGCGGGGCGCTGCTGCAGCAGGGCCTCGAGCGCCTGGCGCAGCGCCATGCTGTGATCGCTGAGGTACGCGGAGTGGGGATGATGTGGGGCGTCGTGCTGAAGCAGGAAGGAGCCGGGGTGGTGACGCGCTGCCGCGAGAAAGGAGTGCTGATCAACTGCACCCATGGCCATGTCCTGCGCCTGATGCCGGCGATCACCGCCAGCGAGGCGGAAATCGCCCGGGCCCTCGCGGTACTGGATGAGGTTCTCGGGGAGCTAGCGCACGCCGGATAGGCGCAGCATGCCCTCCAGAGAGCGGTAGAGGAGATCGCGGCGGCGGATGGCGCTCGAGCCTTGTCCCGCCGTAAGGAATTCAAAGCAGATCTGCGCCAGTTCCGGGGTGCGCAGGTAACCATAGACCTTGTGCGGGTTCCGGCTGCCATCGATCTCATAGTCATTATAGACTGAGCGATCGACGGGGGCCGTGCCGCGGCGATTGGGCGCATACGCCTCCGCCAGCCGGCAGTCGAGGGTGACCTTGTCGGCGGGGTCGGCGAGATTATGCCAGATCCCGACATTCTCCGGCACGGCTAGTCCGGCCTCCGGGCTGAGCTGCTGTTCCTGGCGGATCTTTTTCATCACCAGCGGCACGCCGAGGGGGGAACCAATGGTGATCAGGGTGTGAACCGCTATCTCCGGGGCACAGAAAGCGAGGACGTCGTAGGCGATGATCGATCCCATGGAATGGGCGATCAGCAGGATCTCCTTGCCGGCATGGGCCCGCAGTTTGTTGATCAGCCGTGCGCGCACGATGTCGCGGTAGGCCACCTCCGCGCCGGGGACGATCTCGAGACGGTTGGCAAAATAGGCCACCAGCTCCTGGAAAAAATTGCTCAGCACCAGGTCGCTGAAGTGCCGCCAGACCACGCCGTTTTCGTCCAGCTCCATCCGCTTGAGGGGCGTCTCGAAGAGGTCGATGAGCTTGCTGGCCATCGGTTCGCTGCGGATGGCGTCGGGGCCGGGCGAAGGGCGGTAGGGCTCTTTGAGGAAGAGCGGGTCCCGGGTGTCGGTGACCGCCGGGCTCTCGGGCGCCCGATGCAGGACATCGGCCCAGTAGACCGTCTCAAAGGGGATGCCGCGCCGGGGGTGACCGATCCCGCTGAATCCCTCGTAAAGGCTCTTGCGCCACCAGCTCTGCAGCAGGCCGGCTGCGGGTTTGTTGCCCAGGCCGTGAATACCGAGGATGATGCGTTCCATCCTATTCCTTCCTTCGTTTTTCGAGAATCAAGCGGCAGCCTCTCGAGAGCAAGACGACCCCGAGCCAGGCAAAAAGGAGTATGGCCGGATAGACCAGCAGGGCTGGCAGCCAGAAGGCCAGGGCGGCCAGGGCGACAAAGAGCGCCCCGATCAGCAGCATCAGACGCCCCTCGACCGGACCGAGGAGGCGGCGCCCGGTGATCGCAGCGCCGACCGCATGGCCGATGCGCACCGCGCCGGCCGCCGCTCGCCCGGCGCTGCCGCTGCCCTTGCCGACCGCGTGGGCGGGATGCGCCGGCTCGCCGGGTGCCAACACCTTCTGCTTGCTCGACAGCACGATCTCGGTTGCGTGGTTCAGATCCTCGAGATACATCCGCTCCATCTCAGCAGCGAACGCCTCATCCTCCACGACGACATCGAGTTCACAATTGCCGATCCAGCTCGAAATGTTGAGATTGCTCGAACCGACCCGCGCCCAGCTGCTGTCGGCGAGTGCGGTCTTGGCGTGCAGCATGGTGCCATTCCACTCAAAGACCCGCACCCCCGCCTCGAGCAGGGTGCGGTAGCCCGCCCGCGAGAGGGCGCGGATGACCGGGATATCGGTGGCATTCGGCACCAGCAGGCAAACCTCCACCCCGTCGCGGGCGGCGGCGCGCAGGGCCTGGACGTACATGGTGTTGCCGGCATAATAGGCATCGGTCAGCCACAGGCGTTTGCGCGCCAGGGCCGCAACCAGCTGGTCGAGGCGGAAGAGCCCGGCGGTAGCGGGGACATTGGCGACGACGCGCAGACTGGCGCTGCCCGCCGCCGGCTGCCCGAGGATCGAGGGGCGCTCTGCGGCCGGCAGAGGCTCGCCCATCATCGCCCAGACCTGGGCAAAGGCGGTTTCGATCTCAGAAACCGCCGGTCCGCGCACCGCGACGCCGGTGTCGCGCCAGGGCTCGATCTTTTTGGCGGGGACGCCCTCCCAGGCCCGGCCGATGCAGAGGCCGGAGACAAAACCGATTTCGCCATCGACCGCGAGCATCTTGCGGTGATCGCGCGAAAGCCAGCCCAGCGGGCGATCCAGGCGGGGGGGATTGTAGCAGCGCACGTCGACACCGCTGGCGCGCAGCCCGGCCCATAATTTGCGCGAACTCTTGCCCACCCCGCCCAGCCAATCATAGATCACGCGGACGGTCACCCCCGCCTGCGCCCGGGCGCTCAGGGCCGCGGCAAAACGGCGGCCGGTCTCGTCGTCGTAAAGGATATAACTTTCCAGATGAATATGGTGCTGCGCGGCGGCGATCGCCGCCAGCCAGGCGGGATAATTCTCGGCGGCGTCACGGAGCAGCCGGACCTGATTGTCCGGGATCAGCGGCGCCCCGGCCGCGCGCGAAAAGGCATGCCCGGCCAGCACGCGCAGATCGGCCAGGTCGGCCTCGGCATGATCCTTCTGATCCAATTTGACGCTCATGACTCCACCGGCGGCAGTTCCATCCACTTCCTTCCCAATCCATGCCCTCAAGCGAAATTAGCCAATCGGGGGCACAAAATCAAGGGCAAAGTGGCACCAGCCCCCCGCTCTGGCCTCGGCCACCAACTCTGGCGCCGGCCTTCCCACTCTGGCCTCAGCCACCAACTCTGGCGCCGGCCCCCTGCTCTCGCGCCCACCCGGTGCCCCCCTCCCTCTGGCGCCAACCCGGCGGCGCTGCCGCAGAACCGGCGATAATTTGCGCCGGCGGCCGCAACGGGCTTGGAATTACGCAGGATTTTCGCTATACTTAGCGGACGATAGCATGGCGCAAACGAGGAGGTCCGATGAAACTGCTGATGCTCACCAATCCCCGCGCCGGCCGCAGCCGTGGAACGGCCGTGGCCGAAAAATCCCTGGATCTCTTCCGGCAGCATGGCATCACGGTGGAGACTGTTTTTTCTGAATACCCCGGCCATCTGGTCGAGATCGCCGCGCGCGAGGTTAACGGCTCCTGGGACGGGATCGTCGCCCTCGGCGGCGACGGCACCCTCTTCGAGGTCATCAACGGCATGATGCAGGGCAATCCGGAGCTGCCCCTGCCGCTGGGGGTGCTGCCCGCCGGCACCGGCAACTCCTTCTCGCGCGACCTGGCCATCCGCACCCATGCCGACGCCATGGACAAGATCATCGCCGGCCACACCCGCCCGGTGGACCTCGGCGAGTGCCTCTGCGCCGACCGCCGTTTCGTCTTCATCAACATCCTCGGCTTCGGCTTTGTCGCCGATGTGGCGCAAAAAGCCTGGAGCTACCGCCGCTGGGGCGCCCTGAACTACGTCATCGGCGTCTTCATTATCACCAAAAACCTCCAGTCCTATCCCCTCGAGATGGAGATCGACGGCCAGAGCTTCCGGCGCGACAACATTTTCGTCGAGATCAGCAACAGTCAAAAGACCGGCGGTGACATGATCATGGCGCCGGACGCCAAAATCGACGACGGCCTGCTCGACGTCGTCGTCCTCAACAAGGTCTCCCGGCTGCGCCTGCTCTCCGCCCTGCCGAAGATCTTCAAGGGCACCCACCTGCAAATGCAAGAGGTGGAGCATTTCACCGCCAGGAACATGACCTTCAGGACCACACCCGCCAAGGCGCTCACCCCCGACGGCGAGATCGCCGGCAGCACGCCTATCTCCATTTCCGTCCTCCCCGGCAAGATCCGGATTTTCGGCTGAGCGGGGTTCGGGAATTCAGGCGCCGGACGAAAAATTGCTTGATTTTATGCGCAGATCGTGCTAAATTTAAGCGCTTATTTTTAAATTGACTAGGAGTACCTGAGGGGGCTCAGCCATATCCGCGGAAACGAGGTCGATCCCCTCTCCACAATCAACAAAACAGGAGCCTATAAGATGAACAAGCGAGTGGTTCTGCTGGTTGCCGTGCTGCTGCTGACCAGTGCCGTCGTTGGCTTCGCCGCCGGAATCGGCGTCCAGTACAATGCCAACGCCGGGGATATCTATACCAACGGTATTGCCCTGAACCTCAAGCTCGACGACAAGCCGGTCGTCTTTGCCTTGAGCTACTATCTCGGCGACGAAAAGACCCTGGGTCTGACCGCCGATTACTGGCTCTTCAACAACCGGATCACCGCCACGGGCAACTCGGATGTCAACTGGTTCGCGGGCGTTGGCGCCTTCCTGAGCACCCGATTTACCGGCGACGACAAGGGCGTCAAGGGCGGTGTCCGCGTCCCCCTGGGCGTCAACATGCTCATCGATAAAAAGATCGAGCCCTTCTTCCAGGTCGCGCCCTCGATCGGCCTGGCCTTCTCGCCGAGTATCAAGGCAACCCATGTCTACTTTCCTCTCAGCGTCGGCTTCCGCATCTGGTTCTGAGAGGTCCCGAATCCATCCGCCGTCCCTCGCCCGGGACGGTTTTTTTTTACCTTTTTATGCAGGGGGCTGCCTATGGATACCGTATCGATTCTGCCACCCGGAGCGATCGGCAAGGACTTTGTCGTTGCCGCCAGTCTGCCCGCCGGCAAGGATGAATATCACTACCGCAACCTCCAGACCCTCTGGCCGCTGGAGCGCTGGCGCCACCTGCGCGCCTCCGAGGTGGAGCTGCTGGTCAAGAACAACAACACCTCGAGCAGCTGGGATGATATTCTGGTCACCGATCAGTTCGACCCCGCGCTGGTGGCCAACAACCAGTTCTTCGGTCTGGTACGCATCGGCCGGCTGCAAAACGTGGTGCTCGAGCACAACGATCTGCGCCTCCCCGCCGGTATCACCGGCAGCATCGTCATCGCCTGCGATATCGGCGATGATGTCGCCATTCACAACGTCGGCTACCTCTCCCATTTCATCATCGGCGATCGCTGCATCCTCTCCAAGGTGGATGAAATGAACACCAGCGACCATGCCAAATTCGGCAACGGCATTGTCAAGGAGGGCGAAAAGGAGGAGGTGCGGATCTGGCTGGATCTGATGAACGAGGCCGGCGGCCGCCGCGTCGCCCCCTTCGACGGCATGATCGCCGCCGACGCCTGGCTGTGGGCCAAATACCGCGACGACCGCGCCCTGCAGGCCCAGCTCAAGGAGATCACCCAGCGCAGCGTCGATCCCCATCGCGGCTACTACGGCGTCATCGGCAGCCAGTGCGTCATCAAGAATTCGCTCATCCTCAAGGATGTCCAGATCGGCCCCCACTGCTATATCAAGGGTGCCAACAAGCTCAAGAACCTGACCATCCACTCCTCCGCCGAAGAGCCCACCCAGATCGGCGAGGGGGTCGAGCTCGTCAACGGGATCATCGGCTACGGCTGCCATATTTTTTACGGCTGCAAGGCAGTGCGCTTTGTCCTCGGCGACAACTCCAATCTCAAGTACGGCGCCCGGCTGATCAATTCGTTCCTCGGCGACAACTCGACCATCTCCTGCTGCGAGGTGCTCAACAATCTGATCTTCCCGGCGCACGAGCAGCACCACAACAACTCGTTCCTCGTCGCCGGCGTGGTGCTGGGGCAAAGCAACATCGCCGCCGGGGCGACCATCGGCTCCAACCACAACAGCCGCGCCAACGATAACGAGCTCCAGGCCGGTCGCGGCTTCTGGCCGGGACTCTGCACCAGCATCAAGCACTCCTGCCGCTTCGCCTCCTTCACCTTGCTCGCCAAGGCGGACTATCCGGCCGAGCTGGACATCCCCCTCCCCTTCGCCCTGCTCAACAACAATCCCGCCCTGAATCAGCTCGAGGTGATGCCCGCCTACTGGTGGATGTACAACCTGTACGCCCTGGCACGCAACGCCGCCAAATACCGCAGCCGCGACAAACGCCAAAGCAAGATCCAGCATATCGAGTACGACGCCCTGGCCCCCGATACCATCGAGGAGATCTTTACGGCACTGCACCTGCTCGAGTGCTGGACGGCCCGGGCCCACTCGCGCGCTCGTGGCGAGAAGGACGGCCGCCCCGAGGCAGAGCTGGCGGCACTCGGACACGAGCTGCTCGGGGGTAATGCAGAACGCACCGCCGCCCTCGAGATCCTCGGCGAAGGAATGGAGCATTCGAACCGCAAGGTGGTCATCCTCAAGGCGCGCAAAGCCTGGCATGCCTACCGGGAGATGATCCTCTACTACGGCGTCAAGAACCTGCTCGCCGCCTTTGAAGCCCAGCCCGCTGCCGATCTGGCCGGCCTGCAGCAGAGCCTGCAGGGTGAGCGCGTCACGCAGTGGGTCAATTTTGGCGGCCAGTTGATGCCCGAAGCGGAGGCCGATCAGCTGCGCGCCGATATCGGCGCCGGGCGGCTCACAACCTGGCCGGAGATCCATGCCCGCTACGATGCTCTCTGGGAGCGCTATCCCCTTGATAAACAGCGGCATGCCTGGGCGTCTCTCTGGGCCCTGAACGGCGTGGCGGCCCTGGATCGCGAAACCTGGCTGCGCCTGCTCGAAGAGGCGGAGCGCATTCAGGAACAGATCCAAGATCAGGTCCGTGATTCCCGGCAAAAGGATTTCGAGAATCCCTTCCACCGCTCGACCTTCCGCAATGAAGCGGAGATGACCGCGACGGTGGGCACTATCGACGAGAACAGTTTTGTCCACCAGGTCCGTGATGAGACCGTGGAATTCAGACAGCGCGTCGCGGCCATCCGCGAGCGGATAGGATAACGGGCACCGTGCCCGGCAGGAAAGGGGATCACCATGAATCTTGATGAACAAGGCTACGCGCGGTTCGCCCTGGTGCGCGAGATGATGCAGACGGTCGCGGTGGTGCGCGATTTCGATCCGGAGCGCACCCGCGAGGCGGCCGCACTGGTCCAGGCAGCCGGCAAGGCGCTACTGACCGGTGAGGGCTCGAGCCGGATCTTCCCGGCGAAAAACGCGATCCGCAAGGCCCTGACCCGCGGCCTCGATTTGACCCTGGTCACCGAGGGGGCCCGGCAGGCCGCCCAATACGACCTGCGCCGCTTCGCGGTCTTTTGCGCCTCCAATTCGGGGCGGACCCGCGAGGTGGTGATGCTCGCCAGCCAGCTGGCGGGGTCCGGCTGCCGGCGCGTGGCGCTGTGCGCCCGCAGCGGCTCCCCGCTCGAAAAGGTCTGCGACCAGACCCTCCTGCTCACCTGCGGCCCGGAGGCGGCGGTCGCCGCGACTAAGAGCGTCGTCGAACAGGCGCTCCTCTATGATTCCCTGCTCTGGCACCTGAGCGAACCGCCGGCTGCGGGCTGGCAGGAGGCCCTCGCCCGCCACATGCACGCCGCCCTCACCCTGCGCATCCCGCCCGCCATCATCAGCACCGTCGCCAGGGCGCCGCTCCTCTACTTCGCCGGCTACAACGACGGCGTCGCCGAAGAGCTGACGCTCAAGACCAACGAGATCACCCGCAAGAAATCGGATTTTCTCGAGGGGAGCTATGCCGCCCACGGTATCGAGGAGGTGATGGCCGCGGAGGATGTGGTCATCGTCGTCGATCCGATCGAGGAGGAGATCGACAAATTCACCGAGGTGCTGGTTAAGGGCGTCGGACTCACCGTAATTGCAATCGCCAGAAGGGAGACCCCCTTCCCGACGATTCTGGTACCGGATGGCGGCGAGATGAATCCCTACCTCTATCTTTGCGCCGGCTGGAACCTGCTGGTGGAGACCGGTCTCGCCCTGGGTATCGATCTCGACAAGCCGGTGCGAGCGCGCAAGGTGGGGAACGAAGTCAGGGGATAGGCACTCCGCTGGAGAACGGTTGGGTGACCAGCTGAGGTGGCCTTTTTTCATGCAGAATCAGAAGGGAGTAGAGAAACCATGAAGCACAGTGACCATCTCCGGGTGATGTTGATCTTTCAGCTGGCCCTGGCCGCCGCCACGGTCCAGCCGGCCGTATCGCAGTCCCTGCAGGTGAAGGGCACGGTCACCACCGCCGGGATGGCTGTGGCCAACGCCGAGGTCACCTTCATCTCGGTGACGGATCGCACCCGCCGCTATACCACCCTGACCGATGCGACCGGCGCCTACCACCTAGATACCGCCGCCGGGATCACCGGCGGGGAAGCCGCACCGGCCGCTTTCCGGCTGGAGCAAAATTACCCCAATCCCTTCGCTGGTGCCACCGTCTTCTCCTGGTCGTTGGCGGCGCCCGCCGAGGCCCTGATCACCGTCTACGACCTCCTCGGCCGTGAGGTTCGGCGCTTCGAGCTGGGGGTGCAGGAGGCCGGTGTCCACCAGGTGCTCTGGGACGGTCTGGACATGCTGGGGGATAAAATCGCCCCCGGGGCCTATTTTCTCCGGCTGCAGTCCGGCCACCAGGTCCAGCTGCGCAAGATGATCTGTTTTCCCGGCGGAGGTGGCGGGCAGCCTCTGGACGCCCCGGCCCTGCTGCCGGCGGGTTCGGCCGGACTGGGCAAGGAGAGCGGGGCCAGCCTCTACCATGTGCGC
The DNA here is from genome assembly GCA_964436305.1 of uncultured Cytophagia bacterium. Taxonomy (GTDB): domain Bacteria; phylum Zhuqueibacterota; class Zhuqueibacteria; order Residuimicrobiales; family Residuimicrobiaceae; genus JAKPUX01. Next base: position 1,952 of record CAYTCI010000055.1, on the reverse strand, counting down.
ATCGTCAATACCGCCGCCACCGCACCGCAGATCACCTCAACGCTCTTTCAGGACGTCACCATCGTGGCCGGCGCGGTCAAGGATTTCACTGTAGAGCGGCTCCCTGGCTCCTACCCGGCTCTGCTGCAGCCCGGGAGCACCCGGCAGCTCATCCGCGGCTTTGGTGCGGCCAACATCGTCGGCTGGCGGCCGGACATGACCGCGGAGCAGATCAACACCGCCTTCGGCACCGGCGAGGGCCAGCTTGGTTTCTCGATCCTGCGCCTGCGTGTGCCGTCGGACTCGCTCAGCTTCCGCCAGCAGGTGGCCACCGCCAAAGCGGCCTGGCGACGGGGCGTCACCCTGATCGCGGCACCCTGGTCGCCGCCGGCCTGGATGAAGACCAGTCATAACCTCGTTGGCGGCAAACTGCGCACAGACTGCTACGCGGCCTTCGCCCGCTACCTCGATTCCTTCGTCCAGTACATGGCGCAGAACGGCGCGCCGCTCCATGCAATCTCTGTGCAAAACGAGCCCGATGTGACCGTCACCTACGAGTCCTGCGACTACAACGGCGACGATATGCTCAGGTTTATGCGCGAGAATGCCCCCGCCATTGGCACCCTGGTGATGGCGCCCGAGGGGTGCAATTTCAACCGCGGCCTCTCCGATCCCATCCTCAACGACTCGCTGGCCACCGCTCACCTCGGCATGGTCTGCGGCCACCTCTACGGCGGCGGACTGGGTTTCTATCCCCTCGCGCAGGAGAAGGGGAAGGAGGTCTGGATGACCGAGCATCTCGCCCTCGATACCACGTGGGTCAACGTCCTCGCCACCGGCAAGGAGATCCACGATTGCATGATCGCCAACATGAACGCCTATGTCTGGTGGTACATCGTCCGCTACTACGGCCCGATCCATGAAAACGGCTGGGTGACCAAGCGCGGTTATGTCATGTCCCAGTTCGCGCGCTTCATCCGCCCGGGCTATCGCCGCATCGAGATCACCGAAAACCCGCAGCCGGGCATCTGGCTATCGGCTTATAGCGATGGTGCAAAAATCGTCATCGTCGCCATCAACACCGGCAGCAAGGCTCTTGAGCAGGCCATCTCCCTTGCGGGAGGTGGGATTGTCGGCTTTTCTACCTATGTCACCACGGAAGAGAAAAGCTGCGCTGCCGGTGCTCCGATAGCAGTCAATGGCAGCGAGTTCACGATGGTGCTCGAGGCCTCCAGCATCACAACCCTGGTATCGCAATAGAGCAGTCGGAGGGGATCCAGGGCAAGCCTGCAAGAGATGAGTATTCCAATGAATTACGGAAGGCACAGGCATGAATGACCAACGCCAGGCCGCCGCGCTGGGCACGGAGAATGTCTGGCATCTGCTGGTGCAGTATGCCATTCCCTCCGTGATCGCGATGACGGCTGCATCGTTATACAACATCACCGACAGCATCTTCATCGGTCACGGGGTCGGGGCATTGGCTCTCTCGGGGCTGGCGATCACCTTTCCGCTGATGAATCTCTCGGCGGCCTTCGGCTCGCTGGTCGGGGTCGGCGCCGCCGCCCTGATGTCGCTGCGGCTGGGGCAGAAGGATTACACCAGCGCCAACGCCATCCTCGGCAACGTCTTTGTCCTCAATCTGATCCTGGGCGGCACCTACACCCTCTTCGTCCTTCTCTTCCTCGATCCGATCCTGCGCTTTTTCGGCGCCAGCAGTGAAACGCTCCCCTATGCGCGGGAGTACATGCAGATCATCTCCGCCGGCAATGTGGTCACGCACATGTATATGGGGCTCAATGCCCTGCTGCGCGCGACCGGCCAGCCGAAAAAAGCGATGCGGACCATCCTCTTCTCGGTCTTCGTCAACGCGATCCTGGCCTGGCTCTTCATCTTTCAATTCCACTGGGGCATTCGCGGTGCCGGCTTCGCCACCGTCATGGCGCAGGTGCTGATGCTGGCGTGGCAGATCC
>CAYTCI010000054.1:0-28622 GCA_964436305.1 uncultured Cytophagia bacterium | reverse complement strand
GGTCCAGATCTCATGGTAGAAGGCGGCGTCGTGTTTGCCGCTGCTGAGGAGGTTGGGATTCTGGCCGAGGACCTCCTCCTTGGTATAGCCGGTCACATGCTCGAAGGCGGGATTGACGTAGAGGATGCGGTTTTCGACGTCGGTGATCATGATGCTTTCCGCCGCCTGCTCGATGGCGATCACCAGGCGGGAGTATTCCGCCTCGGAGCGCTGGTGGTCGCTGATATCGCGCGCGAAGCAGAGGATATATTTCTGCTCCTCCATCTGGATCTGGTTGAGGGTGAGCTCGGCGGGGATGATGCGCCCCTCTTTGGTGCTGAGGCGGCATTCATAGGTAACAGCTTGCTTGCTGTCGAGTTTTTTGAGCAGGGCCTGCCATTTATCGGGAACCATATTGGGTTCGACCGCGGCGATGGTCAGGTCGCCGAGCTCCGGCAGGGTGCAGCCGAGCAGCTTGAGGCCGGCGGTGTTGGCCAGGGAAAAGCGCCCCGCGGGGTTGAGCCAGAAGATGGCGATGGCCGCATGGTCGACGGCGAACTTGGTGAAGTGCAGGGCCTTGTTGATGCGCCGGGTGCGCCGTTCCAGTTCGCGCTTCTGGATCGCTTCGCGCGCGGATTCGGCCAGGCGAAAGAGATGGTCGGTCTGGATGACGTCCGCCGCCCCGGCCTTCATGCAGGCGACGGCGATCTCGCTGTCGAGGCTCGCCGAGACGACGATCAGGGGAATGTCGCTGTGGTTCTCCTGCAGGTGGGCGAGGGCGCGCAGGGCATCGAAGGCGGGGAGAAAATAGTTGGCGATGATGAGATCGGGTTTGCGGCTCAGGGCCTGGGAAAAGTCCTTGGCCGTGTTGACGCGGGTCAGCTCGCCGGCGAGGCCGCTGTTCTTGAGCTCCCGGGTGATCACCTCCGCCTGTTGCGGATCTTCCTCGATGATGAGCAGGCGCAAGCCGCTTTCCATAGCGAAATCATCCACCCTTGATACAGTTAACGGATCATTTCCGAGGTATCGTTGAGTTCGGCCTCGGGCTGGGGCACTTCCTCATCGAAAAAGAGTATATAGATGAGAAGCAGAACCATGCCAACGCTTATGGCGATGTCGGCGACATTGAAGACCGGCCAGCGCTCCAGACTGTAGCCGGAGAATTGCACAAAGGCGAACTTGAAGGCCGGGATGTGGATGTTGATGAAATCAAAATCGAGAAAATCGACCACCTGGCCGCGCAGGATGCGGTCGGTCAGATTGCCGAGTGCGCCGCCGAGGATGATGGTCATGGAGATCCGCGCCCACTCCTGCCGCTCCTGTAATTTGAAGAGATAGAGCAGCAGGATCAGGCTGGCAATGACCGCGAAGACGGTGAAAAAAACATTGTCGCTGATGCGAATCCCGAAGGCCATGCCGGGATTCTCGACATAGGTCAGGCGAAACCAGTCGCCGAACACCGGAATGGACTCATATAGCCGCATGTTCGTCTTGACCACCCATTTGACCGCCTGGTCGAGGACAAAGATCAGGGCGGATATCCAGAGAATGCGATAGGATTTCATGATTATCGTTTTAGCAGCTCCTCTTTGGATTTGCATTCGATGCAGAGGCGGGCATGGGGGACCGCCTCGAGACGTTCCATGCTGATATCCTTGCCGCACTGCACGCACGCGCCATATTCGCCCTTGTCGATGCGCTCGAGCGCCAGATTGAGATGATAGAGCAGATTGCCATCACGCGCGGCGAAAAAGTACTGCTGCTCGCGGTCCATGGTATCGGTCCCCTGGTCGGCCATATGGAAAGAGTAGGCGGAGTGATCACCCGAGGTCTCTTTCATGGAGGCATTCAGGCCGCTTGACTTCATATGCTCCAGCTCCGAAAGCAGTCGGTCGCGCTTTTCCATTATGATCTTCTTAAGGTACGCCAGTTGTTCCTTGGTCATCTCATCCTCCCTGATATAAACACATGTGGCTATTTTTTTGCAATTCCCGCTCGCAGATGCTGATCTTCGATCGTGAACTCTTTCTGAACCTCGCCGCCCGTCTCACCCAGGTGCAGGGTTTCGCACAGGGTTTCATTGCGGATATAGTCGGCCTGGCTGGCGATCGCCTGCTGCAGCGTCTTGGAGGCCTGCAGCCAGATATCAATCCGGTCGGTGACCTGGAAATCGGCCTCCTTGCGCATGTTTTGCAGGCGGTTGACCAGCTCACGCGCAAGCCCCTCACAGCGCAGGGCTTCGGTCAGGGTGGTCTCGAGAGCGACGGTCAGATCCCCCTCGCTGGCGACGACCAGGCCGGGCTTGTTTTCCGTCTGGATGGTGATATCCGCGGCGGTGATATGGGCCTCATGGCCCTCGATCACCATCTGTTTGCTGCCCGCCTTCATCAGGCCATCGATGTCGGCCTCGCTGAAGGCGCGGATGGCCTCGGCCGCCCGGTTGACGTGTTTGCCGAATTTCGGGCCGAGATTCTTGAAGAGGGGCTCCGCGTGCCGGACCACCAGCTCGCTCTGCGCCTCGACAAAGTGCAGGGCCTTGACATTGAGTTCCTCGAGGATCAGGCCGGACATTCCCGTGATCCACTGACGGTGTTTCTCGTCGCGCGAGAGGATGGTGATGGCAGCCAGGGGCTGTCGCACCTTCGTGCCCGCTTCGTTGCGCAGGGAACGGCCGAGGAAGACAATGCGGCGGACCAGGTCCATCCGCGCTTCCAGCTGCTCATCGGTAAAATCCATCGGCGCTTCGCCCGCCTGCGGGTAGGTGGCGAGATGAACGCTCTCGGGCTGTGCGGCATCGCCATCCCGGAGATTGCGGTAGATCTCCTCGGCCATAAAGGGCGCCATCGGCGCCATCAGGCGGCTGACCGTGATCAGCGACTCGTAGAGAGTCTGGAAGGCCGCCTGCTTGTCAGCGCCCATCTCCGATTTCCAGAAGCGGCGGCGGCTGCGGCGCACATACCAGTTGGAGAGATCATCGACGACGAAATCGGCGATCGCCCGCGCCGCCCGGGTCAGGTCATAGCGGGCCAGATGGTCATTGACGCGCCGGGTCAGCGAGGTGAGGGCGGAGCAGAGCCAGCGGTCGAGCTCGGAGCGTTGGCCGACCGGGATGCGCTGCGCACCATCGTAGCGGTAGCCGTCGATGTTGGCGTAGAGCACAAAGAAGGAATAGGTGTTGGCCAGGGTGCCGAGGAACTTGCGCGTGACGTCGCGCACCCCTTCCGGATCGAACCGGGTCGGCAGCCAGGGCGGGCTGACCGTCAGCAGATACCAGCGCAGGGCGTCGGCGCCCTGGGCGTCGAGAAAATCGAGGGGCGCCACGGCATTGCCGCGCGATTTGGACATCTTTTGCCCCTCTTTGTCGAGGATCAGCTCCAGCGAGACGCAGCTCTTGTAGGCCGGCTGATCGAAGAGAAAGGCGCCGATGACCAGCAGGGAATAGAACCAGCCGCGGGTCTGATCCACCCCCTCGGAGATGAAATCGGCCGGGAAACTCTTTGCGAATTTCTCCTTGTTCTCGAAGGGATAGTGCCACTGGGCATAGGGCATGCTGCCGGAATCGAACCAGCAGTCGATCACCTCCGGGACCCGTTCCATGGTGCCGCCGCAGCCGGGGCACTTGAGGAGGATATGGTCGACCATGGGCTTGTGCAGATCGAGATCCGCGGGGACCTCGTTGGCTGCTTTTTCGCGCAGCTCGGCAATGCTGCCGACGCACTCCTGCGCCTTGCACTGGCCGCAGCGCCAAACCGGCAGCGGCGTGCCCCAAAAACGGTCGCGGGAGAGGGACCAGTCGATGTTGTTTTCCAGCCACTCGCCGAAGCGGCCCTCGCCCACCTCGCGCGGATACCAGGCGATCTTTTTGTTGTTGGCGATCAGCCGTTCCTTGAAAGCGGTCGTCCGGATATACCACGACTTGCGCGCATAGTAGAGCAGCGGCGATTTGCAGCGCCAGCAGTGGGGATAACTGTGGGTGACCGGTTCCGAACGGTAGAGGATGCCGCGGCTCTTGAGCTCCTGGATGATCGAGCGGTCCGCGTCCTTGACGAAAATCCCGGCCCAGGGCGTGACCTCGGCGGTGAAGCGGCCGCTCTTGTCGACCGGCTGCAGGACCGGCAAATCATACTGGAGTCCGAGCTGATAATCGTCCTCACCGAAGGCGGGGGCGATATGGACGATGCCGGTGCCGTCGGTGGTGGTGACGAATTCGCCGAGCACAGTGTAGTGGCTGCGCTTGTCGGGCTGGACGTAGTTGTAGATCGGCTCATACTCCCGGCCGGCCAGTTCGGCGCCGGTGAAGGAGGCGACGATCTCGTACTCCCCCTCGAGGACCTCGAGACGGGCCTTGGCCAGGATCAGGAATTGCCCCTGATGTGCCACCTTGACGTATTCGATCTCGGGATGGAGCGCGAGGGCGACGTTGGAGAGCAGCGTCCAGGGGGTGGTCGTCCAGACGAGGAAGAAGGTATCCGGCTCGCCCTTCATTTTCGCGCGGACAAAGACCGAGGGATCGCGCACCTCCTCATAACCCTGCGCCACCTCGTGGCTGGAGAGCGGGGTTTCGCAATGGGGGCAGTAGGGCTGAATCTTGTGACCCTGGTAGATCAGATTCTTTTTCCAGAATTCCTTGAGGATCCACCAGACCGATTCGATATACTCGTTGGTGTAGGTGATATAGGGATGCTCGAGGTCGACCCAGAAGCCGATGCGGCGGGTGATCTCGTCCCATTCCTGGAGATAGGACCAGACGCTTTCGCGGCATTTGGCGTTGAACTTGTCGATGCCGTACTCGATGACCTGGTCCTTGCGCTCGAAACCGAGCTGTTTTTCGACCTCGATCTCGACCGGCAGGCCGTGGGTATCCCAGCCGGCCTTGCGTTCGACGCGATAGCCCTGCATGGTGCGCAGGCGGCAGACCGCATCCTTGACGGTGCGGGAGATGACATGATGGATGCCGGGGCGGCCGTTGGCGGTTGGCGGACCCTCGAAGAAGACGAAGGGCTTGTTCTCATCGCGTTCGGAGACGCTGCGCTCGAAAATATGGTTTTCGCTCCACCAGGCGAGAATTTCTTTTTCGATTTCCGGGAAACTGAGCTTTTCGGGTAAAGGCTTGTACATGGTAATGGGTTCCGTTGCTTCAGCAGAAAGAGTATGTTCGTTCGGTAATTACGCTAGAGATACTTGTTCAATAACGGTTTCAGGCGCTCGATGGTCTCCGGCGGCCAGGCGCTGCGCTCGGTGATGATGGCCCCGGCCAGGGCGTGCTGGCAGGTGCACTCCGGTTGATCCGGAAAGCCTGCGATGCTCTGCCGGATCAGCGCCTTGGCGGCGGCGCTGCTCTGGCGCAGGTTCTCGACCACCAGTTCCACCGATACGGTATGGCCGGTTTCGGCTTCCCACCAGCAGTCGAAATCGGTGATCATCGCCAGGGTGGCGTAACAGATCTCGGCCTCGCGGGCCAGGCGCGCCTCGTGCATCTGGGTCATGCCCACCACATCCATGCCCCAGGAGCGGTAAAGCTGTGATTCGGCCAGGGTCGAGAAAGCTGGCCCCTCCATATTGACATAGGTCCCGCCCTGTTTCAGCGGGATCCCCAGTTTCTCCGCCGCGGCCAGCAGGATATCGCCGACGCTGCTGCAAAGGGGATGGGCGAAAGGGATATGGGCGACGATGCCGTTGCCGAAAAAGGTATTGGGCCGCGCCTGATTGGTGCGGTCGACGAACTGGTCGATGAGCACCAGATCGAGCGGTTTGAGTTCGGGCCGAAGCGATCCGACCGCGGAAACCGAGATGATCCAGGCGACATCGAGCGATTTCATCGCCCAGATGTTGGCGCGATTGTTCACTTCCGCCGGCAGAATCCGGTGGCCGCGTCCATGGCGCGGCAAAAAGAGCACCTCGCGGCCTGCGAGCCGGCCGAGCATCAAGGCGTCGGAGGGCTCGCCAAAGGGCGTTTTGAGGTGCCATTCGCGGATGATCTCGAGCCCCTCGATCTGATAGAGTCCGGATCCGCCGATGATGCCGATGCGCGGCATGAAGAATTCCTTTATAGAGCGCGAATGATCGCGCGCAGCAGGGAGCGCATGCGCGGTCCGAGCTCGGCAGCGACCTGATTGACCTCTTCGTGGCTGACGCTGTTCATTGCCCCCGGCAGCGACTGGTCGGTCACCGCGGTGACGGCCAACACCTCCATGCCGAGCTGGCGCGCGACCAGCACCTCCGGGACCACCGACATGCCGACCGTATCGGCGCCGATGATCTGCAGCATGCGGATCTCCGCCTCGGTTTCGAAGGCAGGACCAAGGACGGCCCCAAAGATGGTTTCCTGCAGCCGGATGCCCAACTCGCCAGCGACCCGCATCGCCAGTTGGCGCAGGGCGGCGCTGTAGGGTTCGCTCATGTCCGGAAAGCGTACCCCCAGAGCGGGATCATAGGGACCGATGAGGGGGCTGGTACCCATCAGGTTGATGTGGTCCTTGATGAGGGCGATGCTGCCCGGGATCAGTTCCGGCCGGATGCCGCCGGCGGCATTGGTGAGGATGAGCCGGCGGATGCCCAGGGCGTGCATGACGCGGATGGGCAGGGTGATCTGGCGCATCGGATGGCCTTCATAGCCGTGGAACCGGCCTTGCATGACGAAGAGGTTTTTGCCTTCGAGCTCACCGAGCACCAGTTTGCCGGCGTGGAACTTGACCGTCGATTCGGGAAAGTGCGGAATCTCGCCATAGGGAATGACGCGAGCGGATTCCACCTCATCAGCCAGGGCGCCCAGTCCTGTGCCCAGTACCAACCCCAGGTCGAGGGGCCGCGCATCCTGCGCGCGGATCCATTCAACCGCTCCGCGTATCTGTTCCAACAATTCCATCGCCTGCTCCGTTATGCCACGGTATTGCTACATTACGATCTGATCCGAGAGGGGATTCTCCTCGCCGTTGCGGTTCTGTTCCGGCTCGCGTCCCTCCTCCTCGTCTTCTTCCATCTGCCGCATCCCGCTCGGTTCATCGAAGCGGCGTTCACCGCGGATGATGCGCGGCCCCTCCGTACGCGGCGGGAAGGGTTCTGCGGCGGGCTCGCTCGGTGCGGCCGGCCAGCGCGGTGGCGCAGCGGCGGGCGGAGCCGGCGGAATCGGGGCCGTCGCTATGGGAGGGGCGGTTGGCGGAGCGGCCGGAGCAGCCGGGGGCGCAGCGCGGGGCGCTGCCGGTGCTTCGGGCTCCGCGGGCAGCACCGGGCGAGGCAGCCGGCCGCGCAGGGCGGGCGAGGCGCCGGGCTCTTCTTCCGCATGCTTGATCATCGCGTCATCGATGCCCAGGACATCGAGCAATTCGATCTGGGATTCGAGCAGGTGGCGCAGCCGTCGCGAGAAGGACTCCTTCTGGGCGCGCAGGAGGTTGATCTCGGAATGGAGCTCCTGGAGCTCCTCCTTGGCCTGTTCGATGATCTTTTCGGCCTGGAGCTCGGCCTCATGGATGCGCAGTTCCGCTTCACGCAGTGAGTTGAAACGCGACTCCTCGACGGTGGTGGTGGCCTTCATCAGGGTTTCGCGCAGGGTGTGCTCGACCTGCTGGTAGTCGCGCAGCTGGGTGCGCAGTTTGATCAGCTCGTCGCTCTGGAGATTTTTGTCGCGCAGGAGGAGCTCGAGTTCATCGGCGACCATGATCAGAAAGGCTTCCACTTCCTCCGGATCATAACCGCGCATGCTTTTTTTGAATTCCTGCTTGCGGATGTCCAACGGGGTCAGTTTCACAGTGGTCTCCGAGGTTTAAGGTCGTTCTCCAAACAGGGCCCGGCCTAGGCGAACGAGGGTGGCGCCTTCTTCGATGGCGATTTCAAAATCGTCGCTCATGCCCATGGAAAGCCGGGTGATGCCCGATCCGGCGGCGTTGAGGCGTTCCTGCAGACGGCGCAGGGTGCGGAAACAGGAACGGATCCGTTGGGAGTCGGCAGAAAGGGCGCCGATGGTCATCAGGCCGGTCAGATGAAGATGAGGGAGGTTGGCGATTTCACCGGCCAGCGCCTCCGCCTCATCCGGCGCGACGCCGAATTTCTGGCTCTCTCCGGAAGTATTGACCTCCAGGAAACACTCGATACGTTTGCCCAGCGCTGCGGCTTCACGGTCGATCTCGCGGGCGATACGCAGGGAATCGACCGATTCGATGAGGGTGGCGAAGTGCAGCGCACGTTTGACTTTATTGCTTTGAAGATGGCCGATCAGGTGCCAGGAGAGCGGCAGGTCCGAGAGGAGTGGAAATTTCGCCCAGGCTTCCTGGACGCGGTTTTCCCCAATGAGCGTGAGGCCCAGAGCGGCCGCCTCGCGAATGCGTTCCGCGGATACCGTCTTGGTCACCGCGAGCAGGGTGACTTGTCCGGCTTGCCGGCCGCTGCGCAGGGTGGCGGCCTCGATCCGTTCGGTCGCGTATTTCAGGTTGTCAAAAATGGCCATCCGGTCATAATTTTTATAACGTTAAATATAAAATTAAAAAGGGTAATATGCAATTGAAATCTCGCGAGGTCAGGCCTGACGGAGCGGGTTAAAGCGAAACGATCGCAGCAGCAAGTGCAGATCCGTCTGGTCGGGATGCTGATTATTTGTTTGATTTTAGCGGTGAATTTTTGTAAAATATGGTTATTATTCATTCTATTGCCATCCTGATCCAATCAAGTGCAGAGGAGAAGTATGAACCAGGGCAAGCTGCAGTTTATTGATCTGCTGGCCGCTGTGGTCAAACGCCGGAAACTCGTCTATATCAACGTCCTTTCAGTGGCCCTGCTTTCCTTGCTGGTCAGCCTGCTGCTGCCCAAATGGTTCAAGGCCGAAGCCATTGTCTTGCCGCCTGTCAGTGAGGGGATGTCGTTCGGACTTGGGGGCGCACTCGGCGAGATCGCCGGATCAATGCTCGGTCCGAGCGGTTATGAGCTGCCCATGCTGGCCACGCGAGCGGATGTCTACGAGACCATTCTCAAAAGCCGGCGGGTGGCGGAAGAGATCGTTAAAAAATACGATTTTCAACGCATTTACAAGAGTGACAATATCGATCTGGCGGTCAAGGCCTTTCGTAACCATATCCTGACCGAAGTGGGCCGCGATGGCAGCCTCAAGATCTCGTTCGAGGCCAAAAAGGATCCCCAGCTGGCCGCCGATGTTGCCAACGCCATGGTGGCCATCCTCGACCGCATCAATCAGGAAACCAGCCAGTCGAAAGCCAAGAATACCCGGCTGTTCATCGAAGAGCGCCTGAAAGAGAACAAACAGGATCTGGCCCAGGCCGAGCAGGCCCTCAAGACCTTTCAGGAAGAGAACAATACCCTTTCGCTGCCGGAGCAGACGCGGGTTTCGGTCGAGAGCGCCGCACAGCTGATGGGCGAACTGACCAACCTGCGGATCCAGCTCGGGGTGATGAGCAAGGAGATGAGTCCTTCCCATTCAGCGATTGTGGATCTGAAGAATCATATCAGCCAGATCGACCAGGTGCTGCGCGAGCTGAAGCAGGGCAGTGATAGCCGGCGCGGCGGAAATGTTCGCGTGGACGAGCTGCTGCTGCCGCTGCAAAAGGTGCCTGATCTCGGCCTGCAATACGCCCGGCTTTACCGCGAGGTCAAGATCCAGGAGGCCATTTTCGAACTCTTGACGCAGCAATATGAACAGGCGCGAATCCGCGAAATGGAGAATACGCCGACGCTGCAGATTCTGCAAAAGGCGACACCGCCGGTGCTCAAGAGCCGCCCCAAACGCGTGATCGTGATCCTGGTCTCGGTCCTTTTTGCACTGATCGTCAGTCTGTTCATCGTTTTGCTGCAGGCCTATTTCCAGCGCATGCGGGATGAGCACGCCAGTGCTTTCACGACCTATACCTGGGTGGCCGAGGAGCTGAAACGCGACTTTGGCTTCCTCAAATCCAAAAGATAGGCCCGGACTGCATGACCTTGCCCGATGCATACAGGCTCCCGGATGAGCGCCGGCCCCTGAAAATTTCCGCCCTGATCTTTTTGCTCTATTTTGTGCTGGCCATCAAGACGGACTTTTTGCTCAGTTTCGCCATCCTCATCGGACTCGTGCTGGTGCTGGCCCTGAGCTGGCTGATGCTCAAGTATCCGGGGTACGGGGTCGGCGTGATGATCATCGGCACCTCGCTTGATCAACTGGGCAAGATTCCCGGAACCCCCATTACCATTTTTCATCTGGGTTTCGCCCTCTCCCTCGGAGCCTGGCTGGTGCAGCGTCTGCTGGATCCACAAAAGCCGTTTCGCCGGACCAACTTCGATCTGCCGCTGTTACTCTTTCTGGCCATGATCAGCTTTTCCTTGCTCTATACCCCGGACCCTGAGGAGGCCGTCGTCCAGTTCTTGCGCCTGCTGGCCCTCGTGGTGGTGCTGTATGTGACCCTCAACGTCATCGAGGAGCGGATGACGCTGGCGGCAGCGCTGGCGGCTTTGATCCTCAGCGCGGTCGCCCTCTCGGGATATGCCCTGAGCTCCCTGGGCAGCACCTCCTCCTCCCTGATGCAGCTGGCGGTTGGCTTTTCCAAGGTATTCGGGCGGTTCGGCGCGACCTTTGAAAATCCCAATTATTTTGCCTCTTACCTCATGCTCGCGCTCTCCGCAGCCTTTGCCTTTATTGTTTTTGGCGGTGTGCACTGGGTTATTCGGCTGATGCTGTTGCCGGCGTCGGTGGTGATGCTGGTCGCCATGGCCGGCACCTTTTCACGCGCGGCCTGGGTGGCGATGATTGCGGCGGCGGGGGTGATCGTCTTTTATTCCAGATACCGGCGCCTGATTTTCATCAGCAGCGTGATCCTGATCCTCATTTCCGTCCCGCTGTTGTGGAACAGCGTCTTTTTCCAGAGTTTTGTGATGCGGTTCACCTCGGTCTCCAACGCCTCGGCCGATCCATCCAGCATGACCCGGGTTTTCCTCTTCCGTGGCGGCCTGAATATGCTGCTGGACAGTTACTTTTTGGGTGTAGGCTTCCGCGGTTTTCCGGTCTATTATCAGCGTTCATATATCCCTCACAACCAGGCCCTCTTCGATGTTTTTGAATCACACACCCTGCCGATGGAAATTCTGGCCGAGCTGGGGATTATCGGATTTTTGCTCTTCGTCTGGTTGATCAAGCGTTATTTTCAGTATGCCTATTCGACCATCTCTTCCTTGCGGACCCCTTTTCTGCGGGCCAGCTACATTGGGGTGGTTGCAGCGATGACCGGCTATTTTGTCAATTCGCTGTTCAGCCCCGGCCAGTTGAGCGGCAATTTCCTCTGGATCGGTTTTGGTCTGACCTATGCCATTCCCCGCCTGGAGCGGCCGGAAAAGGATGGGGATTAGGAATGCCGTCCATCGTCAAGCAGATCTTTAAGCATTCCTTCGCCTATGCTGTCGGGACCATCCTCAACCGGATCACCAACATCCTGCTGCTGCCATTATACGTCCGGATACTCAGCAAGGCGGAGTATGGCATTCTTGAAATCCTGCTCCTGACCTCGACGGTCACCATGATCGTGCTGCAGCTGGGCATGGGCTCGGCGATCTTTCGCAGTGTGTTGTACAAGGAGGAGGGGAACCGCCGGGCGATCAGTGCGACGGCGCAAAATTTTCTTGGCCTCTTCTCGTTTGTGGTCATCTCCGTCCTCATCCTTTTTTCTCCTGAACTGGCGCAGAGTCTCTTCAATTCGCGGGATTCGGCCTACCTTTTACGCATCCTCTTTCTTGGCGATCTGTTTCTGGTCGCGGCGACGGTGCCGATGTCGCTGCTGCGCATCGACCAGAAGAGCGGGCTGTTCGTCAAGCTCTCCGCCGCCAATTGTCTGGTTGGCATCGCCCTCAATCTCTTATTCATGGTTTACTGGAAGATGGGCGTTGCCGGTGTCATCTGGGCCAATACCCTCACAGCCGCCTTTTTTGCCGCCCTCTATCTGTACATCAGCCGCAGGGATTGGGGCCTCTTCTTTTCGCTCAAGGAACTCCGCGACATGCTCGGTTTTGGCCTGCCGCTGGTGCCCGGTGCTTTGGGCGATATGGTGCTGCAGGCTTCGGACCGCTATGTCATCAAATATGCCCGCGGATTTGAGGATCTGGGCGCATACAGTGTTGCAATGCGGATTGCCATGGTCGTCTCTCTGGCGATCAACGCTTTTCAGCTCGCCTGGCCGGCGATCTTTTTTCCGATGGTCAAAAAGCCCGAGTCGCGCCCGCTCTTCGGGCGGCTCTTCACCTATCTCATCTTTCTGCTCCTCTATGCGACGCTGGCGCTGGCGCTCTTTTCGCGCGAGATCATCACGACCCTGGCGACCCGGTCCTATCTGGACGCCGCCGCGATCCTGCCGATGATCTGTCTCTCGTTCATTTTTTATGGCAGCTATTACTACACCTCCATCGGCATCCAGATCGAAAAAAAGAATCATTATTCGGCGTTGATCCTGATCCTGGCCGCTGTCCTCAACCTGCTGCTCAATCTGGCGGCGGTTCCCCTCTGGGGGCTGGCAGGCGCCGGATTGGCGAGGATGGCCAGCAATCTCTTTCTCGGCGTCACTGTCGCGGTGGTATCCCAGCGCTATTATGCCATTCCTTATGAATATGCCGCCCTGCTGAAGCTTCTTCTGGTGGCCGGCGGCCTCTATCTTGCGGGGCATTGGCTGGGCGGCGATTCGCTGCTCTCATTAGCCGGCCGTTTGCTGCTTCTGGCCGCTTTCCCGGTTCTGCTTTGGCTGGTCCGTTTTTTTCGGGAGAATGAGCTAGCCGCCCTCCGGCGCTGGCTTGTTTCCCTCCGTGGGGCGAAGGTCCGTGCGTAAGGCGTTTAAACATCTGCTCGGCGCGCTGCTGTGGAGCGTGCTGCGGCTGCGCCGGCTCCTTTGCTACAGGCGGGCATCCGGCGAGCCGCAAAAGATCGTCCTGATCGCCGATATCGGTCTAGGCAATGCTGTGATGGCCCTGCCGCTGCTGCGCAGTCTGCGGCTCAACCGGCCGAAGGTGCATATCACGTTGCTGACCACTCCGGGGGCAGCAGCCATGTTCAGGATGGCGCCTCTCGCCGACCGGATCATCGCCTTGCAGGGTAATGGCTGGCAGCGCATCCGCCAGGCAGCGGCGCTGCGCAAGGAGGATTTCGATCTCTGTCTGGTGACCTTTCCGACCCTCCTGCTCTCCACGGAACTGCTGCCGTTATGGCTGGGCGCCAGGGGGAATGTCATCCACGATTATCGTCCGATCCAGCCCTATTTTCATTACCTGCTGGCGCTCTACGAACCGCCGGTCGTGCTGGACCAATCCTTGCACGATGTCGAGCAAAATCTGGCACTGCTGCCGCCTGGATGGCGCTCCAGCAGCGCGTATCCCGCCATTAATATCACCGCTCAGGCCCGGGATGCGGCGGCGGCCTGGCTTTCCGAACACGGTGTACCGCCAGAGGCCTCTTTTTTCGCCATGCATCCCGGCGGCAAGCGCGGGGCCGACTACAAGCGCTGGCCGGTGGCGAATTTTCGTGAGCTGGCGGAGGAGCTGCTGCGGCGCTACGGCCTCAGGACGGTGGCCATCCTGGGACCGGATGAGGCCGATCTGGCCGCGGAACTGGCCGCGCCGTCGCTCATCCCTCTGATGACCAGCGACCTGGAGATTATTATTGCAGTCCTTGAAAAAAGTCGCTATTTTATTTCAAATGATTCGGGTATCATGCATCTAGCCTCTCTGCTGGGACGGCCGCAGCTGGCCCTCTGGGGGGCGACCGATCCGCGGCGTAACCGGAGCTGGAACGAGCAGGCCGTGAACCTCATCAACGAGTCGGCCGGCTGCCGCCCGTGCATCCGGTTTGTGCCGACTGGTGCGCACCAGCGCTGCCGGCTGGAGTGCATCTCGGGCATTACGGTGCAGGCCGTGATGACACAGCTGGCCGCCCACATCGCCGGCGGCAGCGAAGCCTTCCCCCATCCCCTGCAGTGATTGTGACAAAGACCGATCAGCCGTCCCTGATCAAAACTTGCCATTTTGCCAACAGTGGAGCATGCGCATGAAAGTGAATTTTCTCGATCTCAAGGCCCAGTATCAGAGCATCAAACCGGAAATCGATGAGGCCATCCAGCAGGTGCTCGATCGCAGCGCGTTTGCAGCGGGACCCTTTGTCAAATCCTTTGAGGAACATTTCGCCGCTGCGCATGACTCGCGTTTTTGTGCCGGCGTCAATTCCGGAACGGCGGCCTTGCATATCGCCCTGATGGCGCTCGAGATCGGGCGCGGTGATGAGGTGATCGTCCCGGCGAATACCTTTTTTGCCACTCCTGAGGCGGTCAGCCTCGCGGGCGCAACCCCGGTTTTTGTCGACCATGAGCCGGAATATTATAACATCGATCCCGGGCTGATTGAAAAAGCCATCACTCCGCGGACCCGGGCGATCATTGCGGTCAACCTGTACGGTCAGGCAGCCCAGCTCGACAAGATCAAGGCGATCGCCGACCACCATCATCTGATCCTGATCGAGGATTGTGCGCAGTCGCATCTCGCGACCCTGAATGGCAAACCGACCGCGACCTTTGGCCTCTGTGGCTGTTTCTCCTTTTATCCCGGTAAAAATCTCGGCGCCTACGGCGAGGGCGGCGCGGTGGTCACCAACGATGAAGCCCTCTATAAAAAGATCATGATGCTGCGGGATCATGGCTCGGCAGTCAAGTACCACCACGAGCTGATCGGCCACAACTACCGCCTGGAGGGCATGCAGGGTGCCATTCTCGATGTCAAACTGAAGCATTTGCCGGCCTGGACGGAAAAACGCCGCGAAAATGCCGAGCTATACCGCCAGCTGCTGGCCAAGGTGCCGCAGGTCGTGGTGCCCCGCGAGATGCCCGGCGCCAAACATGTGTACCACGTCTTTTGTGTGCGCGTGCCGCGCCGCGATGAGCTGATCAGGTATCTGGCCGATCAGCAGATCTATACGGGCATCCATTATCCGATTCCCTGCCACCTGCAGAAGGCCTATGCCGGACTGGGATACAAGGAGGGCTCTTGCCCGGTCAGTGAAGCGTACGCCGGCCAACTGCTCTCCCTGCCGATGTCCGAGATGCTCAAGGCGGAAGAGATCGCTTATGTTTGCGAGGCCATCCAGGCCTTTTATGCCGCCTGAGCCAGGCGCATGAGCGTACCGGCGATGCCGCCGGTCAGCGCCCGCTGAATGTCATGATGAGAAAGCAATCTATGCCGAGGAAGGTATTCTATGTAGCAGCCCTGCTGCCGCTGCTGCTGGGATGTGATAAAAAGTTCGGGATCGACCCCAAGCTGGTCATGCCGCCGGAATGGGTCGTCATCGAGAAGGGGTACGTCCCGCAGGCGGAAAAGTGCCTCTGGTACGATGACAAAGCCACCGCCTACACGATCGCTTTCGACGATGCCCGTCCCACCCATTTTCAGGTTGCCGGGCCGGCGCTCACGGAACGCAAGATGCGGGGCACCTTTTTCATCCATACCCAGTATATCACCGATTGGAGCGGGTGGCAGTCGCTGGTGGATGCCGGTCATGAGATCGGCTCGCATACCTGGTCCCATCCCAAGCTGACGGAGGTGAGCGAAGCCCGGCAGCGCGAGGAATTGACCCGGGCGATTTCGGATATTCGCAGCGGACTTAAGGGGGTCAACAAGATCCCCAGTTTCTGTTATCCCTTTGGCTTGTTTAACGACCAGGTGCGCCAGGTGGTCCGCGAATTCCACATGTCGGCGCGTGGTGGGGGCGGTTTGAATCCTCCCGACCTCAGCGACGAGCAGCTCTCGCTGGTGCATGGTATCGGCGTCTATCCGCCCTTCGATGTCGCCGATATTGCCAAATGGGTTGAAAAGGCCATCGCAGAGAGATCCTGGGTCATGGTCTATTTCCACTCGGTCAGCGCCAAGGGGGATTCGGCCAATGAGATCATCCCGATCGCCCGCTATCTGCAGCATCTCGATTATATCAAGGGGCGGCAGGACAGCCTCTGGATCGCGACCATGGGGCAAGTCACCGCCTACATCCGCCTGCGCCGGGATGCGAGCGTGCAGATCAGCCAGGTCGACAGCACCGCCCTTCTGCTGGCGCTGGACCATCTGCAGGGGGAATACTCCGATCTGGCACCCCTGACGGTCAAGCTGAACCTGCCGCACACCTGGCACGACAAGAGCCTGCTGGCCACCCGGGTGAATGGCAGCACCGAGGCCGTCAAGCGCATCGCCGATGGGACCGTCCTGATCAACTTGCCGCGCAGCGGCACGATCCGGCTGATGGCCAGGAAAGACCAATAGAGGCATGGCGGAGCGCAACCGCAACATCCTGATGATCCTGCAGGCGGATTATCCCCCGGATATCCGCCTGACCAAGGAGATCGCGGCCCTGACAGCACAGGGCTATCGGCTCTTCCTGCTCTGCAATAACAAGGCGGGCAGCCCGCGGGTGGCCTCCGTCGATGGCGCTATGGTGCTGCGGCTGCGCCACTGGGGCCGGCGGTGGACCGGCCTTTTCAATATCCCGCTCTTTTTCAATCCCCTCTGGCTCGCAGCCATCTGGCGCGCGGTCCGGCAGCAGGAGATCGGGGTGATCCATGTTCACGATCTGCCCCTGGCACTCGCCGCCATCTGGGCGGGACGCTGGTTCGGCCTGCCGGTGGTCTTTGACGTGCACGAAAACTATCCCGAGGCGATGCGCATCTGGGGGCACAAGGGGATGTTCTGGTTCATCCTGCGCAATCCCTGGCTCTCGGAGCGGCTCGAGCGCCATTGTTTGCGCGCCGCCGATGTGGTGATCACGGTCTCGGAGGAGCACCGCGAGCTTTTTTTACGGCAGGGATTACCGCCGGAGAAGGTCCATTTTGTCGGCAATACCGTCGATGTGGAGTCGTATCTGCAGATGGCGGTCGATCCGGCGATCGTCGATCGCTATCGCCCCTGGTATGTGCTCGAGTATCTGGGCAAGTTCGGACCCGAGCGCGATCTCGAGACCGCGATCCGCGGCCTCCGCTTTCTCCGGCCGGAGATCCCCAATATCCGCCTGCTGCTGGTGGGGGATGGCCCGAACGTCGCGGAACTGTGGCAGTGCGCCCGCGCGGAGGGGGTGGAGGAGCTGGTCGAGATCACCGGCTGGGTGCCGTTCGACCAGACGGCCTCCTATATAGAGGCCTGCCGGATCTGTATCGTGCCGCAGCCCTCCAATCCCTTCATCGACAATACGATTCCGCACAAGATCTTTCAGTACATGGCGCTGGAGAAGCCGGTGGTCTGCTCGGATGCCAAGGCCCTGGTGCGGATCATCTCAGGCAGCCGCTGCGGAGAGGTCTTTGCCTCGCGTTCGGCGGAGGATTTCGCCCGGGCGGTGCTGCGGATTTTCCACTCCGAATTTCCCTATGGCGCCAACGGCCGCCGCGCGGTGGAGGAGAAATACAACTGGCACGCCTCCGCGCAGGCCCTGATCCGCCTGTATGAAACCCTGCATGACCATGAATCGAACGAGGATTGATCCGTTTGCCGGCTGAAACCGATAAAGAACTTTACCCCCTGGTATCGATCGTCATCCCGATGCTCAACGAAGCGCGCGCGATCGGGCGCTGCATCGACTCCATTCTCGCCCAGAGCTACCCTGGCGAGCGCATCGAGATCATCGTCGTTGACGGCTTTTCGACCGACGGCTCCCGCGAGGAGGTCCTGGCGCTGGCGGCGGAGCATGCCCATATCCGGCTGCTCGACAATCCCAAGAAGCGCACCCCCTGCAGCCTCAATATCGGGATCCGCAACAGCCGCGGCGCCGTGGTGATCATCCTCGGTGCGCACACGCGGATCGATCCGGAATTTGTCGCCCTCAACATCCGTTCGATGCGCGAGATGGAGGTCCAATGCAGCGGCGGCACCCAGATCAATACCGGCGACACCTACTGGCAGCGGGCGATCGGCCTGGGCATGGGCTCGCGCTTCGGGATCCCGAGTGCGCCCTACCGTTATGACAAGCGCAAGCGCTTTGTCGATACCGTGGTCTATGCCGCCTACGCCCGCGAGCTCTTCGATGAGGTCGGCTATTTCGACGAGGAACTGCACATCGCCGAGGATGCCGAGCTGAACTGGCGGATCCGCAAGGCGGGCCATCTCATCTGGTTCAATCCCGAGATCATCTCCTATTATTACCCGCGGGCGACGCTTGGCCGGCTGTGGCGCCAGTTTTTCAACTATGGCATGCTGCGGGTCAATGTGATCAAGAAACATCACGACGCGGTCAAGGTCGTCCATCTGGTGCCGCCGGCCTTTGTCCTCGCCTCGCTGCTGCTCGCGGCGCTGACGGCCTGGCAGCCCGCCGCGGGTTGGGCCCTGCTGGCGCTCTGGGGCCTCTATACGCTCTATCTGATTGTGGCCGCCGTCACTACCTGCCGGGAGGAGAAGAATTTTTTCTTTCTGCCGGCGCTGCCGCCGGTCTTTATGGTCATGCAGATCGGCTGGGGCCTGGGATTCTGGGTCGGATTGTTCAAAACGCACAAGTGAGTCGATGCTGCGGCGAGGATGAACGATGTCCCGTACGGTCGAAAAATTAGTCCTGTGGCTGGTTGATTTCATAACGATCAACCTGGCATTCTGGGGACTGCTGCAGCTGCGCACCTCCTTCGATCTGTTCGTTGAGCAGGGGATGATGCTCAAGCTGCAGATCTTTTTGCTGGTCTATCTCTACTGGCTGGTGCTCTTTGTCTTTCTCGGGCTCTATCAGTCGTGGTACGCCAAATCCCGCTTCGATGAGCTGATTTCGGTGCTCAAGGCGATCCTCCTCGGCACCTTCATTCTTTTCGTCCTGACCTCCGAACCCGAGCGCGATCTGGCCCATCCGCCGACCTTCGGCCGTTTCATGGTCGTCACCTATTCACTGTTGATGCTGATCTGCGTCGGCGGCGGCCGCTTCATCCTGCATACGGTGCAGCGCAGCCTGATGCGGTCGGGATTGGGGCAGCGCAAGACCCTGATCGTCGGCTACAATGCCCAGGCGCAAAAGCTGGCCGACAAGATCCAGCAGTTTCCCGCCCTCGGCTACCGGGTCATCGGTTTTCTCAGTCTCAAGAGTGACGAGGAGGGCCAGAAATACGGGCGGATCCCGGTCTGGGGCGGACTCAACAAGCTGCGCGCCGTGGTGCTGCGGCGCAAGGTGGAGGAGGTGATCCTCTCGCTGGGCCATCTGCCGCAAAAGCGGGTGATGCACGTCATCGGCCTGCTCGAGCAGCTGCCAGTCAGCATCAAGATCGAGCCGGATCTCTACGGTCTGGTGATGGGGCAGGCGCGCACACAGCAGATCTACGGCTTTCCCCTCATCGAGATCAATCCGCAGATCATGCAGCCCTGGGAAAAGACGGTCAAGCGGCTGATGGATGTCTTTTTTTCCCTCTCTTTTCTCATCCTGGCCACGCCTCTTTTTCTGTTGATCGCGCTGCTCATCAAGCTGGAGTCGCCGGGCCCGATCTTTTTTAAACAAAAGCGCGTCGGCAAAAACGGCGCCGCTTTCACCATCTTCAAGTTTCGCACCATGATCAAGGATGCGGAACGCTATACCGGGCCGGTCTGGGCGGGCAAACGGGATCCGCGCATCACCAGCCTGGGCCGGATCATGCGCAAATTGCGCCTCGACGAGCTGCCCCAGTTCATCAATGTGCTCTCGGGCGAGATGAGCCTGGTCGGGCCTCGCCCCGAACGCCCCTATTTCGTCGAAAAACTCAAACGCGAATATCCCTACTACCTGCGCCGCCTCAAGGTCAAGCCGGGCATAACCGGCTGGGCCCAGGTGAAGGGCGAGTACGATACCAGCGTCGAGGAGGCGAAGGAGAAGCTGGCCTACGATCTCTATTATATCGAAAACATGTCGCTGCGCATGGATCTGCGCATCCTGCTCTATACCATCGCTGTCATGCTGCGCTTCAAGGGACAGTGAACGAGTCCATCAACCATGAGGTAACTGTTATGCTCGACCTTAAATTCATCCGGGAGAACCCCGAGATCGTCCGCAAGGCGATCAACGACAAGGGTGACAAGGCGGATCTCGACCGGCTGCTGGCGCTGGATGTCAAGCGGCGGGAGATCATCGGCGCGGTCGAGTCGGCACGCGCGGATCAGAACCGCGCCACCCAGCAGATCGCCGAGATGAAGAAAGTCAGGGCGGACGCGACGGCCCTGATCAGCGAGATGCGTGCGCTCGGCGACCGGATCAAGGCCTTCGAGGAGGAGCTGAAGACAGCCGAGGAGGCGATCTATCAGATCCAGATCCGCATCCCCAATGTGCCCCACGCCAGCGTCCCGGTCGGCGATCCCAGCCACAATCAGGTGGTCAAACAATGGGGCGAGCCCCCCAAGACGGATTTCAAACCCCTGCCGCATTATGAGATCGGCGAAAAACTCGGACTGGTCGATTTCGCCCGCGCCTCGCGGATGAGCGGCTCCTCCTTTGTCAGTTACCGCGGCCTGGGCGCCAAACTCGAGCGCGCCCTGATCAATTTCATGCTCGACCTCCACATCGAGAAACACGGCTACACCGAGGTCTCGCCGCCCTTTGTCACCAAGCGCGACGCCATGTTCGGCACCGGCCAGCTGCCCAAACTCGAGGAGGATATGTACCATATCCCCGGCGACGATCTCTTCCTCATCCCCACCGCCGAGGTGCCGGTGACCAACCTGCATCGCGAGGAGATCCTCGAGGGCAGCGACCTGCCGCTGCGCTACACCGCCTACACCCCCTGCTTCCGCCGCGAGGCGGGCACCTACGGCAAGGAGACCCGCGGCATGGTGCGCATCCACCAGTTCGACAAGGTGGAGATGGTCAAGTTCACCACCCCCGAAAGTTCGTACGATGAACTGGAGAAGCTGCTGATCAACGCCGAGGAGGTGCTGCAGCTGCTCGAGCTGCCCTACCGGGTGCTCGCCCTGGCGACCGGCGATCTCAGTTTTGCCGCGGCCAAGTGCTATGACATCGAGGTCTGGGCCCAGGGGATGGAGAAATGGCTCGAGGTCTCGAGCTGCAGCAATTTCGCCGATTTCCAGGCCCGCCGCGCCAACATCCGTTTCCGGCCCTTCAAGGGCGCCAAACCCGAATTCGTCCACACCCTCAACGGCTCCGGGCTGGCGCTGCCGCGCACGGTTATCGCCATCCTCGAGAACTATCAGACCGACGAGGGCACTATCGTCGTGCCCAGGGTTCTGCGCCCCTACATGGGGGTCGATCTGATCCGTTAGGCGCAACCATTCAATAAAAAAAGCCGCTCCTGTTCAACAGCAGCGGCTTTTTTTATGCTTTCGGGCGCCGGTCAGGGACGGGGCGGTTCCTGCGGCGGCTTCGCCGGGGCGGTGGTACTGTCGGCCGGCAGGGCAGGACGGTTTTCCAGCATGCCGCGCAACCCCTCGAGGAGCTTGTTGATCCGCTCCCGTTCCGCGCGGATGCGCGCGAGGTTTTGTTCGGATTCCTCCGTTTTTTTGCGTTCGGCGGCGAACTGCCGGTAGAGTTCCTGTTCCAGCTCCTGTTGCGAGGCCTCGCTGGCAGGGGTTCGGGCCCGGCCGGGATGGAGATCGGGGAAGGGGATGAGCGGTAGGGTGAGCCCGGTGGTGATGCGCCACTGGGGCACATTGGGCAGGGCATTCCAGGGGCGTTCACCGCTGCCGTGCAGATAGCCGGTTTTGTCGACATCGCCGGTGAGGCGCAGGTCGGCGGCGAAATGGACCTGGACCGTCGAGGGCAGGGTATAGCTGAAGCCGGGGGAGAGATAAACAAAGTTCTCGCGGGTATAGGCCGTCGCCGCCGGCCGGCGCATAAAGGCACGGCCCGAGAGCTCGGCGAAGAGATCGAAGCGGCCCCAGCGTTGGTTCATTGTGCAGCCGAAGAGGAATTCGGAGCTGTTGTAGGTCGAGGTGAGGGTGTCTTCCGGCGCCGTGGTCAGGACGAGGCCATGATCGTCATGAAAGTAAAAGCCGAGATTGGCGCTGAGGGTCCGGCCGGCGCCGGGGTGATCGAGATCGCCGAGATGGGAGAGCAGAAGAGTGAGCCCCAGCGAGGCGCGGCCGGCGGCATAGGGTTCGAGCGGCAGATTGTGGTATTCGGCCAGGGGCAGGCGCAGCTCGATCTGGCCGCCCCAGCGCAGCGGCGAACCGGCTGCACCATAGCCGGCGAAGCGGGCGCGGAGAAAGAGGTCATCGGGCAGATTATAGCCGCGGCCGGGTTTGTGGTTGTCCTGGTAGATGACCTGCTGCAGCGAGAGATCGATATGGTCGCGCAGGCCGTAGGTCAGGGAGAGGCTGTTCTGGATGTCCCAGTAGGTCTCACCGGTGACGAGATGGGGGGCGAGTTCCTGGATCTGGTCCTGAAAGAAAAAGCGCACCGGCAGCTGAAGATAGAGCTGACCCCGGGGCACGACATAGGCCGGGCGGATCTGCTGCAGGGGGAGGCGGACGGCCTCGCCGGCGCTCAGGCCGGGGGGCAGGAGCAGCAGGAAGAGCAGCAGCAGGAGGTGCTTTTTCATGGCGTTGCCTGATGGGTGAATGTGCATGGGCTTAATGTATCAAACTGCAGCGCCGGAAGCAACAGCTTTTTCCGGCGAACTTGACCCGGAGCACGTCCGCGGTTCAAGCGCGGTAGCGCCGGACGTCGATCTGGTAGAGGCCGATCTTGTAGGCGATGATACGTTCGGTGATGCCGAGCATGCGCGCTGCCTTGGCCCGGATGCCGCGCGCGGATTTGAGGGCATCCTGGATCAGCTCTTTTTCATAGCTGGCGACCGCCTCGGTCAGCGACCAGCGCAGCGGGGTGCCGCTGCTCTCGGCGGTCTGCAGGGTCGGCGGCAGATGGTAACTGTGGATGACCTGGTCCTCGCAGACCAGGACCGCCCGTTCGATACAGTTCTCGAGCTCGCGTACATTACCCGGCCAGTGGTAGCGCATCAGCATGTCGATGGCCGGGGTGGAGATGCGCTGGATCGACTTGCCGTGCTGGCGGCCGTACTTGATCATGAAATGGTCGGCCAGCAGGAGGATGTCGCTCTTGCGTTCGCGCAGGGGCGGCAGATAGATGGCGAAGACGTTGAGGCGGTAGTAGAGGTCCTCGCGAAAGACCCCGCGCGCCATCAATGCCTCGAGATCGGCGTTGGTGGCGGCGATGATGCGCACATCGACCTTGAGGGTTTCGAGGCCGCCGACGCGCTCGAATTCGTGTTCCTGGAGCACCCGCAGCAGCTTGACCTGGGTCATCGGCGAGAGGTCGCCGACCTCATCGAGAAAGATCGTGCCGCCATCGGCGAGCTCGAAGCGCCCCTTTTTGCGCGCCACCGCTCCGGTGAAGGCCCCCTTTTCATAGCCGAAGAACTCTGACTCGATCAGGGTTTCAGGAATGGCCGCACAGTTGACGCGGATGAAAGGCGCCTCGCTGCGCGGTGAGTTATAGTGGATCGCCTGGGCGACCAGCTCCTTGCCGGTGCCCGACTCGCCGCGCAGCAGCACGGTGGTCGCGGCGTGCGCCACCTGGGCCACTTTTTCATAGACCTCGCGCATCTCGCGGCTGTTGCCGATGATATTCTGCAGGCGGTTCTCCTGGCGCAGCTGCTGCTTGAGGATGACATTCTCGGTGAGCAGTTTTTGCTGTTCGGCCTCGATCAGCTGGCGGAGGTGGAGGCGCTGGACCAGGGCGGAGGCCGCCAGCAGGAGGAGGGTGAGGACGCTCTCATAGTCGCGTTTGGCGACCCAGGGCAGGTTGATGAAGAGGACGCCGAGGGTGCGGTAATCGATGGTGATGGGCACGCCGAGGAAGCTCTGTTCGGCGCGGCCGCCGTCCTCCCAGCTGCCGAGACGGTTGAGAAAGAGGGGCTCCTTGCTCACCCTGGGGACGACCACGGGTTTGCCGGTCTCGGCGATGCGGCCGCTCACGCCTTCGCTGTAGCGGTAGACCACCTGGGCGGCGCTGGCGGGCAGGCCGACGGCGGCGGCGAGATGGAGGGTTTTGGCCTCCGGATCGCAGAGAAGGATCGCTCCGGAGAGGAGGCGGTAGCCATTCTGCAGGATCTGCAGGGTGGCAGTAAAGCCCTCCTGGAGGGTGAGGCTGCGGCTCAGGGCCTGGTTGATTTCGAGCAGCAGGGTGAGTTTGGCGGGGGCGATGGCGCTGCGGCCGGAGAGAGCGAGGTGCTCCATGCGAGGCTCCTTGAAGCGACAAATTTGTTATATAATTTATTATCTCTACACAATTGTAGGAAATATAACGGCTGTTTTACGAGCCGATGTATGCTTGCCCCTGTTTCATCGCTGGCCCTGGTTCTGCCGCCGCCTGCTTCCGCACTGAAGCGACAAAAAAGAGGCCAATTGGAAATATACTACAAAAATGTAGTAAAGACAGCGTTCAAATGCTACACTTTTTTCTGCGACCGCGGGGTTATGGAAAATTGTTTATTATAAACAGTAGGTTGCATTACGTCATGATGGCGCAAAAAAGCCGCGCCGATCACTTTTCTGGCACTTGCTTTGCCATAGCAGGCGAAAATCCCGTAATCCCTCGTATATGGAGTGTCCGATGGCAGCAGATTCCGTTTCCTCAATCCGCAAGGCGATTTTAATCCAGGTGGGCACCAACCACCAGGTCGAATACCTGCCGGCCGAGCCGGCGGCGAACTATTATGGCAGCAACAGTTTTAACGACAAGGTGATGCGCGAGCGGCTGCCCAAGGAGGTCTACAAGAAACTGCGGGCGACGATCCGCAACGGCGAAAAACTGGACATGACCATCGCCGACTCGGTCGCGCATGCGATGAAAGAGTGGGCCCTGAGCAAGGGCGTGACCCATTTCACCCACTGGTTCCAGCCGCAAACCGGCTCGACCGCGGAGAAACACGATGCCTTCATCGAGGTCGAGGAAGATGGCTCGGTGATCGAGCGCTTCCGCGGCGAACAGCTCGTCCAGGGCGAACCGGACGCCTCCTCCTTCCCCAGCGGCGGCATGCGTTCGACCTTCGAGGCGCGCGGTTATACCATGTGGGACCCTTCGAGTCCGGCTTTCATCATGGAGGGGCCGCGCGGCGGTATCCTCTGTATCCCTTCGGTCTTTATCAGTTACACCGGCGAGGCGCTCGACAAAAAGACCCCGCTGCTGCGCTCGATGGAATCGATCAACCGCTCGGCCACGCGGGTGCTCCGCCTCTTCGGCAACCTCAGCGCCCGGCGGGTGATCACGACCATCGGCACCGAGCAGGAGTATTTCCTCGTAGACAAGAGCTTCTTCAACCTGCGCCCCGACCTGCGCATCACCGGCCGCACCCTGGTCGGCGCCCGTCCGCCCAAAGGTCAGCAGCTGGAAGACCATTATTTCGGTGCGATCAAGGAGCGCATCCTGGCTTTTATGCAGGACGCAGAGATGGAGCTCTACAAGGTGGGGGTGCCCGCCAAGACCCGTCACAACGAGGTGGCGCCGCACCAGTTCGAGATCGCGCCGATCTATGCGGAGGCCAATGTCGGGGCCGATCGCAACCACCTGATTATGGAGATCCTGCGCCGCGTCGCCAACCGCCATGGCCTGGCCCTGCTGCTGCACGAAAAACCCTTCGCCGGCGTCAACGGCAGCGGCAAGCACAACAACTGGTCGATGAGTGATTCGGATGGCAATAATCTGCTCGAGCCCGGCAAAACCCCGGAGGAGAACCTGCAGTTTCTTGTCTTTCTGGTGGCGGTCGTGCGCGCGGTTTATTATTTTGGCGATCTGCTGCGCGCCACCATCGCCTCGGCGGGCAACGATCATCGCCTCGGCGCCAACGAAGCCCCGCCGGCGATCATGTCGGTCTTCCTCGGCGATCAGCTCACCGCCATCCTCGACGCGATCAAGGCAGGCAAGGCGGCCAAAGCGACCAACGAGAGCATCATCGATCTCGGCATCGGCCAGCTGCCCAAGGTGCTGCGCGACTATACCGACCGCAACCGCACCTCGCCCTTCGCTTTCACCGGCAACAAGTTCGAGTTTCGCGCGATCGGCTCCTCCGCCTCGGTCAGCCTGGCCAATACCGTGCTCAACGCCGCGGTCGCCGATTCGCTCGATACCCTGGTGGCCGGGATCGAGAAGGAGCTGGCCAAGGGGCTCGACCTCAAGGCGGCCTCGCTGACGGTGCTGCGCAAGCACATCAAGGAGACCGAACTGATCCGCTTCAACGGCAACAACTACAGCAAGGAGTGGGAGCAGGAGGCGGCGCGCCGCAATCTGCCCAACATCAAGAATACCGCCTATGCCCTCGATGCCCTGGTGGCCGCCAAGAATGTGGAGATGCTGGTGCGTCAGCGCGCCTTCTCCCAGCCCGAACTGGAGGCCCGCTATCATACCAAGCTGGAGCAGTTCATCAAACAGCTGCAGATCGAGGCCGACACCCTGATGAATATGGTGGGCATTCTGGTCGTGCCGGCTGCCATCACGTTTCAGCAGCGGCTGGTTGCGGCGATCAAGGGGATGAAGGAACTGGAGCCGTTGCTGGGGGATCTCTCCTACGCCACGGAGGTGGAGTTATTGAGCACGGTCACGCGGATGATCGACCAGATCGGGCTGAAGCGCAAGGAGCTGGGGGTGGCCCTGGCCAAGGCCGAGGGGATGGAGGATTTGTCGCGTTGCGCCAAATTCATGGCCGACCATCTCCGGCCGATCATGGAGGAGCTGCGCAAGCCGGTCGACGAGCTCGAACTGCTCACCGACGATGAACTCTGGCCGCTGCCGCGCTATTCCGAGATGCTTTTCCTGTTGTAGGGCGCCGTCGCGCGGGCGTGAATAAAAAAAAGGCGATGCGGAGACCCGCATCGCCTTTTTTATTGAGGGTTCAGATTATTGGGCCTTGCCGAGTATTTTGTAAACGCCAGTGCCGCATTTGGCGCAAATGCCTTTAAGAGCTGCGCGGCCGTTCTTCATCGTTACCTTTTTGCCGTCCTTGACTTCGGTTTTGGCTTTGCATTTGACACAATATGCTGTATCGGCCACGGTGGTATCCTCCCGTTAGGTTAATCCCCACAGAGCGCTAATTTTAATGTAAAATAAGGCATTCGTGGGCCAAAGTCAATCAAAAGTTGCCCCCCCGGAAAAAAAAGCGGCGGTGCCTTCAGGGCGTTAATCCGTCATATTTGATTAATTTACAATAAATTGAACGATCCAAGCCGCTCAGGGCCTCACCGCTGAGACGCCAAAAAAGTGCGGCCAGCAGCAATCCAAGCAGATCCGCCAGGGCATCGAAACCGTCGCAAAAGCGGCCGGGGATGAAGGCCTGGTGCAGCTCATCGAGCAGGGCGAGGGGAATGCCGATGCCGAGGAGGGCGCGGAGGCCGGTATGCCCGGGATCGGGCCGGCCGCGCAGCCGGGCGCGGATGATCAGCACCCCGAGGAGGCCATAGACCAGGCCGTGGAAGATCTTGTCCTCCAGTTTCAATCCGAGCGAAGGCGGCTTGAGGTCGGGCAGGGAGGTGAGGGTGATGATGACGACCGCACAGAGCCACGCCGGCAGCTGCCAGTAGACTTTTTCCTTTAGCGGCCTCAGCTGGACCTCCGCAGCCGCTGGCTGGCGAGCGGCAGGGATTCGAGCAGGTCGCCGGCGATCATCCCCATCTCGCCCTTGCGATCGCGGGCGAGGTCGCCGGCGGCGCCGTGCAGCCAGACGCCGCAGAGGGCGGCGTCGAGAGGCTGGAGGCCCTGGGCCAGCAGTCCGGCGATCACGCCGGTGAGCACATCGCCCGATCCGGCGGTGGCCATCCCGGGGTTGCCGGTTGCATTGAGATAGAGGGCGCCATCGGGGGCGGCGATGACGGTCGGATTGCCCTTGAGGATGAGGATTTGCCCGAGTTTGCGGGCCCAGGTGCCGGCGGCGGCGAGGGGATCGGCGAGGATCTCTGTCACGGCCAGGCCGGTGAGCCGGGAGAGCTCGCCGGGGTGGGGGGTCAGGATCAGCGTTCCGGCGTAGTTTTGCAGCAGTTCGGGGGTGTCGGCGCAGAGGGTGAGGCCGTCGGCGTCGAGGACCATGGGCTGGTGCATCTCGCGGAGGAGGCGATGGACCAGGGCGCCGGTACGGGGGTGCTGCCCCAGTCCGGGGCCGACGGCCAGGGCGGTGCGCGCGCCGGCGGCGGCCGCCCACTCCGGCCAGGCGGCCTCGCTGAGGATCCCGGCGGTCTCCTCGGCGAAGGGCCAGGTGATGACCTCGGTGAGTCGGGGGGCCAGCAGGGGCAGCAAACTCCGGGGGGCCGCGAGGTAGCAGAGACCGCAGCCGGCGCGCAGGGTGGCGGTGGCCGTCAGCACGGCGGCGCCGGAAAAGCTGAGGGAGCCGGCGATGACGCCGACGCTGCCGAGGCTGTTCTTGTGGGCGGTGAGGGCGCGCCGCGGCAGACGCGCGGCGATATCCGCCTCTTCGAGACGGATGACAGTCGGGCCCTCATCCGGCGCCCAGGCCGGCGGCAGGCCGATATCGACCAGATGGAGCGTGCCCGCCTGTTCGCGTCCCGGCGAGAGCAGCAGCCCGCGCTTGAGGCGGGCCATGACGGCGGTGGCCTCGGCGCGGATGGCGCTGCCTGGCACCGCGCCGGTGTCGGCATCGATGCCGGTCGGCAGATCGACGGCGAGCAGCGGCGCCGCGAGGGAGTTGAGCCGATCGACCATGGCGGCGATGAGGCCGTGCGGCGGCGGGGTTGCACCGGTCCCCAGGAGGGCGTCAATG
>CAYTCI010000053.1:0-28831 GCA_964436305.1 uncultured Cytophagia bacterium | reverse complement strand
CTTCTCGTCGATGATATAGTGCGCCTTTTGCTTTTCACCGAGAATGGCATTCTGCGGGCACTTGCGGGCGCAGACCGTGCAGCCCGTGCACTTATCCGTGTCAATATGGTAGGTCAGCAGCTCGCGACACAGCCCGGCCGGGCATTTGCGGTCGTAGAGGTGCGCTTCGTACTCATCGCGGAAATAACGCAGCGTGCTCATCACCGGATTGGAGGCGGTCTGTCCCAGGCCACAGAGCGAGGTATTCTGGATCACCTCGGAGAGACGTTCCATGTAGACCATGCCCTGAAAACGCAACAGGGCTTCGTCGGGGCTCTTCTCGCTGCGGTAGCTGGAGGTCAACCGTTCGAGGATCTCGAGCAGACGCTTGGTGCCTTCGCGGCAGGGGATACATTTGCCGCACGACTCGGACTGGATGAAAGTCATAAAATACTTGGCGACATCGACCATGCAGGTGGTCTCATCCATCACCACCAGCCCGCCGGAACCCATCATGGCGCCGACGGTTTTGAGGTTCTCATAGTCGATTTTGGTATCGATGACCTGCTCCGGCAGTGCGCCGCCGGAAGGTCCGCCGATCTGGACGGCCTTGAACTTTTTGTCATTGGGGCAGCCGCCGCCGATGTCAAAGACCACTTCGCGCAGGGTGACGCCCATCGGCACCTCGACCAGCCCGGTATTGGTGATCTTGCCCGAAAGGGCAAAGATCTTGGTCCCCTTGGAGCCGGTCGTGCCGATGCTCGCAAACTGGTCGGCGCCATCGCGCAGGACCAGCGGAACGTTGGCGAAGGTCTCGACGTTATTGATGACCGTCGGCTTGCCGAAGAGGCCGGAGACCGCCGGGAAGGGCGGCCGCGGGCGCGGCATGCCCCGTTTGCCTTCTATCGAGTTGAGCAGGGCAGTCTCCTCGCCGCATACGAAAGCGCCAGCACCTTTTTTAATCTTGAGATGGAAGGAGAAGCCGCTGCCGAGGATATCGTCGCCCAGCAGACCATAGGCCGTGGCATCAGCGATGGTCTTTTCCAGGCGTTTGATGGCCAACGGATACTCTGCGCGGCAGTAGATATAGCCTGCACTGGCGCCGATGGCGTAGGCCCCGATCACCATGCCCTCGATCACGCGATGGGGATCGCTTTCCATAACGGCGCGGTCCATAAAGGCGCCGGGATCGCCTTCGTCGGCATTGCAGACGATGTACTTCTGCTCGGACTTTTGGTTATAAGCAAATTCCCATTTCTTGCCGGTCGGAAAACCGCCGCCGCCACGGCCGCGCAGACCGGAAGCGATCATCTCTTTCACCACCTCGGCGGAGGTCATCTTGTTGAGCGCCCGGGAGAGGCCGAGATAACCACCGCGTGCGAGATACTGGTCAATGCTCTCGGGATCGATGACGCCGCAGTTGGCGAGGACCATCTTTTTCTGTTTGGCGAAAAAGGGCACCTCATTAAGCAGCGGCAATTCGCCCCAGCCATTGCTGCTCTGGGTCGGATAGATACCGAGCAGTTTTTCACGCACGACTGTCTTTTCGACCAGAGTTTTCTGCAGCAGTTCGGGCACATCTTCCGGCTTGACCTGGCAGTAGCAGAGGCGCGGATGGCCGGGCAGCTTGATATCGACGATCACTTCCTTGGAGCAGTAGCCGACGCAGCCGGTCGGGATGACCTGGACCTTGAGGTTGAGTTTTTCCAGCTCGGCGAGGATCGCGGCATGGACGCGGTTGGCGCCGTTGGCCAGGCCGCAGGTGCCCATGCCAATGAGGATCACCGGCTCCTTGTGCTCTTCCAGCAGGATCTCCCGCTTGAAGGCATCGAGGCTTTTACGGGTTTCGGCGGACTGGTGGCACTTTTGGCCTTCATTGATGCACTCGATAAAGTGCGCGCAGGGTTTCTCGGGAGTATGCCAGCAGTTGGCAAAGATCTTTGCATATGAATTCATATCCGCCTCATTCCTTGTTGTTTTTCATCGCAGCGATCAATTTCTGCACGGCTTTGACCGTGAGGCCGCCATGGAACTCGTCGTCGATGGTGATGACCGGGGCAATACTGCAGGCACCGATGCAGGCGACGGTCTCGATGGAGAACTGCAGATCCTTGGTGGTGCCGCCGGCCTTGATGCCCAGTTCGTTTTCCAGGGTAGTGAGAATGTCGAACGAACCCTTGACATGACAGGCCGTGCCGCGGCAGACGCGGATCACATGTTTGCCCAATGGCCGCAGGCGGAACTGATTATAAAAAGTCGCCACTCCAAATACCCGGCTGACCGGCAGCCGGGTGTGCACGGCGACATGCTGCAATTCGTCCTCGGAGAGATACCCGCAAACCTCCTGAATGTCCTGGAGAATCGGGATCAGGATCGAGGGATCGTTCTTCGGATATTTCTGGTACACCTCTTGGAGTTCCATGATTTCCTCTCATTATGATACGGTTGCTTACTGGGATTTACTGCCTTGTTCCCGGAATACCGAGTGCCGAAGCCATCGCCAGTTTCAGGTCCTGCATGCCGAGAGAATCGACATGAAAGTAAAAAACCTGTTCCTTGCGGACCTTGCCCTCAAGGGCGCGGGTGTTCTCTTCGGTGCGCACAATGATCCGCGCCGCCGGATCGCAGCCCTTGAGCAGACGGATAGCCTGGTCAATTTTGAGACCATGGGTTCGGGCATCGAGCACGATCAGATCGAAATGCTGCCCCTGAGCCTGCTCAAGGGCTTGCAGGAGATCATCCAGCAGCAGCGTCGTGACCGAATGGGCGCTGAGAAACTGCTCCACCTCCTGGGTCACGCTCTTTTGCGGATTTGCCACGATAAGACACGTCATTGCTATACGCCAGAATGAAATACGTTTGTTTTGCACCAGTTCAAAAAACGTGCCATTCCCTGACTCGTGAACGACAATTTTAACTTGTTGTATTCATTCGATTTTTAACGGTGCGCGGCAGGTAATAAGGGAAAGTTCTATCATATTTGATAGAACTTTCTGTGGCGAAATTCCACAGTGAGCGGGATCAGGAGAGCGAGAGGTGGTAGCGGCGGATTTTTTCATAAAGGGTCTTGCGGTCGATGCCCAGCACCCGGGCAGCCTGGCTGATGTTGCCAGCGGAACTCTCGAGAACCTTGCGAATATGTTCCTTTTCCATCCCGGCCAGCGATTTGGATTCGATTGTTTCGGCCGGGGCTGACCCTCCGGAAAAACTGCGCAGATGCGGCGGCAAGCTGTGCAGGCGCAGCTCCGACCCCTCCTCGATCACCGCCGCCCGTTCAATCACATTCTCCAGCTCGCGGATGTTGCCCGGCCAGGAGTAACGCTTGAAGAGGTCAATCACTTCCGGAGCGATGGTTTCGATGGGATTCTGCTGCCGCCGTTTATTGTGTTTTTGGATGAAGTAATCAAGCAAAAGCTCGATATCTTCGGCTCTTTCACGCAAGGGCGGAAGGCGGACCGGGATGACGCTCAGACGGTAATAGAGATCTTCTCGGAACTGACCCGCAGCAACCGCCGCCTGAAGATCCCGGTTGGTTGCCGCGATCACGCGCACATCGACCGGGATGGTTTGCGTGGAGCCGATCCGGCGGATCTCCTTCTCCTGGATCGCCCGCAGGATCTTGGCCTGGACGTTGAGGGAGATGTTGCCGATCTCGTCGAAAAAAAAGGTGCCGCCGTGTGCGAGCTCGAGCGCGCCGTGTTTGGTCGCGGTCGCTCCGGTGAAAGAGCCCTTGACGTGACCGAAGAGCTCGCTCTCAAAGAGCGATTCGACCAGCGAGCCGCAATCCATGGCAAAAAAAGGCTTACTCTTGCGCAGACTGAGGGCGTGAATCGCACGGGCGATCAGCTCCTTGCCGGTGCCGCTCTCCCCTTCAATCAGCACCGTACTGTCGCTCGGCGCCACTTTTCGCACCAGATCAAAGAGGTCGCGCATGGCCGGCACCCCGCCGATAATGCGGATCGACTTGCCCTGGTGGACGAAATCCAGTTCTCCCTCCGCTGGAGCGGCAGCCGGCGGGCGTTTTTGCACCAGACGGCCGACGATTTCCAGCAACTGCTCTGCTTCAAAGGGCTTGGAGATATAGTCGCGCGCTCCATTCTTCATCGCCTCGACCGCCATCTCGATGCTGGCATAGCCGGTCATCATCACCACATCGGTATCGGGGCTGCTCTCCTGCATCCGGCGGATGAACTCGATGCCGGTCATGCCGGGCATCCGGAAATCGACGAAGACGATTCCAAAGGCCCCCGAAGCCGCTTTTTGCAGTCCCTCCTCGGCATCGGCAGCGGTGGCGACGGCATAGCCCGCCATTTCAAGCAGCCGCCTGCACCCTTCCCGCAGCAGGTCCTCGTCGTCGATGATGAGGATTTTCACCGTATCGTCCGCCATGCCGTCAAACCTCTTCCCGTGGCGGAGGAAATTCGATCATGCAGTGGTCGCCGCGGCGATGCAACGCAGCGCCCAACTGCCGCAGCAGCAGCCGGGCCATGCCGCCAGAGCGGTCATCGCTGCCGGCTTCTTCTCCCTCGTCCGCCAGCAGGGCTCGATTCGCGGCACTCCAGCCATCGGCGGCGAGCAGCTGCAAACGCGGTCCGGCGGAACCGGCACCCGGCTGCAGTACCCGCAGCTCAGGAGTGGTCCGCTCGTTCTGTATCAAGGCGATGAGGAGCAGGTGCAGGGCCAGCACGCTGGGCACGAAGGGGGCCGCTGTCGGCAATGCGGCGGCGGATTCCGCCGCCGGCCAGCCCGTGGCGTGGTGCTCGGCTTCGGTCAGCGCCAATGCGGTGGTGACGATGCGGTTCAGGTCGCTGTTCCGGGCCGTCAGTGCCGGCCGGGCCATCGCCAGGGCGCGGTCGAGCAAAGGTCGGTCTTTGCTCTCCGCCTCGGGTGGCTGCGGATCAGATTGTCCTGCAGGAGCCCACGCCGCACCGGCGTGGGCAGCGGTAATCGCGCCGAGTGCCAGGTAGGGCGCTGCTTCGCGGGCAAAGTGCTGCAGCAGCTCCTGACGCGCGAGCAGACCCTCCTGCCGGGCTTGCAGATGCCGCGATTCCATCAGGTTGCGGATCGACTGGGAGAGTTTTTCCGGCGGAAAGGGCTTGATGATGTAATCATGGGCGCCGGAACTGATACAGAGGACGGCATCCTCGATGCTGGCGAAGGCAGTCATCATGATCACCGCCATCTGCGGATAATCGCGGCGCGTCTGTTTAAGCAGGGTGATGCCATCCATGCCGGGCATGCGGATATCGAAGACGCCGATATCGAAGGGCTCGAATCGGCAGAGCTGGAGCGCCTTTTCGCCGTTCTCCGCGGCAAAGACGCGGTACCCTTCCATCTCCAGCCAATGATGCAACGAATCGCGGATAATGGGCTCGTCATCGACGATCAGCACCGTGCCGGTGCGTGGCTGAGCCATAAGGTGGATTGCTCCAGGAAAGGGATGAGGTGCTGCGGCGAGCGGTCAGGAGGCGGACTTGGATCCTTCCCCCGCCAGGTGGAGATGGCCGCCGACGCCATTCATACGGGCGTACCATTTCCTGTTTTGACGATAAAGGCGTTTGAATTCAGCGAAGAGCCGGTCATAGAGTTGCCGATTGGCCGGATCGGGCTGATAGCTCTGGCGGATCACCACATGGTCGGCGATCGACGCAAAGTCACTGATGTGTCCCAGGGCCAGGCTGGCCAGCAGTGCCGCGCCGCGGGCATTGGCTTGCTGGGGTTCGGCGACCTGGCGAATGCACCGGTTGGTGATGTCGGCGATGATCTGGCACCAGATATCGCTTTTTGCGCCGCCGCCGATGATGTGCAGTTCGGACACCGGCTGATAGAGATTTTCCAGAACCTCCAGGCCCCAGCGCAGGTTGAAAGCGATGCCTTCGAGCACGGCGCGGATGATATGCTCCCGGCCATGCTCGAGGCTGAGGTTGAAAAGGCCGGCCCGGACGTTATGGTCATCGATCGGGCAGCGTTCGCCGAACATCCAGGGGGTGAAGATCAGTCCCGCTGCACCGGGCGGGGCCTGTATCGCCAGATGGTCGAGCAGCTGGAAGACATCGGCAAAGAGGGTCTCCTCCTCGAGGCGTTGTTTGTGGTAGAGGATGCGGTTGGCGAGCCATTCGAGGCAGATCCCGATCGTCTCCTGGTGGGCCAGTGCCAGATAGTATTTCTCCGGAAAGGTGCTG
The DNA here is from genome assembly GCA_964436305.1 of uncultured Cytophagia bacterium. GTDB lineage: Bacteria > Zhuqueibacterota > Zhuqueibacteria > Residuimicrobiales > Residuimicrobiaceae > JAKPUX01. The sequence continues at coordinate 22,670 of CAYTCI010000053.1, read as the reverse complement.
CCGACGCAGCCGGCATAATGGGCCAGATCGATCTTGCGCTGGCTGAAATGGCCGGAGATCCCGCCGCTGGTGCCGAGGCGGATATTGAGGGCCCCCTCCTGGATGGCGCCGGAACCGACGGCGGCGGCTGGAATATCCCCGGAGCCGTTGATGATCGGGATGCCGGGCGGCAGGCCCATGTGCTCCGCCGCGGTCGGCTGCAAGGGACCAATGATCGCCGAGCTCGGGTAGACCGGCGGCAGGTGCTCCGGCGTGATGCCGGCGAGCTGGCAGAGCTTTTCGTGCCAGACGTTGCGGTTCTGCCGGGTATCGAGCAGCCACCAGACCACGGCCATATCGACCGATTTCGACCAGCGGCCGGTGAGATGATAGATGACAAAATCCTTGACGTCGAGAAATTTGGCGGTCCGGGCGAAGAGCTCCGGCCGGTTGCGCTGCAGCCAGAGGATTTTCGCGATCGGGTCTTTGCCGCTATGGCCAGGCGCCCCGCCGGTGATCCGCAGAAATTGCAGCAGACGCAGGGGATGGTAGCCCTGGATACGCGGCAGAGGGTAGAGGGTGTCGTAGAGAACCTCCATGCCGCGGGTGTCGAGCCAGGAGATCGCCGGCATCACCGGTTGGCCCTGACCATCGACGGCCACGAGGGTTTGCATCTGGCAGGTAAAAGTGATGCCGGCCACTTGCCCGGCCGGGATGCCGGCTTTATCGAGCGCCTTGCGGCTGGTGGTATAGACCGCATGCAGCCAATCGAAGGGATCCTGTTCCGCGTAATGGGGCCGCGGATAGTGGACCGCGTAGTCCTGGCGGGCCTCCGCCACGAGGCGGCCGTGCATGGTGAAGAGTACAGCCTTGTTGGAGCTGGTCCCGAGATCGTGCGTCAGAATGTAGTGTTCCGCCATTCCCTCTTCCCGTTAGCGACAAGTTGTCCCCCAGGCAGTGGCTTGGCATGGGGCCGGTCTTAATCGCCGGTCATGCCGATGATGCGATAATTGAACTCGTAGGCGAGGCTGCGGCTCCAGGTCTCGTCGAAGAGGGTCTTGTAGCGAGTGCCATCCTCGGGGCCGACCGGTTTGCCATAAGAGAAGAACCAGTTGATGACCGGGCTGCCGGTGAACCCGATGGCCATCCAGTAGCGGCCGGGCGGCAGGAGCTGGCCGGGGGTGCCGAAATCAAAGTCGATCCAGTCGTACCCCGGAGCATATTTCATCTGATCGACGGCGAGGTACTGGCTGGTGGCCAGATAGGTTCCGGGTTTGCCCGCTCCGTCGTCCTTGTAGAGTTCGATCCAGAGCTGGCCGGTGCCGCCGAATTTGTGGAGGGCGAGGCCGATCTTGTTGAGTTTGAGCGGCTTGGCAATGAGGAAGGTTTGGGCGTACTGCTGTCCCTGGGTCGTGACATATTCGGCGGTTTCGACCATAAAGTTCTTGCGCATTTCCATCTGGCCGTCGTCGGTCGGTCGGGCCGGTCCGCGGGCAGCGAGGAAGTCGGTGTTCTGCGGGAATTCAGTATTGCCCTGGCTGTAGGGCTGGCTGTAGGCGTAGCGCCGCATGGTCTGCTGCGCAGCCGGCTGTGCCGGTGGTGGTGGAGGCGGGGCCGCCGGCCGGGTGGCGACCGGTGTGAATCGAGCCTCGACCGGCGGGAAAAAGAGCAGCTTTTGCGGGCCGTAGCTCTGTTTTTCAGCGCGCAGGCTAACCCGATCGGCCGCCAGGGTGTAGCCGATGTTCTCCTCGAACTGCGGTTTGCCCTGGGCGCCCGCTGACTGGGACCAGCGGATCAGGCCGTCGTTGCAGGTCTCTTCATTGTCGAGGCCGACTTCGACGCGAATGAAGCGGTTGCTGACATAGAGGGCGGTTTGCTGGGGATCGAAGGGCACCCAACCCAGATCGGGGAACCACACCTCGATCCAGGAGTGCCGGCCTTGCGCCATGCGCAGGGTCAGGGTGCCATTGGGCAGCTCGACATCATAGGGTTCCTTGAGGGTGACGCCGTTGACGATGCGGCAGGGGATGCCGACTGCACGCATCAGCGCGGCGCTGATATGCGAATAGTTCTGGCAGTTGCCCTTGCCAGTGCGCAGGGAATAGAGGGCATCGTAGCTCTCCGGGACAAGGACGTAACGGAGATGGTCTACCACCCAGGTGAGAATCCGCTGGATGGCATCGAACTCGGTCTTGCTGGCGGACGTGAGCTGCTCGGCGAGGCGGAAGATCTCCTCATTGCGTGCAGGCACCTGACTGGTGGCAGCGAGATAGACCTCTTCGGCGCGGCCGAGTTGGGCCAGCGGGAAGGGGGCCGTGGTGCGCAGCGGTTTCAGGCCGGTACTGTTGCTCGCGGTGAACTGCATGACCGATTCCACCATAGCCTGCGGACGGTTCCAGATCGCCCGCACGATCCGGTTGCCCCGTTCATCGGTCTTCTCCTCGCGGCTGGAGGGCTCAAGCGAAAAGGTAAGACGAAAGGTGCTGATGCCCTGGTGATAGGTTGGTGAGGTAAAGGCGTCGGGGATGACATAGCTTAGGACCAGTTTCTGGGTGCCGGGTGCAGGTTCCACCTTTTGTACCATCTGGTAGCTGATCTGGGATTCCTGTCCGCCGTTGATGAGGTAATTCTCCGCCCTGCCGGCCGTGAGGCAGCCCAGGAGCAAGCCAAATAGGATGACTGTGCCTCTCATATTCCACCTCTCGCTTTGCGACGTGTCGTCGCAGGCCATGCTGCCCAGCAGAAAACAAAGATCCGCCAGCGACGGAAGACTAGTACATTATTCCAATATAGGAATATGCACCTATTTTGTCAACAGTAAATAGCGGAAAGGAGAAGAGCCTGCGGAATCCGGGTGCCGACACCCTGAAGTGGTGGCGCGTGGGGAGAGGTCTACCGCCGGCGCGTGTTTTGCAGATAAAAACAACACTTCAGCAATTATCAGTAGTGTTTGTTGTTTAATTTAACAGCATTCATAAGAATCTGTATTAAATGGATTAAAACTGTCCTATTCTATTACGTACAGATTACATGTTGATTTAATCAGCATTATTACTTTACAAGGGTGTTCAATTAATATGCATGCCGGGAGGGTATTATTGATTGATTTATAATGTCTTATGTTGCCATATTAAATCATCGTCAAACTCTGGCATGGCCTTTGCAGAGGGAGAAGGTGAGACGTCAATCAGCTGCAATTAAAAGTGTGACAAGGAGGTCTGTTATGGTAGTTCTTCTCATGCTGGCCATGGTTCTGATCTTCATCGGCATCAGCTATCTGCGCGAACGGGCCGCCCGGCGGCAGATGACAGCTGCAGCCAGGACCTCGCAGGCGATGGCTGCGAATGCGCCCTATTATCTGCATCCAAGCCACAGTTTCGCCCGGGTGATCTCGGACGAGGTGGTTGAGGTCGGTATGGATGATTTTTCTCGCCACGCCTTTGGCTATCTCGACGAAATCACCCTGCCCGAACAGGGTGCCGTTGTCCATCAGGGTGATATGGCCTGGCAAGCCCGGGTGGGCGGACGGCTGGTGGCGCAGCGTATCCCCGTCGACGGGGTGGTTATCGAGGCGAACGAGAAGAGCGGCGGCGACTGGCTGTTACGCATCAAACCCGCCCATCTGGCCGACAACCTCGCCAATCTGATGCAGGGCGCTTCGGTGGGTCAGTGGCTCAAGACGGTGCGCGCCAGATTCCTGCTCGAACAAACCGGTGCCCTGCTCCCGGCCATGCAGGATGGCGGCGAACTGGTCGATGGCTTTGCCCGTCACCTGACCGATGACCAATGGCGCGAATTCTGCCTCGAGTTTTTCAACTACGAAATCCACTGATCGATCACGCATAAAACCAAGGAACAGAACATGACCGTTCTCCTGCTTCTTGCCCTCGCCCTGGCCTTCATCCTGGCCGATTACCTGGTTCAGTTACGCCAGGCCAGATCCTATATGCCCGCTGCGGTGGCTGCGCACAGGCCAGTGTATAACAGCATCGAAGAGCTGCTGCCCCACGGTGTCTTCGCTGCCCCGGGACACCTCTGGAGCTCCCTTCTGCCCAACGGCGAGATCCGCCTTGGTGTCAGCCGGCTGATGCTCTCGGCCCTGCATAACATCGACGCGATCACCCTGCCCCGTCCCGGAGAGCGGGTCAATAAGGGCCAGCCGATCCTCTCCTTGCACTTGGGAAATCGCGTCCTCTCGCTGCGCGCCCCGATGTCCGGCACCATCACCGCCGTCAATGATACCCTCCAGAACAATCCGCTGGGCCTGTACCGTGACTTCAACCAGGCCTGGGCTCTGTCATTGCAGCCGGAAAATCTGAGCGAATCGGTCAAAGGCATGCACATCGGCGAAGAGGCCCGTCAGTGGCTGCAGGCCGAGATGGCGCGACTGCGCGACTTTTTCGCCCTCTCTGCGCCGCAGCCGGCCCTGGCTCTGGCGATGCAGGACGGTGGCTTGCCAGCCGCCGGCGCCCTGCAGACGCTGGATGACGCCTCCTGGAGTAAATTCGTTGAGGAATTTCTCGACAAGCCCACTCTAAACTAGGATGGAGGAAGCGGATGAAAGCCGCTATTCTAACGGACCTGACCCAATGCGTAGGCTGTGAAGCCTGCGCATTGGCCTGTAAAGAGATCAATGCCCTGCCCCGGGACTCCGCCAACAATCTGCTGACCGCCTATACCTGGAGTGCGGTGGAGAACCGCAAGGGGGTCAATATTCGCCGCCAGTGCATGCATTGCGAGGAGCCGGCTTGTGTCTCGGCCTGTCCGGTTGCCGCCTTGACCAAGACCCCGGAGGGGGCGGTGATCTATGATGGTCACAAGTGCATGGGCTGCCGCTATTGCATGATCGCCTGTCCCTTCAGCATCCCCAAATATCAATGGGACAAACCGATTCCGGTCATTCAAAAATGCATTTTTTGCTACGAAAAGGCCATCAAGAAGGGGGAGCAGCCGGCGTGCACCCGGGCCTGTCCGACCGGTGCGACCCTCTTTGGCGAGCGCTCCGCCCTGATCGCCGAGGCACAGCAGCGCATGCAAGCGCAGCCGGACCGCTATGTCGCCCACCTTTATGGCCTGCGTGAGGCCGGCGGTACTTCGGTGCTCTATCTCTCGGGAGTGCCTTTCGCCGAACTCGGTTTTCCGGATAACATGATCCAGGACCCCTACCCCAAATTGACCTGGAAGGTTCTCAACAAGATCCCCAGTATCGTGACGACCGGCGCGGCTTTCCTCGCCGGTATTTGGTGGATTATAAACCGGCGCGTCAAACTGCAGGATTCACCCGAAGATCAGGTCTGATCCCCCGCAGCCGATGCGGCCCATCAAGGATTGTCTCCATCACTATGCTGAGGTGCTCATGAACTTGAAACTTCCCAAACCGACTTTCTGGACCCTCGTCCTTGCCGCCATCTGGGCAGGGGGACTCTATGCGACCTTTCACCGTTTCTGGTATGGCCTGGGGGCCACCACCCATCTCTCCGATTCATTCCCCTGGGGCATCTGGATCGGCTTTGACATCCTCGTCGGCGTCGGCCTGGCCGCCGGCGGTTTTGCGATCGCAGCCACGGTCTATATCTTTAATCTCAAGGATTACAAACCCATTGCCCGCTCCACCATCCTGACCGCCTTTCTCGGCTACGTTCTGGTGATCACAGCGCTGATGTTCGATCTGGGAAAACCCTACAATGTCTGGCATGTCATCGTCATGTGGAATCCCCACTCGGTCATGTTCGAGGTTGGCTGGTGCGTGATGCTCTATACGACGGTGCTCTTTCTGGAATTCCTGCCGGTGGTTTTCGAACGCTTCCGCCTTGAACGCTGGCAACGCCGGATCCACACCATCACCGTCCCATTGGTGATCATCGGGGTCCTGCTCTCGACCCTGCACCAGTCCTCCCTCGGCACCCTCTATGTCCTGGAGGCCAGCAAGCTGCATCCCTTGTGGTATTCGGGGTTGCTGCCGCTCTTCTTTTTCGTCTCGGCCATCGCCGGGGGTCTTGCCATGGTCATTTTCGAATCCTATCTGAGTGCGCGCGCTTTCGGCAAGGAGCTCGAGCATACCCTGCTGGCCAACATCAGCCGGGTGATCGCGGTGGTGATCGGGATCTATCTGGTCCTGCGGCTCCAGGATCTCTCCAGCCGCGGTGCCATGCGCTATCTCTTCGATGGCTCGGCCGAGAGCCTTTATTTTCTGGCGGAGATCGTACTCGGTTTTATCGTGCCGATGTTTCTCTTCTTCAGTGCCCGCGTGCGGGCCAACAAGGCGTGGCTCTTTTTCGGGGCGGTTCTGGTGCTCTTTGGTTTTATCATGAGCCGTCTCAATGTCGCGATTACCGGCATGACACGGTCCAGCGGCGTGGATTATCTGCCCAGCTGGATGGAGCTGGCGGTGACCCTGTCGGTAGTGGCGGCCGGGCTGGTAGCATTCCGTTTCGCGGTCCTGTTTTTGCCGATCTTTCCGTCTGATGAGAAGCTGGGGGTGCATCAGCCACCGCTGGTAGCGGCTGGACGATCCGGTCGTCAGGCGATGGCCGTCCTGTTCGGGATTCTGCTGCTGTTGGTCGCCGGATTTGCCTGGTCGCTGGCCGCGCACAAGCCCAATAGTCCGTCGACGCAGCCCGATCCGGCCAAACCCCTGCCGGCCGAGTCGCTCGCCTTTCCCCAGGCGATCGCCCTCGCCAAATCGGCGGAGAGTCCCGGTCAGGTCACCTTCAGTCATGAAACGCATGTGGATCAGAGCGCACCCAACTGCAAGGGATGCCATGCCGGGCTCTTTTCCATCCGGCCGGCCACTCCCGGCGCGGACGACAAGCATGCCAGGGCGGGTCACGACCAATGCGGTACCTGCCATAATGGTGAGAAAGCCTTTAATTACGAAGAGAGCTGCGACAGCTGCCATCTCGGTGCTGAATGAGACGGATGAAGAGTACACGCCATGCCCGATCATACCGGACAACACCCCGATGCGGGTCACCGCATCTGGCCTGAAAGCGAATCCGCCTGCATCTGGATGCAGGCGGGTCTGGTGGCTTTCAAGTTATGCGATCGCTCGTTCGTTTGCGAGAGCTGTCCATTCGACGTGCTGATGCGCCACGGTTCAGAGCGGGCGCACGGACCGGATGAGGCGCCGGCCGCGGGTCTCCCCCCTGCGGCTGGCGGGAAGGCGGTGGCTGACCACCTCCGTTTTGACCCGGAGGCCTGGTATGGCGCCGGTTTTTGGTATCTCCGCCGGCGGGATGACCATACCGTCGAAGTCGGTTTAAACGAGATCGGCGTGCTTTTTCTGCCGGACGTGCGCGAGGTCATCCTGCCGCGGCCAGGGACACCACTCTCGTCCACCCAGACCAGTATGTGGCTGATCGCCGGTGAGGGAACTCTCGGCCTCACCTCGCCCTGCGCCGGTGTCATCCGTGGCGTCAACCCGCAACTGCTCGATTCGCTGTTGGCCCGGAGTGAGCCCGCGCAGCAGGTCTGGTTCATGGACCTCGAAGTCGAGTCGTTGCGCGCTGCCAGCCGTGGTCTGCTGCGCGGCTCCAGGGCGGCGGAGTATCTCCAGACCCAACACAAAGAGCTGGTGCAAACCCTCGAGGATGCCCTCGATCCCTTGCGCAAGACGCTGGGGCCGACCAGCAACGACGGCGGGGCGCGGCTTTCCAGCTTCACCGCAATGCTCGGCAGCCAGCGTTATTTTCATCTCGTCGCCCAATTCTACCGCCGCTGAACGCCCCATGCCCTTCGGGCGTTCGCCGGCGCCGCCTTTCCCCTCTTTTGCCACCTCCTCCTGCCGGCCGACGCAGTGTCCACATTCTCAACAGAAGTGTTGTGATTTACTGCACTCTGTCAGAATGCTGGCAAATCAGTTGCACCTTGTTGAATAAATTGCTATTTTGCCTTGACTTTGTATGCCGGTCTCTGCAGGTGCCTTACTCCATGATGAAACGAACCGCCCAATCGTTGAGCATCCGCATCTTCCTCTGGATGATGCTGATCATGATGCTGGGATTCGCGCTCTATTCCTACCGCTCGGTGCAAACCCACAGCCGGCAGCTGATGGAGACCGTCTCCCTCAGCGTCAATCGGGTCAGTGATATCCTCAAACGCTCCATGCGCTATGGTATGCTGACCAATCGCAAGGAGGATGTTCACCAGATCATCAACACCGTGGCCCATGAGCCCGGCGTGGACGGTATTCGCATCTATAACAAAAAGGGAACGATCGTCTTCTCCTCCGCGGCTGAGGAGATCGGACGCACGGTCGATTTTCGCGCGGAGGCCTGCATCATCTGCCACGCCGAATCGCAGCCCCTGCAGGCCTTGCCCCTGGCGGAGCGGCAACGCATCTTCCGCGTTTCAGGTGGCCACCGGACCGTCGGCGTCATCAATCCGATCGAAAATGAGAAGGATTGCTATACCGCCGAGTGCCATGCCCATGACCAGGAGCAAAAGGTGCTGGGGGTGCTCGATGTCAAGATGTCACTGGAAGCGGTGGACCGCCAGCTGGCGCAGAGCCGAAGGCAGCTCATCCTTTTCGCCGCCTTTATGGTCGTCGGCAGCGGGCTGGCGGCCGGGGCTTTTATCTATCTTACCGTCCGGCGCCGGGTCAGGGCCCTGATCAAGGGCACCCGTGAGATCGCCGCCGGCAACCTCGCCTACCGCATCCCCTCGACCGGGGTAGACGAACTCGGCCAGCTGGCACATTCCTTCAACCACATGAGCGAGGACCTAGCCAAAGCCCATCAGGAGATCACCGACTGGTCCAGCCACCTCGAGGAGAAGGCCGAGCAAAAAAGCCGCGAGCTGGCCCAGGCGCAATCGCACATGATGCAGATGGAACGGCTGGCGTCGCTCGGCAAGCTCTCGGCGACTGTGGCACATGAGATCAACAACCCGCTCGCCGGCGTGCTCAACTATGCCTTTCTGGCGCTGCGGTTGCTGCGCGATGAAACGCTCTCACCGGAGCGCAAGCAGGCGCTGCAGGAGTATCTGACCATCATCAAGAACGAGGTCGGCCGCTCCGGCGACATCGTCAAGAACATGCTGGTCTTCGCCCGGCAGACCGGCGGTAACTTTGCCCCGGAACATCTGCATGAGCTGATTGCCTCCAGCCTGATGCTGGTGCATCATCACCTGGATCTCAAGGGGATCAGGGCGGAACAGAATCTGACGCTGGCCGATGACCGGATCGTCTGTGATGGCGGCCAGATCCGCCAGGCGCTGGTCGCCCTCTTCGTCAATGCGACCGAGGCGATGGAGAGTGGCGGGATGTTGACCATCATCACTGCAGTGGGGCAGGATCCGGAACATGTGACCCTCCAGGTCAGCGACACCGGTGTGGGCATCCCGGAGCAAATCCTGCCCAACATTTTCGATCCCTTCTTTTCCACCAAAAAGGAAGGCAAGGGTGTAGGACTGGGGCTGGCCGTGGTCTATGGCATCATCCAGCGCCATCAAGGCCTCATCACCGCCGAATCCAGCCCTGGCGCGGGTGCAATCTTCCGCATCACCCTGCCGAGGCAGCCGGTTGCGGACAGTGATGTCAGGATCAGCAAACAAACGATCCAGGAGATCTAACGCTAAGGCCTGCCGGGGCCTGGCCACATGGACCATATTTTGCAGGGGTCAATCATGACTGCAGTTTCCATTCTCATCGTCGATGATGAAGAATCTGTTCGCCACTCGCTCTTTAACTGGTTTCGCGAGGATGGCTATGAGGTCGGCATCGCCAAGGATGCCTATGAGGCACTGGCGGCCCTCGAAAGGGCGCATTGGGATATCATGCTCCTCGATATCCGCATGCCCGGGATGGATGGCATGGAGCTGCAGCGCCGCGTGCGCGAGGTCAACAAGGAGATCATCATCATTATCATGACCGCCTACGCCTCGGTCGATACCGCGGTCGCCAGTTTAAAGGAGGGTGCCTACGATTACATCGTCAAACCCTTCAATCCGGATGATCTCAGTCACATGATCCGCAACGCCGCAGAACGGCTCGCTCTGCGCAGTGAAAACATTGAATTACGGCAGAGCCTGCAACAGGCGGCGCTGACCGACGAGATCATCGGCGACAGCCCGCAGATTCGCCGCGTTATGGAGCTGGTCCAGACGGTGGCCCAATCCGACTCCACCGTGGTCATCCGCGGTGAGAGCGGCACCGGCAAGGAACTGATCGCGCGCGCGATCCACGCCCACTCCGAGCGGCGCTATCACCCCATCATTGCCGTTAACTGCGGCGCACTGGCCGAGAGCCTGCTGGAGAGCGAGTTGTTCGGGCATGAAAAGGGCGCCTTCACCGGCGCGCAGACGCGGCGCAAAGGCAAATTCGAGATGGCGGACAAGGGGACCCTCTTTCTCGACGAGATCGGCAATGTCAGCCAAAAGATGCAGATGGAACTACTGCGAGTGCTGGAGGCCAAGCAATTCACCCGGGTAGGCGGTAACCAGACCATCCATGTCGACATCCGCCTGATCTGCGCCACCAATAAAAATCTCGAGATGGCCGTCGCCGACGGCTCCTTCCGCGAGGATCTTTATTACCGCATCAACGTCTTCACCATCGTCCTGCCCCCGCTGCGTGAGCGCAAATCGGACATCCCGCTGCTGGTCTACCATTTCATCAACAAATACAACCAGAGCATGAACAAAAGCATTAAGGATATCTCGCCGCAGGCCATGGATGTGCTGATTCGTCATCAATGGCCGGGCAATGTGCGTGAGCTGGAGAATGCGATCGAGCGGGCGATGGTGGTGGGCAAGCCGCCAGTGATCGAGCCCAAGGATCTGCCGTTTCAGCTGGCGGAAGAGGGGGTGGAACCGCTGGCGGGGACCGATTCGCTGGCGGAGATGGAAAAGCGTCATATTGCGCAGGTGCTGCGCAAGGCCAAGTGGAATATCAGCCGGAGCGCCAAGATGCTCGGGATCGACCGGGTGACGCTGTATAACAAGATCAAACGCTATCAACTCAAAGAGTAGGCTGCATGGGCCGTATCCATATCGTACCGCTGCTTGAGCTCAAGCCGGATACCCAGACGCAGCTGCTGACAGCCATCCAGCACCAGGTGAACTGGTCTGCGGGGCGCCTTGCCCTTGATTTTGATCCCGGCTTTGCCTTCGACCAGATCCGCGGACAGTATCATTCCTCGCAGATTCTGCTCGGCCTGAACAGCAAACTCGCCTCCACGGAGGACAAGATCCTGGCGATTGTCCCCTTTGACCTCTTTATCCCGATTCTGACATTTGTCTTTGGCGAGGCGCAGCTCGACGGACCGGCGGCTGTAGTCTCCACCACGCGGCTGCGTCCGGAGTTTTACGGCCTCCCCCCTGCTCCGGAGCGGATCGTTGCGCGGCTGATCAAGGAGAGCATACACGAACTGGGCCACACCTTCGGTCTGCGCCACTGCCAGCATCCGGGCTGTGTGCTCAATGCCTCGACCTATGTCGAGGAGATCGATCTCAAATCGAGCCGCTTTTGTCCCATCTGTGCCCGCCTGTTACAGGAGCGCCAGCAGGCGCTCCTGCCCCCTTCCCGGACTGCGTAACAGTTCCCGCGTGCGCCTAGACGGCGCTCTCCATCCGCTTGCGCAGCTCGATCGACTGGGCGTAGAACTCCTCGAGCGTCATCTTTTTCAGATAGACCATGCCATGTGCGCCGCGCAGCCGGGGATGTTCGCTCTCATTGAAAAAGCTGCGGCCGAGGCAGAGCTTCATCCACTGGTACTGTTCGACCAGCACCTTGCGCGAGAGTTGTGAGAAGGGCCCATCCAGCTCATAACTCGGGAACGAGGCGGTACGCTGGGAGCCAAAGCAGTCATTAAAGACCGATTCCAGTACCGAGAGCGAGTTGAGCGAAACCGGCACCATGGTGGTGGCCTCCGAGGGATGGAAGCGGAACCAGACGTTGCGGTAGCCCCAGACCTGGATGTTGTGTTTGCCGCTCTCCTTCTCGTAGATCTTGAGTGCCTGGGCGATGGTTTGCAATACCTTGTAATGGGTATCGGGACCGCTGCCCTCGGGGTCGAAGGCCAGGGTTACCACGCTGGGTTTGACCTGTTTGAGCAGGTTCAGGACCGGCAGGACATCGCGGTCGACGCGCGGATCTTCGGTAAAGATCTCGCCCTTGTAAAAGCCAAGACGCAGATGGTGAACGTGGCTCGAATTGAAGCCCAGATGGCCCCATTTGAGGTCCGATTCCCACTCCCGGATCATGCCCTTGAGTTGCTGGATGTAGGGCAGATCCTTTTTGCCGGGGTACTGGGTCTTGAAATAGAGGATCAATTCGGCGACGCGGTTTTTCAGCTGGCTGGGGCTGCTCTCCTCAAAGATATAGATCAGGTTACGCAGCAGACGGCGCGCCTCACCCTCAGCGCGCATATAATCGCTGTGAGCGGCGACCCCATCGAGATACTGGTACATGTCGCGGTTGCGGCAGACGTCGTTGTTGGGATCGAAATAGCCCTGATCCAGCAGGTGGAGGAACTCGGGTGTATCGATGAACTTTTGCAGAGTCTCCAGCAGGTCGCGGGCATAGGCGTTGGTGACGGCGTTGAAACCACTGGTCAAATAGGTGAAGTGATGTTTGTTCTTTGCGCTGCGGACCAGATGAATGATGTAGGGCCAGTACCCCAGGATGATGTCGTCATGATGGGGCGAGGTATGCAGGAAGGTATGTCCCTCCAGCGGAGTCAGCCCCTCCTCGATTTTGGCCTTGAGGCGTTCGGAGATGAGTTCCCCCAGCTCCTGCGGGCTTTTGCCGCTCTTTTTCAGAATCCAGGCCGAGGAACGGATGGAGGCATAGTCGGCTTCATCGAGCTCGTAGAGGTGTTTCTTCCTTTCCCGGGCGAGATCGACGATAATATGCTCCATCTCATGATCAGGAGTCGGTTCCATCCGGGTGACATCCTCGTAGCGGCGTTCTGTGAGGAGGACGGCGGCGCCGCGGGTGAGGTAAAACCGCGCATTCTCCAGCTGGTGCAGGACGGAGGCGGGGTACTGGTTGTCGGCTTTTTGCTCGATGGCCTCCTTGACCACCCTGGCCTTGGCCTCGCCGGCGGCGATAATAAGGGCGACGGCGTCACGATTAAAGGTGATGGTGGAGAGTCCGATGGTGATCACCAGACGATTCCGGGCGACCTCGATGCCGCCCAGATCGGTGGCGGCGGCGGCCTGGGTCTCATAGTTGGTGGCCGTCAGGCGGGTGGTGGAAAAGTGATCCGAGCCACGCACATTGAAGCCGATGTGGCCGTCGGGGCCGATGCCACCGAGGAAAAAACCGATGCCACCCAGCGAGCGGATCTGCGCCTCATATTCGGTGCAATATTGATCCACGCGGGTGATGACCTTTTGCTGCATCTTTTCCAGCCGGGTCTTGGGCTGCCGGGTGCGCAGGGAGAGATCGACGATTTCTTCCGGAAAAATATCGGCCAGGGTCCTGCCTTCGGGGACCCCAAGGCTCCAGGCATTGATCAGAAGGGCTTTTTTAGGGTCGAGGCCGAAGCCGCGAATGTAGAAATTGTTGATATAGTGATAAAAACTGTTCACCTGGGTGGGGTTGATAGGATAAAATTCATCGATTTGCACGAACTGCAATCCCGCCATCTGCGGTTTCACCGAGATATCGATACCGTTGGCTTCGAGATCCCTGCGCACCTCCGCCAGTTCCCAATCACGGAGATATTTGTTGACCCATTTGATAAAATGTTCGGGCGTTTTGCCGGTCGGCAGGGAGATGATGCCCTCGGGATTCTGCTGTACCCACTCCAGGAACCGCAACGCGGTAAGTTTGCCCAGCATGGGGAAATTGTCCACTTCAATGATAGCACTTTTCTCCTGCGGCTCATAGATAAATTTACGGCCGCTGCGCTCGAGGGCGATGGTCTCGACGCGGGAAGCGGGACTCCTGGTCTCTTTTTTTGACATAATCACATCCGTTCTTGGATTCAGTAGGGTGAACGCTCAAATGGCGGCTCAATATATTAAAATTCTGGAAAAATCAAAACCTATTTCTTGTGCTGCGGCGCAGCCGGTTGATGCGAAAGCAGGGATCCGGGGCCGGATAAAAGAGGCTTGTGCTGCTGCAAGGAAATGAGTATATTCTGCTTCATTCATCATCAAGGAGCCGAGCGTATGAAACAAGCTGAGGTAGTTTGTATGATCGTTCTGTCGTTTGCCGCCGCGGCGGCGTTGCAGAGTCAAACCCGGGAGCGGGCGGAAGTATTGCCGGAGGCCACCTGGAATCTCGCCGATCTCTATCCGGGGACGGCGGAATGGCAAGCGGCCAAGAGCAGCCTCAACGGGCCGCTGGCGGAGATGGTGCAGTATCGCGGCCGTCTTGGCCGGTCGGCAGCCGATCTGCTGGCCTGCCTCGATCAGCGCAGCAGGCTCGCACGCGAGTTCTCTCGCCTTTCCACCTTCGCCGGCCTGCTCTCGGATCAGGATACCCGCGACAGCCGCGCGCTGGCGATGAAGCAGGAGATGGATCAACTTGGCGTTGACCTCGCCAGCCGGCTGGCGTTCATCGAACCCGAAATTGCGGCCCTTTCGCCGGCCAAAATCGAACAGTTCATCCGCAAGGAAAAGGGATTGCAGGTCTATTCCTTCTACCTTCATGACGTCCAGCGCCGCAAGGCCCACAAGCTCTCGGAAAAGGAAGAAAAGCTGATCGCCGAGGCGGGATTGATGGCCGATGCCGCCTATTCGTCCTATTCCATCTTCGCCAATGCCGAACTGCCCTACCCTGAGGTCGAGTTGAGCGACGGCAGCAAGGTGCTTGTCGATCAGGCGGGCTACAACCGCTACCGGGCCCTCGCCAACCGGGAGGATCGCAAGCGGGTCTTCAATGCCTTTTTCTCGACCCTGGACCGCTTCCGCCGTACCTTTGGCACCGAGCTCTACGCCAATGTCAAACGCGACCTCTTTTACGCCCGGGCGCGGAATTACAGCAACTGCCTGGCCAGCGCCCTCGACGACAATGCGATCCCCTCCGAGGTCTATCACAGCCTGATCCAGAACATCAACAGCAATCTGCCCACCTTCCATCGCTATCTCAAGCTGCGCCAGCGGATGCTCGGCGTGGAGCAGCTGGACTACTGCGATCTCTACGCCCCGGTGGTCAAGGGGGTCGAGCTCGCCTATTCCGAGGCGGAGGCGCGCCAGCTGGTTCTCGATGCCCTTGCACCTCTGGGTTCCGAATACCAGACGGTGCTGCAGCAAGGGATGAACGAGCGCTGGATCGATTTCTATCCGACCACCGGCAAGCGTTCGGGCGCTTATTCCAATGGCTCCGCCTATGATGTTCATCCCTACATCCTGCTGAATTATAACGGCCAGTATAACGACGTCAGCACCCTGGCGCATGAGCTCGGCCACGCCCTCCATAGTTACTTCTCGAACAAGACGCAGCCTTATCCTCTCGCCGATTATCCCATTTTTGTCGCCGAGGTAGCCAGCACCCTCAACGAGGCTCTGCTCATCGATCATGTACTCAAGACGATCCAGGACGATGATTTGCGCCTCTCGCTGCTGATGAGCCGGCTCGATGGCATCAAGGGCACCCTCTTCCGGCAAACCCAGTTCGCGGAATTCGAGCTGGCCATCCACGATGCGGCGGAGCGCGGCGAGACCCTGACCGGTGACCGGCTGAGCGAACTCTACGGTGGGATTTTCAAAAAGTATTATGGTGATGAGGCGGGGATTTGCAGGGTGAGCGATTTGTACGCCATGGAATGGGCCTTCATCCCGCATTTCTACTACAATTTCTATGTCTACCAGTACTCGACCGCCTTCACCGCCTCGACCGCGCTGGCACAAAAGATCCTCGAGGGGGACCAGAACGCCATTGCCGCCTATCTGGCCTTCATCCGGTCGGGCGGCTCGGCCTACCCGATCGAACTGCTCAAGCGGGCCGGCGTCGACATGACAACCGCCGAGCCATTCACCCAGGCGATGGCGGCGATGAATGCCACCATGGATGAAATCGACCGGATCCTCGCCAAACGGCACTGATTCACCGGTTACCACAAAAAAGGCCCCTTTTCAGGGGCCTTTTGCTTTAGATCAGCTTTTTTTCGTACTTGACCTTACACTCGATTTTGAATTTGATCTTGAAGTTCAGCGGTGCCTGATTGGCGGTGCCGGCGAACTTGAGCTGGAAAGAATGATCGTCGCCGAGCAGTCCATCCTCCAGCACCTTCTCTCCCGCCTTGTCGTACTCAAGCTCTTTTTCAATCGCCGCAACACTCATCAGATTGACACGGCTCATCGAGGCCAGGGTGGTGAAATCACTCCCCGCGCTCGGAGCCACCGAGAGCACCGCCGAGGTGATCTCCTGGGTGTTGCTGCCGTTGAAATAGGTTACGGTGTAGGTAACCCGGTTGACGTCAACCGATTTGAGGTCGGCGGCGTATTTTTCCAGGTCATCGCTGTAGGTCGTGCCGTCGATGAGTTCGGTCCTGGCGATCGAGGTGCTGTTGTAATTGACGGTGAACTCCTTCTGCACTGTGACGACAAAATCCCTGGAGAGTTCACAACCGGTTATCATGGCCACGGCCGCCAGCAAAGGGACGAGCATGAGTAGTTTTTTCATATCGGCTCCGGTATTGGATGAGTCCCTGATCAATTTGCACTAAATAGCGGCAAGTGGAATCAAGTGCGGAAAAGCGGGGAGCCTCAGGGTAAGGGGGCCTTGCCGTCATAGTCCAGGGGGAGGGTATCTGCGATCCGCTGCTGCGCCCAGTAGCCGTAAAGGACGATGCTCAGCGGCGGATAAACATCGCCGTTACCCTCGATCAGGACAAAATTCTGGTTAAGTTTGATCATGCTGATCTCGCCGCTGTGATAGTGCACCTCCAGCAGGCCGCTGAACCGCAGTTTGGTGGTCATGCCGGCGGCGATCTCGATCAGCGAATCCGAAAAGAGCCGTTCCCCTGGATTCCGGCTGTTTTGCGAGAGGTCGCGGATGAAGAGCTCAAAGCCCTCCTTCTCCGCCTCGCCCCTGGCCAGTGCCGAGATAAAGTGGCGGAAGGAACCATCCCAGGCCTGCGTGCGGTTTTCCTGCCACTGTTTGGCCTCCCGGGCATCCTGCGGTGTCAGGGGCTCGAATCTTGGGTAGACCTGGTAATAGCCCTCCTGCCCGCCCCAGTGAAAGGAGCTGAGCACGATATCGAGGTGATAGCCCAGGGCACGGTTGGTAATATGCAGGGAGCTGTCGCAAAAGGCGGTCAGGTCGCTCTGGAGGGCGTCGCTCTCGAAACGGAGCACTTCCGGATTATCGATGGTGCAGTGGCCGGCATTGCGGGTCTCGCCGAGGAAGGCGCGTTTGAAACGCGCCAGCTGCGCCTGCCACTCGCGCGGCACCCGGGCTGTCGCCATAACCTCCCCCACCTCGATCGGCTTTTGCTGCAAGCGGATCAGCCAGCTGCGCCCCCCGTCGGCAGGAAGCTCGATATCGATCACCCAGGGCTGATAGCCAACCCGGTTGGCGACCAGCTGGTAGCGGCCTTCCGGAATATCACGCAAGAGGAATTTCCCTTCGAGATCGGTTACGCAGCCCAGGGTGGTATTGGCGAGAAAGACATTGCAGTGCGGCAGCGGTTCGGCGGAAAGGGCATCGGTGATGCGGCCGGAGATCGCGTTGCTTCGGTCCGGATCGTCGGTGTACCCCCAAGTCGTCCGCAAGAGGACGAATACGACCAGCGCGGGCCAGACGATCGACGGCCGGCGGATGTTCCAGCGCCGGATTCCGGATGGGGTCTTTTCTGCAAGCATGCTTAATATACGGCTGCGCGGGTTCCCTTGCAAGGGGATATTACCGAGCGGATCGGGACCAAGGATCCCTAAAATGACCATGCCGGAAAGGGTGGTTTCCTTCCGGCATGGTCCATGGTGTATAACCGGCTAATGCTACTTCAGATAGAGCATGCGCTGGGTCTGGCGGTAGTTGCCGGCGACCAGTCGGCAGAAATAGATGCCGCTTGCCAGTTCGCGCGGATTCCAGCCGACTTCATAGCGTCCGGCGCCCTGTTCGCGGTCCACTAGTCGCATGACCTCCCGCCCCATCACGTCGAAAATAGCCAGAGTGACGTGGGCCGCATCCGGCAAAGCATAGCGGATGCGTGTTTCGCCGTTGAAGGGATTGGGATAATTGTGTTCCAGCTTGAAATTCTGCGGAATTTCCGCCAGCTCGGTCTGTTCACCCGCCGCCACCGCACCTTGCCGATCCTTGTTCTGTACCTGAAACTCGACAACCTGGCGATAGAGGCTGTAGACCGGTTCCTGCAACACCAGCTTGATGTAGCGCGCCTTGACGTTGCTGCCGAGGGCATACCAGGTCTCTTCACCACTCTTGACCCGTGCGGCATAGACCTCCTTGAAGTCCCCATCCTCGGTGCTGGTGGTAGAGACCAGGACGCGGAAACGGCTAACCTGGCGGCCCGGCTCACTATCATCATCGCTGCCGTTATCGGTCTGCAACACCAGGTAATTGAACCGGTAGAGGCCGCCGTCTGCGAAGCCAAAGATGGCCCAGGGTGAGAGGGCTGCGTTGCCCATTTCCGGGCTGCGGGCAGTGGTCGTGCCGCTCCAGCCGGCGGTGATGCCATCGACCGCCTTCTCCCACCCTTCCTTGTCAGCGGTTGCGGTTCCCGTGATGAAGACCAGCTGGTTGGGCCTGATCTTGTCGGGATTGTAGTTGACCGCCACTGAGCTGACGACATCGGCACCTGTCAGAGAGTTCTGGAACCAGGAGCCGTTGGCATAGGGATTGATCGTCTCGTTGACCGGGACGACCGCCAGGTAGAGCTTATCCCGGCTGGCACGCTTCAGGGTATAGGTTGTGACATTGCCCAGCCGCAGCGAATCGGGCCGTTCGAATGCGCAGGGCGCGAACCGGTTGCGGTCGTTGGCGGTATAGAGAATGTACCCTGTGGCGCCGGCTACAGGATTCCAGCTGAGCTGAATGCCGGTCAGCGGGGTTTCGATGACGGTGACCTTGTTTGGCGCCAAGCCCGCGGCATCGTCGGCCAGAGAGATGGCATCCAGGTGGCGGCGGGCGAAGAAGAGATCGAGCGCCCGTTCCGCCTTGGCGGTGATCGACGCGGCCTGATCCGGATGGAGCCGGGCCGTGATGCGAGCCTGGTGGATATGCTGCGGCACGAGCAGCCCAAGGTTCTCAAAATTATAGTCGCGGCAATCGTTCTTGTATTTCCGGATATAGTCGCGCGTCTTGACGATGAAATTGTAGCGCCATTCCAGGGAGGGCTGGATCGCGCTGCCGCGGTTGTGATCGTTCCAGGATTCGATCAGAATCCAGGGCATATCCAGGGTGCCGTGGTAGCCTTCCGCCTCCTCCCAGGTCCAGCGATAGGTCAGAGTGTCACGACGCGACATCCAGTGCTTGTCTCCGGGCGACCAGTTGCGATCATCGAATCCGGGCCAGACGCTGCGCACGCCGAAGAGCAGGTTGCCGCTGGCGGCCGGGCTGTTGGCCCTGGCGTAGAACTGGTCCAGATAGGATTTGCCCCAATCCTTGCCGGTGAGAGGGTCCCATTTTTCCGGCAGGGATTGCACCCACGGATAGACGACATCCATCGGCACAAAGGCTTCGTCCTCCACCCCGTTCCAGGCGAGGAAAGCATCCCGGGGCAGGGTCGTATCCGCCACCGCGCGGTAGAGGGCAGGCTGGATCTTGAGTTCCGGCTGGTTGTAGATGAAGAGCGGCCGGCGGCGGCCTTCGCGTGTGCCCCAGTAAGCCGGCTGGGTCATAAGCGAGTCGGCGATGTAGACCATGTTGGAGTCAAGGGCGCCGATAGCGCGTTCATTGTAGGAGCAGATGATCTGGAAATTGAAGCCCTGGCCATTATACCGTTCCCACAGGCGGTTGGCGGTCGCCAGTAATCCCTGCAGGCCGCCGTTTTCATAGGAGGAGCGGCCGTACCAGTCGACGACAAAGCCGTCAATCCCCGAGGCCCAGGCGAGCAGGATGTCATACTCCCAGTTGAGCGGATCCCGCGAGGAGAAGAACTCGAACAGACTGGTATCCGCCATACCGCCCCTGAAATCGGTGCGCCAGTGACGCAGGGAGGAATCCGCCTTGCTCTGCTCATACCACGGTTCATACCAGGCCAGGACGAGCTTGTTACAGCCGGCATCCTCGCGCCAGTAACCGAAATCCGCGTCGCGGTACTGCTGCTGGTCACCGAGGGTAACGATGAATTCGCTCTGCGCCGAGGTGAGGAGATAGCCCTCCGGCAGGGACCTGGCATCGACATAAACGCGATAGAGACCGGGCAAGAGCGTGCGGAAGAGGTATTTTCCCTCTGCGTTGGTGACGGTCTTGGCGCTCTCGCCGGTGTTGACCTCCTCGAGCCGCAGCAGCACATTGGGGATGCCGGGCTCGCCGGGATCCTGCAGACCATTGCGGTTGATGTCAAACCAGACGAAATCACCGATGTTGCCATAGTTGGAGCGGTAACCGAAATCCGCATCGCGGCGATGCTCATCCGGCGCCAGGCAAAGGCTCATCGGCGAGTTGAAGGTGGTGGTGACGTAGCTGCGCGGCAGTGAAGTCGAATCGATCCGGACGACATAGCAGCCCGGGACGACATCCGCGAAGAGATAATGCCCTTCCTGATCGGTCGTGGCCGAGGCGATTATCTGGCCCTGCACGTCACTCAGGAGCACACGCACACCGGGGATGCCAAACTCGTTTTGATCCTGCACCTTGTCGGCATCCTCATCCTCCCAGACATAATCGCCCAGCGAAGCCAGCTTGATCAATCCGGCATCCCAGGTGGAGTCATGCACCGCCAAACCCAGCGGGATGGCCGCCGTGATGCCGGTGGCCGGCAGCGGATCACTATCGCGTCGGCTGTCTTGTCCCTGTCCCGGCGTGGTGAAGATGGTATGCGGCGGCAGGATAAAATGGAGGCTGTACGCTCCGGGCACGAGGTCCGGGATGTAATAATAGCCATCAGCACCGGTTTGCACGGTCTGGATTGCCTGGCTGCCGAGCTGGCTCAGTTCGACGGTGACACCCTCTGCCGGCTCTTCGCCAGGCTCCTGGAGGCCATTCCGATTGAGATCGTACCAGACGTAGTTGCCCAGCGAGGAGAGCTCATAGAAACCGGCGCCCCAGGTCAGATCGTTTTCGCCCTGGCCCAGGGTGGTCAAAGCGGTGCGGAGGGTGGTCTCATCGGCATCGCTGTTGGTCATGCTCTGGGTCAGCGCCGTGAAACGGGTCAGGGCATAGCCAGCCGGTGGCTCAAAGCTGAGGTAATAGCCGTTGGGCGCCAGATGGCTGAAGAGGAAAGCGCCGTCCGCCCCGGTCAGCTGTTCCGCGAGGACCAGGCCACCCTGATTGTGGAGACGGACGCGAATCCCGGCCATGGTTTTTTCACCGGTTTGATACTGACCGTCCCGATTGGCATCGAACCAGGTATAGCTGCCGATGGAGGCCAGCTGCAGGTAGATACCCGCATCCCAGCTGGGATCGTTTTCGCCGGGGAGCAGCTCGGTGACGGGCGTGCGCCCGGTGGTATCGTTGATTCCGTTGACATCGCTGTCGAGGGCATCGCTGCCGCCCTGATCAGCCGGGCTGAAGATCACCGGCGGGGCGGCGATCACCTCGACATAATAGGAACCAGGCAAGAGATGGTCGAAGTGGTAAAGGCCGGCGCCATCGGTAGTGGTGGTGTCGACCGGGGTGGCGTCGGTTTTGAAAAGGATCACCGTGACGCCGCCGATGCCAGCCTCGCCCTGATCCTGCAGTCCGTTATTGTTGTCGTCGTTCCAGACATAATCACCGAGGGCGGCCAACTGGATCAATCCGGCATCAAGGGTCGGATTGTTCTCGCCCGGTGCGAGGGTGAACACAGCAGTGCGCCCGCTGGCGGTGTCGGGATCGCTGTCACGACCGTCATCCCCTGGTGCATCACGACGGGTCAGTATGGTGCCATCCGGGAGAGCAAACCCGATGGTGTAACGACCGGCAATCAGACTATCAAAGAGGTAACGGCCCATCGCATCGGTGGTATCGCGCTTCACCTCCATACCGTTTTCAGTATGGAGGGTAACAAGTATACCAGGCACGCCGGCTTCGCCGTCATCCTGGAGGCCGTTCTGATTGGTGTCGTACCAGACCTGGTCACCAGCGCTGGCAGGCTGAAAGATGCCGGCGTCCCAGGTACGGAGATGATCGCCGCTCTGCAACGAGAAGGTTCCGGTACTGCCGGTAACGGGATCGGCGTCGCTGTCGACCTCTTCGGAACCCGTACCGGCCGGGCTGAACTGGTACCCGGCAGGCAGCTGGAAGCGGATCTCATAGGTGCCGGGCAGGAGGTCATCGAAGAGATAGGCGCCATCGCTGCCGGTGGGCGTGCTGGTGATCAGGGTGCCGGCGTTATTATAGAGCAGCACGAGTACGCCAGGCAGGCCGCTCTCTCCCGCCTCCTGCACCCCATTGCCGTTGAGATCCAGCCAGACCCGGTCGCCGACCGAGGCCGGCATGAAGATGCCGGCATCCAGATCGTTGCGTTCCTCGCCGGTCTGGAGCATGACCATGGCGGTTCGCCCGGTCACGGCATTGGCATCGCTGTCAAGGGCCGCATCGGCGCCTTGCCCGGCCAGGGTGAGCTTGAAGCCGGAGGGAGCGATGAATTCAACCTGGTAGGTGCCCGGCTGCAGATTGCGGAAATGATAGGCAC
>CAYTCI010000052.1:0-29044 GCA_964436305.1 uncultured Cytophagia bacterium | reverse complement strand
CCTGATCGGCCCCAATGGCGCCGGCAAGACCACCCTCTTGCGCATCATCAAGGGCGATCTCCAGCCGCACGATGGCGTCATGATCAAGCCCAAAGAGTACACCATCGGCTATCTGCCCCAGGAGGAGATCGCCGTTGGCAGCGGGCCGATCCTCGCCGCCGTCCTCGAGGGTCAGGGGGAGATTCTCCGTCTCGAGGAGCAGATCGCCGAACTCCATGCCATCCTCAATACCCACACCGAGGATGACGCCAGGGTGCTCGAGCGCCTCGGCGTCCTCGAATCCCGCTATGACGCCCTCGGCGGCTATACGGTGGAAAACCAGGCCAAGGC
Source organism: uncultured Cytophagia bacterium (assembly GCA_964436305.1). Taxonomy (GTDB): domain Bacteria; phylum Zhuqueibacterota; class Zhuqueibacteria; order Residuimicrobiales; family Residuimicrobiaceae; genus JAKPUX01. The sequence goes on along the minus strand of CAYTCI010000052.1, from coordinate 28,714 downwards.
GATCCTCACCGGCCTGGGATTCAGCGAGAACGACTATCAACGGCCGATGAGCGAATTCAGCGGCGGTTGGCGCATGCGCGTCTACCTGGCACGCCTGCTGCTGCAGAATCCCGACCTCCTGCTCCTCGACGAACCCACCAACCACCTCGACCTCCCCTCACTCGAGTGGCTCGAGAGCTACCTCCTCTCGTTTTCCGGCAGCATGGTGCTGGTCTCGCACGACCGCTTCTTCATCGACCGCCTCGCCCAGGAGATCACCGAGCTCGATCGCGGGGTTTTGACGCACTATAGCGGCAATTACCACCTCTACGAAAAGCAGAAAGCCGAGAGCGAAGAGCTCCTGCTCAAGCAGTGGGAGGCGATGCGGGACGAGCGCGAGCGTCAGGAGAAATTCATCAACCGCTTCCGCTACAAGGCGACCAAGGCGGCGGCCGTGCAGAGCCGCATCAAGATGCTCGAAAAGATGGCGGAGGTTGAGCTGCCGCTCCCGCCGCCGCCGCGGATCCACTTCCGCCTGCGTGTGGCCGGCAGCAGCTACAAGGAAGTGCTGCACATCGAAAAACTCCATTTCCGCTACGCCGAGCCCTGGGTGTTGCGCGACCTGAACCTGGACATCTACCGCGGCCAGAAGGTAGCGCTGGTCGGGGTCAACGGCGCCGGCAAGACCACCCTGACCCGGCTGATCTGCGGCGAATTGCAGCCCGAATTGGGCCTGATCAAGATGGGCGAGCGCACCACCATCGGCTACTATGCCCAGCACCAGGTCGACGCCCTCTCCCTCGATGCCACCGCCTATGAGGAGGTCGCCTCGACCACCGCCCACTCGCTGGCCCCGCGCATCCGCGATATCCTCGGCCTCTTCCAGTTCCACGGCGATGAGGTCTTCAAGCCGATCCGCGTCCTCTCCGGCGGCGAAAAGGCCCGTGTCTCCCTGGCCAAGATCCTCCTCTCGCCGGTCAATTTTCTCATCATGGATGAGCCCACCAACCATCTCGATACCGGCGCCAAGGAGGCGCTCGAAGAGGCCCTGCACGACTACGACGGCACGCTCCTGCTCATCGCCCACGACCGCTATTTCCTCGACAAGCTGGTCACCCGGGTGATCGAGCTCAGGGAGGGCGTCCTGACGATGTACGAGGGCAACTACTCCGACTATATCGCCAAGCGCGAGGCCGATGCCGCCCGGGCAGCCGAAGCGGCCAAAATTGCCGAAGCCGCCGCGCGCGAGGCCGCCCCGGAAACATCCTCGCCGGCACGCAAGAGCAAGGAGCAAAAACGGCAGGAGGCGGAGGCGCGCCAGTCGATCAGCCGGGAGCGCAACCGGCTCGAGCAGGCCATCGCCCGCATCGAAGCCGAGATCCAGTCCCGCGAGGAGAAGAAAAGCACCCTCGAGGCGCAGCTTGCCAATCCGCAAAGCTACAAGAACGGCGATTTTGCCGCCCAATTGACCCGCGACTATGCCCTGATCAAATCCGAGCTCGAGTGGCTGGTGACCGAATGGAGTGAAAGCCAGGAAACCCTCGAGAAGCTGCTCCGCTCCCTCGCGTGAAACTTTTCCCGCCATTAGACGTCTTTATAGGGATGTAAGACCGGATCACCGTGTATGCCAACCAAAAGAGGAGGTTGATTTGAACCGTATCATTCGCTCCACTCTCGCCCTGGTCCTGCTGATGGCAGCGACCTTTGCCATCGCCGATGAAGGCATGTGGACGTTCGACAATCCACCGGTAAAGCAGCTCCAGGAAAGATACAATTTCACCCCGACCAAAGAGTGGCTCGATCATGTGCGCCTCTCCAGCGTCCGCTTCATGGATGGCGGTTCGGGCTCTTTCATCAGCCCCAATGGCCTGGTGATGACCAACCACCATGTCGCCATGGGCCAGTTGCAAAAGATGTCGACCGCCGAACAGAATTTCGTCGCGACCGGCTTTTATGCCGCCACCCCCGAGCAGGAAGCCAAGTGCCCGGATCTTGAACTCAACGTCCTGGTCGACATGGTCAACGTCACCAGCCGCATCACCGGCGCAGTCAAGCCGGAAATGAAGCCCGCCGATGCCCTCAAGGCACGCAAGGAAGAACAAGCCAAAATTGAGAAAGAGTACCACGATAAAACCGGCTTGCGCTGCGATGTGGTTTCGCTCTACAACGGCGGTGAATACTGGCTCTACCAGTACAAGCGCTACACCGACATCCGCCTGGTGATGGCTCCGGAGCGCCAGATCGCTTTCTGGGGCGGCGACGACGATAACTTCACCTATCCCCGCTACGATCTCGATATGGCCTTTTTCCGGGTTTATGAGAACGACAAGCCCCTCAGCACACCGGATTACCTCAAATGGAACGCCAAAGGCGCCGCCCAGGATGAACTGGTCTTCGTCTCCGGTCACCCCGGCAGCACCAGCCGCCTCGACACCTATGCCGAAATGGAACTGCAGCGCGATCTGCGCTATCCGATGAATCTCGAAATGATCCAGAAACGCCTCGATGTCCTCTATGCCTATTCCCAGAAGGGCCCGGAGCAGCAGCGCCGCGCCCTTGGCCAGATCTTCGGCCTGGAGAACAGCAAGAAGGCCCTGGGCGGACAATACCAGGGTTTGCTCGATGCCAAACTGATGGCCAAAGCCAGGGCTGATGAACAGGCTTTCCGCGCCAAAGTGGATGCCAATCCGGAGTGGAAAAAGGCCTACGGCGATGGCTGGAAAACGATCGAAAAGGTGATCGCCAAACAGCGCAAGGAGTTCGGCTCCCGCTCTTACGCCAGTCTCGCCCTGAGCAGCACCTTCGCCCGTTATGCCCAGACCCTGGTCTTCGCTGCTGCCGAACGCCAGAAACCGGATATGGAACGCCTGGATGGCTACCATGATGTCCAGCTGGAGCGCTCCAAGCTGCGCCTCTTCTCGCCGGCGCCGGTCTACAAGGATCTGGAGGAGGCGACGTTCGCCTCGATGCTGCAGATGGCCCTGGACAAGGCCGGGGCGGCCGATCCGATCGTCTCGGCGGTGCTCAAGGGGCGCTCCGCCGCCCAGGCCGCCAGGGAGATGATCGCCGCGACCACTCTCGACAAGGCCGATGTGCGCAAGGCGCTCTATGAAGGCGGCGCCGAGGCCGTGGCCAAATCGACCGATCCCTTCATCGCCGTGATGCGTGAGCTCGAGCCGCTGCTGCGCGAACGTCAGGAAAAAGCGCGCAAGGAGACCGAGTCCATCCTCACGCCCGCGTCGGAAAAGGTCGCCAATGCCCGTTTTGCGGTCTACGGCAAGAATACCTATCCGGATGCCACCTTCACCCTGCGCCTCTCCTACGGCGCCGTCAAGGGCTATCCGATGAACGGCACCAAGGCGCCCTACAAGACCACCCTCTATGGTCTCTATGACCGCGCCCTCGGCTTCGACCAGGCGGGTGCCTGGGCTTTGCCGCAGCGCTTCTGGGACCGCCAGAAGGATCTCGACCTCTCCACTCCGGCCAATTTCGTCTGCACCGCCGATATCATCGGCGGAAACTCGGGTTCGCCGGTGGTCAACCGCAATGCCGAGCTGGTCGGACTGGTCTTCGACGGCAACATCGAGAGCCTGGTCGGTGATTCGGTCTATGACGAGACCGCGAACCGCTGCGTCGCGGTGCACAGTGCCTTCATCATCGAGGGTCTGCGCAAGCTCTATGACGCCGGCAAGCTCGCCGATGAGATTGAAGGCAAATAGTCCGGTTTGATCAAAAAAAAAGTGCGGCGCTTATGCACCGCACTTTTTTTTTGCTCTCCCGGCCGGGTCACTTGAGCAACGTCATCCGCCGGGTGCTCTGGCCGCTGGCCGTTCGCAAGCGCGAGAAATAAGCCCCGCCGGCGGCCGGCCGCCCCTGCTGGTCCCGGCCGTCCCAGACCACCTGATAGGTGCCGGGCACCCGCTCCTCATCCACCAGAGTCGCTACCGTCTGGCCGAAGAGATTGCAGATTTGCAGAGTGATCAGCCCGCGCTCCAGCACCTCGAACGTCAGGGTGGTCTCGGGATTGAAGGGATTGGGGTAGTTGGGCAGGAGGCGCGCCTGCAAAGGCTGCATAACCTCGTGTGCGCTGCCGGGTACCTCAGCTGTATCGCTCGCGCCCAGAATGCGCAGGTTGCTGTAGATCACCCCGGGCTGGGCGACGTAGACGTTATCGGTTCCAAGAAAGATATAGCGGAACATCTCGACCTGGCCCGCAAAGGGAAGGGTAAAGCACTTGCTGCCGTCGAGATAGACCGAGGCGGAGGCCTGGTCCCAGGTGATCCTGAATTCATAGGTTTTGCCGAGCTCCCAGGTGGCATCCTCCATGATGCGCACCTCATCGCGGGTATCGATGCCGCGGGGCGCGGCGAGCATCTTGAAACCGGCAACACCCTCGCCGACTGAATAGCCGGTGCCGGTGCGGATATTGATCCAGGAACCGCTGGTCTCAAAGATCGCCTTGGAGCCATTCTCCTGACTGTAGAGGTTGATGATCTGCTGCTTGACGTCGATATTTTGCCGGACCGGGTCGAAGTTGCGCACGTCGACCAGGAGGCTGCCGGCGGGGGGCAAAGGCGCAGGCAGGGTGATGCGCAGCTGACTGTTGCCGGCAGTGGCTTTCCAGCCTGAACCGGCGATGAACTCGCCACTGCGGTTTTGCATCTGGCCGAGGGCGGTGGAGGCCGCATTGTCGAGCCGGTCGCTGTAGAGGGTACCGGCGGCTGCCATCCGGGTGATCAACACCCCGATTACCAGCAAGAATAGTTTTTTCATGATACGAGTCTCCCAGGTTGATTCGTCTCATGATCAAGCAATAATGGTGCCAGGAGACAACAGAAGCCTTTAAGTGATTTATATTTAAATAAGTTAAGTCTAACGCTGCTTGCCGCGGTGCATGACAAAAGTGTAACCGGATGGCCCTTTTTGTAAGCGGGCGGGACAACGGCAGAATAAAAAACCCCTGCAAGCGGAGGAGGCCGGCAGGGGCGAAAGGGCGGGAAAAAGGAACGATCAGTAGGTGACCATCGGGGTTAGTTTCTTGGCCTCTTCGATCCAGCTTTCGACGCGCTTCAGACCGGGCAGGAGGCGAACCATGCGTTTCTTGCCGGCGGCATTGGCTTCGGCGAGTTTGGCGACGAGGTTTTCGGCATTGCGCGTGCGCAGTTCCTTGACGGTGTCCACCCCGGCTTTCTCGAGCAGCTCGGCATACTGTTTGCCGATGCCCTTCACCCGATAGAGGTCGGCCATGTTGACCCACTTGAGGATGACGGCTTCATCGATTCCGGAAGATTCGGCGAGTTCCTTGCGGCCTTTTTTGGTCGCGCCGGCCTGCAGCAGGCCATGGACGGTCTTGATGTTGGCTTTTTTCAGCTTCTGGCTCATCGACGCGCCGATGCCTTCAATATCCGCGATCTTGTAATTCATCATACCAACTCCTCCAGTTATTAGGACAAGGTAAAATAGAGTTATCTGCAATAAAAATCAAGCGGAAAGTAAAACTCAACCCCTCCGGGGTAAAAAAAAAGCAGAGGGAGGACTATCCCCCTGCTTTTCCCTTGCTGCAGTGGAGCCTCAGAATTGGGTTTTAGGACTGCGTCCGAAATAGAATCCGAGGACGATGGAGACGATCGCGAGATATTCTTTGCTGATGGTTTGATCGCCCAGATTGCCGTTCCAGCTGGCGTGCATGATCAAGATGGTAAAACTGCCGATCACGGCGAATGCAATGAAGGCACCGATAAAGTCATTAAAATTGAATTCACTGAAACGCTGCAGAATCGATCTTTTTTTATCGAGTAGGCCCTGAAAAAAACGCACCAGGGTTTCACCGTCATCGAAAAGCCTGCATTCCCCGTTTTTCTGGACAAAGGCATAACAAAAATCATCACTCTCCCCATTATTAAACTCGGCATAGAACGTATTACCTTCAGGCATTTCGAGACCGATTTCTGCTATTTTTACCTCACCCGAATGCTGATAAGTTCTTTTTACTTCCTCCTCGACAATACTCATGAACCGTTGCTGTTCTATCGTGTTCATGATCCCCTCCATGGACATAATCACTGCGAGGAGCTTTCTTGAAACCAGCTCCAGAACTCACGATCAATCTCAGCCATGCTTTTGCCGAACTTATCCTCGAACAACCCAAGGGTTTCCTGGGATAGATCCTCCACTACCGTTTCTGGAGACATCAGTTTGCAGGCCTTGAATACATCTGCAAGAATCCCTTTCTCCTGGAGATACAGGGCGAAATAACGGGCCTCCGCATGATTGACCGCCTGTATATCCATGTTATTCGAACTAATAGCATTAAAGTCATCATAACCCGCCGTAACCAGCTTGTCCAACTGCAGTCGCATCGTTCCAAATTCACGTAAAATCGGGCGACGCCAGTTATCTTTACCGCGAATCGTGCCATCTTGTTCGATATCGGATACTTCGTATAATGCCGCCATCCCTTCTCCAAGCCAGGGTGGGAGATCCCAATACTCCGCTGTTAAAAGATGAAACAGCTCATGGCACAACGTCCGCGTCATGCTCTCAGGAGGAGGACTGAAGGCGACAAGACTTCGATCCGCCTGATTGCAGTATCCCAACGTGCCCTCCTGCAGGCGCAATCCATGCAGCGTTTTCGCCAGACGGCGAAGGCTTTGCCGATCTCTCACCAGATAGGCCGTGATCATTTCATCGGGGCCCTTCAACAGAAAGGAGTTTTCAAAAAAGGTCTGGTAAGCACCCAGAGTCTCAGCTACACGTATGGGATCGGTAGAGGGATTATTGCTGGCGACGACAAAGTGACCCACCTGGGTGCAGGTGTACTCCCCACCCAACAGAGCGGCAATTTTAGCCGCTGCAGCTCCAGCCTGGGAAATCGGCGTTATTCGGCTCTGGTATTCTTCGGGGGAGATCGTCCTCACCAAGGAGGCGAGAGAGGTTTGGGTCAGGGTATTATTGGGTATCAAATGAATAACCTTGGACTGGACGCCGGCGCCGTCCGTTTCGTTATACACATCTATGCTTGTAAATGTAAAATAAGGTGCACTATTCACCACGGATTCAGGGTGTGCACACTCCGCAAGCGCGGTCTGGATGATCAGTTTTTTGTCCGCTTTCAATCGAAATCTCTCGAGGCACCAGTTCAGATACACCCTTCCTCTGTGCATTTCATCAAGCCGGCAGAAGCTCTTTCCTACCAAATAGTAAAGTAGCACTTGCTGTGACGGTTTTTCCGGCTTCACCTCGGCCCTGGCTGCGATGACCTGACCATACTGACCATTATTGAAATAGGCAAGCATATCTTCAAGGGTCGGCTGGGAGTAAAGCGGCGAACCTGGGAGAATCAGGCCAAAGACCAAGCCGGATATGAACCATACGCTGGTTATGCGCATCGGGCCTCCTCAACCATTACAATTCCAGATCCCCGGAGATGGGCGCCGCGGGCTTGTTCCCTGTCTCCTCTTTCTTTTCGGACTCATTACCAGCCGCCTCTTTTTTTACGGACTCTGAGTCCCGAAACGTATCGATGCCTATCTTCTGACTATCCGCTGTTATCGGAGCCGGCACCGTAACGACGGCAGTTCGTCCCGGGCTGCGATTTTGCAGCATGACACTGATATAAAGTGGCCGGTCCTGTACGGAGATCTGCTGATGTTCCAGAATCGCGGTCATCATGAGCATGGCCCCCAAAAGCACCATGACCAATCCAGGCGAGGCACTGATCATAGAGAATTCAAATGCCTGGAGCTTGCCGGTCAGAGTCGTATTGCTTTCCTGAAGTTTTCCCAATATAAAGCTTGCGCCGATGACCGCCAGTATCATGCCGGTGAAAAAGCCCAGGTATTTGATCCAGATCCGCGAGAGCATGGCAATATCAGCCTGGTGATAGCGGCGCTGAATAGCATAGCATTCCAGGCCGGCCATGGTGTAAAGCGTATGGTGGTCAAGGGAGGCCATCATCCCGGGTTCGCGCCCGCGATCAAATTGCCCTGTTTCATTGATGCTGCGCAGAATCCGGTTCACTTGCCACGCGCTGAGCAGAAAAAACAACACGCCTGTCAATGAAACCACGATTTGCATCCATTTGCGCAGCTTGGTCTGCCATTGTCTGAGGCTCCGGTCTTCCCTTGCAGGGACCTCTCCTTGCGGTTCAGGTTCATTCATGGTTGCTCCTCCTGGCATTTAATCGTTCGCAAGCTGATCCTTGCCGTTTCGCCCATCGTACTGAGCCGCTGCTAGGCCGCCCTTCTCTTGCACCGTGGCCGATGACCTTTTAAGTGGTGGCAGCGCTTATACGTGAGAAAACACTGGCGATTTGGATCCAAATCATGCACGCTTCATCCGGGGAGACGGAAGCTGAGACAATCGGCGCTGTCGTACCAAGACATGCGCACAGCATCGCTTTGATTGCCGCCGAGAAGGGCTATCTGCCGCGGGGATTTTTCCAGGAAAAAGCCCACATGGCCGCAGAGGGAATCATTGGTCAGTTGCAGAACAGCGATGCAACCTCGCTCAGGGTTGGCTATTTGATTCCCCCAGCTCAGCCAGGAGCGCGCCCGGGCAGAATTGGTACCCTCATATCCCGCCCGTTCCATGCACCAGTTGACAAAGGCTGAGCACCAGGGTGTCTCGTCGTTGGCGTTGGCCGGCGGTTCCAACGTAGTGCTTTGCAGATATTCGATGATACGGGCGTTGTAACCGCTGCCAGAGACCTCCTTGACTCCGACCTCAGCGAGAGCAATGGGCATCCAGAGATATTTTTCGACCGGGGCCGGATTGAGCACATACTGCAGAAATCGCTGCGATGCCCACCCCATCAGACCTTCCTTTTCGATCTCGTACCAGTAGCCATCCCCGGAAACAGCAACACAGGTCACCACTTCTCCCTGGTAGAGGAATCCGATGACTTGTGCAGTGATGTCCGGATTTTGTCGCACATTCAGTACACTGGCGGTGACACGATAGGGATCACCCACAGCCATATCTACCTCCCCTTGAGAGCAATGTTAGATACTTGCAAAGAACGGAATACCGTGCCATGTGGGACGGACTTGCGATTCCAGCGCCACCGGGGAATAGCGTCCTTCAGGGCGTCAGGGAACGATTGTTACCACGCCCAGATTCAGCAGAGTGGGCTCGAAAAGCGGTTTGCCCTCCTTACTGTAGCTCAAATAGCCCTCAACCCGATAGATACCTCCCTTTAGGCTGGACATCCTGAGATCCCAATGCTGTGGTAATGGTTTGGATATGAATTGTCTGATGACCAGGATTTCACGCTTGTCCAGGGTAGCAATATTCTTCGCGAACACCCTGCCCTCGCAAAGGAGCGGGAAGTTTTTCATTTCCACGTCGCGCGGGTCGATATCCAAATGGAGCGGGATCATGGCCTGGCTTTTAAAACCATGTGATACCGGAGAATGTGCGGTCCCATAATACTGACGGCGAAGCCTGGGTCCATGAACAGGATCCGGATCCCTTTTAGCGACTCCCTCCTTCGGATCGAGACCCTCCAGCTCGTCCACCATGCCATTGATCCTGCGAGTGGATTCTTGCTGCTCCGTTTTCAATTTCCTTTCCTGAAATGAAAGCGACTCGGTCATTTTACGCAGATTATGTTCGGATGCCGTGAGCTTTTTTTCCGCTTCCTGCCTTTTAAATTGCTCATCTATCCACTGCTTGCGCAGTGCCTCCATCTCAGCATTGAGCCGTTCGACGTCTCTTATGAATTTGGCCAATTTCTTGTCCTGATCCTGCAGCTTCTTGAAAAGCTGCGTGTTCTCGTCCTGAGCTTTTGTCAGAGCAGCCTCTTTCTCCTCGAGTTCAACCTCGAGAGCCGCGAGCTCACTGTCCTGCGACCTGGAGCCCGGCGGCGCGGCGCCATTCCCGGGATCATCGGAGGTTTCACCAGCCAAGCCCTCAGCCTCCTCAGCAAAGTCATCCTCTTGCTGGAGTGACGAATCTTCGCGGTCTTTGTTCATGGTGACCTCTTTTTTACGCGATTAAGGTTCAAAAACGGGGAGCGATGAGATGTGACTCATCCCATCGACTCCCCTTCCAGCCTAATTGATTCGGACCATGGGCGGCAAGATGGTCGTTCTTCCTGCTCCTCCCATCCATTTCAAAGAAAGCCTGCCTGGGACCTGTTGAAATCTCAGTTGTAGACCGTGATGGTCGGCCCTTCGGCACAACAGATGACGCCGGCGGGATTGCCGTTGACATCTTCGAGAAACAGATAGACAGCGAGTTTGTACATCCCAGCCGGAAGATTGGGCCCGCAAACAACATCTTTGGTATACGCCGATGGCGAAGGCACCGTCGGAACGGGAGGAACAACCGGTTCCCACGCCGCTTCTCCGATTCCCAGCTTGTCAAACAGGACCTGGATTCTGAAATTGCCATTGATCAGGTTGTTGAGCGGACCCACGGTGGTCCAGTTGATACTGATACCCCAGCTATCATTGACTTTGACGATGTTGGTCGGCGGCAGTGTCGCATCCGAGAAGACCTCGTAGCCGCCATTGATCGAAAACGAGTTGTTAATCGATGATTCGAACTCAAAGTTGTTCATGATAAACCTCCTGCAAATGGGTTACCGGTTACCAGCACCTGCTCCTTTGGTTTGCCTGAATTCAGCAAAACGGGAAGGTGCCCGTTGATTCAATCGGAGATCTCCGTCAGATCTACTATCAAGATAATCTTGGCAAATAAAGATCAATTAACTTTTGCTTATTCTTTGCTTATTCTTTTTTCGCAGAGGTGAATATTTCATTATTTTTTATTCGAGTGAACAGTTGTTCCGTTTCAGATGATGGTAGCGTATCTAGAGCATTCTTGAGGGCTCTGATGCACTTGAAGTATTGTTTCATGGCCTTATCCCGTTGCCCCAGACGGTAATAACAGCGCATAATCCGCCGATGAATATCCTCGCAGGCCTCATCCTTCTCCAAAATGGTCTGACAAAGGTCAATTGCCCGCTCCGGTTTGCCATCTAGGCTGTATAGCCTGCTGACCTTGTCGAGAATGCCAAGATAAATCTCACGATAGTTTTCCCGCTCTAGTTCCGTCCATGATTCATAGGGATGGTCCTCGAGAAAATCTCCCCGATAGAGTGCCGTGGCCGCTTCATAGACCGGAAGGGCAAGCCCCTCGCCCTCCTTCCGTTCAATTTCCTGAGCTTGGCGCCATAAACTTACAAATTCTTCGGTGTCAATTTGGATCGAAAGATCAGAGTGAAAAAAATAGTACTCATCCTTGAAACAGATGAACTCCTGGGAACCCGGGCTTTGCTGCAGCCACTTTCGTATGGTGTGTAACGTCACATTCAAACAGTTGCGGGCGGAATCCGGACTGGCATAGGGCCAGAATTTGTCCATCAGGACGTCGCGGCATATTCGCTGCCGGTGGTGATAACAGAGATAAGCGAACAGGAGCTTGGCTTTATGGCCCGGCCAATCCGGACATTCGCGGCCGAAGCTGAACACGCGAAGTGGGCCCAGGAACCGAATTTCCAAGGCCTGCAATCCCCTATCCTTCACCTGGGCGAGACTATTTGCGGCAGGCGGTCTTTCCGGGTTGATGGCTGGCCGAGAACCACCAGCGTCCGTGAAGCGTCTGGAAAGCCAGCTTTTCACACTTCCTGCATGCCGCTGTAAAGCCGCTGTAAGTGGCTTGTATCCCACCAATCGTTGGCCTGACCCGCCTCGTTCTGCTCCGTAAGTACAAAAAAATCTTCCCAGCCTCTCCAGCATACAGACCAGTTCCGCTGCAGCCACAGGCTTTTCGATGACATCAAAGGCACCGTTATGAACCGCATCGAGGATCAGGGACTTGGTGGGGTGGGCTGTGGAGAGCACTACGGGGAGCAAGGGCTGCAGAGTCTTCAGCTGACGCAAAAGGTGAAGACCATCGCCATCAGCCAGATGTTCACCCATCACAACGGCACTGCACTTTCCAGAACGCACAAATTCCACGGCCTGGCGTGCCGATGACATGAATCTGATTTCCACGCCCGGCGGCTTTAGTGTCTCAAGATCCCGACAAAATTCGAAATCATTGTCGACAACCAGGATGATCTCTTTCGCCATTAAATTCTCCACCCTGGAATCCATTGCGATGAGAGACCGCTGCAGTTTGAACCCGACCGTGTACAGCCATGCCTTGCATTGATAGAAAAATGCATGCACCTCGGTTGTTGAAGGAGAGAATAGATCGCCTTCATACCAAAGAATTGATGCTATGATGGGGTATGAGTACCGTCTGAAAGCAATACCGGAGAGAGAAATAGAAAGGAAAGTCCCCTGCTGCCGCCCCTTGTCCCCAAAATGTTGCCTGCCTAATTCAAATTACTGCACGATGAAGCCGAAATCAAGTACTTTTTTCATTTTAAGCGATTATTAATTGTTGGACTCCTGCAGCTTGCGCCCGGTTAACTGCGGAAATCATTGCATTTGTCAAGACAAATCAATACATTGCCCATAAAAATTACAAACCGGATTACTAGGTAGGATCAGCGACATGGGCTGGAATATCCTGAACCTGGATGATGAAATTCGTTTCACCACCTCCCGCAGCGGCGGGCCGGGCGGCCAGAACGTCAACAAGGTTGAGACCCGCGTCACGCTGTGGTTCGAAATCGAAGCCTCCACCAGCCTGAGCACCGAACAAAAACAGGTGCTACGCGAAAAACTGGCGACGCGCATCAACAAGGAGGGGCTGCTGCGCGTCACCTCCAGCCGCCATCGCACCCAGCTGGCCAACCGCGAGGCGGCCCTCGCCCGTTTCATCGACCTGGTCCGGGAGGCGCTGCAACCCGCCCCGGAACGCCGGCCCACCCGTATCTCCTGTACCGCCAAAGCCCTGCGGCGGGAGCATAAAAAAAGGCGCAGTGCCGTGAAGCAACTGCGCCGTGAAAGATTTGATAGGGAGTAACGCGTCCGCGAACCGGCGATTACACCACCTGCAAATGCAATACCCGCCGTTCCGCAAAATCATACAAGGCGGCGTAGACCTGCACCGCCAGGTCCCAGCGCCCGGCGGCGATGCCGTCGAGCCGGAATCGAAAATCATACTCCTGTTGGCCGGGTTCAATGGCCATGGAGCCAGCCTCGAGCCGGACACGCGCTCCCTTTTCCGCATCGAAGAGAAGCAGATAGACATGCAGCCGCGAGACCACCGGCGGCACCGGCTGCGTCCGCTTCAACAGCGGCAGCTGCAGCGCCACCTCAAGCGTCAACTCCTTGCCGGCCTCCAGGGGGAACGACTCCTCTTCGGGCGCGAGCAGACGCTGCTGAAAACGGATCTGATAGAGGACACTCGGCTGGCCATCCGCCGGTTTGAGCGACCATTCTTCCTCGACCGTGACGCCGACCTGCGGCTGCGCCGCAGCGGCGGGTTCGGGGCCACTCCGCGGCCGCACCGTCGTCGCCGGTTCGGGAGGAGCATCGACCGGGAAGGCCTCGGCCGATGGCAGGGTGATGGTTTCGATCGGCAGTGACTCTTCATCAATCCCGGGGGAACCGTCTCCGCCGCCGCCCTTCCACCTCATCGCCTTGAGAAGCGATTCTTCACTATGGTTCAGCAAGGCGGATAGGTTGCGACCCAACCGGGATTTGGATTTGCCTGTCGTCTCGTTCATCTCTTCCCCTCCTCTCCCCGAGAAATGATGCCCCATTGTTAAAAGGTACAGCATCCGGCTGGTAAATCCAAGAAAATTTTCGCCAGCTTTTGCGTTTGCTCACACCCCCTGGTGTAAAAACGTTGCGAATCGCCGCGTAAAATGATAGATTATGACGTTTAACGCACTGGCTAGAGAGACTCGATGATCCTGCTCGTCTATCCCCCCGCAGCCAAACCCTGCGAACCCTCACCCGGCCTGGCACGCCTTGCCGGGGCGCTGCGCGCCCATGGCCGGGCTGCCCAGGTCTGGGATGCCAATCTGGAGGGGCTGCTGGCTCTGCTCCAATCCGAACCGGAGGCGGTGGATCGCTGGACGCGCCAGGCCTGGACGCGTCGTCCACGCGACCTCGAGCTGCTGCAGACGGCCGCCGGCTATCGCGATTTCTCCGGATACAGCGCCGCCGTGCGCCGGCTTGGCCGGGTGCTGGCAGCGAACGGAGCAACCAGCCAGGTTTCTCTCAGCCTGGCCGATTACCAGCACCGCCACTGGTCGCCACTGCGCAGCGACGACCTGCTCGCGGCAGCGGCCGCACCGGAAGCGAGCCCCTTTTACAGCTTTTTCAGCAACCGGCTGCGTGCATTGCTCGATGAGTCGCCGGCAGAGGCCATCGGCATCTCCCTCTCCTATCTCAGCCAGGCCCTGCCCGCTTTTGCCCTGATCGGCCTGATCCGGCGTGACCATCCCGGCCTGCCCATTCTCCTCGGCGGCGGCCTCCTGACCTCGTGGATGCGCCGGCCGGGCTGGCAGAATCCCTTCGCCGGCCTGGTCGACCATCTCGTTGAGGGGCCGGGGGAACTCCCCCTGCTCCGGCTAGCCGGGGTCGCTGAACCCCGCCCGGGCACCCCGCTCTCCTATTCGGACCTTGCCTGGTCGCGTTATTTCGCCCCCGGGCCCATTCTGCCCTATGATGCCGCCCGCGGCTGCTACTGGAACCGCTGCGCCTACTGTCCCGAACCGGCGGAAGGCCATCGTTACCAGGCGCTCCCCGCCGGGCAGGTCATCGCCGATCTCCAGGCCTTGACCGCGGAACACCACCCGGCCTTGATCCATTTCACGGACAATGCCATGAGTCCGGCCCTGCTCCGCCGCCTGATCGCAGAGCCACCCGGTCCCGCCTGGTACGGATTCGTCCGCATCACTCCGGAGCTGATGGATCCGGCGTTCTGCCGCCGGCTCAGAGCCGCCGGCTGTGCCATGCTCAAGGTTGGGTTGGAGTCAGGCGATGATCGCGTACTCGAGGGTATGCAAAAAGGGGTAACGGCTGAAGAGGCCGGGCGGGCGCTCCAGGCCCTGGCGGCTGCGGGGATTCCCACATACGTCTACCTGCTCTTCGGCACGCCGTGGGAGGATGAGGCCGCAGCGCAGCGCACACTCGCGTTCACCCTGCGCCACGCCGGCGCCATCACCTGGATCAATCCCGCGATCTTTAACCTTCCCCGGGACTCGATGGCCACCGCCGGACTCGAGCTGAGAAGGTTCTATGCCGGCGATCTGGAACTCTATACCGATTTCCGCCACCCCCTTGGCTGGGATCGCCGAGCGGTGCGTCTCTTCCTCGACCGCACCTTCCGGCGTCAGCCCGCCATCGCC
The DNA here is from genome assembly GCA_964436305.1 of uncultured Cytophagia bacterium. GTDB lineage: Bacteria > Zhuqueibacterota > Zhuqueibacteria > Residuimicrobiales > Residuimicrobiaceae > JAKPUX01. The sequence goes on along the minus strand of CAYTCI010000052.1, from coordinate 13,473 downwards.
GCCATCCTCAGACGGACCCCCCCGGCCTTCACCTCCAATCACGCCGCCTTTTTCGCCCCGGGGGATCGCCGGCCGGCAGCCGGACTATGACAGCCGCACCAGGCGGGCGTAAATCTCGTCGACCAGCTCATTGATCCGGCGGACATCCTTGAAACGGCCCTTCTCCGGCTTGAGCCGCAGATCGTGCAGCTGCTCGAGGATCTCCACCATCTGCTTTTCGTCGGGATGATGACTGTCCGGGTCCGCCATCGATTGTTCGGAGAGGCTCTCGATGCAGGCGAGCAGCCTGGCCTCCTGATTGACCTGATAGCGGCTGAGGATATCGATGAAATTGGCGCGCAACGCCGCCAGCTCCGCGGCCAGCTCCTCCTGATGCTTCGGCCGGAGGGCCGCCTTTTTCTCCTTTTTCATAAGCGCCTGTCCAGGCTTGGATGTGAACTCATTCTCCCGGGTGTCCCGTGATCAGTGGGGAAACGTGTTTCTGCAGGTCGAGGGCAATGGAACGCGGTGACCGGTTGCCGTTGATGACCTCGAAATGGTATTTTTCACTCATGCGGCGGAACTCGGTGCGCATCATCTTCTGATAGCGGATAAAACTGTCAAAGATGTCGCGCGAGAGGCGGATATCCATCCCCGATTCCCAATAATCGAGACTGGCGCTCTTTTGCATATTGCGCTCGACCAGAAACCGCGGCGCCACATCCAGATAAAAAATCAGGTCCGGGATCAGGGCGATGCTGTAGAGTGATTCCACCCACTCGGCATTGCCGCCGCGTACCACATCGCGGGCGATCAGGGTGTAGATATAGCGATCTGCCAGAACGATAAAGCCCGCCTTGAGCGCCGGGATGATGATGTTCTCCAGCTGGTCGGCGAAATCGGTCGCATAAAAGAGCGAGAGCGTGATCGGGCTGAGCACATTGCCCTGCATCGCCGATTCGAGCTCCTCGCTGACGAGGTTGGAACGCTTGAGGCCGACATTGACCGTGGCGTAGCCATGCCCCTCGAGCCAGTCGGTCAGCATCCGGATCTGCGTCGAGCGGCCGCTGCCGTCAGCGCCCTCGATGGCGATCAATTTGCCGGTGAGATCGGCGACCTTGATGCCGGGCAATCCCTCCCCATAGAATCTCATATCCGGCTCCTCACTTTCCATTTATAGTCCGGCAGATCGATACGTTCGCCCACCACCCGGCGCACCTGCTGCTGCTGGACGTCGATCGGCTGGCTGGCGTCGATCACGGTGAAATGGTATTCCTCCGCCATACTCAGGTAGGTCTTGTTGATCATCCCCTGAAAGAGGCGAAAACTCTCATAGGGATCGGAGGAGAGGCCCAGATCCATGCCCGCCTCGTGGTATTTGAGGGTGGGGCGGCCATCGAGAATCCGGTTGATCGCCACCTCCGGCGGGACCTGGAAGAAGAAGGTGATGTCCGGCTGGGTGGCGAAGCTGTAGAGCGTGCGTACCCAGTCCGGATTACAGCCGCGCACGGCATCGCGCGCAAAAGCGGTGAAACAGTAACGGTCCGCGAGGACGATATAGCCGGCACAGAGGAGCGGCCAGATCTGACGCTCGAATCGGTCGGCAAAATCGGTACAGTGGATCAGGGAAAAGGTGGTCGGCGTCAGCAGATTGGAGGTCTTGCCCTTTTTGGTCGCCTTTTTGACCAGCACCGAGGAGTTCCACTCGGTGAAAAAGACCTTGTAGCCCTCCAGTTCCAGCCAGCGCTTGAGCAGATAGATCTGCGTCGATTTGCCGGAACCATCCAGCCCCTCTACCGCGATCAGCCGGCCCCGGTTGGTGTTCTGATGCAGTGCAATCTTGGCCATAATGCATCCTGGTTACAGGTTACCCCCCGAAGGAGCCCGTTTGGTCTCTCCAGCGGATGGATCATGGTATAAAGCTAATAGTTTATTTATGAAAAGCAACTGAATTCACGAGCGCCGCTTTATTCGCTTGAGGATTTGGGCGAAAATCCGTATCTTTCAGGGATATTGACCAAGGGAAGGGAATGTGAGCGCGTCATGAAAAACTGGAAATTGTTTCTCGGGTTGGCCATCAGTGCCCTGTTTCTCTATCTGGCCTTCAGCAAAGTGGATTTCGCCCAGATGGGCAAGGCCTTCGCCGCGGCCAATTACTGGTGGCTGATTCCGACGGTAGCGATCACCTTCATCGCCCACGGCATGCGCACCTTGCGCTGGCGGTATCTGCTCGAACCGATCGCGGTCATCCCCATCATGCCCCTCTTTTCCGCCCTGATGATCGGCTACTTTTTCAACGACTTTCTCCCGGCGCATCTGGGGGAGTTCGTCCGCGCCTATGTCCTTGGCCGCAAGCGGCCGGTCTCCAGTAGCGCCATCTTCGGCACCATCGTCATGGAGCGCATCATCGACGTCTTTACGCTCTTCCTGCTCATGGCGGTGGCCTTGCTGGTTTTTCCCTTTCCCGGTTGGGTGCGAATGGGTGGCTATCTCACCTTCGCGGCGATTACGCTCCTCCTGCTGGCGCTGCTGCTGCTGAAGCGTTATCCGGGGCCGGCCTTCACCCTGCTCGAACGTCTTGCCGGCCGCCGTGCTCCCCATCTCGCGGAAAAGATCAAAAAGATGCTCGAGTCGTTCCTCAACGGCATCGTTCCGTTACGCCGGCCCTCGCACTACCTCATCGTGGTGGTGCTCTCGCTGTTGATCTGGGCCTGCTACGGTCTGGCTTTCCAGTTTGTCTTCTACTCCTTCGATTTCATCCACCTCTACGCCCTGCCCTGGACCGCTGCGCTGGTGCTGCTGGTGATCACCACCTTTGGCGTCCTCGTGCCCTCCTCTCCCGGTTATGTCGGCACCTACCACTGGTTGTGCCTGCAGGCCCTTGCGTTGCCCCCCTTCACGGTCCCCGACAGTCCGGCGCTGACCTTCGCCATCGTGATGCACGGCATCAATTTCCTGCCCGTCATCCTGGTCGGACTCGCCATGATCTCGCTGGAGGGGCTGAGCTTCAAGAATCTGAAATCCAGCGCCAGCCGGCCGGACTGAGCGCCGGCGTTTTAACCTCAGAGCAGGATCACCTGGCTGCGCTCTTCATCGGCCTGGGAGACCTCCATGATCACCGGCAATTGATCCTTGATCGAATCAACATGGGTGATGATGAAGATCTGCCGGAATTGGGAGGAGAGCTTGCCCAGGGCATTAAGAATCTGGGCTTTGCGCTCCTCATCCTGCGAGCCAAAGATCTCGTCGAGAATGATGAAATTGATGGGCGCCCCGCCGCTGCGTTCGGCCAGGATCTGACTGATGGCGACGCGCAGGCAGAGATTGGCGAGATCCTGTTCGCCGCCTGAGAAACGGCCGAGGGGGAAGAGGTGGTTGCCATCCTGGAGGGCAATGAGATAATCCTCATCCAGCTCGAGGCGGGCATAGCGGCCGCTGGTGGTGAGCGCCAACAGCTCGGAGGCGCGGCGGGCGAGCAGGGGGCGGATCCGGCCGGCGAGGTCAAGCCGGAATTTTTTCAGGTGGAGTTCGAGGGCGTCGAGATAACGAATCTCCTCTTCGGTGGTGGCGATCTCGGCGCGTTTTTGCTCCTGCTGCTCTTTTTGCGACCGCAAACCCGCTTCCTTTTCCCGGCTGCCCGCCACGGCCTCGCGCGCCTGAGCGCACCGTTCCCTGGCCTCGAGCAGGCTGCGGGTGGCGGCGTTGAGCTCCGCCTGGGCCTGCTGATAGCGTGCCTCATCGTGCTCCAGCTGCGACTGGGCGGTGCGTTCGCCCTCCTCGATCTCGCGGAACTCGCGCAGGACGTTTTCGAGGCGGGCGATGCCTTCGCTCACCTGCGCCCGCCGGCTGGCCCGCTCCCCCAGCTGATCCGCCCGCCGCTGCACGCCCTCCAGCTCGGCCAGGCGCGCCCGCGCCGTCTCATGCCGGGCCTGGTCATAGGCCCCCTCCCCCAGCGCGGCCAGCCCGCGGGCTACGCCGTCACGGTTATGGAGGGCACGTTCGCGGTCGGCGTGGAGTTGCCCGAGCGCGGCCGCCGCCTCGCCCGCCGCCGCCAGCTGCCCCAGCACCCCCTCCTTCTCCCGCCGTACTCCGCGCAGCGTCTCCTCGCCCCGGGCAACCTCTGCCTCGGCCGCCGCCAGCTGCCGGCTGGCCGCCTGCCACTCCTGCCGCAGCCCGGCTAGCCGCGCCGCCATCCCTTCGAGCACCGCAGTAAAATGATCCGCAAGGCGCTGGGTGCAGGTGGGACACTCCCCCTCCGGTCCGAGCTCCTCGATCCGCTCCTTTTTAGTCCGCGCCTCCTCCCCCGCCTTGGTGATCGCGGCCATCTCGCTCTTCCACTGCTGCTGCTGCGCACGTGCCTGATTCAGCGCCTGCTCCAGTTCCGCCTCCCGCTGCAGCAGGCCGTCCCTGCGCGCCGTCAGCCCGGTCCACTCCACCTGCCGCCCCTCGAGTCCGGCGATGCGGCTCTGCAGCGCCTCGAGCTGCGTCGCGCACTGCACCTGCTGCTGCAACAGCTCCTCGCGCCGGACCTGGCGCAGTGCCTCACCATCGAGCCGCTCCTTCTCGCGCCGCAGCGGCGCCAGTTCTAGCAGCGGGTCGGCCAGCGTCGCCAGCTCCAGTTCCGCAGCAGCGATCTCCTCGAGATCCGCCCGCGCCCGCTGCAGCGCCGCCGTGTTCTCGGTCAGGCTGGCGCGCACGCTCAGGATCCGGCTCTGATGCGACTGCCAGGCATCGCGCACTGCCGCGAGCCGCTCCAGACCGCTGCGCGCCGCCGCCAGAGCGCTCTCGGCTCCCGCCGCTCGCGCCTCCTCGGCCTGCAAGGCCGCCGCAAACTGCTGCGTTTCGGCCTCAGCCGCTTGCATCTGCGCCTCCAGCAGCGCGGGATCGACCAGAGCGCTGCGCATCCCCTCGACATACTTGTTTTTGCCGAGACGATCGGCGAGCACCCGCTCGCGCGCCTTGTCAACCCGATCGATATTGATCAGCCGTGCGATGCTGCGCCGCCGCTCCTCGGCGGTCATGGCTGAAAGCGCCGCCAGCTCCCGCTGTTTGGCAAAGACCGACGCGAAAAACGAACGGTAATCGAGGCGCAGCAGTCGCTCGATGTACTCATTGACTCCGCGCTCCTGCACCGCCACCGGCTCAGGCGACGCCGCCCGGTAGATCGCCGCCTCGGCGATGGCATTCTTGCCTTTGAGCTGCCGGAGAATCCGGTAAGACTCCCCGCCATACTCAAACTCGATCTCGACCAGGCAGCTTTCGCTCTCGCCGGCGAACTGGGAGCGAATGTCCGTTTTGCCGGTCCGCGCAATGACATTGCCATAGAGCGCCCAGCCGATCGCCTCAACCAGGGTGGTCTTGCCCGCACCGTTGCGCCCGATGATGCCAATGATATTCTCCGGGCACTCCATATCGACGTCGGCAAAACGGCGGTAGTTGCGCAGTTTCAGGCTCTTGATGATCATCCGCGCCTCACTCCTCGTTCTCTTCCAGATAGCGGCTGCCCAGCTGCAGCAGCCGCTCCCGGTCCAGGGGCATTTCCGGCTGGCCGGCGAGATAGCGGCCGAATTCCACGCTGAGGGTATCGAAATGGAGGGTCGCCGCCGGCGCAGCAGCCGCGGCCGAGGCGACATGCAGCTGCTTCTCAAGATGAAACGCCTCCGGGAAGAGATCATCCAGACGCCGCATCTCCAGGGCCAGATAGAGGTTCTCCTCCACGCTCTCGAGGGTCAGCTGCGCAATCGCACCCGCGGGCACCTCGCCAGCCCGGTCGGCGACACGCTCATAGAGCCCTTGCAGACTGATGCCATGGCAGTCGACCGGCTCGAGCCGGATCATCGGGCGCACAGCCAGTTCATGATAGCGCCGCTCCCCGCTCCCGAGATCCACCTCGAGAAAACCGCAGGAATACCCCGCCTGGTTCAGACTGGTGCGCTCCGTCGCTCCACAATAGCTGACCCCTGGCGCGACATCCAGCCGGCGGTGATAATGGCCCAGGGCGACATGATCGAAGACGCCGGGATAGAGCGCGGTCAGATCCGGCAGACGCTGCTCGTTGAACTCGCCCATGCTGTAGTTGCCGGTCCGTGTCCAGACCCCGTGCGTCACCAGGATATTGGCTTGCGCCTCTGCGCGGATCTCCACGCTGCGGCAGGCGGCCTCGAGCTCCTCACTCAGCGAACAATGCGGGATGGCATGAACATCCAGGGCGCCGAAGGAGAGGCGCTGATAGCGGCCGTCGTAAACGCTGAAGACATCGGGAAAAAGGTCGAGGGATTCGAAGATGGAGCCGGTACTGCGGATGCGCGGAGTCTCGTGGTTGCCCGAAACCAGCACCATCGGGATCCCGCTGTTGCTGATCCGGTGGATCCCCTCGAGGGCGACGCGGATGGCGCGGTTGCTCGGGCGCGGCGTGTGGAAGAGATCCCCGGCATGAATCACCAGATCGGGCTGCAGCGCGATGATGCGCTCGATGGCCTGATCCCAGGCATCGTAAAAGTCCTGCTCCCGCTGGTTCAGCCCGCTGCGGGCTGATATTTTTCCATACTCGGAATAGCCGAGATGGGTATCCGAGATCTGACAGATGCGCATGGCGGCCACGTCGCTCCCTTGTGCCTTTGCTGAATTCGTGCCACAGCCTGTGGCGCCGCTTATACACTCTCGACCCTGCGCCGGCCCGCGAGCCGCAGCGGCGCACTGGATCGAGAATTCGAGTATTGATAATCAACAGGTTAAAGAAGAATTCTTTTTGCCGGATTTGCCCATTTCAGGCACGCTCTTTGCCTGCATGGATTCGAAGATCACGACTGCATGAACGGGAACTTTAAGGAGCAGCATAAGGACCAGAACACATGAAGAAATCCTTGTTGATCATTGCCCGGGACTCTCACCTTTTATCGCTTTTTGATCAGGCAGCGCCGCTCAACGGCTTTGAGCTTCATTCAACCAGGGAAATTGAAGAGGGGCTTCGCCTGCTTGGCGATGCGTTCGCCTGGGATGCGGTGCTCCTCGATGTGGACAGCCTGCGCGAAGAGCTGGCGAAAACGATCGTTGAGATCAAGGGCCTCGCCGACAACATCCTGATCGTCCTGCTGGGCGCCCTCTCGGCGGAAGAGCTGGTCGAGTGCGTCAAACAGGGGGCGGACGGCTTTATCGAAAAACCGATCCAGAAAGCGGAGCAGGTCTTGCGCCACGTCGAACACCTCTTCAACCATTTGCAGCGGCGCCCGGCCTCATTGCAGCGCGAAACCGAAATCGCCACGATCGAGGCGCCCTTGCTGGTCGGTCAGAGTGAACCGATCCAGGAGCTGAAGAGCCTGGTGCACAAGGTCGCGCCGCTGGATGCCACGGTGCTGATCCTCGGGGAGACGGGCACCGGCAAAGAGGTGATCGCCCGCATGATCCATGCTCTTGGTCCCAACAAGCACAATAATTTTCTCGCCGTCCACTGCGGCGGCATTCCGGACACCCTGCTCGAGAGCACCCTCTTCGGCCACGAGAAGGGCTCCTTCACCGGCGCCTATCGCACCCACAAAGGCTATTTTGAGATCGCCGACCGTGGCACCATTTTCCTGGATGAGATCGGCGACACCACGCCCTCCTTTCAGGTCAAGCTGCTGCGCGTGCTGCAAGACCGGCACTTCCGGCGCATCGGCGGGACCGAACTGCTCAGCAGCAGCGCCCGGATCATCGCCGCCACCAACCGCGATCTGCGCAAGATGGTCCAGGAGGGTCAGTTCCGCGAAGACCTCTATTTCCGGCTCAATGTCATCACCCTGCACATGCCGCCCCTGCGGGAACGCCCTGATGACATCGCCCTCCTGATCCGCCACTTTGTCTCCACCTATTCCAAAAAACATAATCATCTCGGCGTCTATCTCAAGCCGGAGACCATCGAGATCCTTTCACACCAGCCCTGGCGTGGCAATGTCCGCGAGCTGGAGAATGTCATCGAGCGGCTGGTCGCCCTGTCGGATTCTGACTGGATCGGCCCCGGCGAACTTCCGGAGGACTATCTCGGCCGTAACAGCGAGGATGCTCTGCCGGGCATGGACTTTCACTCTTATGCCGAAGCCAAGAACCTCTTTGAGAAGGAGTACATCACCCAGCTGCTGCTGCAGGCCCGGGGCAACATCTCCCAGGCGGCGAAAATGGCGCAAATGCCGCGGCAGAATCTGCATCTTAAAATCAAGAAACACAAGATCCGGCCCGAGACAATCCGCAGTTCCCGCGCCCTCGAAGACCCCGTCGCCGAGAAGGTCTGATCCCTTACCCCGCTGGCGGTTCGCTCGTCAGCCAGCTCATCGGCCAGCGCCACTGCCGGCCATCCCCGGTCTCGATGAGAACACGGAAGGAGGGGCGGCGCAGGATGCGGACCAGGCGCACCGGAGCGTGCAGATAGCGCCGCTGCGGATCGAAGGTGATCCACAACTCTGTCCCCGCCGGCGTCCGCGCCAGCTGCTCAAAATGGCACATTTTTGCGGCGATATACGCCCGCTGATTGCGGCAGCGCAATCGAACCGCCAGCCCGAGCAGTGCACCGCCCTGGCGCCAGAGCAGGCTGGCCTGGGCCGCGGGTAAAAAATCGGCCGGATTGAGCACCTGCCAGAAGGTCGGACCGGAACGCGACTTTTTCTTGCGCGGGCGCTGCGGCAGACGAAAGCTGGTTACGGCAAAACCGAGTTCGCGGCAGCGCGCCACCGCCCAGCCGTTGGCGCTGTGTTCTCCCTCTCCCGGGTGCAAACCGAGATGAAATCGGCGATAATGATGCAGTTCGTGGGCGAAAAAAAAGGCGAGGTGATCCCCAAAGCTCTCGAAGCGATGCTGCCAGCCATACCGGTCGACTATGGTCAGCGGATAGACGGCGCGGTCGTCGGCCAGCAACAGGCGGATCAGCTTGAACCGCGGCGGCAGATCCGCAGGCTGTTCCCACTCTCCGCGCAAACACCACTTGCCCCGCCGCGCATAAAAGGCCGCGGGATGATGCCACTGCCGCACATAGGCGGTCCCGCCGCTCCAGGCGGTGCGGTGGAGCAGATGGACGGCCACCACCAGCTCCGCGGTCTCGCTGCCTGCGGCGATGCGCTCCAGAATCGCCTGCAGCTGCACCGCGGAGAGGCCGATGCGGCGCCAGCTGTCGCGCTGCGGAAAAAAATAGACCTGCATCGCACCACCGCTCAATCGCACCTGGCCCTGCGGCCGCTCCAATGGCCTGCGCCCGCTTTCACTTTTTCCCCTTGAGAACGAGATCAAAAAAAAGCTGCGCCTTGCGGCGGATGACCGGTTCGAGATCCGACTGCAGCAGTGCGGATAGAGGCTGTGCTGTGGCCAGCCAGACCAGATCCTCCACTGCGGTCAGACGGGTACGCCAGGCGGGCTCGAGGCTCACCGCCTCCGGTGCAGCCACGAGCAGGGCCAGCCGCGGTCCGGCCGGCACGCTGCCGCCCGTACTCTCGAGGCACTCCCGCAGGGACCCGGGAACGGTCACCCGGATCACCGCCTGAAAAACCGTATCGCTCAACACGGTGCAGTACGCCGGCGAGTCGCCGAAGAGGATCACCCCTTTCTTGCCAGGCGTCGTCAGCCTGGCGGCGCCGGCCTGCAGCAGGGAGGTTACCGCCGCCGGCTCCGCCGGTGCGGGGGTTTGGACCCAAAGCAAACGGTAGCCCATCCGGGCCAGTTTTTCCGCGAAACGAAGGGTTGCCGCTTCATCCATCTCCGGGGGAGTGCAGATCAGCAGATCCCGCACGGGGCCCCGGTGCTGCGGCGTGATCATCCGGGCGGAGCGGTTCAGCCCGAGATCGATCCTCTCGTGCAACACCGGCTTGATGTCGGCGTTACGGCAGCCTGCGCCGATCAGTAACAGGGAAAGCAGGAGGCATCGCGATGTCATACACTTCTTCTCCTCTGGTCCATGCCGGGTAATATACGGCATCAGGCGGGAAAATTAAAGCACTATTTTACAGGTGACATTCTCCTGGCTTTCCCTCTGGTGCCTACCCAGCGGCCCGCGCCGGGTGGGCACCAGCGTTCGAGGGTTGCAGCGGCTGACAAACTCCTTGCATTAAAGGTGCTTGATCGCTATATTTTTGCCAGCGATCGAACCTCTCACCCAATCAGGAGGAGTGATGGAACCCGAAAAAACGTCCCTGCCGGAGAATGCCTACCGTCCCCTGCATGAAGGGGAAACCTACCAGCCGGTGGTCCCGGTGGACAAACCCCAGCGCGAGGTCACGGCCTATTCGCTGATCTGGGGTCTTTTTTATGCGGCGCTCTTTTCCATGGCGGCGGCCTATCTCGGTCTCAAGATCGGTCAGGTATTCGAAGCGGCCATTCCCATTGCCATCCTCGCGGTGGGCGGGTCGGTCTTCCTCGGCCGCAAAAACGCCATGTCGGAGAATGTCATCATCCAGTCGATCGGCGCCGCTTCGGGTGTCGTCGTCGCCGGGGCGATCTTTACCATCCCGGCCATCTACATCCTCAATCTGGATGCCAAGTTCTACCAGATCTTTCTCTCCTCCCTCTTCGGCGGCTTTCTCGGCATCCTTTTTCTCATCCCTTTTCGCAAATACTTTGTCCAGGAGATGCACGGGCAGTTCCCCTTTCCCGAGGCGACCGCGACCACCGAGGTCCTTGTCGCCGGCGAGGCCGGCGGCGACCAGGCCCGGGTATTGCTGAAGGCGATGGCCATCGGCGGGCTCTATGATTTCATCATCGGTACCTTTCACTGGTGGAGCGAGGTCTTTGAGAGCCGGGCCGTGCCCTTCCTGGCCGGCATCGCCGACAAATGGAAGATCGTCTTCCGCCTCAACGTCGGCGCCGCGGTCACCGGCCTGGGTTATATCGTCGGTCTGAAATACTCCGCCATCATCACCGCCGGCAGTTTCGTCTCCTGGTTCCTGCTGGTGCCGCTGGTGCACTATTTCGGCGCGGGATTGAGCACGACGCTGGGCAGCACAGCAACCCTGCTCATCAAGGATATGACCGCCGAGCAGATCTTTTTCACCTACGTGCGCCATATCGGCATCGGCGGGATCGCCTGCGCGGGGATCATCGGCATCCTCAAATCCTCCAGGATCATCGGCGGGGCGATGAAGCTGGCCTGGGTCGAGATCACCGGCAAACATGGCGGGGAGGCGAAATCCGTCAACCGGATGGAGAAGGATCTATCGATGAGCATCATCGTCGCCGCCATCGCCCTGACCGCGCTGATGATCCTGCTTTTTTTCCAGTTCGGCGTCGTCCACAACTGGCTGCAGGCGGTGATCGGCTTGCTGATCGTCCTGGTCATCTCCTTTCTTTTCACCACGGTGGCGGCACGCGCCATTGCCATCGTCGGCACCAACCCGGTCTCCGGGATGACCCTGATGACCCTGATTCTCTCCTCTTTTATTCTCGTCAAGATCGGCATGACCGGCACGACCGGGATGGTCTCGGCCCTGATTATCGGCGGCGTGGTTTGCACGGCGCTCTCGATGGCGGGAGGCTACATCACCGATCTCAAGATCGGCTACTGGCTTGGCACCACTCCGATCAACCAGGAAAAATACAAGTTCCTCGGCACCCTGGTCTCCGCGGCGGCGGTCGGATTTGTCATCATGATCCTCAACAAAACCTATGGCTTTGTCGGACCCGATGCCCTGGTCGCACCGCAAGCCAATGCCATGGCGGCGGTGATCAAGCCGTTGATGTCCAACATGCCGGCGCCCTGGCTGCTCTATGCCGTCGGCGCCCTCTTCGCCCTGGTGCTGCAGATGATCGGGATTCCGCCGCTCGCCTTCGCCCTGGGCATGTACATTCCCCTGGAACTCAACACCCCGCTGCTGGTCGGCGGCCTCATCGCCCATCTGGTTTCGACCGCTTCGAAGGATGAGAGCCTGAACAACCGCCGCCGTGAGAAGGGCACCCTGATCGCCTCGGGCTTTATCGCCGGTGGTGCGATCATGGGGGTGGTTTCGGCCTTTTTGAAATACCTGGGTTTCGACAAGGTTGGCTTTGTCACCCCGCTGATCACCCTGGAATGGGCCGACAGCCATGGCGGCCAGCTCCTGGCCCTGGCCCTCTTCGCCCTGCTCTGCCTCTATTTCATCCGTGACGCCAAAAAGGTTCAGGCCTGATCGTCCCGAACCGGCTGCGGTATGGATCACAAAAAAGGCTGCCTGATGACAGGCAGCCTTTTTTATTCCGGCCCGAAAAGCTCAGCAAATCATCGGATTCAGCTCGAGGCCAGGCTCTTCTCACGCTCCATTTGATCGGCGATCGCCTTCAAGACCGTGCGCACCGTTTTGTTCTGGTCGTTCTGGGCCTGGTCGCGGATTTCCGCAATGACCCGGTACTCCTTGGCCTTGGCCAGGGCATTGGCCGCGATCATCCGCACCCCCGCCACCTTGTCGGTCTTCATCAATTCCACCAGGGCATTGGTCGCGTCCTTGCAGCACATCTCACCCAGCAGACGGGCCATGGCCGCACGGACTTCCGGATTTTCACTCTTCAGCTGCGGCAAAATCTTTGCCGCAACCACGGCATGCGGCACCATCTCCTGCCCCGGCGCCTGCGATTGCTCCGCAGCAAGCACCAGCGAGCCGCCCATGACAAAGGCGACGAACAGGAGGGTTACCACCACCTCGACAACCGGATTACGTTTCATGGCGCTCCTCCCTTCATTGCTCCATGTTTGCCCGCAGCAGGATCCTGCAGGCGGTCTTCATCCCTGCTCAAGCAAAGTCCATGCCAGCACCCGGCAAACAGGCGCCGCTCCAACTTCTTGTTTTTCTGGATCACCATTTTCGTCTGCAAACGGACCGGCACCGCTCCGCTGGTACCTATCCCCCGCCTGGCACCTTTCGTACCAGGGTGCGCCGGATCGACAGGGATCACTCCAGGCGGTAGCGCGCCATTTTTTCGCGCAGGGTCTTGCGGGCGATACCAAGGATTCGGGCGGCGGCACTCTTGTTGCGTCCGGTCTCGGTCAAAACAGCCTGGATATGCGCCTTTTCGAGGGCATCCAGACTCTGGGGGGAAGCAGCATGCGGCATGGGGAGGGAGCAAGGAAGCGGCGGCAGGGTCGCCAGGGCGGCCGGACCGTTGCCGAGGATGATCATGCGTTCGACGATATTGATGAGTTCGCGGACATTGCCGGGGAAGGGCCACGCCTGCAGCCAGGTGCTGATGGCCGGATAGAGATGCTGGTGCGCCTTGCCATACCGGCGGGCAAAATAACGCGCATAGTACTCCGCCAGCAGCGGGATATCCTCGGCATGCTCCCGCAAGGGCGGAAGATCGATCTGCACCACATTGATGCGGTAATAGAGGTCGCTGCGGAAGGATCCCGCGGCGATCACGCTCTGCAGCTCCTTGTTGGTGGCCGAGATCAGGCGAATCCGGCTGCGCAGGTTCTGTTGGCCGCCGACGCGCTGGTAACTCCCGTCCTGGAGGAAACGCAGCAGCTTGGCCTGGATGATCAGATCCAGGTCACCGATCTCGTCGAGGAAGAGG
>CAYTCI010000051.1:0-29870 GCA_964436305.1 uncultured Cytophagia bacterium | reverse complement strand
CGGCGGGATCCCGGAGACATGATAGCCAAAGCTGTAGATCGTGATGATCAATCGTTTCGCCATACACCATCCATTATCACCATCAGAATTGACGCAGCGCTGGATCGGCGATGAGATCGAGAAAAATCCGCCGCAGCACGGGCAGCCGGGCGAGGATCTCCGCCTTCTCCAGCAGGATTTCGAGATTGGCCAGGGCAAAAGGCACCGATTTCAAAAAGTTCTTCTTGCCCTTGACTGAGGCCAGATAGCCGTACGCCCCCAGCGCCTGCATGACGCGCACGAGCACAAAACTGTAAAAATAACGCCGGAACCGCTCCTCATCCACCGCCTCAACCTCGCTCAGGGCACTGAGGTAGTGCTCGAGCAGCTTTTCCCGCGCCGGCTGCGGGATGTTGGCCTTGGCGTCGAAGAGGAGGGAGGCAACATCGTACTCCAGCGCCCCGCGGCGGCCGGATTGATAATCGATGAAATGCGGCTCATTATCCAGGATCATGATATTGCGCGACTGAAAATCGCGGTAGAGAAAATTATCCGTCGACTCCTCAAGCAGATGATCGACCAGGTGCGCAAAATCCTGGCCGAGCGCCTGCGCATCGAGCGGCTGATGGTAAAAGGGGAGGAGGAAACGATGCTGGAAGTAACGGAGATCCCACAGCATCGATTCCCGGCCGAAACGGGCGTGCTGGTAGCAATAGCTGTAATCAAGGGAGCGGCCGGCAGTGATCTGAAAACGCGGCAGCCAGGAAAGCACCTTCTGGTACATGGCGATGATCGTCGGGCTGAAACCCTCGTGCTCGCGGATCGGCTGCATCCATTCAAAGAGGGTGAAAAAGCCGAGGTCCTGCTCCAGATAAATACCATTCTCCAGTTCGCTGGCATAGATCGCCGGCACCGGCAGGTGGAAACGGGCGAAATGGCGGCTGAAAGCACAAAAGGCCTCATTCTCGGGACGGTTGTCGCCGGCCACACCAATGACAGAGCGATAGACATTCTGCATGCGGTAGATGCGCCGTTCGGAGCCGTCCCCCTTGAGAGGGTTGATGCGGTCCGGGATCTCGGAATAACACTTCCGAAAGAGCTTTTCCAGCAATAGGGTTTCCAAAAAACCGTCCTGGGCTATGAAAGTGAGGCGTGTGGTTGAGGCAAAACATAAACAAATTTACAATAAAATACAATTCGAATTCTCTGCATACTGCGCGCAGGATTGCACCGAAATTTGGCGCCGATTTCCCGGTCCGCCGGGTCGGCGCCAGTGGGGGAGTCTGCGAGATGGTCGGCGCCAGTGGGGGAGTCCACCGGGTCGGTACCGGATGGCGGCGTACGCTGCAAACAAGGCTTCCTTGGCTATTTGGTTTTAAATTCGTATATTGTGGTGCGCCGCCGGGAGACCCGGCCGGCTGCAACCTGAATTGATGCGAAGTGAGAAAAGCCAATGTCCTCGCGCTCCCTGTTTTACATCCTGTTCTGCCTGACGGCGCCCTTGGCCGCCCAGAGTATCAGCGGCCGGATCACCGACCGCAAGGACGGTGCCCCGCTGGCGCATGCCCTGGTCACCCTCGAGCCCCCGGGCGGGAGCGGACTCGATAGCATCCGCACCGGCGACGACGGCAGCTGGAGCCTGCTGCTCTCGGGTATGGACCAGGAGGAGCCTGCTCAGCTGCCCCGCCAGGCCCAGCTCTACGCCAACTATCCCAATCCCTTCAATCCCTCCACCACCATCGGTTTTTCGCTGCCGCGCAGCGGTATGGTCCATCTCAGGATCTATGACGCGCTCGGGCGGCTGGCTGACGCGCGCGGCGCCTCCCTCGAGGCCGGGGTCTACCGCATCACCTGGACGGCGCGTGGTGCGGCCGGACTCTATTTTTATCTGCTGCACTTTGAGGACCAGATCCTGCGCGGCAAGATGGTGCAGCTGGATGGCAGTGGCCGGGGCGGACTGGGCTCTTTCGCCGCCGGCACCGGTGCGTTCGACGCCGAGGGATCCATCGGCAAAATTGCACAGGAGGGGATCTACCGGCTGACCTTCAACTGCTTTGGTTATTGCTCGGATACCCTCGAGACCGGCCTGAGCGGCAGCGAGTACATCACCCGCACCCTCGAGAGCATTCACGATCACGCCCTGGTGGCCGATCTTCACAACGACATCCTCGAACGTATGATCGGCGATGCCGCCTACCACCTGATCGACCGCCATACCTGGTGGCAAACCGATCTGCCGCGGATGCGCGAGGGAAGCATCGATCTGCAGGTGCTGGCAGTCTGGGTCGATCCCGATGCCTACCCGCTTCATCCCTTTACAGCGGCGCTCACGATGTTCGACCGGCTCGAGAGCGAGGTCGCCCTGACGGCCGGTGGGCTGCAGCCTGTGTATCGCGCTGCCGAGATCGGCGCTGCGGCGCCGACGATCAACTATGTCATCGGCGTCGAGGGGGGGCATGCGATCGAGGAGGATATGGCCAACCTCTATACCCTGTATCATCGCGGCATGCGGATCCTGACCTTCACCTGGAACAACAGCACCCGCTGGGCGGCCTCGTGCGATGATCCGAACAAATATACCGTCGGCCTCTCGGAGTTCGGCCGCCGGGTGGTGCGCGCCTGCGATTCTCTGGGAATCCTGATCGATGTCGCTCATGTCGGCCCCAAAACCATTGAGGATATCCTGGCCACCACCCGCAATCCGGTCATCGACAGCCATGCCGGGGCCGCCGGACTGCGCGCTCACAAACGCAACCTCACCGATACGCAGATCCGGGCCATCGCCGCCGGCGGCGGGGTTATTGGCGTCATCTTTTATCCGCCCTTCATCGCCGCCTCGGGGCGACCGGCAACCCTTGCGACTGTCATTGCCCATATTGACTATATCGTCCGCCTGGTCGGCGTCGATTATGTGGCGCTGGGCTCCGATTTCGATGGGGTGAGCGATTCGCTGCCTACCGGTCTGCGCTCAACCGCCGATCTGCCCGCCCTCACCCTCGAGCTGCTCAAACACGGTTACAGCCGCCAGGAGGTCGAAAAGATCCTCGGGGGCAACTTTCACCGCGTCTGCAAGCAGGTTTGGCAGTGAAAGGGAGAGCGGACGGCCATTTTGCGCGAATTCCGCTTGCGTTTTCAAACGATAGATAGTACATTAGATCCGGCCTTCATCTCGATCCCGGTGCCGCGGCGCTTCGGGAAGCAGCGGCAGCCCATTCCGGTTGTACAGCTAATCAGTCGGACGTAAAATCCAGGAGTCGATGTGGCATCCTTGACCGATATCTTTGCACCATTCGCAGGTTCCAGTCTGATCGAATGGTTTGAGGACCTCACCCAACTCTGGCATGAGACCGGTCCGATTCCCCCGGATGACCGGCTCTCACCCAAGGGCATGACCCAGGCCCTTCATTACCACAACTACTGGCTCTGGCACCAGGAAGACGAAGCCCGCCGGACGGACGTTGCCGACAAGGCTATTGCCGCCGCCAAGCGCGCCATCGACCTGCACAATCAGCAGCGCAACGACGGCATCGAGACCATCGATCTCTGGATCGACAATGTGCTCAATGCAGCCGGTATCAATCCCGCCGGCGATATCGAGCTCAACTCTGAAACCCCCGGCAGCATGGTCGACCGGCTCTCGATCCTCTCCCTCAAGATTTTTCATATGGACGAACAATCGCAGCGGGAGGACCTCGCTCCGGATCTCAAGGAGCTGTGCGAGTTGCGCGGCAATGTCCTCCGTGACCAGCGCCAGGATCTGGCCGAGGCCCTCGACAAGCTCTTCCTCGACTTGCGCCAGGTGCACAAGCGCCACAAGGTCTATCGCCAGTACAAAATGTACAATGACCCGCGCTTCAATCCGGCCATCTATCTGAACCGTAAGGATGAGTCCCGCTAGCGGACACCGGTCCACATCGTTTTCATCCATCCTTCATCCCCCCGGGGATGAAGGATTTTTTATTTCGAGCGGCCGGAAATGGAACCCAACGCCGGCAGATTCGTTAGAGAAAGAAGAGCGCAAGTTTCCCGGGCTTGAACGGGCAAGAGCAGGCCTTACGCTTGATAAAATCAAAAATTGTACCGAATTTGTTTGATATTCTCGAAAATATTTGTATATTATATCTATTTTTAAGCAGAATCGGACAATTCTGCTCCATCTTTATGATACAACGTGATATCAGGCATGGCTGATGCCACCATGC
Source organism: uncultured Cytophagia bacterium (assembly GCA_964436305.1). Classification (GTDB taxonomy): domain Bacteria; phylum Zhuqueibacterota; class Zhuqueibacteria; order Residuimicrobiales; family Residuimicrobiaceae; genus JAKPUX01. Next base: position 25,689 of record CAYTCI010000051.1, on the reverse strand, counting down.
CCGGAAGGAGGTTGGTATTATATGAACAAGATCGGAACATTAAGCGCTGTCGACGCCCTGAAAATGGCGATCCAGTGCGAAATGGATATGAAGATGTATTACGAAAAAGCGGCCGCCCTGATCAAGAACGACGACGCGGTTGCCATCCTGATGGGATTGGCCGAGCGGGAAGAGAGCCACCGTGTGCAGCTCATTCGTAAATACAGCGCCATCTGCGGCAAAAAGATCCTCTATCTCAATCTGGGCAAGAAACACAAACTGGGCACCCTGATCCCTTGCAGCGAGGATGCCAACGAAGTCATTCGCAACGCCAAGAAGAATGAAAGCGAGCTTCGCAACTTTTTCGTGACGGTGTCGCGCCGGATGTATGAAAGCGACATGCGCCAGATCTTCCGTGACCTCGCCCTCGAGGAGGAACAGCACCTGGTCCTGCTCGAATCCTCGTTCTGCGAGCCGCTCAATCTTGAACAGCCCCTGGTCCAGAATCCGGAAGAGACGATCTTTCGCGAAGTGGCTTCTGCCAAAAATGTGAATTCCACCTGGTGAGGAAAGGCCTCCCCTCCGGAGGCCGCGGAGTTGCATCCATCAGAACCGCCTTGCGATCCTTCGCGATCGAAGGCGGTTTTTTTTCGGCCGCCGGCCGGAAGGATTACCGCCCCGGATTCCGTGCTTGATTCCCATTGTTTTATTTGCTATTATTAGTCGGCGGCCGCTCCTCCCGAGCAGGCCAGCCACAAGACCTGTGCGAGGAGCTCTATGAATCCCATCTATATGGACCATCACGCCACCACCCCGCTAGAGCCGGAGGTGCTTGAGGCGATGATGCCGTACCTCACCACCGAATTCGGCAATCCCTCGAGCAGCACCCATGATTACGGCCGGCGCGCACGCGCGGCGGTCGAGAAGGCCCGAGAAGAGGTCGCGGCCCTGATCGCCGCCGAACGCAGCGACGAGATCCTTTTCACCAGCGGCGCCACCGAGTCGGATAACCTCGTGCTCAAAGGGCTGGCACTGCAGCGGCCGGACCGCGCCGGCCACATCATCACCATCGCCATTGAACACAAGGCCATCCTCGATACCGCACAGTTCCTGCAGAAACAGGGATTCGAGGTTTCGCTGGCACCGCTCGACCCCTATGGCGTGGTCGATCTGGCCGCTCTCGAGCAGTTGATCCGGCCGGACACCTTTCTCATCTCCATCCAGGCCGCCAACAGCGAGATCGGCACCCTCCAGCCGCTGGCCGCCATCGGCGCCATCGCCCGCGCCCGCGGGATCCTCTTTCATACCGACGCGGTGCAGGCCCTCGGCAAGGTCGACCTCGAGGTCGTCCGCGACCAGATCGATCTGCTCTCTATCTCCGGCCACAAGATCTATGGCCCCAAGGGCGTCGGCGCCCTCTATGTCCGCAAGGGGATCCGGCTCCAGCCCCTCTTCCACGGTGGCGGCCACGAGTCGGGCATGCGCTCCGGCACCCTCAACGTCCCCGGCATCGTCGGCCTCGGGCGCGCGGCCCTCATGGCCAAACGCGATTTGGCCAGCGAGAGCGCCCGCCTGATCGAGCTGCGCGAGATGCTCCGCCAGGGCGTCGAAAGCCGCATCGACAAGGTCGTGCTCAATGGCCACCCGACACAGCGCCTGCCCAACAATCTGAACTACAGTTTCTCCTTCGTCGAAGGGGAATCGCTCATCCTCGCCTGCCGCGGAATCGCCCTCTCCTCCGGTTCCGCCTGCACCTCGACCTCCCTGCAGTCCTCCTATGTCCTGCGGGCCTTGAATGTCCCCGATACCCTCGCGCACTGCTCCATCCGCTTCGGACTCGGCCGCAGCAATACCCGTGAACATATCGAGATCCTGCTCGATCTGCTTGCTACACACGTCCCGCGCCTGCGCGAAATGTCGCCCCTCTATGATATGGCCAAAGAGGGCATCGACATCGAAAAATTCGCCTGGGGCGCGCACGATCATCATAACCATTGAGGAAGACAAATGGATGCCTGGGATGAATATACCGAAGCGGTGATGGATCATTACGAACACCCGCGCAACGTCGGAATCGTTGAGGATGCCGATGGCGTGGGCATCGTCGGCAATCCGGCCTGCGGCGACGTCATGAAACTCACCCTGCGCATTGAAAACGATCACATTACCGAGGCCAGGTTCAAGACCTTTGGCTGCGGTGCGGCGATCGCCACCAGTTCGATGGTCACTGAACTGGTCAAGGGCAAAAACCTCGATGAGGCCCTGCAGATCTCCAACAAGGCGGTAGCCCAGGCCCTCGGCGGCCTGCCGAAAGTCAAGATGCACTGCAGCGTTCTGGCCGAAGATGCGCTCAAAGCCGCGATCGACGACTATCGCAAACGTTCCAAAACCAAACAAGATCAGGAGCCGCATCATGGATGAACTGAAACTCTATCTGGTCTACCACCTGGGCCTCAATCCCTGCTGGAATCTGCGCGTCGCCCATTCGCCGGAAGAGGCGCTCACCACCTGCTTCCATCACTCCACCGAGGTCGGCGTCAACGACGTCGATGCCGGCAGCTGCCGGGTAGAGGAGATCCGGCTGGAAGGTTATCGCATCAAAATCGAAAAGGCTTGACCTGAGCTGAAATATTTTCCGGGATTTTGGAGTTATTGAGCTAAAGAATTTGGGAGGATAGGATATGAAGCCTGTATTGATAAAGCCGGATATCTACTGGATAGGCACTCTCCATCCTGATCTCCGGATCTTTGACATTATCATGCAGACCAGGAACGGCACCACCTACAACAGCTATCTGATCAAGGGTGAAAAGGTAGCGATCATCGATACGGTCAAGGACAAGTTCACCCAGCCCTATCTCGAGCATATCGCCGAATTGACCGACTGGGCCAGGATTGCCTATATCGTTGTCCAGCACACCGAGATGGATCACTCGGGCAGCCTGGCCGCCCTGCTGGACAAGGCGCCACAGGCCGAGGTGGTCTGCTCGAAACCCGCCGCCAAATATGTACAGAACGTCCTCAACCGGCCGGCACACATCCGCACCGTCGAAAACGGCGAGTCGATCGACCTCGGCGGCAAACAGCTGCAGTTTTTCCCGGCGCCCTTCATCCATTGGCCTGACACCATGCTCACCCTGCAGCCTGAAGCGGGCATTCTCTTCACCTGCGATCTCTTCGGCGCCCATTTTTGCGACAGTCACCTCTTCAACGACGTGATCACCCGCGACAGCTGGCCGGAATTCGAGCATTACTTCCGGACCATCATGCGCCCCTTTAAAAAGATGGTGCGCAACAGCCTGAAAAAGATCGCCGATCTGTCGTTCAACATGATCGCCCCCAGCCATGGACCCATCCTGCGCCAGGATCTGCCCAAGTACATCTCGGCCTACGACCAGTGGTCGGCGCCGCTGCCGGTGAACGAGACGCGCCAGCTGCTGGTCTACTATGCCAGCGCCTATGGCAACACCGAAAAGATGGCCGCCGAGATTGCTCGTGGCGCCAAGGATGCCGGGGTCGGCGTCAAGGTTTACGACACCATGGAGATCGACCTGGCGGCTCATCTGGACCGTATCGAGGCCGCCGATGGCATCGCTATCGGCAGCCCCACGATCAACGGCGATGCCGTCAAACCAGTCTGGGATCTCCTCAACAGCCTCGTTACCCTGGAACTCAAGGGCAAGATCGGCGCCAGCTTCGGCTCCATGGGCTGGAGCGGCGAAGCGGTCGGCCTGCTCGATCAGCGACTCACCAGTCTCAAACTCAAGGTGATCCAGCCCGGACTCCAGGCCACCCTGGTGCCGGGCCCGGAAGAATTGCAGCAATGCTATGATTTCGGCGCCGGCCTGGCACGCGCCATGCAGGCCTGAACCGTTTTGCTCCCGAACCCTAGCGAGAAAAGGTCTCCTCTGATGGAAAAATTTGATCTGGTGGTCATCGGTTCCGGGCCGGGCGGCTATGTCGCCGCCATTCGCGCCGCCCAACTGGGCCTGAAAACGGCCGTTGTTGAAAAAGCCGAAGTGGGCGGCATCTGCCTCAACTGGGGCTGCATCCCGACCAAGGCCCTGCTTCACAGCGCCAGCCTGCTCAACCATATCCGCCATGCGGCGGATTTCGGCATCAAGGCCGCCGATCCCACCGTCGATTTCACTCAGGTCATCAAGCACAGCCGGAATGTGGCTGGGCGCCTCTCCAAGGGGATCGAATTCCTCTTCCGCAAGAACAAGATCACGGTTTTCGCCGGCACCGCCCTGATCACCGCACCCGGCCAGATCAAGGTGAGTGCGGCGGACAAGAGCGAGCAGACCATCACGACCAAAGACCTGATCATCGCCACCGGCGCCCGCGCGCGTGCCATCCCCGGCGTGGCCTTTGACGGCGAACGGATCATCAGCAGCCGCGAGGCCCTGGTGCTCGACAAGCTGCCCGCCAGTCTCATCATCATCGGCGCCGGCGCCATTGGCGTCGAGTTTGCCTATTTTTATGCCAGCCTCGGCACCAAAGTGACCCTGGTGGAGATGCTGCCGCATATCCTCCCCATCGAAGACGAGGAGGCGGTCGAGGTCGTCGCCAGGGCTTTTAAAAAGATGGGCATCACGATCCTGACCGGAACCCGGGTGGAGCAGGTGGAAAAGGGCGGGGCGGGGGTCCGCATCCACACCAGTGGTGGTGCCGGCAGCCAGATCCTCGAGGGCGAAAAGGCCCTGGTCGCCATCGGCGTACAGGGCAATATCGAAAACCTCGGCCTCGAATCCCTCGGCGTCAAGATCGATCGCGGCCATATCGTGGTTGATAAAAAGAATTATCGTACCAACATCAATGGCGTCTATGCCATCGGCGACGTCATCGGGCCGCCCTGGCTGGCCCATGTCGCCTCCGCTGAGGGCATCGCCGCGGCGGAGAGTATCGCCGGCCATCCGGCCACCCCGGTCGATTATGACAATGTCCCCGGCTGCACCTACTGCCAGCCACAGGTGGCCAGCGTCGGCCTGACCGAGGCCAAGGCCCGCGAGCAAGGTCTCGAGATCAAGGTCGGCCGCTTCCCCATCCGAGCCAATGGCAAATCGATGGCGATGGGGGAGAGCGAGGGATTCGCCAAGCTGATCTTTGACGCCCGTTATGGCGAGCTCATTGGCGCCCACCTCGTCGGCGCCGAAGCCACCGAACTGCTCGCTGAACTCAATCTGGGCAAGACCCTTGAAACAACTGCCGATGAGATCATGCGCACCATGCATGCTCATCCCACCATCTCCGAAATCATCAAGGAAGCGGCGGAAGACGCCTATGGCCATGCCATTCATATCTAACTGAGACGGCGGCCGCGCACGCTGCGGGGCCCACCCCCGGCCTGCATCGGACCGCCGCAGGGATGCCCGACCATGAGCCAGGGCAGGATTTTTTCCAGCGCCGATCTTTTAAAAAGCTATCGCCTGATGCTCACCAGCCGCTTGCTGGATGAAAAGATGCTCATCCTGCTGCGGCAGAGCAAAAGCTTCTTTCACATCGGCGCAGCCGGCCACGAAGCCGCCCAGATCGGCGCCGGCCTCGTCCTCAAGCCCGGTGTGGACTGGGCTTTCCCCTACTACCGCGATCTCGCCTTCATGCTCTCCTGGGGGACCACCCCGCGGGAGATCCTGCTCAACTTTCTTGCCAAAGCCGATGATCCCTCCTCCGCCGGGCGGCAAATGCCTCAGCATTATGGCCATAAAGCCCTGCGCATCGTCTCGCAATCGAGTCCAACCGGCACCCAGTTCCTCCAGGCGGTCGGCGTCGCCATGGGCTGTAAAAAAAGCGGCAGCCGGGAAGCAGTTTATGTCTCCTCCGGCGAAGGGACGACCAGTCAGGGCGATTTTTATGAGGCAATCAACTGGGCGACGCGTGACAAACTGCCGGTGCTCTTTTTTATCCAGGATAACGCCTTTGCCATCTCCGTGCCGAGCTCCCTGCAGGCAGCCGGCACCTCGGTTTACGAGATGGCCCTGGGCTACAAATCCATGCACCGCCACCAGGTCGATGGACTCGATCTCCTTAAGGTGGCTGAAACGGTCGCTCATTGCGCCGATCTGGCCCGGCGCGGCAAGGGACCCAGCCTGATCGTCGCCCGCACCATCCGCCTCTTCTCGCATTCCTCCTCCGATGATCAGCGCAAGTACCGCGATAAAGAAGAACTCGCCGCCTCGGCGGCCGCCGATCCACTGCACAGCCTGGCCGCGCTGCTGATCGAACGCGGCATCGCCGCGCAGGCCCGGCTGGATGAACTGCAGAGTGAGGTCCGGCAGGAGGTGGAGGAGGCCGCCGCGGCTGCTGAAGCTGCTGCTGACCCCGATCCGGCCCGCGTGCTTGAGCACCTCTACGCTGCCTCACCCGCGGACGCTGCCAGCGCGCAGGAACCAGCCGGCAGCGGCGCACCGGTCGTCCTGGTGGATGCCCTCAACCATGCCCTGGCTGAGGCTCTGGAGACCAACCCGGCGATGGTCGTTTATGGCCAGGATGTTGCCGATCCCAAGGGTGGTGTCTTTACGGTCACCCGCGGCCTCTCCAGCCGTTTCGGCCCGGAGCGTGTCTTTAATTCGCCGCTCGCCGAATCGAGCATCATCGGCACCGCGATCGGCCTGGCGGTACACGGTTTCAAACCGGTGGTCGAGATCCAGTTCGGCGATTACATCTGGACCGCCATGATGCAACTGCGCAATGAAGTGGCAACCCTGCGCTGGCGCTCGGCCGGCGACTATACCTGCCCGATTGTCATCCGCGTCCCGGTCGGCGGCTACATTCATGGCGGACTCTGCCACAGCCAGAATATTGAAGGCTTTTTTGCTCATCTCCCCGGCCTGGTGATCTGCTATCCCAGCAATGCTGCGGATGCCAAGGGACTGCTCCAGCAGGCCATTCACTGCGAGGATCCGGTCCTTTTTCTCGAACACAAGGGGCTCTACCGGCATACCTTCGCGGTGTCCCCCGAGCCGGACCCTGGTTATCGCCTGCCATTCGGGATCGCCAGAACCTGCCGGCCGGGCCGCCACGCCACGGTGGTCACCTGGGGATTGCTGGTCCACAAGGCCCTGCAAGCGGCCGAACACCTCGCTGCCGAAGGCATCGAACTGGAAATCCTCGATCTGCGCACCATCCTGCCGCTCGACCTGGAGGCGATCCTCGCATCCATCGCCCGCACCGGCCGGCTGCTGATTCTCCACGAGGATACCCTGACCGCCGGTTTCGGAGCAGAAATCGCTGCGCGCGTCGCGGACGCTGCATTCCGGGACCTTGATGCGCCGGTGCGCCGCCTCGCTGCTCTCGATTCACCCATCCCGTACGCCAGCGGCCTGGAAACAGCCGTGCTGCCGCAGCTGGCGGGGATCATCCATGCTGCACGTGCCCTGGTCGCCTATTGATGGAAGGAATCCAGTATGTCCGCAAAAGATCTGGATATAAATAATGACATTAAAGTAAAGCTTTATACACTGATGCTCAAGACCCGGCTGACGGAGGAGCGCATCATCGCCCTCTACCGCCAGGGACGCATCGTCGGTGGCGTCTATGCAGGCCGCGGCGTCGAGGGCACCACCGTCGGCGCCGGCCTGGCCCTCGAGCCGGAGGATTGGCTCTTTCCCATTCATCGCGATCTTGGCGCCCATCTGGCCAAGGGCCAGAGCGTGCGCAATATCCTGCTGCAATACCTCGGCCGCGGCAACGGCCTTTCGCGCGGCAAGGACAGCGGTATACACTGCAGCGATACACAGCTTAACATCGTCGGCAATGTCAGTCACCTCGGCCATATGATCCCGGTCGCCGTCGGCACTGCCATCGGCATGCGCATGCAGGGCAAGTCGATCGTTACCCTCAATTTCATCGGCGAGGGCGGCTCCAACATCGGCGATTTTCATGAGGGACTCAACTTCGCCGCGGTGCAAAAGGCCCCCTTCGTCCTGATCATAGAAAATAACCAGTACGCCTATTCCACGCCAACCCATAAGGGCTTTTCCGCCAAATACCTCTCCGATCGCGCGATTGGCTATGGCATCCCGGGATTTCACGTCGACGGCACCGACGCCCTGCAGGTCTATGCCACTGTCAAGGCCGCGGTCGAACGCGCCCGGGCTGGCGAGGGACCCAGCCTCATCGAGTGCCTCAGCTTTCGCATGGTCGGCCATTCCGCCCACGACGACGCCTTTTACGTCGACAAGCAGCGGATGAAAACCTATGAAAAGAAGGATCCCATCACCCGGCTGGAGGCCCTCCTGATCCGGGAGGGGGTGCTCGATACCCCGGCCCTCGCCGCCATCCAGCAGCAGCTCGCTGTGGAAATCGAGGAAGCCACCCAGTTCGCCCTCGACAGCCCGCTGCCCGAGCCCCAATGGGCTGCGGAAGGCCTTTACGCCGAATAAAGAAAGAGAAGACGCATGGCCGAAACTACCTATTTGCAGGCGATTACCGATGCCCTGCGCGAAGAGCTGGAACGCGACCCCCGCGTTTTCCTGCTCGGCGAAGATATCGGCATTTACGGCGGTGCCTTCAAGGTCACCAAAGGCTTGATCGACACCTTCGGCGAAGACCGGGTGATGGATACCCCGATCTCGGAGGCGGCCATCATCGGGGTGGCGGTGGGCGCCGCCCTGACCGGCATGCGCCCGATCGCCGAAATGCAGTTCGCTGATTTTATCACCTCCGGCTTCAGTCAGCTGGTCACCAATGCCGCCACCCTGCATTACCGCTACGGCACTGCGGTGCCGATGGTCGTGCGCGCCCCCTCCGGCGGCGGCATTCATGGTGGCGCCTTTCATTCCAAAAATCCCGAGGCCTGGTTTGTCCATCAACCCGGACTAAAGGTCGTGGCGCCTGCCACCGTGCGCGATGCCAAGGGCCTGCTCAAGAGCGCGGTGCGTGACGACAATCCTGTTCTCTACTTCGAAAACAAGTTCCTCTATCGCCGCGTCAAGGAGGAGATCGATCCCGCCGAGGAGATCCTCGTCCCGCTGGGCAAGGCCAACCGCGTGCGTCAGGGGGATGCCGCGGTGATCATCACCTATGGGGCCATGGTGCACGCCGCCCTGGAAGCCGCCGAAGGTCTGGCGGCGGAGGGGATCGAGGTCGAGATTCTCGATCTGCGTTCCCTCCAGCCACTCGACACCGAGGCGATTCTCGCCAGCGTCGCCCGCACCAATCGGGTGGTCATCGTCCATGAAGCCAACCTCACCGGCGGCATCGGGGGGGAGGTCGCGGCCCTGATCTCGGAGCACGCTTTTGAGGAACTGGACGCCCCGATCAAACGCGTCGCCGGCCTTGACACCCCAACCCCATACGCTCCGGTTATGGAAGAGTACTGGCGGCCGAATGGTGCCAGGATCGCCCGGGCGGTGCACGACGTCGTGCGCTTTTAACAGCGAGGAGAATTATCATGACGGAACTTGAAAAGGAACAACTCAATTCGATGCGGGAGATCCTCCAGATCGCCATCCGGCGCGAGGAGGAGGCTTACTCCTTCTATATCAGCGCTCGGCAGTGCGCCCGTACGCCGGCCGAGGAAGAGATGTTCAGCCGGCTCGCCGCCCAGGAGATGCAGCATAAACGCGCCCTGGAGATCCAGCTGGAGGAGATCCATAACCAGCTGGATATGGACCGCGCCTTATCCTATGATATCAGCTGAAGCAGGCTTGAGCTAAAGGAGCCGATATGACTATAGAGATGATCATGCCCCAGATGGGGGAGAGCATTGTTGAAGGCACCATCGTCAAATGGCGCAAGCGAGCCGGCGAAAGGGTGCAGAAGGATGAGATGATCCTCGAGATCAGCACGGACAAGGTCGATTCGGAGATCCCTGCTCCCGCCAGCGGCCTCCTCGTCGAAATCCTCGCCGAGGAGGGCCGGACGGTCGCTGTCAATGTGCCGATTGCGCGTATTGCGCTCGATGATGGGGCTACCGCCGGGGGACCGGCCATCAGTGCCTCTACGCCAGCAGCCACGCCCGCGCCTGCACCGGCAGCGCCGATGCAGACCGCTGCACCGGCCCTCATTCCACCGCCGGCGGAGCACACAGACGGGTCTGACTGGAACGACAGCGGCAGCCGGCGTTTCCTCTCCCCGGTCGTGAAAAAGATCGCACGTGAATACAGCCTCTCGGATGCGGAGGTTGAGCGGATTCAGGGGCGCGGCGAGAACCAGCGGATCACCAAGCAGGACATCCTCGATTACCTCGCCCGCCGAGGCGGCGCCCCAACCCCCGCCCCAACCCCCGCCGCACCCCCGCCCGCCCCCGCACCGGCCCCGACCCCGCTCCCAACCCCAGCCGCCCCCCGCGCCACCGCCGGCGGGCTGACTGACGCGGATGAGGAGGTCATCCCTATCGACCATGTGCGCAAGCGTATCGCCGAACATATGATCCTCAGCAAACGCACTTCGGCCCATGTCACCTCCGTGGCCGAGGTGGACGTCACCGGACTGGTCAGCTATCGCGAACGCAGCAAAGCCGCCTTCGAGGCGCGCGAGGGCGTCCCCCTGACCTACACCGCCTTTTTCGTCGCCGCGGCCGCCCGTGCCTTGCGGGAATTTCCCTATATCAACGCCTCGATGGACCAGGAGCGGATTATCCTGAAAAAATCGATCCATATCGGCATCGCCGTCGGCCTCGAGGAGAAGCTTATCGTCCCGGTCATCCGCCACGCCGACCGGCTTACCCTCCCGGGTATCGCACTTACGGTCAACGATCTGGCCAGCCGAGCCCGCAACCGCCAGCTCAAGCCGGATGAGGTACAGGGCGGGACCTTTTCGATCACCAACATCGGCACCTTCGGTAACCTCTGGGGCACACCGATCATCAATCAGCCGCAGGTGGCCATCCTCGGCACCGGGGCGATCAAGAAACGCCCCATGGTCATCAACGACGCCATCGCCATCCGCTCAATGATGTACCTCAGCCTGACCTACGACCACCGGCTGATAGACGGCCTCTATGCCGGCCGCTTTTTGCAGCGCATCGTGCAGTTGCTCGAAACCACCCGCTATGAGTAAATCGCAGAAAAGAGAGGAAGTACGTTGGATCCGCAGCAAGAAATAGCCGTACTCGACCACGGTTTCGTCCGCCTCATCGATTTCATGGGCGGCGATATGGCCGTGGTTGAGGCCGCCCGCGTCTCCTTTGGCCGGGGAGCAACCGACCCGGAACGCGACCACAAACTGCTCGACTTTTTGCTCGCCAACCGCCACGAAACGCCCTTTGAACATTCGGTCTTCAAATTCCATATCAAGTGCCCGATCTTCGTCGCCCGGCAGTGGTTCCGCCATCGCATCGCCAGCTACAACGAGATCTCGGGACGCTATGCCCGGATGAAGGAAGAGTTCTGCCTGCCGGCCCGGCTCCGCACCCAGAAAGCCCGCAATTACCGCTATGACCTCCTGGCGGAGGAAGAGAATGCCGAGCTGAAAGGCAGGATCACGGCCCTCTACCAGCAGGCCTATGCCCTCTATCAGGAATTGCTCGAGCGCGGCGTCGCCCGCGAACACGCGCGCATCGTCCTGCCGCTCTCGCTCTATACCGAGTTCTACTGGACGATCAACGCCCGCGCCCTGATGAACTTTCTCTCGCTGCGCGCCGAGGCCCACGCCCAGGAGGAGATCCGCCTCTACGCCGATGCCATCTCGCAGATCTTTGCCGAAAAGATGCCCTGGACACGCGAAGCCTTTCTCAAATACCAGGTCGCCGGCGAAAAATGGAGCGAATAGGGGCTTTGCTCTCTGAGGGTCATTTTTCTCCGCTGTTTTGTCCATAATTCTTCGTATATTGAACGATGCAATCAGGAAAAGAACCCAGAAGGCCCCACTGGCTCAAGGTCGACCTCGCCGGCAAGGGCTCCTTTTATCAGGTCAAGGAACTGGTCGCCGGCCACCAGCTGAACACGGTGTGCCAGAGCGCCCGCTGTCCCAATATCGGCGAATGCTGGGGACGCAAGACCGCTACCTTTATGATCCTCGGCGATACCTGCTCGCGAAACTGCGGCTTTTGTGCGATCACCCACGGCCGGCTGCAGCCTCCCGATCCCGGCGAGCCGGAACGCCTCGCCGCCGCTGTGCACGAGCTGAACCTGCGGTATGCGGTGGTCACCTCGGTCACCCGCGATGACCTGCCCGATGGCGGCGCGGCCCATTTCGCGGCCACCATCACCGCGATCCGCGCCCGTTCGCCGCACTGTCATGTCGAGGTCCTCATCCCCGACCTGGCCGGCTCGGCCGCCGCCCTGGCGGTGGTGCTGGGGGAGCAACCTGACGTCCTCAATCATAACATCGAGACCGTCCAGGCGCTCTATCCGCGCGTCCGGCCCCAGGCCGATTACCATCGCTCCCTCGAACTGCTCGACCGGGCGCGCAAGGCGGGGGCGATGACCAAATCGGGCCTGATGCTCGGCCTCGGCGAGAACCGCGAGCAGCTGCAGGCCGCCCTCAGCGACCTCCGCGCGGTTGATTGCCAGCTCCTCACCCTCGGGCAGTATTTGCCGCCCTCCCGTCACCATCTGCCGGTCGAACGTTTCGTCGATCCCGGTGAGTTTGCTGAATGGCGCGAGACGGCAAGCCGGATGGGCTTTTTCCATGTCGAATCCGCACCGCTGGTCCGCAGTTCCTATCACGCCGACCGGCAATCCACTCCTGTTTAACCTGAAGGTTGATTTATGGCAGTTTTACCCGTGATCAAATATGGCCATCCGACCCTGCGCACCCCTGCCGGGCGCATTCAGCCCGGCGAGTTGACCGAATCCTTTATCGCCGATATGATCGAGACCATGGAGGCACTCGACGGAGTCGGCCTGGCTGCGACGCAGGTCAATGTCGACAAGCAGCTGCTGGTTGCCCGGGACATCGACCACAAAAAACTCCACGTGCTCGCCAATCCGGAGATCATCGCCTACAGTGAAAAGATGGAGAAGGATATCGAGGGCTGCCTCAGCCTCCCCGGGCTGCAGGGGGAGGTTCCGCGCTATATCCGCATCATCGTCCGGGCCGAAACCCCCGATGGCCAAAAGATCGAAATCGAGGCCCGCGGCCACTTCGCCCGCGTCCTGCAGCATGAAATCGATCACCTCAGCGGCATCCTCTATATCGACCGCACGCTGCCGGGCACCCTCGAGTGGATCGTTGATACCGATGCCGAGAGCTACACCACGACCGCGGCTACCCTCGAGGAGATCCAGCAGTCCTACCGCAAAAAATACCACGAGGGTGTGCGCACGCTGCAATTCCAGGCCCGCAAGGCCTGAGTCTCCGCCTGAAGGCAGGAACAGCCGCGGATTCGCGCCGCGGCGGAACCTCCGGAATGGCCGGAGAAAAATGCTTGAAAATTTCACGCCGATTCGGTATCTTGTCGGTCTAACAGGGGAGAGGTTGCACAACCGGCCGTCATACGGCCGTCATAATCTATGCCGGACGGATTGAACCAGCAGAAGCCACGAGGAGAAGAGATGGAGCAGATGCAAAAGGCCTTCATCGGCCTGGATCTGGGTGGAACGTTCTTGAAATATGCCTTGGGCACGGAAGATGGGACCATTCTGTTGAAGGGCAAACGGCCCAGCAACGCCCAGGAATCCAAGGAGGCGGTCTTTGCCGTGATGTTCACGGCCGTGGAAGAATGCCTTGGTGTAGCGGCAAACCATACCCTGCATGTGGCCGGCATCGGCGTCGGCAGTCCCGGGGCGATCGATTATGATACCGGCCGCGTCCTCGGCAACACACCGAACTTGCCCAAGTGGCCCAATGCCGATATCCGCGGCAATCTGCAGGGACGCTTTGGCATCCCTGTGTGGGCCGATAACGATGCCAATGTCGCCATCCTCGCCGAGGCGCGCTATGGCGCCGCCAAGGAGTATGCCAACGTCATCGGACTGACCCTCGGCACCGGCATCGGCGGCGGGATTGTCATCGACGACCATCTTTTCCGCGGCGCACGCTTCTCGGGCGCGGAGCTGGGCCATATGAGCATCAATTACGACGGACCGCTCTGCGGCTGCGGCAATCCGGGCTGCCTTGAGGTCTATGCCTCCGCGCCGGCCATGGTGCGGAATTACACCGGTAAACTCAAGAGCCATAATCTGCCCGTGCCAGAAGGATTGAATACCGAGGTGATCTTCGCCCGCGCCAAAAACGGGGAGGAGGCCGCCAACCAGACCATCGACGAGACCTGCTTTTACCTCGGCTGCGGCATCGGTAATATCGTCAATATTTTCAATCCGGATGTCGTCGTCATCGGCGGCGGGGTTGCCGACGCCGGTGATGAGTTCATCGCCCGCATCTGGAAGAGCGTGGAGGGTCACGCTCTGGCCGCCTCGCTGCAGGGCGTCCGCCTGGTGCGCGCCCGGATGGGCAACGATGCCGGCGTCGTCGGCGCGCTCGCCCTGGCTGCCGACGCGGTCAAAGCCGCCGCGAAATAGGGGGAACCCGCATGTCGATTGCTCAACCGCAGCGCCTGGCCCTCGCCCAGTTGCCCACCCCGATCCAGCCCCTCCAGCGCTGGAGCAGCGATCTCGGCGGGCCGGCCATCTGGATCAAGCGCGATGACCTGACCGGTATGGATCTCAGCGGTAACAAGATCCGTAAACTCGAATTTGTCGCCAGAGCGGCGCTCGATGCGCACGCTGAGGTGCTGATCACCTGCGGCGCAGTACAATCCAACCACGCCCGCGCCACTGCCTTGACTGCGGCCCGGTTGGGGCTGCGGTCGCATCTGCTGCTGCGCGGCGAGGAGCCCGAACGCCTCGGCGGCAACTATTTCCTCGACCGCGCGGTGGGAGCTGCGGTAACCTTCGTCACCGCCGAGGAGTATCGCAACCGCCGTCAGGAGAAAATGGAGGAGATCGCAGCCGGCTATGCCAGAGAAGGGCTGCGCGCCTGGATTATCCCCGAAGGCGCCTCCAATGGATTGGGGGCCTTTGGCTATGCCCTGGCGGTGCGCGAGATCCAGCAGCAGTCCGCGCAAATGGGGATCCACTTTGACGCGATGGTCTGCGCCGTGGGTTCGGGCGGAACCCTCGCCGGGCTGATCCTCGGCAAGGAGCTTGCAACCTGGGAGAGCGAAGTCATCGGCATCAATATCTGCGACGACGCGGCCTTTTTCACCGCCCGCATCCTCGAGATTCTGGCCGAGGTGCGGCAGAACCATCTGCCGGAACTGAAAGCTGGCATCAAGGATATCCATATCATCGATGGCTACGCGGGCGATGGCTATGGTCTCTCAAGACCCGAGGAGCTGCAAACGCTCATCCGCCTAGCCCGGAGGGAGGGTGTGGTGCTCGATCCGGTCTATACCGGCAAGGCGATGCATGGTGTGGTGCAGGAGATCGCCCACGGCAGCCTGCGCGGGATGAAGAATATCCTCTTCCTGCACAGCGGTGGTCTCTTCGGCCTGCTCGGGGTGGCCGATTCGCTGCGCCTGTTGCTGGAGCAACAGCGAGACTAGACCATAGTACGCATAAAAAAAAGCCCTTTGTTCAGGATACCTAACAAAGGGCTTTTTTTTATGCAAATTCTGCGGGCGCACTCAACGGTTCCAGAAATACATTTTATCCGTCTGTGTATGACAGGGGGTGGCACAGCTACCTGTTTCCCGGTTCCATGCCAACGCAGACAGGACCTCGGCAGGCGCGTTGCCATCGATGTGACCCGCATCTGAAGACGACGCAGGGACGGCGTGGCAGCTTTTGCACTGCAGACCGCGATCGATGTGCGGTTGATGGGCACCGACGCCCAGAGCGCTGCGGGCTGTATGGCCATGCAAATCCTTGGGAGGAGCAGCATTCTTCTGGCTGCCATGACAAGTGGAGCACGATTCGGGGCCGTTTGCGGCGCTGTGGCAGGAGGTGCAAGCTACTTTTACATCGCCGCCCTGGTAATCCGAACCATGGCATTTCTGGCAGGAGCTCATCGACCAGTTTTGGGCGGCAATGTACGCACCATGAAATGAAGATGCAGCAATGACCGTCCATTGTGCGTCATGAGGGTAGAGCGCGTGACAGCTCGCACACGCAATCCCAGTATCACCGCCGCTGAGATCATAGCCATGACAAGCCGTACAGGACACTTTGCCGCTGGCTATCACCTTCTTGCCATGAAAGTTGGCCGAAGTGGCGAGGTTCCAGTCGATAGGATGGCTCCTGGAGGGCAAGGGATTGGACTCCTCAGAGCAGCCGAAGCAGCCCAACAGCAGCAGCAAGCCCTGCAAAGGATACAGAAATTTCTTCATGAATGGCCCTTTCAGAAAACGGCGCGGAGCCCTGCGAAGTCCAGTAAAGTGACCTGAGCCTTTATCTTCAGGGAAAAGAAAGCGCAGAGACGAAATACCTCATCGCCTCTGCGCAGTGTCCTACTTTACAAGGATCGCAGAATAGTCAGTGGTTGGGACGGTGTATTTGCTCTTGGTCATGACGCCATAAGCAAACCCATTCATGCCGAACATTAGACTCTTGGCATTGTAGCCGAGCATCTGCAGGTAAGCAACAATCTGGGCAGAAGTCTGGCCTGTGTAGCAATAAACCACGATCGTCTTGTCCGTCGGCAGATACTTAAGCATTTGATCCTTGCCCAGCGAGAGCTTGGGTTCAAAACAAATGGCGCCGGGGATGTGACCGGGGGAGAGATACTCAGCGTTCGGCCAGTAATTGATGATGAAGTAGTTGGCGGGATTGGCAAAAACATCAGCAGCCGTGATCGACCAGCTGCTTACTCCCAACGGGAAGCGGAGCTTCATGATATCCTCGGCCGTCTTTTTGCCGCTAGAGATCACCGGAAAGGGATGGGTGGTGTTGGCGGTGCTGACCGTGGCCGTCAACTGCGAGGCGAACTCATCGGCAGCGATCTGGCTGGCCCATTTGTCAGTCCCGTTAATTCCAGCCGTGGTGCTGACGCCGCACATGCCGAAGCTCAGACTCTGAGAATCGTAGCCGAGCAGATTCATCAAGGCGGTGGCATATGAGGAGGTCTGGCCGGTGTAGCAGACATTGACGATCTTTTTGGTCTTGGGGATGGTGCCATCATTGAGCTTGTCAACCAGGCTGGAAAGGGCGACATTGATCGCGCCACGGATATGACCTGAGGCAAAATCGGTCGCAGAACGATAGTCCACGATGACCGGATCATTACTAGCATCACCATCCTGCAAGGTCGTGAACAGCGTGGCGACGGGAATATTCACGCCAGCGCCAGAGGTGGTGACATAATTGGTGAAATAGGCATTTCCTACGGCCTCTATGAGGGCAAACTCATCGACCGTTGTCGGCTTGGCCGGATTGGAATCGTCATCACTGCAGCCCATCGCAAAAGCAAGAACCAGAACCAGCAACAGCATGAAGTACTTGCGGGACATGAAGAATCTCCTTTGGTTGATTGGAGGGTGACGCTGTGGGTTAGTTGGAAATTTGGATAACACTGGATTACCGTTCCAGGACATACGCCCGGTTCGCTTCGATCTCTCCAGGAGCGAGGTCCTGCATGGTCAAATAATACTTGCTTTTATGGCATTTATCGAAACAGGCACCCCCGCCGGTGGTATCCGTCTGGGCCGTCCAGCGTTTGATGTTGTGCGGGGAAGCATACTTCCAGGTCGGCTCTGAATCGAAATTCGGCAGATCGGGCAGCCCCCAGCTGGCATAGGTGTCGCGCGTGATGGGAATGTGGCGGACAACCGCATATTTATAGGAGCGCAAGCCGGAATGGTCGGGGTTTTTGGCGATTTTGAATGTGATATAGGAACTGCCAGTGATGCCGGCACCGCCAGTATGGCAACTGTTACAATTCTTGTAGGGCTGCGAATGACAAACCTGGCAGGCGAGCTCCCCCCAATGCTGGGCATGATAGCCATTCGAGTGCTCGGAAGCCGCGTGGCAGGATTCGCAGCGCACCAGATCCTGGTCTTCGTAGCGGGTATTGGCCCCTGAGGAGCTGCCGTGAATCGCAGCGGCGTCATGACAGAATTCGCAGCGTTTGAGGTTGGGGATCCAATGGACATCCGCTCCAATTCCCTCATTTTCGCCATAGAATTCTGCCCCGACCCGGCTGCCATGACAGGCCGTGCAATTTTCCTTGTTATCCGGCGGCGTGACAAAATTATGGCCGCGCACGAAGCCCCCTTGCACCGATACCGGACGGGAGACATGGCACTGTCCGCAACTGGCATGGCACTTGCCACACTCGGCGTTGAAGTGGGCCACCAACTCACTATCGGTGGAGATATCCCGCCCCAGGCGTTTCTCTATCAGGTGATAGTAGCCCTTCATGCTCTTGTGCAAGCTACCGCCATGCTGCTCGGCAATATCCCCATGACAGCTGCCGCAGATGGGCGCGTTGCCATCGCTCGGTGCAGCAACCATCGTGGCATGGGCTTGCTTCATCTCCCGGGCGGTATCATCCCCTCCATGACAGCCCGTGCAGCCGATCTTGCCATGCTTGGAATCCAGAAAAGAGTTGTGCACAAAAACCATCTGCCAGGCCTCAACCTGAGGCACCGAACCGCCTCAGCCCTCGCCTGATTCCGCTGGTGGCGGCAGCGGGGTCGCTAGCTGTTTGAGCAAATCGCTGCTGGTATGGCAGGAGACACAACCGTTGGATTGGGAGAGATTGAATCTTGCGGGAGATTGAGGATTTTTTTCAGTACACTGCCAGAACACAAGCCCGGCAACGAGAAAAATCATCCATGACAACACGACTCTTTTCACTGGATCATCTCCGACAGTCGTTGTACGACGGAAACGTTGATTAGGTGGTACAGTGGGACTCCATGAGCGACAGCAGCCGGCGATAGCCGGCGTGGCCGGGCGCCAGATGGCACACTCGCGCAAAGTAGCTTTTAGCCATCTCAAGATCACAATAGAGCCAGAGCATCCCCAGGCGCAGATTTTGTTCCAGGGATTGGGATTCGGCCACTACCGCCGCAGTTGCCGCAATCAGTTCCTGGCAGGGACAATCGTCATCGGCCGGATCGGTGCTCAGGATGAACTCGATGTCTTCCTCAACCAACTGGCCAAAGAAGGTGAGGGCCTGGCCAATCGCTCCGGTTTCAAGGCAGCATATCACCATCCGGCGGCGGATCGCCTTGTTGCCCGGCTGGAGCGCTAGGGCTGCCTCGTACCCGGAGCGGGCGCGCAGGTAGTCCCGTGCATGAAAATAGTGGTTGGCCAACATCTCGGACATGCGGTTTCTTTGCTCCTTTTGTTGGGCTGCTGCAAGGAACGTGCCAATCACTAAGTTTAATGTTTGCAACAGATCAATACGAAACAGCTGAAACAAAATGTGCCGTTCCCAGCCAACCGCGGGTGCCGGGGGGAGGGGCCGTTTATATGCTGCCCTGAACGCGGCCGCGGCACCCCACTGCGGACAGGGACGCGCCTAATTCCGGGTGATGCCGAGCTGCCGGGCTTTCATCCTGCGCCACAGGGTGGTACGCCCGATACCCAATTCGGCTGCTGCCTTGGAGCGGTTCCAGTGATGCTTTTCAAGCACCGCTTCCAGGGCCGTCGACTGAGTTGCAGCAGGGCTGACGGAACGGGGCGTGTTCCGGCCGCTCAACGAGGGCGGCAGCTTGGCGAGGCGGATCAGATACTCCTGTTTGCTGCGTGCGAACGCATATTCGATCGCATTCTCCAGCTCACGAATGTTGCCGGGCCAGGCGTACTCCATCAGGGCTGCCAGCGCTGCCTCCTCGATATCAACGATCGAGCTGCGGTAGATCTGGGCGTATTTGGCGATAAAATGGTGGACCAGATAGGGAATATCTTCCCTTCTCTCGCGCAGGGAGGGGACCTCTATCGGTATGACGTTGAGACGATAAAAGAGATCAGACCGGAATTCCCCGCGGGCCATGGCGCCGTGCAGTTCCTTGTTGGTCGCGGCGAGGATCCGGACATCCACCAGGCGGGTGACCGACTCACCCACCCGTTCAAAACTGCCATGTTGCAGCACCCGCAGCAGCTGCAACTGCATTTCCGGCGCCATTTCAGCAACCTCGTCAAGGAAAAGCGTCCCCTGATGGGCCGCCTCGAATCGTCCCTGACGATCGCAAATGGCGTCGGTGTAAGCCCCCTTGACATGACCGAACAACTCACTGGCCAGCAGTTGCGCAGGCAAAACCGAGCAGTTCACCTTGATAAAGGGTTTGATTGTCCGAAGACTCAGCTTCTGGATGGCATCAGCGATCATCTCTTTGCCTGTTCCCGATTCACCCTGGATCAGGACCGTGGCATCGGAGTCGGCAATATCCGCAATCAGGTGGAAGATATCCTGCATCGCCCGGGAATGGCCGACAATCCCGTGAAAATAGGCATTGGCCAGCAGTTTCTCCTGTAACGCCTCGACCCGATTGAGATCGCGAAAGGAGAGGATTCCACCAACGGGCTCTTTACTGCTGTTATAAAGCACGGCGCTGTTCATCTTGACCGGCAGGGTCTCCCCGCTTGCATGCTGCAGGGTGGTGAAGAGGTCGTAGACCGGTTCTCCCGTGGCGAGCACTTTGCCGAGCGGGCAGTGCTCTCTGCAGGATTCCACCCGGCAAATCTGCTTGCAGAATTTGCCGACCATCTCTCCACGGCCGAATCCTGTAATCCGCTCCGCTGCGCGGTTGAGAAACGTAATGCGGAAATCGTCGTCCATCGTGATGACGCCCTCACCCAGCGAATCGAGGATGTCCTGCATCAGCTCATGCATCATAGTCTGAAATTCTCCGGTTGAAACATTTGGCACAATATGTTTCATTTTACGGATATTTTTAGAGCAATGCAAGGAGAATCCTTGGCAGGACACCCCATCCTCCGGCACGGCCCGGCCCATCCTACGGTGCCAGCCCGGCCACTCCTCCGGTGCCGGCTGCGCCCTCAACTCTGCCGCATCCCGATCCTGCCATCCTCTCCGCTTACCCTCTGGTCCGGCGGCTGAACCGGACTTGATCGTTTGCAGTGCAGAAAAGTTGATGTGGACCTTATTCTTGACCCCCATGGGTTGCCTCCTTTTATGGTTTAGCGGCCCAGAATAAGGCCCTACCCTTTGCAGACTCGTTCCGACCCCGATCCAGGTGCTTTCCTGTAAGACCACCAGTGTCGGCACTGGATTTCGGGGAGGTTTCCTGTTATCCCTGGAAGCATCAGAAGGGAGGAGGTGTATTCATCCGGGCGGCTTGGTGCGCTGCTCTCTGTTGTGGAGTGAGAATTATCTTGCTATTTCTTCCTATTTTCACAACATTATATCAACCCTTAATGGCAGAGGGAAATGCAAACGTTGTCCGAATCGGGAGGCCCTGTCCGCTATGCCCATCCCTGATCCTCAAACCGTAAGCCAGGCCGGCGAGCGTGGTGGCGATTTTCTCGTCTGGTTCGAGATCCATCCCACCGTTTCGATCGTCGCCTTTGCCCTGGGGGTGATGATCTTCATCATCGCCTATTTCGCCGGCGGCCGGGAGAATTTCACCAAATTATGGTCGAGCATCATCATTTCTCTCCTCATCAGCGTGCTCTCCATGCCGATTTTTATCAAATTCGGCCATTTCTTCGGCCTGCTCAAGACCAAACTGGGCGAAATCTTTGTTCTCTTCCTCTTCATGATCTTCGTCTCGGCCTTGGCCGGTCACCTCTACGAGATCGTCACAGTCTCCGCCCGGGAGGCCCGCCCCGATTGAAGCCGGCACCCACCGGCTGCGGTCCTCGTCCGCCGCGGGTCGGCACCAGAGTTGAGTACTGCTCTGCCTTTTCTGTTGCATTTCGGCGAATTCATCCTTATATTATCAAGTTTTAATCAACCCGGCAATTTGGACCATAAACCAACTGGACGCCCAATGCTCAAACCGCGAAAAAAGATCACCAAGAAACAGCTCAAGGAAGACAAGCTGGTCACTTTTTACTTCCAGGCCCAGGAATGGCTGGAACAGAACGGCAAGGTTCTGTTGATGGCGGTCGGCGCCGTGGTGCTGGTCGCTGCCGGTGTGGCCTACTACTCCTTTGCGCAGATCAAGGCCGAAAAGACCGCCAGCGTCGATCTGGCGCGCGCCACCCGCACCCTCGAAGCCCAGGATTATACCAATGCCATCAGCCAGCTCAGCCCGATCGTTGACAGCTATGGCAGCACCACCAGCGGTAAAATGGCGCGACTCTATCTGGCCAATGCCTTTTTCCAGACCAAGGAATATGCCAACGCCCGCAAACACTATGCGAAATTCGCCGGCAGCTTCAAGGGCGATGACTATTTCCGCGCTGCCGCCCTCGGCGGGGTCGCTGCCTGCCTCGAACAGGAGAAGAACCTCGGAGAAGCGGCAAAAACCTATCTCAAGGCCGCCGATTCCTACAAATCGGTGCTCGCCCCCGCCATGCTGCTCAACGCCGGCCGCTGCTACAACCAGGCGGGCAACGCCGCCGAGGCCCGCAAGGCCCTCACCCGCCTCCTCGATGAATACCCCAAGGCGACCGAGAAGGATGATGCCCAGATGCTCCTCAGCATGCTCGGGAACTGAATTTCTCGCGAATTTTCTTGCATAGTTTGTTATTTTTTTATATATTATCACTCTGAAGTGGGTCCCTTTTGGCCCACTTTTTTATTGTTACGGAATCCCGATATGATGCAATTAACTGATTTAAAAGCGATTATCGAACCAATACTGAGTGAGATGGGGATCGACCTGATCGATCTCGAAATCCACGGCCGCCAGGGCAGCCGGGTGATCCGCATTTTTGCCGATGAAGCGGGCGGGATCTCCCTGGCGCGCTGTACCAGCGCCAGCCGCGCGGTCGCCGCCTGGCTCGATCAGCAGGATCTCATCCCGGGGCATTATACCCTCGAACTCTCTTCGCCGGGCACCGACCGACCGCTCACCACCGAAAAGGACTTTATCCGTCACCAGGGCCGCAAGGTAGCCGTGACTTTTCATCATGATGCAGCACAGCGTTCTGTTGCCGGCATTATCCTCAACGCTGCTGCGGGAATCCTCCACCTCCAGGCCGGGGAGGCGGAGCTGGCCATCCCCCTGGCCGACCTGATTCTGGCAAAAATCATCGTTGAATTTAAATGATCTCTATTGGAAAAATGCCATGAAAAACGAGATTGTCGAAGCCTTTTCCCTGCTTGTCAAAGAGAAAAATATTGACAAGGAGGTCCTCTCCCGGATCCTGCAGGAGATTTTTCTGGGCTTGCTGAAGAAAAAATACGGCCCGAACGGCAACTACTCCATCTTTGTCAACATGGAGAAGGGCGAGATCGAAATTTACCAGAGCAAAAATGTGGTCACCGAGGTTACCGACGACGTGACCGAGATCGCCCTGGAAGAGGCGCAAAAAAGCGCGCCGGACATGGAGGAGGGCGATGAATTCCTCGAGATCATCGATCCCTCCACCTTCGGCCGCCGCCTGATCATCTCAGCCAAGCAGAATCTCAACCAGCGCATCAAAGAGATCGAAAAAGAGGTGGTTTACGAGGAGTACAAGAACCGGGTCGGCGAGATCATCATCGGCGAGATTCGCCAGGTCAACCGCGACGAGATCTTTATGACCGTCGATAACCGCACCGAGGTGGTCCTGCCCAAGAACGAACAGATCAAGGACGAACGCCACCACCGCGGCGGCACCCTGCGCGCGGTCATCAAGGAGGTGCGCAAGAGCAACCGCGGCCCGGAGATCGTTGTCAGCCGCGCCGACGACATGTTCATCACCCGCCTCTTCGAGAACGAAGTTCCCGAAATCGACGAGGGCATCATCGAGGTGCGTGGCATCGCCCGTGAAGCCGGTGAGCGCACCAAAATCGCCGTCTACTCCCACGACAAGCGCATCGACGCCGTCGGCGCGTGTGTCGGCATGAAAGGCATGCGCATCCAGTCGATCGTCAAGGAGCTCAACAACGAAAAGATCGACATCATCAACTGGAGCGGCGAACCCGAGATCTTTATTACCCGCGCGCTCAGCCCCGCCAAACCCTTGCGCATCATCATCGATGAGGAGGAGAAAAAGGTCAGCGCCGTACTCGACGACGAGCAGATCTCTCTGGCCATCGGCAAGGGGGGTGTCAATCGCCGTCTCGCCTCGCGCCTGACCGGCTATGACATCCAGACCATGCGCGAAGAGGACTTTCGCAAACTGATGGATGAACAGCGCGATCTCGACAAGGCGATCACCGATGTCACCAGCATCACCGAGAAGCAAAAGAGCATGCTCATCGACGGCGGTTATGGCTCGGTGCGGGATGTCCTCAATGCCGGGACCGAGGGTCTCACCCAGCTGCCGGGCATCGGGATGAAAACTGCCGAAAAGATCCTCGAAGCACTGGAGGCCGAAACCCAATAATCCTGTCCGCCAATCGACCCTATGCCAGTGTGATCGCCATGTAGAATTGAGGAGTGTCATTTGTCTGTGAAAAAGCGGGTATTCCAAGTCGCAAGAGAGTTCAACATCTCCAATGAAGCTCTTGTCGCCTTCCTCACCAAGCTCAACCACGATGTGCGCAACCAGATGAGTCTGGTTTCGGACGAGGCCTATGCCGCCGTGGTGGACAAGTTCGGCGAAAAAACAACTCAAGTTGATGAAGAATATGAGTTTCGCCGCAGACTGCGCGAGAAGAAAGCGCAGGAGGAGGCCAAGAAGGTCGAAGCCCAGAAAAACCTGGAACGGCGTCTGGCCGTTGCCCAGGAGATGGCCAAGGAGATGCCTGAACTGCGCAAACGCCGCGAGACGGCCGCCAGTGAAGCCGCTGCCCTCCAGGAGGCCCAGGCTGCCGAGGCCAAACGGGCCAGCGAAGCCGCCTCCAAAACCCCGCCGGCCAAGGCCAAAACCGCGGAAACCGCTCCGGCCGAAACCGCACCCGAGACCGCCAGGGCCAAGCCGCACAAGCGCCTGGTCGTGATCGAAATTCCACCCGAGGAGACCTCCCGCCGGCCTCGCGAGAAGGAACGCCCCGCCGAAGAAGCGGAGAAACCCGCAGCGCGGCCGCCCAAGGAGGGCGCACCCGCCAAGGAGAGCGTCCCGGTCGAGCGCCTCGCCGAAATGGAAGCCGAAGAGGGTCGCCACAAGAAGAAACGTAAACGGAAACGCAAGAAGAAGGGAGCGGAGACGCCCGCCGAACCGGCCGCAGCGAAGCCGGTTGAGGCCGATCACAAGCGCAAGCGCCCGAAAAAGAAGAAAAAGATCACCTTCAACGAAGCCGAGATCCAGGAGACCATCCGCCAGACCATGGCGGCGATGGAAGAGCCGGGCAAGGGCAAGAAGAAGAAGCGTCGTATTCAGCTCGATGATGAGACCGAGGTCGAGGAGACCCCGATCATCAAGGTCAGTGAATTCATGTCAGTCTCCGAACTGGCACGCCTGATGGAGGCGGATGCCTCCGAGATCATCAAAAAGTGCATGGAACTCGGGATGATGGTCTCGATCAACCAGCGTCTCGATATGGATACGATCACGCTGCTCGCCGGCGAGTATGGCTACGAAGTGGCCCCGCTGGCGGAGTTCGGCGAGGATCTGCTCGAACAGCTTGAGAAGGAGGAGGAGGACCAGGAGACCAGACTGGTGCGCCGGCCGCCGGTCGTGACCATCATGGGACACGTCGACCATGGCAAGACCTCCTTGCTCGACTATATCCGCAAGAGCAATATCATCGCCGGCGAAGCGGGCGGCATCACCCAGCACATCGGCGCCTATGAGGTTATGACCGACGACGGCAAGCCGATCACTTTCCTCGACACACCGGGTCACGAGGCCTTCACCGCCATGCGCGCGCGCGGCG
>CAYTCI010000050.1:0-31513 GCA_964436305.1 uncultured Cytophagia bacterium | reverse complement strand
GCCGCCCCAGCCCTTCTTCTGCAGGTAGGTGATCACCTTCTCAATGCCGGCGGTGGAATCGACGCCGTCAAAGGGCCCCGAGTGGATCATCTTGCCCGACTGGGTGCAGGCCTCCTGGAGCGGTCCCGCAGCGGCATGGCCGGTGGGCGAAATGACCTCGCGAATCGGCAGAGCGTACTTTTGCGCGAACTCGAAATCGCGGGTGTCGTGGGCCGGTACGGCCATCACGGCACCGGTGCCGTAGGTGACCAGAACATAGTCGGCGATCCAGACCGGCACCTTCTCCTGGTTGACCGGATTGATGCAGTAACTCCCGATAAAGATCCCGGTTTTTTCCTTTTCGGTCGACATCCGGTCGATCTCACGCTGCCGGCGTGCCTGCAGCACATAGGCCTCCACCTCCGCCTTGTGCTCCGGAGTGGTCAGCATATCGACCAGCGGATGTTCGGGTGCGAGGACCATATAGGTCACGCCCCAGAGGGTATCGGGACGGGTGGTGAAGACCTCGATCGCATCTGTGCGGCCATCGATCTGGAAATGGATGCTGGCGCCCGTGCTCTTGCCGATCCAGTTCCGTTGCATGGCGATGGTCTTGTCGGGCCATTCGATCTGCTTGAATCCCTCCAGCAGCCGCTCGGAATAGGCCGTGATCTTGAAGAACCACTGCTCCAGGTCCTTGCTCAGCACCTCGCTGTCGCAGCGTTCGCAGCGGCCATCGACGACCTGCTCGTTGGCCAGCACGGTTTTACAGCTGGGGCACCAGTTGGCCGCCTGCTTTTTGCGATAGGCCAGTCCGTTTTCGTACATCTTGAGGAAGAGCCACTGCGTCCAGCGATAGTAATCGGGATGACTGGTGTTGATCTCATGATCCCAGTCGTACATGGCGCCCATCGCCTCGAGCTGTTGGCGGATGTTGGCAATATTGTCAGCCGTGCTGAGCGCCGGATGCACCCCTTTTTTGATCGCATAATTCTCCGCCGGCAGGCCAAAGGCATCGTAGCCCATCGGCTCGAAGACGTTGTAGCCCTGCATCCGTTTGAAGCGCGCCCAGGTGTCGGTCGGGGCATAGTTGTACCAGTGACCGATGTGCAGCCGATCGCCGGAGGGATAAAGGAACATCACCAGGCAGTAGAGTTTGTTTTGCGTCTGGTTGAGGTCGGTTTTATGGAGGCCGCTCTCCCGCCAGCGGGCCTGCCATTTTTTCTCAATGGCAGCGAAGGTATAGTCAGAGCTCATGGTAAAATCCCTCAATCGTGTTTCGCACGGTAAAAAAGGGGTGAAAGGGAGCGAATCGTATCTTGCCTATCCATACGTTCGCGGTGGCCAACAAAAAAAGCCCATCCGTTGATAACCGAATGGGCTCTATGGTCGGGGCGAGTGGATTTGAACCACCGACCTCCTGGTCCCGAACCAGGCGCGCTAGCCGAACTGCGCTACGCCCCGAAAAGGTAAAAAATATACGATTATTTACGGACTAATACAAGCAAATAATTTCAACGACCCGATTTTGACCAGCAGAGACTCCGCCATAACAATCGGAGGAACCGCCAGGTGTCCGCTGCATAGCGGATCCGGCTGGCGGAGGCAAGATAGCGGGTCGAGATGGGGATCTCGCTGAAGCGGCAGCGGGTGCGGCCCAGCCGCAGCAGGAGTTCGCTCTCGTACTGAAAACCCTCCTCACGGCACGCATCCAGCCCGGCCAGATCGACCCGGAAGGCACGAAAGCCGCATTGCGCATCGTGAAAGGTTCGCCCGGCAAAGAGGGAGACCAGGCCTGAACTGAGGTAATTGCTCAGGCGGCGAAGCAGAGGCATGGTCCCGCCTCTCTCCTGCCGGCAGCCGATGATCACCTCCGCCTCGCCGGAGCGGATGACCTCGATAAATCGCGGCAAGAAAGCGGGATCGTGCTGCCCGTCACCATCGAGGGTGATGAGCCAGTCGCACTGACAGCGTCTGGCCTCGGCGAGGGCGTCACGCAGGCAGCGGCCCTTGCCCAGGACGGCAGTGTGGCGCAGTGTGGGGATCTGCAAGCGCTCCAGCAGATCCGGTGTCCCGTCCGTCGAGCCGTCATCGATCACCAGCAGCGCACAGTCCGGCGCCGCAGCCCTGATGTGCACGCTGAGCTGAGCCAGCGAGGCGGCCTCGTTGCAGGCGGGCACCGCAATCAGGACCCGCGGCAGCAGCTGGTTCCTCCCTCCGGTCAACTCGATTTCAGGCGAAAGCCCGCAATCGCCGGATCGTTGTTGAAAATCCAGCCGACGACATCGCCGATCTCCAACGGCCCCTTGGGGAAGGGGCCGCGCCCGAGTTCGCTCGAATGATGGCCGAAAAAACGCTCGCCGGACTCGGTCATCTGACGCAGCCGGCCTTGCCATTTGGCCATATTGGCCGAGCGCAGATCAACCCAGCCCTTGTCCGCCCAGGCGTCAATGGCTGCCGGCGTTACAGCCAGTTCCTCCGAGCCCCGGTATTCGGGAATCTTGATCAGGGGACCGCGATAAAGCGTACAACCATCGACCAGCAGGATCGGAATGCCGATCGAAACGATGGTGTGACGGATGGGGTGATGCAGCAGATAGAGCTCCGCCGCGTGGCTGACCTCCTCAGGAGTGAGGTCGAGCACCTTTTCCATCCGGCGGAATTTGGCCTTGAGCAGCCAGGCCTCATACAGCAGCTTCGAGAGTTCCGGCGGACCGAGCTGCCCCAGGGCAACACTGTGCGACTGGGTCTCTCCCTCGAGACGCCGCATCTCATCGAGGATCGGCTTGCGCAACAATCCCGCCCGATAGCTGGGATCGATGACTGAGGCATCCATGGCTGATATGAGATCATGACCGGTGTTCACACCCTGCATTTCCAGAACGACGATTTGTGCGATCTCTTCAGGGGTTACGAATTCCATTTGAAACATATTGGTAATGGCTTCGAATTCACCCAAGGCGAGAAAGCCGGTGGAACCGGTGTGAACCCCGACCATCGTCAGATCACCCCGCTGTGCATAACCGACATCCGGATGCAGGGAGAGCGAACCGGTCAGCCGGGTCTTTTTGGCGTGATAGAGAGGCAGGGATTGGTTGTCCTGGACGATGGTGCGGTGCTCGACCTGACGGCTGCCTATAAGGGCGGCCGGCTTGATCTCCTTGATGATCGGCGCACCCGGGGTGCGCGCCATAGCAAAAAGCAGACCACTGTGAGCGAAGGCGAGGGCCGTCTTGGTCATGATCCGGCTGCTGGGCCGGTCTTCACTGTTGGTGTAGGGAATATTCAGCCCCATACCACCGGTTCCGGTCGTACCGACCTTGAGGTAGAGCCGGGTGCCGGCGATGCGCAGCCCCTCGGTGAGGGTCTGGATGTGACGGATCAGATGCGGAATGGCAAGATGGGCCAGGACCTGCTCGATGTTGCTGATGGTTTTGCGATCGACCGTTGCTTCTTTGGTGCTGCCCGCCGGCAGGGCGGCGAGTTCGTTAAGGAGCGCAAGGATCCGGCAGGAATCCTCCATGGTGGCGAGTCGGGGCGCGACCGGAATCGCATCGATGACGACATCCGGTTTTTGCCGGCGAATGATATCGAAGGAGAAGGATCGGGTGTTGGGGGAAGCGGAATCGGCGTAGAGATCCTGAAAGAGTTCACTCAGCTGTTTGCGGTTGAGCAGCAGCTCATTGCGTTTTTTGTCCCGCCAGCTCGTGCGCAGAAAGAGGTTGCCCCAGGCCCCGTCAAAGGTCACTCGGGGGGATTCCTTGCGCAAGGCCTGCAAGGCCCAACGCATGCTCTCCTGGTGCAAGGTGACAATAAAGATCGTTTTGGGCTGCAGGTCGCGAGCAACCTGCCGGGCGATCTGGAATCCCACCAGGCCACTCCCCCCCAGAATCATGACACGCTCAGGATTGTTCTTCATGCCCGTTCCCCGTCTACATTCAGAATAATGGCCTTCCCGACAGGATCCACGATGGACACCTCAATCGGGCCAGTTTAGTACCTCTGCAACCAGAGTCTCGACAATCTGATCCTCAGCAATCCGGCGGATGATGGCCCCCTTTTTGATCAGGACCGCACTACCCCGGCCGCAGGCAACCCCGATATCCGCCTCGCGGGCCTCGCCCGGTCCATTGACCTCGCAGCCCATGACCGCCACCTTCAAGGGCTTGCGGACATGCGCGAGACGCGCCTCGACCTCTTCGGCGATCGGGACCAGATCGACCTGTGTCCGGCCGCAGGTCGGGCAGGAGATCAGGGTGATGCCCTCCTCGATCAGATCGAGACTTTTGAGGATATGCCGCGCCGCAATGATCTCCTGCACGACCTCTCCGGTCAGAGAGACGCGCAGGGTGTCGCCAATACCCTGGTGCAGGAGGATCCCGAGAGCGACCGCAGAACGGATCGTCCCTGCCTTGACGGTGCCGGCCTCGGTCAAACCGATATGCAGTGGCAAATCACAGGCCTCAGCGATGCTCTGATAGGCAGCGATGGTCCGCAGCACATCCGAGGATTTCAGCGAAAGGACCAGATCCTCGGCGCCGAATTCGCGGCAGAGATCGACATGGCGCAGGGCGCTGCGTACGAGAGCGCGGACGGTCGGTCCCCCCTCCTCAGCGAGGATCTCCTTCTCGACCGAGCCCGAGTTGACACCGATGCGGATCGGCACGTGGCAGGCGACGGTCTTTTCGACAACCTGCCGGACCTTGTCACGATCGCCGATATTGCCCGGATTGATGCGGATCTTGTCCGCGCCGGCATCCAGGGCGCCAAGGGCCAGACGGTAATCGAAATGGATGTCAGCGACCAGCGGCAGGGGAGAGCGTTGCTTGATCGCCGCAAATCCAGGCAAGGCCGCAGCATTCGGGATTGCCAGCCGCACCAGCTGACAGCCGGCCTCCGCCAGCCGGGCGATCTGCTCGAGCGAGCCTTCCACCTCACTGGTCTTGCTGTTGAGCATGGACTGGATGACGATGGGGGCATCACCGCCCATCTCCAGTTTGCCGATATGGATCTTGCGGCTTCGCCGTCGTCGGATCAAGGCTTCACTCATGGGCCGACCTCACTGGATCACCCCCATCCGCCGGCCGACCCGGGTGAAAGCGGCAATCGCCTGATCCAGATCCGCAGTCTCATGCGCCGCGGAGATTTGCACCCGGATTCTCGCCGCGCCGCGGGCCACCACCGGATAGCTGAAGCCGATCACATAGATCCCCTCTTCGAGCAGGGCATCGGCCAGGGCATGGGCCAGCTTTTCCTCATACAACATGATCGGTACGATAGGATGTACGCCCGGGCGGATCTCAAAACCCGCCTCGGTCATGCGGGTGCGGAAATACGCCGTGTTGCGCTCGAGCTTGTCACGCAGCTCTGTGCTGGTGCTGAGCAGATCAAGCACCGCGATGGTCGCGCCTGCGATGGCCGGGGCCAGGGAGTTGGAAAAGAGGTACGGACGGCTCTTCTGACGCAGATAGTCGATCATCTCGGCACGTCCGGCTACGCAACCGCCCATCGCTCCGCCGAGCGCCTTGCCAAAGGTGGTTGTGATCAGGTCGACACGCCCCTGGACACCGCAGTGTTCGATCGTGCCCCGGCCGTTTTTGCCCATGAACCCGGTCGCGTGACTGTCGTCGACCATCACCAGGGCCTGGTAGCGTTCGGCCAGATCACAAATCGCCTCAAGCCTGGCAATATCGCCATCCATGGAAAAGACGCCATCGGTCGCGATCAGGCGGTGACGGGCCCCGGACGCCTCCCTGAGCCGGGCCTCGAGATCGGCCATATCGGCATGCTGATAGATGAAGCGCTGGGCCTTGGCCAGGCGTATGCCATCGATGATCGAGGCGTGGTTCAGGCTGTCGGTGATGATGGCGTTCTCGGCTCCCATAAAGGGCTCGAAGACGCCGCCATTGGCATCGAAACAGGCCGCATAGAGGATGGCATCCTCCACCCCGAGAAAGGCGGCGATCCTGGCTTCCAGCTCTTTGTGAATCTCGAGGGTGCCACAAATGAAACGCACCGAGGAGATACCATATCCCCAGCGCTCGAGCGTCGCCTTGGCGGCTGCGATCACCTTGGGGTGGTTGGCCAGGCCGAGATAGTTATTGGCGCAAAAGTTGAGCACCTCCCTCCCGCCCTTCACCGCGATCCGCGCGCCTTGGGGCGTGGCGATGATACGCTCCTGCTTGTACAAACCGGCCTGACGGATTTCGTCAAGCTGCCGTTTCAGTTCTTCCTGCATTGCTCCATACATGGACCACACTCCGCAATCAAGAGGTTAATCGAGTTCCAGCACAACCTTGCCGCACTGGCCGGAGGCCATAGCATCGAAACCCTGCTGGAAATCGGCAAATTTCAGCCGGTGGGTCAGAACCGGGGCGATGTTCAGTCCACTCTGCAGCATCGTCTGCATCTTGTACCAGGTTTCGAAGATCTCGCGACCGTAAATGCCCTTGAGATGCAGCCCCTTGAAAATGACCTGGTCCCAGTTGATCTGGGTGCTCTTGGGCAGGATACCGAGCAGAGCGATCCGGCCGCCATGGTACATGGTTTCGAGCATCGCTTCGAAGGCCTGGGCATTCCCGGACATCTCCAGCCCGATGTCAAATCCTACCATACCCAGCTTCTTCACCGCTTCGACGATGCTCTCCTGCGCAACGTTGACCGCGAGGGTGGCGCCCATCTTGCGGGCGAGATCGAGGCGGTAGGTGTTGACATCGGTGATGACGACATTGCGGGCGCCGACGTGCTTGCAGATGGCGACCGCGATGCAGCCGATCGGCCCGGCACCGGTGATCAGCACATCCTCACCGACCATGTCAAAACTGAGTGCGCAATGGGTGGCATTGCCATACGGATCGAAAAAGGCGGCGATTTCCGAAGGGATCGAATCGGCGACATGCCAGGCATTGCTGGCCGGCAGACAGAGATATTCGGCGAAACAGCCGTTGCGGTTGACACCGATACCGATGGTGTTGGTGCAGAGGTGCCGGCGGCCGGCCCGGCAACTGCGGCAAAGACCGC
This sequence comes from uncultured Cytophagia bacterium, assembly GCA_964436305.1. GTDB lineage: Bacteria > Zhuqueibacterota > Zhuqueibacteria > Residuimicrobiales > Residuimicrobiaceae > JAKPUX01. Next base: position 24,514 of record CAYTCI010000050.1, on the reverse strand, counting down.
AGACGATATGACCTTCGCCGGAAACCCGCTCGCCGATCTCATAGCCGACGACATTCTGCCCCTTGGCTGCAACGACGCCGACGAATTCGTGGCCGATCGTCATCGGCGTCTTGATGGTCCGTTGCGACCACTCATCCCATTTATAAATATGCAGGTCGGTGCCGCAGATGGCGGTATGCGTCACCTTGATCAGCAGGTCGTTGTTGCCATAGGCGGGCACCGGCACCTCTTCGAGCCAGATGCCTGGACCGGGCTGCTTTTTTACCAGGGCTTTCATTAACATACGATTGGTCCTTTTGTTAGGAAAATTACTTCACGTCATCACTAACGGATGAGTACCATCTTGATCAACGTCGACGGGTCGTCGAGCAGCCGGGCAAAATAGAGACCGGAGGGCAGTGCCTTCCCGCCCGCATCGCGGCCATCCCATACCACCGACGCTTCGCCCCCCTGATGGGGGGGCACCGCCAGCCGCGCTACTTCCGCTCCCCGTGCGTTGTAGAGGAGCAGCTGTTGGGGAGCGCGGACCTGCGCCGGAATCCGGCACAGGATAGTCGTCTGGTTGTTGAAGGGATTCGGGTAATTCTGCTTCAGGCCATAGCGCTCCGGCATGGCTCCGGCCGCAGCCGTTCGCTGGATGTCAGCTGTGATCTCGCCCGTTCCGCCCGATTCACGATAGCGGGCTGAAAATTCCTGCACATAGAGGTTGGCGATATTCCGGTCGTGAATGATCAGGGTGTTCTCATCGTTCCGGGTGTTGGCGGCATCGCTCCAGTTGTGCGAGCCGGTGACGACTGTGGGATCGGAATCGGCCCAATTGGCGTCGACCAGCAAATATTTGTGGTGCAGATCGGCACTGAGGATGTCGAGATGGACATCCGCCGGAGGCGACCAGGCGGAGGAACCGTAACCGGCCATATCGTCATAGACACTGTAGGTGTTGGAGGTGCTCTCGCGGTCGAAGACGCCACGGATGGCAAATCCGGGGATCAGCGTGAAGCGGCTGCGCATGGCATTGAGGATGGTGTTCTGGGTGAAGGCGAGTATGCAGAAATAGAGCGAATGGTCAGCGCCCTCGATGGCCTTGATGAGGTGGCTCTCGGTCCCATCCGAGGGGCTCATGTATTGCTCGACCCAGCGGCCGCCGATATTAAAACGATGTGGGGTGTTATCCCGTTTGCGTGCGCCGAAGCGGGAGCGCGCCGGATCCGGCGTTTCGGTCTGGCTGCCCCACATCTCGTCGAATTCCATGGTGTAGGCTTCGCAGAGGGTTTCATCCTGGATCAGCAGCATGTTCTCACCATTGCGCGTAGCCCCGGCCAGCGAAGCATTGCTCGATCCGGTCCAGAGGTAATCATCCAGTCCGCTGCTGTGGTCGCGGTGATCGATGATGACGAATTTGTTGTGGCTCGCAGCGGTGCTGTCGTTCAGACCGTAGTAATCATCGATGACCGGGATGCCGGCCTCCCGCAGCCAGCGGATCTTGTCGTTGGAGGTGGTGTTGGTGGCGTCATCGGCGATGAAACGGACACTGACGCCGCGTCGCTTGGCATTCACCAGGGCCATGGCGATATCGGCGTGGGTGAAGGAGTAATAGTGCACATCCAGCGAATAACGCGCCTGGTTGATCCGCTGGACAATGATGGTCGAAAGGTCGGTCTGTCCCCGGGCGGCTGTGCGCCAGGCCCTGGATGGATCGACCGACTGGTTGAAATAGACCTCTATGCTGCCGCTCGAACGCGCCGAGGCGGTCATAAAGAGCAAGGTATCCGAAACCATCGTTCCGGCGGGATCGGTCGAAAAGGCTAGGGCTTTGTATAAAGTGGCCGGTTCGAGCCCTGCGAGCCGGAGCGTATGCGCGGTGACGAGGGCTGAATCGCCGACGGTCGCGGTCAGCGGGCCGTTGTTTGGCGCAAAACACACCAGCGAGGTGGTTGGCCGGTCGGTGGCCCAGGAGAGCTCCACGGCAGTCGGCTCGATCGCAGTCTCCTGCAAAGGCTGCACCAGCAGCGGCGCACCCCGCGAAATGATATCGCGGCTGAACCGGGGCATGATGCGATAGCCCGCTTTTTTGGGCGGCCGGACGCTGGGGTCATACTGGGTCAGCAATCCGATGATATCGAACGGGCCATCGGGGAGCTGCGGGAGCCGGGCATCCGGATCGAGGTAGAGCTGAATGGAGCCGGTCGCATCACTGACCGTATAGATATCGCTGTTGGCACCGGTGACATGGACGGCATTGACGCGAATCAGCCGGCCTTCATTGGGCTCGGCAAGATCGGCGCCAAACGTGCCGGCGACCTCGGCGCAGGTCAGCGGCAGCGGCTCCGGCAGCGGCTGGTTCTGCGCCAGCACGATGATGGCGCCTGGATCCTTGAGGTAGGTCATGCCGCCATTGGCGTAACCGATCGTGCCGGTCATGCTCACCTGGTCGCCCAGCTGGAGGAAGGGCAGGTCACTGCGGGAGGAGTAGACATTAATGCCAGCGGTGCTGTCCTGCACATAGATATCGAAGGTCGTGACGCCAAACAGTCCTGCGGGAGCCGTCACTACGCCGGTGATGGAGGCGCTCTTGCCGATCAACCAGGGTGCCGCTGGGCGCCCGGTGGCATCATTATGGTGCAATTCCAGGATATCGGTGGCAACAAGGCAAGAAGGGATAAGCAAGAACAGGCTGGGGAGGAATCGGGCGAGAAGCGTTTTTTTCATCCAGGATCCAATCTGCAGGCACAGGCGAACTGTGCTCGGGTGAAAGCGCAAGGGCGGCCAGGGTGGCTGCTGGCATTCATACTCTAATGATTAATATAGGTATTGCCTGACTTTTTGTCAATATTAAATCCGCACAAAAAAGTGTTGCAGAACTCGCCAGCATAGTGTATATTAATTGCATTAAATAAAGTTAATCTAATTAAACAATATTCCTTGCCGTCGAGGTGTGATGGAAATCGAACATGATCAGTTGACCCAGGTCTACATCGAGGTCATCCGCGATCTGGAACGACAAAACCGGGTGGCGCGGGTCAAGGACATCGCGCGCAGCCGCGGGGTCTCACCCGCCAACGTTTCGATCGCCCTGAACAATCTGGCCAGGAAGGGCCTGATCGTTCATGAACAGTACGGGCATGTCATTTTAACCGCCGAAGGGCATCACGTTGCCCAGGTCCTCGATGAACGGCATGTAGCGATCCGACAATTCATGACCGAGGTCCTTGGCCTTGAAGATGGACTGGCCGAGAGCGAAGCCTGCACCCTCGAACATGTGATGAGTCCCGAGAGTCTGGCGGCGATCGGCCGTTTTCTGCAGTTCATCGACCACTGCCCCAAACGGGACCGGCGAGGGGTCATCCTCTTCCGGACCTGCGGACTCTTCAACTCGGCCTCCGCACCCTGCCAACAATGTACGGCCGAATCCCTTGCGCCAGAGGAGATCTAGGATGCCCCCCTCCCGCCCAACCGCTCCGTCCGCCCGTCTCACGATCTCCGAACTGCCCGCCGGGACACATGGCCGGATCACAGCGATCCTCGGCGGCTGGCGCCTGCGCCAATCCCTCAACCAGGTGGGCATCCATACCGGCGATTTTTTCCATATTGTTCACGCCGGCCATCTCGGCGGTCCAGTCCTGATCCATATCCATTCGACGGATGTGGCCCTCGGTAACGGCATGGCTGCAGCCATCGTGGTCGATCTCGAAAATGAGGGATGTGATGGTTGAGAACCACTTCCACCTTCAAAACGGCCCGCCTGGTGAACATCCACGCGTCGTTCTCCTGGGGCAACCCAATTGTGGCAAGAGCACCATTTTCAATCAGGTGGCAGGGTACCGCTCCATTACCACCAATTTTCCCGGCGTCACCGTCGAATATACGAGCAGCCACATTGCCATCGGCGGTCGCACATGCGACCTCATCGATTTGCCGGGCATTTACTCGCTGACGGCCATTGAGCGAGCGGCCAGGGAAACCCAACGCTACTTGCTCGAAGAACCGGTTTCACTGATCATCAACGTCATCGACGCGACCCATCTCGATCGCAGCCTCGAACTGACCCTGCAGCTGCTCGAACTGGGGGTGCCGACGCTGGTTTGCCTGAACATGATCGACGAAGCGGAGCGCAAGGGCATCGCCATTGACAGCGGCGAGTTGGGCGCGCTGCTCAAGCTGCCGGTGATCACCACCAACGCAGCGCAAGGGGTGCGCATCGATGCCCTGTTCGATACGGCATTTGCCCTCCTGCAGAATCCTCTCCCGGTACAGTCCCTGCCGATGAGCCGGCACGTCGAGCAGGTAGTTGAGGCGCTCAGCCGTTCCTTGCAGCAGCACCTGCCGGCCCTGGAGTCTTCACCGAGGCTGTTGGCCATCAAACTGCTCGAGTCGGATCCCTGGTTTGCCTCACATCTGGACGAGAAGAGCGACAGCTTGCTCGCCGAGATCCGCCATTACCAGGCCATCCTCGAGGAGGCGCACGGCCAGCCCGCCGATTCCGTGATCTCGGCCGAACGGCATGCCCTGTCGATGCACCTCTTTGAGCAGTGTGCGGTCGTCCACCATCCCCGCCGATCCTGGCGGCAATGGCGCAGCCGGGTGGATCAGGTGGTGATGCATCCGCTCTGGGGCTACATCATCATGGCGGCCGTTCTCTTCCTCTTCTTCAATCTGATCTTCAGGGTCGGTGCCCTGCTGGAGCAGCCCATCCTCGCCTTTTTTGCCCAAAGTGAGGGGGCACTGGCCGCCGCCTTGCCCGCCGGCTCACTTTGGGCCCACCTCGTCCGCGGCATGGTGCAGGGCCTGGCTGGTGGTATCGCCATCGTCCTGCCCTATTTGATTCCGTTCCTGATCGGAATGGCGCTGATCGAGGATGTCGGTTATCTGCCGCGCATCGCCTTTTTGATGGACAATTTCATGCACCGCATCGGCCTGCATGGCACCGCCGTGCTGCCGGGCATCCTTGGATACGGCTGCAGTGTCCCGGCAGTAATGGCCACACGAATCCTGCCCAGTCCGCGGGACCGCTTTATTGCGGCTGTGGCAGCGGTACTGGTGCCGTGCTCGGCGCGAATGACGATCATTCTCGGCCTGGTGGGCTACTATCTCGGCGGTACGGCCGCTCTGTTTATCTATCTGCTCAATCTGGTGGTGATCACCCTGGTGGGAACCGTGCTCGCACGTCTGATGCCAGATGATTCGCCGGGCATGGTGCTGGTCATCCCCTCGTTCAAAACGCCCAGCCTCAAGACGATCCTGGCCAAGACCTGGCTGCGCAGCAAGGACTTTGTCCTCTTCGCCTGGCCGATCCTGATCGCCGGCAGCCTGGTTCTCAGTTTGGCTGAGGTTTATCACTGGAACCGGGCCATCAATGCGGCTCTCGCGCCGCTGCTCCATCTGCTCGGTCTGCCGGCAGCGATCGGCATGACCCTGATCTTTGGCGTGCTGCGCAAGGAGCTCTCCATGATCATGCTGATCCAGGCTCTCGGAACCACCCACGTCGATACGGTGATGAGCCCGACCCAAATCCTGGTCTTCACGATCTTTGTCGTCTTTTATTTTCCCTGTCTCGCGACCTTTGGCATCCTGATGCGGGAAGTAGGCTGGCGTAAAGCCCTTGCGGCATCCCTCCTGACCTTTGCCATCGCGGTCGTGCTCAGTGTTCTGGTCCGGCTCGCAGCTCCCTGGGTGCTGCAGCTCTTTTAAATCCTAATGACAAAGGAGTCGTATGAAACGTATTGTGCTCATGTTTTTGCTGATGGTTTCGCTTGCGGTTCAGGCCCAGACCGGCCGTATTGTCGGCCGTGTAGTGGAACAAGGGAGCGGCAAGCCGCTCAAGGGGGCCAATGTCTTTTGCCCGGCACTCAATATCGGTGTGGTCAGCGATGCTGAAGGGCACTTTCACTTTTCTCATCTGCCTGCCGGTGTGCATACCCTGCGCGCTTCCTTTATAGGCTTTAGCCCGGTCAGCCAGATAGTTACGGTTGGTTCCGAGGAGAGCGTGCTGCACTTCGAACTGAGCTCCTCCCCCCTGCCGGTCGCGGATGTAACAGTGACCACCCTGCGCTACGCCACAACCCTGCGCGAAACCGCTGTGCCGCTGGCGGTAGTGACACGCGAGCAGCTAGAAACCAGTGCACCGGTGACGGTCGCTGATGTCTTGCAGCGGGAACCCGGCCTGGCCCTGCAGCGCGATGGCATTTGGGGCACCAGCATCAGTATCCGTGGACTCGGGCGCAACAGCCTGGTAACCCTGGTGGATGGCAATCGCATCGACACAGCGACCGACATTGCCGCCGGCCTGGCAATGTTCGACCTCAACGATATCGAGCGGATCGAGGTCATCAAGGGCGCCGCCTCTGCGCTATACGGTTCGGGTGCGATCGGTGGGGTGGTCAATGTGATCAGCAAGAACGGCTGGTATCAGGAGAATCCCTACTGGCATATGCGATTGCTGGGCGGTTATGGCAGTGTCAACAACAGCGGCCGGGGCAATCTGAGCCTCAACGCCGGCGGTCACAGCTGGTATGCCCGGATCAGCGGCTCCCTGCGCAAGGCGGACAATACCGAAACGCCGCGGGGGGAGTTGACTAACAGCCAGTTCCAGGACAATGCGCTCTCTGCACGCCTGGCCGTTAAACCCCGCCCCAATCACGAGCTCAAGGTGAATGCGCAGCGCTTTTATGCCCGGGATGTCGGCATCCCGGGCGCCGCTCCGGTTTTTCCAAGTGCGGCTGCGGTGCGCTACCCCTTCGAGAAACGCCAGCTGATCAGCGCAGAGTACAGCATCAGTGCCCTCTCCCGCTTCGTCCAGCAAATCTCCGTCCGGGGCTACAAACAAAAGATCTGGCGGGATGTCGAGAACATCCCCCACACGGTCACCTCGATGCCAGCCAGTGGCAGCCAGCCGGCGCGCAAGGTCTATGCCCTGCGCATCCTGCCCGGCGCAACCCATGATCTCAATGGCGTGCAGATTCAGGGCGATATTTTTCCCGGCCAGCACCACCTGCTGATCGCCGGTATCGATGGCTGGCAAAAAGAATATGCCGGCTATCGCACCAAGGAGACACGCATCGATTTCCTCAAAGCGGATGGCACAGTCAGCAAAAGCGTTCAGCGTACCATCGGCGAGGCGCCGCTGCCGAATGGCACCTTCCGCAGCATCGGTATTTATGCGCAGGATGAATGGCGGCTCTTGCAGGAGCGGCTGGTCGTCAACCTCGGCGGCCGAATGGACCAGATTCGCACGAAAAATCAGGAGACCCTTAATCCGCTCTACGAGATCGTCAACGGCGTGCACAATTCAACACCGGCCGGACAGGTCGTCCTGTGGCCGGCAGCCTCCGCAACGACCAATTCCTGGAGTGGAACAGCCAGCCTGCTCTATCGGCCCATACCGCAGATGGACCTTACGCTCAATCTGTCCCGCTCCTTCCGCGCGCCCTCGCTCGAGGAACGCTATCAATATATCGATCTCGGCAGTCTGGTCAAGGTAGGGGATCCGGCGCTCGATCCGGAGAAGGGAGATTTTGCGGATATCGGCCTGCGAATCTGGTCCGACCGGCTGCAGCTGCGGCTGAATGGTTTTTATAACCGCATCCGGGATCTGGTTGTCGACATGCCTGGCACCTGGGAAGGCCGTAAGGCACTGCTCAAGACCAACGTCGGCAAGGCCGACCTCTACGGCGGAGATGTGCGGCTCGATGTCAAACCGGCGCGGGAAAGCGCGGTTTGGGCGCGGCTGGCCTATGTCCATGGTGAAGACCTTCTGCTCCATGCCCCCCTGCCCCAGATCGCCCCGCTCAACGGCGAGATCGGCTATCATCACGGCAGCCTGGGATGGATCTCGATCGACCTCTCGGCCGAGATGTTCGCCACCCAGCAAAGGATCGCCAGCGGCGAGCTGCGAACCCCTGGATACACCATTTTCAATGGCTATCTCAACAGCCGCGCCTTTATGGTGGCCGGCAGCAAGATGTTCGTCACGCTCGGTGTCGAAAACCTCACCGACCGCGCTTATCGCAACCATCTCTCGACCAACCGGGGTCTCCTGGCGATCGAGCCTGGCCGCAATTACCTGCTCACCTGGCGGGTGGAACGGTGAAGGGATCTGCGGAAAAAAAAAGGGCTGCATTTTCTGCAGCCCTTTTATTATGATTTATTTACATCAGCGCCCTTTTTAGCGCTGGATGGCAAGGCCATCAGCACGCCGACCAGTGCCCCGTATGAGGAACTGATCCAGGGATTCCCGCTGATCGGACAACTCCCCGTCCGGCAGCCGATAAAATAATACCAGCCAAAACCGGCTGCAGCGCCGAGCAACAATCCGATTACAATACGCAGTGTCTTGTTCATCGTCGTTCCTATCGGTTTGATACGGACCTCCGGTCCGTTTTCATGAGGCTCAGGAAAAACCACCGCTACCGCATCCCGCATTACCGGCAGAATAGCCGGCCGACCCCCCTTTAAGCGGCGCCGCACTGATCGAAAAAAGCTTTTCAGGCGCTGCGGCTGCACATACCGGGCAGTTCAAATCGCGGCCATCGGCGCCTAATTTCTGAAAGGCCTCGAAGGTGTGGCCGCAGCTTTTGCAACGGTATTCATAAATCGGCATGGATGATCACTCCTCATTGGTAGAATGGTGCTGCTGCTCCTTGCCTGGGCGACGCCCCTCCTCCGGAGGAGCACAGGTTGCCGACATTCAGGTCGGCACGCCCAGACGCGGCGCAACGAATCGGACAAAGACAAACCAGATCCCGAAAAGCAAAAGCAAACCGGCCAAATCCATGATACACCTCATCGTTTGTGTTGTTATTGGATGATGCGCGGGTAAAAAGGATTCAGCGAAGTTTAAAACAGGGGAAGGGTGGTCTGGGTCGGCGGCAGGGTAGTCAAATCCTGCAGTTCGGGGAAATGTTCGACGAGCGAGGCCGGGGCGGCCGGGCGGGTATCGGTCAGCAAGGCCAGCAGCTGCAAGCTGTTGGCGAAAGCCTGGCCCTTAAAGTGATTGTTAAAGATAACGACTGTTTTATCCGATTGTTGGGCTGTTTCCTCGATGGCCGGAAGCCATTCCGCCAGTTCGGCGGGCGAGTAGTGGTAGTCATACCGCTGGTTCCGGTCCGCTTCTTCCCGAAACCAGTGCTCGTAATTCCGGCCATGAAAACGAAAATAGGCCAGATCGGCGGTCGCTTCCTGCGTCGGTCCCAGTGAAGCGCCGATGACCGGCTGATCGATGTTCACCCAGCCGATCCGGTGCTCACGGAGATAGCCGAGGACCTCGGCAGTGTGCCACGAGCGGTGCCGGAATTCGACATGGCCGGGAAAAGGCGCCAGGGCCTTGATGATCTTGTCGAGGGCGATCAGCGTTTCGCTGCCCTTTTTACAGCTCCAGGGAAACTGGATCAGCACGGTCAGCAGCTTGCCCTCGTCTTGCAAAGGCTCCAGCAGCAGCCTGAACGCGCGCATCTCGGACGAGTCCGCGGAGTGACCTGCATGGGTGAAGCCCTGCCACAGCTTGAGGATGAAGCAGAACCGCGGGTTGTGACGGACTTGTTCGAGCCAGCTGCGGATGACCGCCGCGGGTGGAATCCGGTAAAAGGTGCTGTTGACCTCCACCACGTCCAGATAGCTGGCGAGATAATTCAGCTCCGGCACCGATTTCGGCATCCGGGACGGGTAGACAATCCCCTTCCAGTCCGGGTAATTCCACCCGGCCGGACCGATAAAAAGCTCCGGCATCGCCTTGTCATCCTCCTGGAGCGAAATCGAACGGGAGGCGAAACCACTTTCGCCTCCCGTTCCCACGGGATGGAACACGGTTGCGGCAAGCCGCAGGCGTCATTTGGTCTGCGTTTCAGCCGGCAGGGCCTGCATGAAGGATTTGATTATATCGATGGGCAGAGGAAAGACGATGGTCGAGTTGTTCTCGGTGGCAATTTCGCTCAGGGTCTGCAAATAGCGGAGCTGCAGCGATTGCGGGTGTTCCGCCATGATCTCCGCCGCCTTGGCCAGGGTTTTTGAGGCCTGGAATTCACCATTGGCGTGAATCACCTTGGCGCGGCGTTCGCGTTCGGCCTCGGCCTGCCTGGCCATCGCCCGCTGCATCTCCTGGGGGAGATCGACGTGCTTGACCTCTACCAGACTGACCTTGATGCCCCAGGGCTCGGTCTGGTTATCGATGATAGCCTGCAGTTCATGATTGAGTTTGTCCCGCTCGGCGAGCAGATCATCGAGTTCAGCCTGCCCGAGGATCGAACGCAGCGTCGTCTGGGCGATCTGGGAGGTGGCGTAAAGATAGTCCTCAACCATGACCACCGCATTGGACGGTTCGATTACCCGGAAATAGAGCACAGCGCTGACCTTGACGGAGACGTTGTCCTTGGTGATGACATCCTGCGGCGGGATATCCAGCGCGATGGTGCGCAGACTGACCTTGACCATGCGGTCGATAAAGGGGATGAGCAAAAAGATGCCCGGGCCACGGGAGCCGACCAGGCGCCCGAGACGGAAGACTACCGCGCGCTCATATTCGCGCAGCACCTTGATGGCACTGAGCAGAAGCAGGACCAGCAGGATCAGGATTACAGTGAGAGGCTGCAGCGGCATAGTACCTCCTCAAAAGTTAACGATGACGTAGCGGATATCAGACAGTGGGTTGATCTTTTTCTGGAGCGACGGTCAGCAGCAGGCCCTCGACTTTCAGCACCTCGACGGGAGTTCCTGCCTCGATTCTCTGCGCGGATTGTGCCCGCCAGATCTCTCCGAGAATTTTTACCGAGCCTTCCTGTTGTGAGATCGGGTCGAGGGCGATCCCCCGGGCGCCGATCAGCCCCTCCTGGCCGGTGGTCGGCCGGGTGAGACGCGCCTTGAGGGCCATACCCAATGCGAAAATAAAAAAGGCCGCGGTGACGAGCGCAAAGGTCAACGCCACCCGCCAATCCACCCGGACGTCAAAGCCCGGTGCCTCATCAAAGAGCATGATCGCACCGAGGAACATCGAGACAATGCCGCCAATGGTGAGAATTCCATAACTGGTCACTTTCACCTCCAGCACGAAGAGAAGAATGGCGAAGAGAATCAGCAGCAGACCGGCCGTATTCACCGGCAGCGTCTGCAAGGCGAAGAAGGCCAGGATAATAAAAATGCCGCCGACAACGCCGGGAACGATGGCACCCGGGTTGGAGAGTTCGAAAAAGAGCCCGTAAATGCCGAGCATGAGCAGGATATAAGCAATGGTGGGATTGGAAATCTTGTAAAGGATGCGGTGCTGCCAGGTCATCTCCCGGGTAATAACCGGGGCGTTGCGCGTCTTGAGGATCCGGCTCCCTTCTTCCAACTGGACCGAGCGGCCGTCCAGGGCTTCGAGCAGGGCGGATTCGTCCCGGGCGATCAGGTCAATGATCTTCTTTTCCAGCGCCTCCTTCTCGGTGATCGAGACGCTCTTGCGCACTGCCAGCTCGGCCCATTCCGGATTTCGTCCACGCTTTTCCGCGATGCTGCGGATCCAGGCCGAAGCATAATTGGTAACCTTTTCACCCATCACCCGGGAGGTATCACTCCCGCCGCCGGCGCTGACCGGATGAGCGGCGCCGATGTTGGTGCCCTCGGCCATCGCGGCGACATGGCAAGCCAGGGTGATGAAGACACCCGCCGAGACCGCGCCGGAACCGCTCGGAGCGACATACATGACCACAGGCACTTTGGCAGCCAGGATCTCCTTGACGATTGTTTTGGTCGATTCCAGCAGCCCCCCGGGCGTGTCCATCTGAATGATCAGGCAGGTACACCCCTGCTTCTCCGCTGCATGAATCGACTGGACGATGAACATGGCCGAAACCGGATTGATATCACCGTTGAGCACAATTTTAAGGACCGGTGCCTCTTCGGCCGCTGCAGTCGGCGTCTGGACAGCCGCCGTCAACAGCAGGGCCAGAATCAGGAGATATCGAAAAGAGTGCATAGGCTAAACCCGATGTTAGCTACATAAGGGACTGTAATTGCAATGTAGCCAAAGAGAGGGAGAAAAGCAACCTAATTCCTCTGCAGGGCACCTGACCATTTTCTCGCGCCGGCCCGAGACCCCTGGCGCCTATCCAACAAATCTGGTGCCGACCCGATAAAACTGGCGCCCACACAGTTAGGCAAGACCGCGATCTCCTGGAGGTCGCCTTTGGGGTGGCACCAGATGGGGGGATGGCGCAGGGTAATGCAGCAGGGTTGGAGAGCGGGGTAAAAGCCTGCACATTTCACTTGACTTTTGCAGCGAATTGTGCAATATTTCAGTAGAGCGTTACCCCTATAGCCCTGTATGGTGATACCCGGTCAATTTTGAACCAACACCTTCAAAATGGGAGCTAGCTCTTAGGCGTGTATTACAGGCCTCCCCCTCTTTCGGGAGGGTTGCGTGGAAGTAAAAAACGTCTAGGCGGCGCCCACCGTAATGAACGCGGTTCATTACAGCCCGGTATTGCCTACAGGGCTTTTTTTATTCTCACCCCCCACCCCAGGCGTGCAACCGATCCAGACTGCGATACTGGATGGCCTCGCTCAGATGTTCGGGCCGGATGGTGGCGCTGCCGGCCAGATCGGCGATCGTGCGTGAGACCTTGAGAATGCGGTCATATGCGCGGGCGGAGAGCCCCAGTTTGTGGATCGCGGCCTTGAGCAGCCTCTCCCCCGCGGCATCGAGCAGGCAATACTGGTGCAGCTCACGGGAATCCATCCGCGCATTGCAAAAGAGGCGCGGGTGACCCCGGAAACGGCCGATCTGGATCTCCCGTGCCCGCGCCACCCGCCTGCGGATCTCCACTGATCGTTCCCCGGTAGGCTCTCCGGTCAGGTCGCGGTATTTCACCGCTGGCACCTCGATGTGAATATCGATCCGGTCGAGCAGGGGCCCCGAGATACGCCCGAGGTACTGCTTGATCTGCTGTCCGCTGCAACCGCAGACATGGGCGGGATCGGAGAAGAATCCACAGGGACAGGGATTCATCGCCGCCGCCAGCATGAACTCGGCCGGGTAGCTGAGACTGACCAGGGCGCGCGAGATCGTCACCTTGCCATCCTCAAGGGGCTGGCGCATCACCTCCAGGACATTCTTGCGAAACTCGGGCAGTTCGTCGAGGAAGAGCACGCCGTGGTGGGCCAGGCTGACCTCGCCAGGCTTCGGCACGCTGCCTCCGCCGATCAGTCCGGCATCACTGATGGTATGATGGGGGGCACGAAAGGGCCGAGCGGTGATCAGCGCCTCTTCCGGCGGCAGCAAGCCGGCGACCGAATGGATCTTGGTGGTCTCGAGCGCCTCCTCCAGAGCCAGATCCGGCAGGATCGAGGGGAGGCGTTTGGCGAGCATCGTCTTGCCTGAACCGGGCGGTCCGACCATGATGATGTTGTGGCCGCCCGCCGCCGCGACCTCGAGGGCGCGCTTGACATGGCTTTGCCCCTTGACGTCCTGAAAATCCGGGCCAGACTCCTGCCGGGCGGCGAATACGCTCCCGATGTCCATCTGGAAAGGCTCGACCGCGTGCTGGCGGTTGAAAAACTGCACGGTCTCCTTGAGGGTGTGAACGGGGATGATCTCGAGGTCACGGGCCATGGCTGCCTCACGGGCATTCTCCCGCGGCAGCACGATCCCGCGCAGGTGGTTCTGTACCACCGCGATCGCGATCGGCAGGGCGCCGTGGACCGGCCGCAGGCTGCCGTCCAGGCTGAGTTCGCCGAGAATCAGATACTCCTTGAGGAGCTCCCGCCGGAGATCACCGGCTGCAGCAAGGATGCCGAGAGCGATCGGAAGGTCGAAAGCGGCTCCCTCCTTTTTAACATCGGCAGGGGCCAGATTGATGATGATGTGTTTAATGGGAAAGAGGAAGCCGGAATTCTTGACGGCGGACTGGACGCGTTCCCGGGATTCGCGTACCGCCCCATCCGGCAATCCTACGGTGGCAAAATAGGGTGGTCCACCCTCGAGATGCGCTTCCACCTTGACGATGTAGGCATCAATGCCCAGAACCGCTGCACTGAGAATCTGCGCCAGCATGATGCGACTCCCTCCGATGTCGTACCTCTCCCCCGCTGCCGCCGCGTCTCCTTCTGTAATTTAATCAAGAGCAGTTCAAAAACAAGCACTTTCTCTACGGCACCGCTGGGGCCAGCTCGACTGTACAGACCGCATCAAGGTAGACCCCGGCTTCTCCATCCGGCATGCGAATCTCCAGCTGGTCGCCGATTCGTTCTGCTCCCTGCACGGCGCTGATCGGGCCGCTGCCGGTGAGGTCCAGGCGATACCGGTGTCCCGGCCGGCCCTGCACCCTCAGCTGGACCACTCTGCCCTGCTGCACCATGCCGATCAACTTGATCGCCGTATCGCTCTCCCCCAGCCGCACCTCCGGCGCCGGCAAAGCCAGCTCCAGACCGGGATGGAAATAGAGCTCCGCCTCCGCGCCGTCACCCGTCAGCGGCCAATGGACCTCGGCCAGGACCGCCTGCGGAAAAGGGCGCAATGAGAAGGGGACCACCTTTCCGTTCACTCGCGCGGAATCGACGACGGCTCCGGGGCCCAGCGCAGGAGCGAAGGTTACGGTAAATCCCTCGCCCTTCTCCGCCCTCAGAGTGGCGTGGATATGGCCGGGCGTCCGCTGATAGCGCATCGACCACCGGCTGGCACCCAGCCGATAGCCGCTCCAGGTGACCTCCTGCCAACCAGCGGGGAAACGCGGCGTCAGATGGATTTCACGCTTTAAGGCATCGCCATCCAGCCCGAGCAGCCCCTGCACCAGCGGCAGAACCACCCCCAGGGAAGAGAATCCCTGCTGCGAGACCGCTTCCTGCGGCCAGAGATAGGCCTCACCGGAGAAGAGCTCGTTGATCCCGCCGAGGGCATTGACGAAGGTATGTCGGCTGTTGGCCAGCAGGTGGCCCCAGGCTTGCTGATTCTGCTGGCAGAGGAACTGCGCGGTGGCGACGAATCCGGTGAGAAAAGGCCAGACCCCGCCATAGTTGTAGTTGAGGGGCTCATAGTAGCGGCTCGTGTTCGAGATGCTGCGGACGCCCCAGGCGGTGGAGAGATCGCTCCAGCCCAGGCGAGCGATCGAGGCCTGGGTATGATCGGGCGAACCGGTCGCAAAGAGGGCCGTGGTGCTGATCCAGGGTGACGGATCCGGCAGCTGGTCGCCCTTGTCGTTGAAGGCATTGCTGTAGGAGCCGGCACTCATGTTCCAGAATCGGCGGTCGAACGCGGCGGCGGCGGTGCGCTGCCGGTCGCTGGCCTCCCGGTTGAGGCGGCGATCACCCAGCCAGGCAGCCATTTCAGCCATTGCCTGGGACATGCGCACCGAGAGCGAGCCGGTGTAAATATCCGTCGCCAGGTCGGTCAGCGCACCATATTCGACACTGCCCAGGCCGGCTTTGCGGTTATCCATCAGACCATCGCCATTCTGATCCGTGCCGAGCGACCAGCGGTAAGCCTTGCACAGCGAGGGCCAGGCTGAGCGCAGAAAGTCGAGGTCGCCGCTGGCGCGGAGCCAGGCGTGGGTGGCGACGATATACAGCGGCGTGGTATCCCCGTGGATATAGCCATAGGGATAGTCCTTGAACCAGTTGAGATAGCCGGCAGCCTGGGAGAGCTCGTGCGCCATCTTGCCGTCCGCGCGCTGCCATTGGCGGGTGAATTGCAGGGCGTCGCGGACGGTCTCATGCCAGCCCATCCCGGTCATTCCGAGGCTGTTAATGAACGCATCGCCCCCGAAGAACCAGCCAAAGCCCGGCCGCCCGCTCGAACCGGAGGCGCCCCAGCCGGCGACCAGACCGCGCCCCAAGTCCGGATTCTCAACCACCAGACCGTCCAGTGCGATTTTGGCCCAGTCGTAGGCGCGGTTCAGCTCGGCCACCGGTGTTTCCACCCGCAGGCTGTTGGCCAGCAGCGAGTCAAAGTGGGCAAAGGTCCGCTCTGCAAAAAGTTGCGGCGATCGCTGCAAGTTCTGGTAGAGGGCCTTGACTGAATCCCGCTCGCCCTTGCCGCCGACGATGTAGATCGGCACAAAACGGCCGGTGGCCTGTTTCGGGTCGGTGAGGGTGATGCGGAATTCGCTGGGATTGTCACTGAGCATGTGCGCGGGGGTGTAGGAGAGGCCCTCGGCGGCCGGCGAGCCGACCAGCGCGTGATTACGCCGCGTAGGTTCGGATATCAGATAGGCCCTGAGCTCCTCGTTCCAGTAGGCATACTGCCCTCCCAGTCCGGCCGGCCACATCGGTTGCAGAACCGGCTTGAAGGAGCAGAGGATAGTTAGCGGGGTGTTGCTTTCCACCTCGAGCAGAATCATCGCGGCCGGCTGGTCGATGAGGGTGATATAGTGGGCCCTGACCACGAAGGACTGGAAAGTGAAGGTCAGGGTAGTGAAGGCCGGGCCGGCATCGATAAAGCGGACGATCTCGCGGGCCGGAATCGGCTGGCTGGATTGGTGCAGCTGGAAGGCAAACTCAAAGTCGCTCAGCAGTTTGATGGGAAAGGCCCAGGCTTCAATAGTGCCGCTTTCAAAGCCGAGCAGAGCGCCTTTACGCCCGATGCGGTTGAAAGGGGTGCCGGGCTGGGCGAGCCGGTGAAGCTCCAGTCCGGTGACAGGGAGCGAAAAATGGGGCAGGAGTACGGGCTCAACGGCCGGGAGGGCCGGCATCGCCGCGAGGAAGATCAAGCTGACCAGCTGTTTTTTAAGCGAAATCATCAACGGCCTCCTTCGTGGGAACAGGGTGAAGGGTCCGGGGCAACGCCCGAGCAAGTGTGCTATTTATGGGCATATTGGGAATTTACAAAGAATTTTCATGGTTTAAAAGAGTAAATCATACCATCAACTCACAAGGAGGAAAGCAGAATGAAAAAGTACGGGGTGCTCACTGTGTTGGTGTTAGGAGTGATTTGCCTGATCGTTGCGCCGCTGCACGCTCAATATCAGGCCCAGGGATTGAAAGGCGGCCTGGGTATTGGTGCGACCGCTGGACATACCGATGCCGATGGCTCGCTTGCCAAGCTGAACAAGGACGCGGTCGGGATTCACAGCCGCGCCTTTATCCGCTACGGGATCGGCAGTGGCCTTCTTCAGGCTGAACTGGGTATAGGATCTGGCACTATAGTGAACAAAACCTACAAAACCCATTTTGTTCCCGCCGATATTCGCATGCTGATCAGTCCCATCAAATTTTCATCCTGGAATCCCTACCTTTACGGCGGGATCGGGGCCTTTTTCTATAAGCATAATGAGATCCCGGTGATTGCCGCGCTGGATGACGCCGGCGAAAAAACCACCCAGGTCATTCCGGTCGGCCTCGGTCTCCAGTTCAAGGTCGGTGAAAAGACGGCCTTTGAAATCAGCGGCGGCTACAATCTGACCATGAAGGATGATATCGAGTACCTGATCCAGGGTGAGGACAGCAAGGACGGGTATTACAGCTTCCTGGTGGGCTTTACCTATGGCGGCTCGGATGATGGTGATGCCGACAAGGATGGCCTGAGCAACAAGATGGAAAAAGAGATTGGCACCAACAAAAAGCTGGCGGACACCGACGGTGATGGCCTGAGTGACGCCGATGAGTATCTCAAATTCAAGACCAATCCCCTGGTCGCCGACAGCGATGGTGATGGCCTCAGCGACGGGGATGAGCTCCACAAGTACCGCACCTCGCCGGTCGAGGCGGACACCGATGGTGACGGCCTGACCGATGCGCAGGAAGTGCAAAAGTATCTGACCGATCCGCTCAAGGCCGACAGCGATGGCGATGGCCTGACGGACAGCGCCGAGATCAATACCTACAAGACCGATCCGATGAAAGCCGACAGCGACGGTGACGGCCTTGCCGATGGGGACGAGATCAACAAGTACAAATGCAATCCCCTCCTCAGCGACTCGGACAAGGATGGTCTGAACGACGGCGACGAAGTGAAAAAGTACTCCACCTCGCCGATGAAGCCGGACACCGATGGCGACGGCCTGGGTGATTATCAGGAGGTGACCCAGTACAAGAGCAATCCGGCCAAGATGGACACCGACGGCGGCACCATCGCCGATGGCGTCGAGGTGAATCGCGGCACCAATCCGCTGGATGCCAATGATGACCTCGAAAAAGAGGAAAAGATCAAGGGTGCTGTCGGCACCGAGATCATTCTTGAGGGCATCGTCTTCGCCAGCGGCAGCTCGCAGATCAAACCCGAATCCAAGGTGACACTGGACAAGGTGAGCAAAACCCTGGTCGAAAACCCCGAGATCGAGGTCGAGATCCAGGGCCATACCGACAATGTCGGCAAACATGATGCTAACGTCCGCCTCTCCAAGTCGCGTGCGGAGTCCGTAGCCAAGTATCTGGTTGGCAAGGGCATCGCCGCCTCGCGGCTGGTGACCAAAGGCATGGGCCCGGATCGCCCGGTGGCCAGCAACGACACCCCCGAGGGGCGTCAGTTGAACCGCCGCATCACCTTCACCCGTACAAAATAAGTTCTTACCGTACGGACATTAAAAAAGCGTCCGGCTTTTCGAGCCGGACGCTTTTTTATTTCATCAGGTGGTTGCGAACTCTATTTTTGCGCGGCCTTTTCGTACTCGGCGACCAGATCCTTGAAGCGTGCATCCTCGGCCATATCCTCTTTCAAGGGAACCTGCCGGCTACTCGAGGCGATGACCTTGTGCTTTTTATCAAGCTGCAGGGTGAGAATCCCCACATACTTGCCCATGGAGGGCGTGCTGACGATGGGCAGAGCCTCGTTGGCTGCGCTCTGACTGGCCACCAGATAATTCTCTCCCCCCATTACCGCCGCATCAAAGCCGGCGATACTCGCCAGTACACTCTTCATCTTGTCATACTTGCCGTAGTAGAGCAGGATCACCAGATCGGCCTTTGGCCGGACCTGCGGCATGATCTCTTTGGCCGATTCGACCGGGTCGCGATAGACCAGCTCAGGTTCGCCCGGGCGATTGACAAACAGCTGGGCCAACTGGTTGTCGGTCAGGCCCACCAGGGCCACCTTGAGCTTTTTGAAAGCCGGCTTGCGCGCGGAGGCTCTCGCCGCCAGTTCCTGGATCAGATAAGGGGGAAAAACCGTCTTGCTGGAGTCCTTGTAAACGACGTTGCCGCAAAGGAACGGCAGATGGTACGTTTGCGCCAGATCCTTGAGCACCGCCGGCTTGTTGCCCCACTCCCGGTAGCCGAGGTTGAGGACGCTATACTGCAGCAGGCTCAGTCCGCGGATCAGGTAGCGGTTCTGCAGCTGACTGTAAGGGTCGAAGCCCCGGGCGAATCCTCCGGCATCGACCAGGAGGGAGAAATCGCCATTGGCATAATCGGTTTCGAGAAAACTGGCCCGCCGGGCCAGTCCGCCGTAGCGCGCCGACTTTCAGCCACAAGGGGTGAGATAGCCGATCAAATCATTGGAGTAATAGAGATTCAACACAGCGGCCGTGCCTTGCTGTGCCTGGCTGGCAACGGCCCAGATCGAGATCAGGGCGAGAAGCATCGTGGCGCAGGTAAAGGGTCGTTTTCGGGTCATGGCATTCCTCAGGGTTAACCGGCAAATTTGTTCCGTTCGGGGGAGAGAACTGATGGGTTTAACGCCCTCTCCCCGTGCAAGTTTCATTTTGACGAGATGATAATGTAATTATCCTGCCCCGTCACCTTGAGATCGATCGACCGGTTGAGATCGAAAACAACCCGGGAAAAGCCTTCGGTATGGTACCCGAGTCTGGCACGGATAAAGGGACCGCGATTCAATTCATAACTGGCGATGTCATTCAGCAGGAACACCTTGGGAAAATCGACTACCAGGCGTGACGGCGATTCCAGCTGGTCGCTCTTGAAGGTAACCTTGCCGTTGCAGATGATGCGCACCGTCTGGTCATCGATGACCTCGACCGACTTGATGGCGGTGCCGTCCGGAATCTCTGGAACGGTATCCATGGTATAGAGCAAAAATTCGACACGCCGATTGCGGAAGCGCCCGGCCGGGGTCTCATTGGAGGCGATCGGCTTCGACTCGCCATAACCGACCGGCATGAAGAAACGGGCGCGGCCCACCTTCTCCTTGTTGATCAAAAAGACCATGACGCTGTCGATGCGCCGCTGCGAGAGCCGGATATTGTACTCTTCGGTGCCGATGTAGTCGGTGTGACCGGAGAGCTGAACCTTGGCCTCCGGATAGGTATTGAGAATGTCGGCCACCTTGTGCATGGTTGCGAATTCTTCGCCGCGGATGCGTGCCTGGTCAAAATCAAAGTTGATGCGCATGCTGACCAGGATCTTCTCCCGGGTCTTGGGCTCCACCTCAATCTTGCCCTCGCTCTCGGCGGCGATTTTCTTGATGCGCGCCAGCCGTTCGGCGATCTCTTCCTCCATGGCGCGAGCTCGTTTTTCCGCTTCCGCCGCCGCCTTGCGCGATTTCTCGGCGGCATCGAGCTGTTCCTGCAACATATCGTCAGCCCCGCTGCGGTCTGCGGCCATCATCGCATTCATACCCGGTTCGGTCTCGCCGAAGCGGATCAGCACCGAGAAACGGTGCGCGGCATCATCGAATTCGTCGAGGGGGGCATAGGCATAATCGAAGCGAATGCGGGAGCGCCCCAGCCATTCGGCGGGCATATTCAGGCCGAGACCGGCCGACCAGCGCGAGGCCTCGATGTCATGGATCTTGTAGCCGCCACGCAGGGCGATCAGGTCGCTGATGACCAGCTCACCGCCGGCGTAGTAACGCAGCTTTTCGTCCAGGGTATAGGCGGCATCTCCGGCCAGATTAAGACGAAAATCGCTTGAGAGCGGGAAACGCAGGGCCACGCCGCCGCGGTAGGTTTGCGGCAGGGTGAGGCTCTGATCGGCGATCTCAAGCTTGTTGATGCCGATATTCTGTGCTACAGCCGCCAGACCGAAAAAGCGGTAAATGAAGTGCAGACCGATATCGGCGCCGTAGGCCGTGCTGCGCTCGCCGATGAGATCCTGATGCAGTATCTTGAACGCCGCCCCGAAGGAGAGCTGGCTGGTCCTGATCTTGAAACCCCTGGCATAGCCGAGGGTCAGGATGAGATCGTTGCTCGAGGTGCTGCCGCCGGTCTGCTGAAAATTCTCGTCGAGTTCGATGATCTCGCCTTCATCGAAATAGCCCAGATCGGCCGAAAAAACACCCAATCGGGTGGGCATGGCGGCAGCAATCCCCCCCTGCCGGGTGTCATCGATCCAGTTGTGCAGATTGAAGGCGAGTTGGGGCTTGCTCATCAAGCCGGGCGCAGCGGGATTGTAACGCAGCCCGGTGATTTCGCCGCCGCCGAAGACAGAATAGGCCTCGCCCATTCCGACTGCACGAGCAATCGAGCTGACGCGCAGAAAAGGCGCACCATGGAAACCGATGCCCTTGTTATCCTGGGCAAAGACCGGTGCAGCGCCCGCCACCGCGAGCAAAGAACAGAGCAGCGCGGTCCGGCCGATTCCGGAAAGCCGTTTGAGCGATGAGGAAGAATGGTATCTCATTTTATCTCCAATGCCAAGTCGATGAAATAGACCAATTGTGAATTGGTTTCTCTTCGCCTACCGGATGATGACAAATTTGCACAGATAGTTGATTTTGCGGGAGGTGTTCGTGAGCCCGCGGGCTTCGGCATTCACCTTGGCCCAATAGGTGCCGCTGCCAACCTCCTGTCCGCCATCGTTCTTCATATTCCACCACGAGTCCGAGTTGGTTACACTGACATTGTTCTCGGTGCGGAAGGTGAAATCGACGCCGGGCAGCAGGGTGCGCACCCGTTCGCCGGCGAGATTAAAGATCTCGATGGAGGATACGGCCAGCGAATCGGTGCTGAACCCGACGCGCAAGCGGAATTTGCTGTCGCGACCGGCGTGATAAGGATTGGGTCCGATTTCAGCGCCGGCCGGCTTGCGGCCATAAAAGATGTAGATGCTGTCACGGGCGCTGGTGTCGCTCTCCGTCGGAATCAGGACGTAGCGGGTCAGGGTGAGGTTGTCGACGTACTCGGCGGCGACACTGTGTCCGGGCATGGTCTCGATCTCGCCATTGCCGCGGATGCCGTTGTTACTGTTCCGCACGGGCACCCCGGCCTGGGTGATGAATTCGCCGGAATTGTAGCGGCCGCCGGTAGCCACCTCATAGAGCGTCAACTCCTCACGGTCCATAGTGACATTGTCAAAGAGCGACACATGCAGGGTTTCCTGATGGTCCGGATCGAGGTTGTGATCCAATTCGTTCTTGATGCGCACATAGAGGGTGTCACCGAAATTGGCCTTGGCGATCTCCAGTTTGCGGGCATTCTCGATCGTCATCAGCCCGGTGGTGTTCTTGACGACAAGGATGGTATCCTGCGAGGTGTCCAGCGCCGTCATCGAATCCTGGTAACTGACCACCAGATGGTCGCGATCCTGGGCTTCCATGATGTTGTTGCCGTGCACGGCCGAGCTATTGATCAGGATGGGGATGGCTTTAGCGGAGAAAAAGCCGCCCAGGGTGAGCAGTTTGAGATCGAGCTTGACGGAATCCTTCGTCCCCAGAGCCCGGACGGTCACCTTGTAGGTGGAGCGGAAGGGCTCGAGATCGGGATCGCGCAGCAGGACGTAGAGGCTGTCGACCAGGCTTTCGGTGGAGGGAAGGGTCGTCGTTGCGCGATAATAGCTCTTGGGATTGGCATTCCGGTCCGTGAAGGTGATACTGGAATTGGCGGTGGGAATGGCGTCCCAGGTGATCTCCCAGTTGTCCATGATCGGGGTCATGGAAGAATTGCCCGTGGAGAGGCTGGCGACCAGATAGATGGACTGAATCCCCTTTAGCGAGGTCAGCGAGGAGAGGGTGATCTCGTTCGATTCGTTCAGCTTGCTCGCGGTGAAGCGTTCGAGGATCTGCGAATTCCTGGCATTGAGGATGCGCACCTCGATATCAACCGCCGCGCGCTTCTCGACTTCCTTGGCCAGGATGGTCCTGAAGGAGAGCCTGTTCCACAGCGAGACCAGCTTGCCGGACGATTCGCTGATGATGGGCGAATAAAAGTAGGATCCGGTCTGATTGACATCGTAGTAGTGGTGAACGACCGAAACTTCCCGGATGATCGGGGTTTGCAGCGGATCGCTGGTCTTGAGCAGCGCGCGGAACTGGTACCAGCGGTGACCGGTGTGCACCGGATTGAGCGCGCTGCCGGAGCGCGTATACCAGCTGTCCTTGCCGTTTGGGCCGTACCAGGTAGCGCCGTCAAGGGCGAAAGCCGACTCGGCCGTGCGCAGCTGGAACCAGGCCGAGGTGACGCCGGCGACGGTGTCGGCCTGCCAGAAGAGCGAATCGAAGACCGAGGCGTGATACTCGCCGAGATCGTAGGCGCCGGAGACCACATTGGTCTCGGTGTAGGCCAGACGCGCCGGATAGTTCTCAAAGACGGCCAGGGTCCGGCCGTTCTCGATGCGGTCGACATCGCGCAGCCCCTTGAGACGGCGGTGGTACTGCCAGACGATCGTACCGGTCTGGTCGACCTCGATGATGCGCTCGTTGCCGGCATCGGCAATGATGATGTGGTTCGTTCCCTCGACCAGATCCGCATCGGTGGGCAGCTTGAGTCCGACAGCGCCGCTGTCCGCGATGCCGGTGCGCCCGAACTGCCAGAGGATCGACTTGGAGGTCCGATCCACCACCAGGACTCGGTGATTACCTTGATCGGTGATGAGAATGGAGTTGTTGGTGCTGTTATACTGGATGTCGACCGGCGACTTGAGAACGTCGGAACCCAGCTCCCAGAGGATATTGTTGGTGTTGGAATCGACGATGATGACACGGTTGTTGCCCTTGTCGGCGATGATGTATTCGCTGGTCCCGGGAATCTTTTCGGCATCTTCCGGGCTGCGGAGCTGGTTATAGCCGCTGCCCTCACGATAGAGTGGATCACCGTATTTCCAGTCGATCTTGCTGGTTTCCTTGTCCACGGTGATGACTCGGTTGCGGTCCTGGTCGGTGATCACCACCTTGAAGTAGCTGGTCGCAATATCCCGGTAGATAAAGGCGTCGACGGGTTTGTTGAGATATTTCTCATCGGTAGGATCGGTCGCGCTCTGGGGGGGCGGAAAGGACCAGGTTTCGACCGAGGTATTGGCATTGAACTCGAAAACCCGGCGGCCCAGGCCATCGGTGATCAGATAGAGGGTTTGGCCGTTGAGGGTGCGGCTGTCGATATCCTCGGCTGAAGTGATTGCATCCCGGTAGGGGTAGCTCCACTCCAGACCGGAGAGGCGGTAATCGATTGTCGAGTCGGCGCCGGAAACTGCGTAGATAGGCGCCAGGGTGCCAATATCCTTCAGCAAGGTGCCCGGCCCCTTGATGGTAGTGCTGAAGAGGGGATCACCATCGCGATAAAGACCCGGTGTAGACTGTGCCGCGAGGCTCAGCGGCAGCAGCAGGCAGAGGGCCATGCACAATCCTGGACGATGCAGAAAGAGGGACCCTTTTTTCATGATTCATCCCGTCCTTTTAATCCGAAATGAGGCCATCAATAATTAATTATTTAGTGGTCTGATCCAAAAAAGA
>CAYTCI010000049.1:0-32119 GCA_964436305.1 uncultured Cytophagia bacterium | reverse complement strand
GTTGTAAAAATCTGTAAATAAATCATTTGAAAAAGCAGAGGCGCGGCGGCGCCGCGGCAGGAGCGCCCGAGGCCGGGCCGGCCCGCCTTGATCGTTGACAAAGGCCGGCGGAATCGGTATATTACAGCACCTGCAAACCAGAATGGAGCTCAAATGAAAATTGCGATGGTTTGTTATCCGACCCATGGCGGCAGCGGCGTGGTGGCGACCGAGCTGGGGATGTGCCTGGCCCAGCGGGGCCATGAGGTCCATTTCATCAGCTACAGCACCCCTTTCCGCCTGCGCGGCTTTCAGGAGAATGTCTTTTATCACGAGGTCGATGTCTCCGCCTACCCGCTCTTCAAATATCCCCCCTACGACCTCAGCCTGGCGGCGCAGATCATGGAGGTGGCCGATGAGCACAGCCTGGATATTGTCCATGCCCACTATGCTATCCCCCACGCCATCAGCGCCTACCTCGCGCGGCAGATGATGCGCGGCAAGGGCCCCAGGGTGGTCACGACCCTGCACGGCACCGACATCACCCTGGTGGGCAAGGATGCCTCCTTCCGGGCGGCAGTGAAATTCGGGATCGAGGAGTCGGATGGCGTCACTGCCGTCTCAAACTATCTTGCCGAGCAAACCCGCGATGTCTTCGCCATCGACCGTGAGATTCGGGTCATCTATAATTTTGTCGACACCGTGCGTTTCGCGCCCCGGACCGAGAACTGCATTCGCAGCCGTTTTGCCCCGAACGGAGAGGCGATCCTGATGCACGCCTCCAACTTTCGCCCGGTCAAACGCCTCACCGATACCATCGAAATCCTCGCCCGGGTGCGCCGCCATCTGCCCGCCAGGCTCCTGCTCATCGGTGAGGGACCCGACCGCCAGGAATCCCACGCCCTGGCGGAAAGGCTGGGATTGCACGACCACGTCCTCTATCTCGGCACCCAGGATGCGGTCGAGCAGCTGCTCGGCTGCGCCGATCTCTTTCTCCTCCCCAGCAGTGAGGAGAGTTTCGGCCTGGCGGCGCTGGAGGCCATGAGCTGCGGTACCCCGGTGATCGGCACCCGCATCGGCGGCCTGCCGGAGGTGGTGGAAGACGGCCAAGAGGGCTTTTTGCTGCCGGTCGGGGATGTCGATGCCATGGCCGCTGCGGCGCTCTCGCTGCTGCGCGATCCGCAAAAGATGGCGCAGATGCGCACGGCAGCGCGGGCCAAGGCCCAAAGGTATTTTCGCACGGAAACCCTGGTGCCGGAGTACGAAGCCTGCTACGAGGCCGTCCTCGGCCGGTGACCCTCAGTTATCTGAGGGTTCTCTTGAAAAAACCGGCGCCTGCGGCCCCTGTGCGGGTACCAGACGGATTTGCAGCCGAATATCCGCTTAAAATCACCGGCTCCGGCCGCCATTTTTGGCATGCAAGTTGTAGGAACGATGATGTGATTCGCCGCCGACTGCTGTTGAGCATATTGGGCCCCCTGCTGGCTGTGCTTCTCGCTGCGGGCATCTACCTGCAGTACCATTTCCGCGACCTGCTCGAACGCGAGCTGGGCAGCAAGCTGGAATCGCTGGCGCTGGCGGCCGGCAAGGATGTCGATCCCGGTCTGATCGTGCTGCTGCAGCCGGGCGATGAATCGGGCCGCCTCCACACTGCCCTGCGCGAGCGGCTGCACGCCTTTGCCGCGGCCGTCGGCTTGCGGCGGGTGCTGCTCTTCTCCCCCGAGCAGGGTGTCTGGCTGGACAGCGAGGGGCTGGCGCCGATCGCTTCGCCCTATGTGCGCCTGCATTTTGACCGGGATGTCATCGAGCGCGCCTTGCAGGGGCAGGCAGCCAGTTCGACGCTCTTCACCGGCAGCGACGGCCGCCTCTACAAGTCGGCCTACGCCCCGCTGCTGGACGAGGACAAACAAATCGGGCTGGTCGTCGTCGAGGGCAGTGCCGGGTCGCTGCAGGCGGTGCGCGATTCGCAGCGCGTGCTGCTGCAGATCGGCCTGATCGCCGCGGCCGCCGCCCTGCTGCTCGCCTGGGTGCTCTCCCGGCGCCTGACCCGGCCGGTCGCCCGGCTGCAGCTGGCCGCCGAGCGCATCGGCCGCGGCGATCTCAGCCAGGCGGTTCCGGCCGCCGGCAAGGACGAACTCGCTTTCCTCGGCCGCACCATGGAGGAGATGCGCAGCTCTCTCATCGCCCGCAGCGAACAGCAGAAGGCCATGCTCGCCGGCCTTGCCCACGAGATCCGCAATCCCCTCGGCGGCATCGAGCTCTTCGCCGGTCTGATCCGCGATGACGCCGCCACCACCACCCTGCGCCAGCAGGCGGAGCGCATACTGCGCGAGACCGGCAACCTGAAACGGCTGATCAACGATTTTCTCGATTACGCCCGGCCCCTGCAGGCCCGGCCGCAGCGTTGTCGCATCCGCGATTTCTGGCAGGAGTGCGGTGAGCTGATCAGCGCCGATATTGGCTCGAGCCCGCTCAGCCTGGTCCTGCACGGCGACGGCTATGCCTGGGTTGATCCGGTCCATTTCAAGCAGATGCTCCTCAACCTCCTGCTCAACGCCGCGCAGAGCATGGATAAAGGCGGCCGGATATCGGGCGCCGTCACGCTGCACGATCGGGTGGTTGAACTCGAGATCAGCGACCAGGGCCGGGGCATCGCCACTGCGGACCAGAAATCGATCTTTGAACCCTTTTTCAGCCGCAAGGAGAAGGGTATGGGCCTGGGGCTGGCAATGGTGCGCAATCTCGCCGCCGCCAACCACGCCCGCGTCGACCTGGCGCACAGCTCGCCGCAGGGCAGCTCGTTCCGGCTGCTGCTGCCGGCACCACCGGCTGCCGGGAAGGAGACGACTTGAACATCCTGATCGTCGAAGATAACGAGACCCTGCGCGAAGGTATGGCGCAGGTGCTCGACAAGATGGGCTTGACCGTGCGCCAGGCCGCCGACGGCGAGCAGGCGCTGCAGCTTCTCGCCCACGAAGCCGCTGCCATCGTCGTCACCGATTACCGCATGGCCGGGATGGATGGGATCGAGGTACTCCAGCAGGTGAAAAAGCTCTCGCCCGCCACCGAGGTGCTGCTCATCACCGCTTATGGCAGTATCGAGCTGGCCGTCCGGGCGATGCAGGCAGGTGCCGCCGACTTTATCGCCAAACCCTTTTCGCACGAGGAGTTCCGGCTGCGCATCGGCCGCATCCTCGACCGGATCGCCCGCGAGGAAAAACTGAGCCGGCTGCACGATGAGAACAGCTATTTGCGTCACGAGCTCGAGGAGGCCTGGAACTTTGGCCAACTCATCGGCGAATCGCACCAGATGCAGGAGCTCTACCGCGCGATCACCAAGGTGGCTCGAACCGATTCCACTGTCATCCTTTATGGCGAGAGCGGCACCGGCAAGGAACTGGCCGCGCATGCGATTCATAAAAGCAGCGAGCGGGCGCAGCACCCCTTCATCCGCGTCCACTGCGGCGCCCTGGCGGAAGGCGTACTCGAGTCGGAGCTCTTCGGCCATGAAAAAGGGGCCTTTACCGGCGCGTTGCGGCGCAAGCGAGGGCGCTTCGAGCTGGCCCATACCGGTACCCTCTTCCTTGATGAGATCGGCGATATCACTCCGGGAACCCAGGTCAAGCTGCTGCGCGTCATCCAGGAGCGCGAGTTCGAACGGGTCGGCGGTGAGGAGACGCTCACCGTCGATGTCCGAGTCATCGCCGCGACACACCGCGATCTGCTCGGGCTGGTCGAACAGGGCAAGTTTCGTCGTGATCTCTACTACAGGCTGCACATCATCCCGATCCAGCTGCCGCCGCTGCGTGAGCGCGGCGAGGATATCCTGCTGCTGGCCCGCCATTTCCTCCAGCGCATCTGCACCGGGATGGGCCGGCCGCTGCTGCCGCTGACGCCGGCCGCCGAGGCGGCTCTGCGGCACTATCCCTGGCCGGGTAACGTGCGCGAGCTGGAGAACGTCCTTGAACGCGCGGTCGTCCTGGCGGACAGCGAGGTGCTGGATGCCCGGGATCTGCCGCTGGCTGCGGCCGGAGCGTCCCAGTCCGCGGGAGGTGGCGAGGCGGAGACCCTGGACCAGCTGCTCGAACGGATCGAAAAGAGTACGATCGAGCGGGCGCTGGCCGCGGCCGGAGGGGTTAAGATGGAGGCGGCACGCCGGCTTGGCATCAAGACCAGCGCCCTCTATTACAAGCTCGAAAAATATGGATTGATGCGGGATGGGGAATCCTCCGGCGAAGCCGGGACCGATCCCGATACGATACAACCTGGATGAGTCTTATGTCTTTACTCTACACCATCATTCTGCGCCGGCGAGAGGCCAGCCGGATCATGATCCTGCTCGTCGTCGTGCTGTTTTTCGGGAGCGTCACTGCCCTGGGTCAGTCGGTGGAGGAGCAAGCCCTCGACGAACTGCAGCGGCGGCTCCTGGTTCTGCAGCAGGAGAACACGGCGCTGGCGGTGGCCAGTGATTCCCTCGCCCTGGAGATCCAGCAGCAAAAGGGCGGCGAACCGCTCAATTTTTTCGCGCGGCGCCGGCTGGAGAGCGCCCTGCGCAGGGCGCAGGATCTGGCGAGCCGCCGTGAGGAGAACCTGCGCCGGCAGACCAGGCTGCAGACGGAGATCGTCGGCCGGGCAGCGGTGCTCGACAGCAGCTATGCCCTGCAGATCGATTCCCTGCTGGCCAGGAGCGGGCGGCTGCAGGGCGGGCAACGGCAGCTGATGGCGGTGCAGGTGCAGGATCTCCGCAGCCGGCGCGCGGCGTTGCAGGAGATCCTCGCGGCCGGACCCGTCGGCCAGACGGCCGCGGGAGCGATCCGCATCAGCCCCGGCGACCTGCCGGAGGAGATCACGGCCAAGGCCGATCTGTTGCGCTCACGCGAGGAGCAGCTGCGCGCGCAGGCGCAGTCGCTTGAGCGGCGTGCCGGTCAGGTCAAGCAGGAGAGCGCACTGCGCAAAAAGATGGCCGACCTGGTCAGCGATGTCAGCCTGTTCGAACAGCGCGATGAGACGGTGCAGCACGCCGGCCGCAGCCCGGAATCGGGGGTCGGCGTGACGACTGAAAAGGGGGGCGTCGGCGTCCTGGACCAGCCCCAAAACCTCATGGAGACCGCCTCGCCGGCGGAACAGCTGCTGCGCCTTGACCTGCGTAACCTCTCTGCTGAGGACACCGATCAGCTCCTGCACGAGCTCGAGGGGCAGCGGCGGATGCTGCTGCTGCGCGCCGACAGCCTCGCCTCGCGGGCGCTGCAGTTCGATGCGGAGGCGGGACGGCTGCGGATCCAATTAAAGCAAATCCGTTGAATGCGGCGGGGGATCGTCTACATGCTCTGCGCTTGCGCCAGCCTCGCCGCGGCCGGCGATAACCCCCCTTCCTCGAAGAGCTGGCGGCTGCGCCACCGCTTGCAGGCCGGCTGGGAGAGCGACAGCAACGTCTATGAAGCCCTCACTGACCCGCGCGGCGGTCAGGATCTGCGCCTGCTCTACGAACTCAAGGCGGGCACGACACACGGCTCCGGCCGCTGCCAGCTCGGTTATCGCAGCGGGGGGCAATTCTATCCCGACCGGGCGCGGGAAAACAAGCTCATCCAGGAGATCGAGGCGGGCGGTGAGATCGCGATCACCCCGGGGCTGCGCCTCGGCGGCTCCGCCTATGGACGGCTCAAGCTCTTTCTCCAGCGCGACCAGGACTATGCCCTCGGTCGCGCCCAGTTCTACCTTGGCCTCCGCCTGCCCGCCCGCTTCACCCTCAAGGGCGGCCTTATCGGCGAGGGCCTCGACTATTCCACCGCCGAATTCTACGATTTTGCCGCCCCCGGGCTCTTTTGCCAGCTGCAGCGTCCCCTCAGCAGCCACCTCGCCGTGACCGGCCGGGCCAGCCTGCAGCGGTTGAAGTACCGCCGGCTTCTCTATCGCATGGTCTCACAAAACCAGGCCGATCCCCTGCAGAATGCGCATCAAGAGGACGATCTTGCCACCTGGAGCCTGCGGCTGGAGGGCAACTGGCGCGGTTTTTTGGGCCAGATCGGCTACCGCCGGGAGGAGAGCCGCTCCAATTCCCCTGGCTATGAGTACAGCCGCGATGTTCTCGAGGCCTCGGTCGTGCAGCAGCTGCACGGATGGTATCTGCGCGGGCTGCTGACGCTGCAGCAAAAGCGCTACCGGGATGACCTCTACCCTTTCTGGCCCTTGCAGCCGGATGCCGAGCTGGAGGAGAGTAACGTGCTGGTGGTCGATCTCTCGCGGCCACTGCTGGAGCGGGTCGAGATGATCCTGCGCGCCGCCTGGTACCGCAATGAATCGCCCTGGGCGGCGCTCTATTACAGCAAGCGGCTCCTGAGTCTGAATCTCGAGGTCCAGTTCTGAGCGGCCTGCGCGCGGCCCCCCCCTCGTGCCGGCCCACCCCTCTCGCTGCCCACTCTCACTCCCCCTCGTGCCACCCGCACGCTTATAATTCCTTTTTCTTGAACAGAATAATGTGTATATTGATCCCCGGAAACATCGCTCCCTGACTCCCGGAGCAAGCGAGCTTTTGAACTGTGTCGGAATGAGAGAGCAAGGATGGTCCGCGAAAAAGAAACGCAGCGCATGCAGAATTTTCTAGCCCACTTGCGTTCGCAGAGCTGGCGGGGCTACGTTCTCGTCGGGGTGGTGGTCTACCTGATACTGATCAACCAGCTCATCCGGGTCCGCCCTGACCATGTCTTCATCGCGCTCGCCTTGCTCGCCCTGACCCTGGGCCGCGGCCGGGTGAAATATTTCGTCATCGACTGGGCGCCCTGGATCGTTTTCTGGATTTGTTATGACATGATGCGCGGTGTGGTGGATAATTGGCGCGGTGCCATCAATGTCGTCTGGCCCTACAAGACAGAACTGGCTCTCTTTGGCCATTTTTTTAAGGGCATGATTCCCTGTTTTTATCTGCAGGATTTGCAGCAGTCGCTGCAGGGAACCCTGCTCAGGAGTGTGCTTGATGCCAGTGGCGGCTTGTTCTATACCCTCCATTTTGGTGTGCCGCTCATCGTCGGGTGGCTCTTCTGGCACACGACCGATGACCGTAAATCCTTTTACCGCTTTGTCTGGACCATGACGCTGCTCAATTTTGCCGCGCTGGCGACCTTTTTCCTCTATCCGGCGGCACCCCCCTGGTACGTATACAGTTACGGTTTTGGCCAACCGGCGGTGGCGAGCCATTGGGGGTTAGGCGTTGGAGCCTTGATCAATGTGGACCGGATGATCGGATTGAACTTTTTCCAGACCTTGTGGGGCGGCTTCAATCCCAACCATTTTGCGGCGATTCCCTCGCTGCACGGTGCCTATCCTGTGGCCTTTGCCCTGTTCATGTACAAAAAGTTCAAACGGTATCCCCTGCTGCTGGCGCTCTATCCCGCCGGCGTCTGGTTTTCGGCGGTTTATCTCAACCAGCATTATATCATCGACCTCATCATTGGGGCGATTTACCTGTGCGTCGCCTACCTGATCACCGACCGGGTGCTGATTCCGCATGTCTTTTCGCGCTTCATCAGCTGGGCTCCGCTGCACAAAAAGGAGACGGTGGCTTAGCCAGGCGCGTCGCGCTCTCGCCAGGCCGCTCCCCCCGGTTTTTCGCCGCTCTTTTCGCTTGACTTTTTGCCAAAAAATGGATACCTTATTTGCATGTTTGGCGGCGCTTTAGCTCAGCCGGTAGAGCAACGGACTGAAAATCCGTGTGTCCCCAGTTCGATTCTGGGAGGCGCCACCCGCATCCAGCCTTACAATTGAACAGATTGTAGGGCTTTTTTTTTGAGATCTCGGTCTCCTCAACGGTCATTTTGCGCCACAAAGATTGTCCGGCAGCAGCGGCTTTGGTGTTCATGCACAATAATTAGCGAAAAAAGACATTTTTCTGCTTGACAAGGACCCTTTTGTAGAATATATTGAATCAGGGGAACAGCCCTCTCTGGCCATCCGGTTTCATCGACTACATTCCATTCCAACCTTTTGTAGACCCTTTCCTTTCCCAAAATTCGCGAGTTCCCTCGTCCAGGCATACCTTTGCCGAATGTTCATCTAGCTGAGGAGGGGTGAAAAATGGCCTCTTCGCATCCAGGTTCTGTCTGATCGTGTCCGCTGATGTCAAGGGGTCACTGCGGAATGGCGCCGGGATAAACGAGAGATCCTCATTCCTGTAAAACAGCTTGCAGTTCCTGTCTGCTGCTACCTTGAAATTGAACCAACGGGAGGCATTATGCGTTTTTCGAAAAAGGTGCTGGTGGCTATGGCGGTACTGGCTTTGGCGTTACTCTGTCAATTGCTGGGGCCTGCTCCGCAGACGGCTTGGGCCTCTTCGCCCAAATGGTTGCACGAGATCCATCAGGCTTTCGACAATGCTGAATATCCGCTCCTGATCGAATGCGCCAACGGCGGGGCAGGTGAACTTTTCCACATCGTCGGCGAGGTTCATACTTTTATACAGGCCAAGGTCGACCGGAATGGGGTCATGCACCTGCAGAGTCATACGACAACCCAGGGGGCTACAGCCCAGGGACTGACGACAGGCAATCTGTACAAGTTCATCGGCATCCAACTGGACAAGAATTACGAACTGTCCGCTTCCGGTGATGTTTACTGTCTTCACGACGACTGGGTTTACAGCCTGAACTTCATTGGCAAGGGGAAGTTGCCCAAAATCACCGTACATCAGACCATTCGTGTTGATCTTTGCATCGGCTACAATCCTGTGTCGGACGAGTCTTATCTGGTCAGTGAAACGTACCATGTTTTAAACGATTGGGCCAAATGCCAATAAGATCTGTTCCGCATGCCAAAGGAGTGTGACATAAAAGATCATCAACACCAATGAGGAAATGAAGCTGCATGTGGAATCGCAGGAATTCCGCTGCAAGTGAGAGCATGGCCGCCAATGGCCAGATCAGTATCGCTGCACTACTGTCGGTCCAATGTCCGGCCTCCGATGAAGGCTGGACATTTTTTTGCCAACCAGTGGGTCCAACTGCAATTGTCGGCTTATCTCCCTATCCCCCGATAAAAATCAAGTACCAAAAGCGATCCACTTAACTATAATAATAACAGTTGATATTTCTGAAAGGCCATTTGTCAGATCATGCGGGAATAAACAGCCTGCGCTCGATGTACTACAATAGTATATCCTTATAAACTGGCGGAATCAAGAATGTAGGAAAATTTGACAAAATGACTTGACATTGGTGGAAGAAAAGAGTATTATTTATTAATTCGTTATATATTGCGAGATGTAGCAGCTTTTATCACCCGCACCCTTGCCCTGCATCCCTTGTCTGCCCCCTGCCTGTTTGCTCCTTGCAGCACCTGCTTTCATGACAGTAAAACCTCGCACTGCGCTAAAAATGAATTCATAATGGGGCCATTCACCGCAAAGGCTGAAGCGTACCCGCTTTCAGTCCTTGAAGGTGGAGTGGTTTTTTTTATCCAATGCATTAAATCATCTCATCCTCCAGAGCCTGAATTCCAGAACGGTTAACGGAAAGGAAAACCCATGAACAGAGTGTTAATGATTCTTTTGCTCCTCGTCCTTGCCCTCTCTCCCGGAGCCTGGGCGGACTACTCCATCAGCAACACGACCGGCGTCACTCCGCTCCTCAGCCAGACTGTTGTCGGGCAGTCCTTCACCACCCAGACAGCAGGAACCATCACGGCGGTCAAGATGAGTGGCAGCATCGGCAGTTCCGTCAGTTTGACCCTGAGAATCTATGCCGGTGAATCGGTATCGTCCCCCCTTTATACCCAGAGTGTGACCCGCTCTGGCAGCGGGATCAGGACCCATTCCTTCACCCTGACGACCCCGCTGCCGGTGACCGCCAATACCCAGTATACCTTCACCCTGACAGGTTCCAGCTCCTATACGGCCTATGCCACCGTGCTCAATCTGTACAGCGGCGGCCGGGCTTATTACAATTCGTTTGGCAGCACCGGATTCCAGTCCCCGGCGGATCTGATTTTCACCGTCGATGTCGCCGCCCTGCCGAACTATACCGTCTCCGGGTATGTGACCCATGCCGGCTTGCCCATCTCGGGTGTCACGCTGACCTTTTCGCACGATGGCGGCACGGTCACCACCGATTTGCTGGGTTACTATTCCCGCTCTCTGGTGAGCGGCACCACCACCACCATCACCCCGAGCAAGGAGGGCTATGCCAGCTTCTCCCCGGCCACGCGGACGCTGACCAACCTCACGGGCGACCAGAGTAACCAGAATTTTGCCGGATCGCTGGCCACCTACACGATCTCCGGCCGGGTGACCGATGGTGTTAATCCCATCCCGGGCGTCACCCTGACCTTCTCTGTCGATCTCGGCACCGCCACCACCAACGCCAACGGCGAATACTCCTATACCGTTTATCATGGCACCACCACGATGATCACTCCGGGCCATCCAGGCTATCATGGCTGGTCGCCGGCGACCCGCCTGTTAACGAATGTCACCGCCAACCAGAGCAATCAGAATTTTACCGGTGAGATCAATATGTATGTTGTCACCGGCGTGGTGAGCAGCGGCATGAGCCCGCTGCAGGGGGCGACCGTCACTTTCTCGCATAACGGTGCCACCACCACGACCGGGCCACTCGGGATCTACAGCTACGAGGTTCCCTACGGGACCACCACCACGATCACCCCGAGCAAGCCCGGCTATGGCAACTGGACGCCTGCAAGCCGCACCCTGACCGGCATCGATGAAAACTATATGCTGCAAAATTTCTCCGGGACCATCGTGCCCCTGATCCTCTCCGGCAAGGTGACCGACGGCACCAATCCCCTGGCGGGCGTCACCCTCACCTTCTCCCACAATGATGGGACCGCCGCGACCAACACCAGCGGTGAATATCTCTATACGGTTGATTACGGCACGACGACCACCATCACCCCGAGCCATCCAGGCTATCATGGCTGGGTGCCGGCCTCCATCACCCACAACACCCTGGCCGCCGATCAGCCGAATCAGAATTTCACCGGCACGATCAACACCTATACGATCAGCGGTACGGTCACCGATGGCGTTGCGCCGCTGGCGGGGGTCACACTGACCTTCTCGCACAACGGGGCTACGACGACGACCGATGCCGACGGCAACTACAGCTATGTCGTCAACTATGGCACGACGACCACCATCACCCCGAGCCATCCTGGCTACCACGGCTGGACCCCGGCCGCCATTACCCTGACGGGCATCGCCGCCGATCAGCCGGACCAGGATTTCGCCGGGATCATCAATACCTATACCCTCTCCGGCACGGTGGGCGATGGAAGCAAGCCGGTTACCGGCGCGATCCTGACCTTTTCGCACAACGGCGGGACCGCCACGACCGACGCCTCGGGCGCCTGGTCGTATGTGGTGAATTATAATACGACCACCACCATCACCCCGAGCCATCCCGGCTACAGCATCTGGGATCCAGCCGATATCACCCTCACCCAGGTCGCGGCCGACCAGCCGGGACAGGATTTCAACGCTCAGCAGAGCCGGATGGTCGTGGCCATCCAGTTCAAGGATGAAGCCGGCCTGCCGGTCGGTGATGTGACCTGCCGGGTGAAAGTGCCAGGCCTGAGCGAGTGGGAGGTGATCAGCGCGCCGGCCCTGCAACTGCTCTGGGGCCAGCATCCCTACAACGCTCTCTTCCGCAATTGGGACATGGATCTGGGCGGACGGTATACCTTCCACTTCACCGCACCCGCAGGCTATACCTTTATCAGCCCCGACTCGATGGTGCTGGAGGTGCCCGCGGCGGAAAACTTCTACTCGGTCACCGGCCACCTGTTTATTCTCCACAAGAGCACCAGTGCACCCGTGGATACCACCAGTCTGGTGCTGCCCGGTCCGGTTGTCGATCAGCACCCCCTGGTCTTCGTCAGCGGCAGCCCGGCCTGGGATGCCGAGTCGTGGCCCAATGTGGTGG
This sequence comes from uncultured Cytophagia bacterium, assembly GCA_964436305.1. GTDB lineage: Bacteria > Zhuqueibacterota > Zhuqueibacteria > Residuimicrobiales > Residuimicrobiaceae > JAKPUX01. Next base: position 20,213 of record CAYTCI010000049.1, on the reverse strand, counting down.
ATGAGGACCTGGAGGGCTGGGATGGCACCGGCACCGTCAAGGCCGATGCCAACGGATGGGCCTGGGCGATCTTCCGCTTCCGCGACGGCAAGACGGTCAAGTTCAACTATTTCACCCTGCAGACCGACAACGGCCCGGCGGATGATCTTTACGCCGACCGCCAGGCGGTCAAGGTCGAGGTGCTGGCCTCCAACAGCGGCAAGGAGCCCGGTGATTTTACCTCGTGCGGCGTTTTTCATCTCAAGACCCCGGAGATGGCCTTGTACAAGATCGGCCATCCGGTGGTGGCCAAATACGTCATGCTGCGGATCTTTGCCATCCCCGGCGCCAAGCAGAACTGGGAACAGGTGGTCGAGTTTGGCGTGAGCTGGAACAAGCAGCGCGGCACTATCCTGGCCTCCGATGCGGCTGAACTTGCGGCGCTGCCCGAACGCTTCAGCCTCGAGCCCAGCTACCCGAATCCCTTCAATCCGGAGACGACCATCCGCTATCAGCTGCCGGAAGAGCAGCAGGTGCGGTTGAGCATCTTTAATCTCTTCGGGCAGGAGGTTGCCAGGCTGGTTGATGGCGAGGAGGCTGCGGGCGCCCATGCCCTGCGCTGGAACGCCGAGAACATGCCCAGCGGTATCTATCTGGTACGTCTGACCGCCGGCGGCGAGACGGCGATGCAGCGGATTACCCTGCTCAAATAGCTCCAGCAGGCCGGCGCGAATCCGGCCAAGGCACAGAGGCCCCGTGCACGCCAGCGCACGGGGCCTTTTTTTATGGAGCAGTCGCTGCTGTCACTCGGGAATTGTCGCCGGCTATCCGGTGTTACAACTGGTACCAATCCTTCAAAAATACGAACCAATATACAGGGGCATCTATGACGACACGACGTGAATTCATCAAATCCGGCACCGCTGTGGCGGCCGGGGTTGCACTGAACGGCGAGAGCGCTTTTGCCCAACCGGCTGCTGCTGCCGATCTGGTCCGCGATGAGGCGGGCAATTATATCCTTCCCCCGCTCCCCTACGATTATGCCGCCCTCGAGCCGCATATCGACGAAGCGACCATGCGCCTGCATCACGACAAGCATCATCTCGCGTATGTCAACGGCCTCAATGCCGCCCTCAAGGCATTGGCGCAGGCCCGCGATACCAACAATTTCGATCTGGTCTCCTACTACTCGACCCAGAGCTCCTTTCACGGCGCCGGCCATTTGATGCACGCCATTTTTTGGAAGAACATGGCCCCCAACGCCGGCGGGGAGCCCAGGGGCGAGCTGGCCAGGGCGATCGAGCGTGATTTCGGCTCTTTCGCTGCTTTCAAGGCGCACTTTTCCGCAGCGTCGGCCAAGGTCGAGGGCAGCGGTTGGGGGGTGCTCGGCTACGATCCCTATGGCAAAAAGCTGCTGGTACTGCAGATTGAGAAACACCAGAATCTTTTTGTGTCAGGGCTGGTGCCGCTGCTGGTCCTCGATGTCTGGGAGCACGCCTATTACCTGAAATACCAGAACCGGCGAGCGGATTATATCACCGCCTTTTTCAATGTCATCAACTGGGAAGATGTGGCGCAACGCTTTGCGGCTGCGCAGCAGCGGTAGGATGGTGCAATTAAAAAAAGCCCGGGAATGAACTCCCGGGCTTTTTTTTTCTGGTCAGAAGGTATAGTTGGCTTTTTGCGCCTGGCTGCGCAGGACCTTGCTCATTGCCTGGTCCAGGGTTTGCTGTTCGCCGCCGGACGTGTTCTTTTTTTGCTCCTCCGCGATGTAGGCGGCCCGCTTGACCCGCAGTGCCTCGATCTTTTGCTGGATCGCCTGCCGTTCCGCATATTTCTGATCGAGATAGCGCTGGCGCTCGGCCGGCAGCAGGCTGCGCATCTCCTCCGGCAGATCCTCTTTTTTCATCTCTTCGAGTTTGACCTCTTTTTGCTGCACCGCATCGACCAGATCCCAGCCGGCGTTGTTGTAGATCGACTGTGATTTGGTGATTGCGCGCTGCAGCTCGGCCGCGGGCGAGGCCATGGCGGCGTTGCGGTCCTGGCGGGCCTGGTTGGCGGCGCCAACCGCGCCTTGCCGGCCGTAGGCGAGATAGGTCCCGTTCAGTCCGGCGCCGAGATCGGCCAGCTCCTGATCAAAGGGGGTGGGCGGCTCAATACTTTTCGCATTCTGGTCGATGGAAAAGAAGGCGCCGTCGGCCAGCTCGGCACCGGCCTGCCATTGGGTATCGATGCCCTCCTGGCGGCTGCCGCAAAAGATGGTATTGACCAAAATCCCTTTGGCGATGGCCTTTTTGCAGGTGGTGCGGAAATCGACGCCGCCCTGGGTGAAGGGTTCATTACCGGCGATGAAGATGGCGCGATAATCCTGCTTGCCGGTTCCCCAGGCCAGTTCATCGACCGCCCGGCCGATGACCGCTCCACAGTATTCGTCGCCGCCATTGGTGGTGAGGCCAAAGAGCGCCTCCGAGATCTTGTCCAGGTCGCTGGTGAGCGGCGAAAGCTGGCGGATGTAACCGGTGCGCTCGCCCAGTGCGGGGGTGCCGTAGTGGTAGAGAGCGACCGTGATCGCCGGGCGCTGGCCGTCCACGCGGGCGGAGATGAACTCGTTGACAATCTTCCAGAGCTGGCTGCGCGCCTGGTCGATCAGGCCATCCATGGAGTTGCTGGTGTCCAGCAGCAGGGCCAGCTGCACCTGCGGGTTTTCCGCCGAGGCTGCCTTGCGCGGGCAGAGGACGATCAGGGCCAGCAACAGCAGCCCAAGCAGGACGAGAATGCGGGCATGTTTCATATACCGGTTCCTTTCCATCATTTCAGGCGCTCACTCATGGATTTCATAGAGTTGTCCCGCCAGGACCAGGCGCACCCGGCTTCCGGTCGAGAGCCACTGCGGGGCATTGGGTTCGAGCTTGAGCAGGGCGTACCAGGCCGCTGAGTTGAACTGGACACGAATGGGCTCGAGGCCGGCGAAGCGTTGAGCCTCGGCATCCACCCATTCCAGGCCGTTCTGATAAAAGGTGCGGTTGGCGATGGTGCGGATCGCCTGACCGGCGAGGGCGCGCTGCACCTTTTCGGCGGCCGGTGCCGCGCTGCCGGTCTGACCCTGCTGGAACCGCAGATTGGCCTGGCGCAGGGCGCCGGCATCGGCGGCGTTTTTAAGGGCGTCGAGCGAACGGGCGGCCCCCACTGCCGCGTCACCGCTCTTTTCTGTGTAGACCTGATTGAGCATCCGGCCCGAGGTTTCATACAGGTCGGCATCCCGGGTGGACTGAACCGTGCGCCGGGCGAGCGGGACATTGCGCTGCGTCTCATCCTCGAGGATGAGCCAGGCCGTATAGGGGGTGACGATGCCATACAGCCGTGCCAGCTCGATCACCTCCTGCCTTAGTTCCCCGGACTCGCCGTTGAGGCGGATCTGGTCGAGGAGGTAGCCGATGCGGCGGGAGGCCCAGAGGCGCGGAATGAAATCATACTCGGGCGCATGCTCTGGAAATCGGACCAAATAAGTCCATGATTCAACGCGGCCGTTGACGCTTCCGTGCAGGGTGATCCTGGCCGGGCCGCTGCCCTCGTAGCGGCCGAGGATGAGCAGCTGCTCGCCCTTGAAAAGATCCGGCAATACATTTGGAGTCATCTTGTTGAGGCGGATCGGGCCACTGCATTCCAGCCGGGGCGCGGCGAGCACGGGATGGGCGATCTTGTTATAAAAAGCGGAGATCCTGACCTCGATCTCCTCATCGGGCTGGAGATAGAGACTGGCGGCGCGACTTTGGCTGGTCAGCCGGTCGAGGAGGTGGGTATTGAGGTCGCTGCCAACACCCAGGCTGAAAATGCGCAGGGTGGCATCGCCCGCGGCTCGCCGGACCTGGTTGAGGATCGCCTCCTCGCTGGTCTCGCCCACGGTCGGTTTGCCGTCGGTGATCAGCACAACCATATAGGGACGGCCCGGGGTGATCCGCTCGCGCGCCGGACGCAGGGCGAGCTCGAGGGCCTCCGCGAGGGCGGTGCCGCCGATGGGCTTTAGCCCCTCGACGAAGGCATCGGCCTGCTGGAGAGCCGCCGGGGTGGCCGGCCGCAATCCGTTGAAGAGGGCCTCCGCCTCGGTGGAGAAGCGGACGATCTCGAAGCGGTCGCCGCTCTCGAGCTGGGCGAGGCAGAAGCGCAGCGCCTTTTTCGCCTGCGTCAGCTTGGCCTTTTCCGCCATCGAGCCGGAGGTGTCGAGGACGAAGAGCAGGTCCTTGGGCAGGAGGCGGTCGGCAGCGAGATCGGCGCGTGGGGCGAGCATGAGCAGAAAGGCGCCGGGCTCGCGGCCGTCGTTGAAGGCGAGCAGGCGGCCGTTGACCGGTTCGCCGCCGGCGGGCGCAAAGAAGAGCTGGAAGTCGTTCTCGGGTTTGACGGACTTGTCTTCATAGCCGATCACCGCGTGGCGGCTGTCGCTGCGGCGGATCTCCACCTCGTGGCTGGGTGAATAGACCGGTCCCAGAGGTTTGGATGATTCGATCTCGATTTTAAGGGCGACGCTGTTGAGCGGGGCGGCGGAGAACTTTTCGGTGTTGAGGGGATAGCGGTACTCGATCAGCCCCTCCTGGCTGGTGAGCAGCTGGGTGTAGCGCAGACGGATACGTTTCTCGCCGTGTGGCGGGATGGGAAAGATGCGCAGGCGGTAGAGCTCCTGGCCGGTGTATTCGAGCAGGGCCGGATCGCGCTGTTTGCGGACGATCTCCTCATAAAGGCCGCGCGCCTTGTCCGCGTCGAGGAGTTCGGCCTCGACGGGGCGGCCGTCGATCTCCATGCTGAAGCGGTCGAGCTGGCCGCCGCGCGGCACCGGGAAGAGGTAGGTGCCTTCGAGCTGCAGCGGGTGAGGATTATAAAAGAGCTGATCGACCTCGGTGACGGCGACCTGGTCGGTTATCCGGACGGTGACATGATGATAGCGCACCTCCAGGGGAGTCAAGGCCGGGGGATAATGCGGCGGATACGGCGGGTGTGGCGGCCGCGGGATGATGATCATGCCGTCGGCGAGCGCCAGTGCCGGAATGAGAATGAATAATAGCCAGATTCCTGGTCGCCGCATGGTGATCTCCCCTTTCCTCCCGGATGAGCTTTTACTTATGCAACGACCTGAATGATAAAAAGTTCAGGGAAAAATAAGCGAATCAACAGCCCGAAAATCGCCGGACGCTCGATTTTTCTTTTTTATTTGGCTGGCAAATGATATTTTTGGGTAGGGGAGGAGAAAGGTCCACTCGAAGGAGGTATTATGGAAAAACGCACACTCGGACGCAGCGGGCTGGAGGTTTCCGCCCTCGGACTGGGCTGCATGGGGATGAGTCATGGCTATGGTCCGCCACGCGACCGCAGCGAGATGATCTCGTTGATCCGGGCAGCGGTCGATCGCGGGGTCACCCTTTTCGATACGGCAGAGGTGTATGGTCCCTTTATCAATGAGGAGCTGGTCGGTGAAGCCCTGGCGCCGGTGCGCGACCGGGTGGTGATCGCCACCAAATTTGGCTTCCGGATCGGTCCGGATGGCCAGCAGTCGGGAGTGGATAGCCGGCCGGAGCACATCCGCGCGGTGGTGGAGGCCTCATTACGGCGGCTGCGGACCGGCGTCATCGACCTGCTCTATCAGCATCGCGTCGATCCGGAGGTGCCGATCGAGGAGGTGGCCGGTGCAGTCCAGGATCTGATCCGCGCGGGCAAGGTACGTCATTTCGGATTGTCGGAGGCCGGGGTTCAGACCATCCGTCGTGCCCATGTGGTGCAGCCGGTCACCGCGCTCCAGAGCGAATACTCCTTGTGGTGGCGCAAGCCGGAAGAAGAGATCCTGCCGGTGCTCGAGGAACTCGGCATCGGCTTTGTGCCCTTCAGCCCCCTGGGCCGCGGTTTTCTCACCGGCAAGATCGATGCGAGCACGCCTATCGCTCCCGGCGATTTTCGTGCTATCATCCCGCGGTTTACCGTCGAGAATCGCCAGGCCAATCAGGCCCTGGTCGATCTGCTCGCCCGGTTCGGCGAGCGATTGCAGGCGACGCCTGCACAGCTCGCCCTGGCGTGGCTGCTGGCGCAGCGGCCCTGGATCGTGCCCATCCCGGGAACGACCCGGCTGGGCCGTCTGGAGGAGAATCTGGGCGCGGGCGGGCTGGAGCTCACCCCGGCCGATCTCGATGCGATCGGCAGCGCCTCAGCGCAGATCCCGGTGCAGGGGGCGCGCTACCCCGACGCGCTTGAACGGGCGACGGGATTGTGACCGGAGTGCGCTGAGAAGGGATGGCAATCAACCAAAGGTGAGGTGAACCGAATGGATAGCGACCGGACCAGTCCCGTCCCGGCACCACCGGCAGCCCTGCCGGCGCTGCTCTATCGCTCCTTCATGGTTATTTTGACCAACCTGATCCCGCTCTACGGGGTCTGGCGACTGGGATGGAGCAGCTTCATTCTGATTATGCTCTTCATTATCGAGGGGGCGATTGTCTTCATCATGGACCTGATCAAGCGCCCCTGGGTCAAGGTGAAAGAGCAGAAAAAAATCCTCTTTTTCGAATTCGTCTTCATCACCTTTTTCGGCTTTTTTGCCATGCTGATCTTTGGGCGGGATGAGGCGGCAATGGATCTGGTCGAGACCACGCGCAGTGCCTTAACGGCTGCCAGCGCCCTGCCGCTTTGGCCGGTGCTGGGGATTCTCTGCGGGCGCCTGCTGCGCACCGGGGAGGAGCTGCTGCAGGCGGGGATTTTCCAGGGCGGCAAGGGCCGGCCGCTCTATTTTAACGGCGGCGGCTGGATGCTGCTGCTCTTTTTCCTGGTCATGACCGCTCCCTTCATCGCCGACAAGAGCCCCAATCCGGCGGCGGGACTGATAGCGGTCATTGTGATCAAGACACTGGGTGAGCTTTTCGGCGTCTGGGCGGCGCGGATCGCCAGGGTGTAACCGGGCTGATGCGCCGGCCCGAATCCTTTTTATCCGCCGTACAGTCAGTTCTACCACACCCTTTTAAGGAGCGAGATTCAGCGATATGCCTGCCTTCATCTCTTTGCTCAGGGCCGTAAACATGACCGGTCACAATGCCATCCGGATGACCGATCTGGCGGCCCTTTATGCCGAACTGGGCTTTCGCGATCCCGAAACCTATATCCAGAGCGGGAATGTCGTCTACAGCACCGGGGAGGAGCGCAGCAAGGATGAGATGGCTGCGCAAATCGAGCAAGCCATTGCCGCGCGCTATGGCTACACGGTTCCGGCAATGGTACGGAGTGTCTCAGACCTCAAGTCGATACTGGCCGCCAATCCCTACCTGGTGGAAGAACCATTCGACCCGTCCAGGATGGCGGTCATTTTTCTGCGCGAAACGGCCTCTGCGGATCAAATCCGCCAGGTCGAGGATATCCAATATCCCCCAGACAGGTACACCATTTTGGGCAGTGAGATCTATACCTACTGTCCAAATGGTTTTGGCAGGACCAAAATCTATACCAATTTCTTTGAGAAAAAAATGAAGGTCACCGGAACGGCTAGATACTGGAGCACCCTGCTCACCCTGCTGGAAATCGCCGAACAAAGAGCGTGATCGCCTCTCCGGCCTCTTGTTCCCTCCCCACCTCTGTCACAGGCAGAACGCCAGCTCCCCCCTCGTCTTCTGCGAAGCGGAATATCAGCAATCTCCCTATAGAGTAAATGAGCGGAAAAGTGTAGGTTAAAAGTGGATCTCACCTGATCCATTCCCCAACCAGCCGCCCATTTGATGCCGGGGTTCGTCAGGTGGACTTGAACCTTCAATCCTGAAAGGCCCATCGATGTCCCTGAGACGCTGGCAAGTACTGCTGCCTGCGGTTATACTATTGAGCCTGCCGGCTGCCGGTCCACGGCAGAATGCACTGCAGCCGCTCGACCCGCCGCCGGAGTTCCTGTCGCAAACCGGACTGTATGCGGACCCGCTCAATCACCGGATAGCTGCCGGAAACATTGCCTATTCGCCGCTGTATCCCCTCTGGTCGGATGGAGCGGGCAAAAAACGCTGGATCCGTTTGCCGGAAGGGTCGAGGATCGCCGGCGTTCAGGCGGATGACTGGATCTTTCCGGTCGGAACCACAATCTGGAAAGAGTTCTCCTTTGGGCGCAGGGTTGAAACCCGTTTGCTCGAGAAAACCGGAGAAAAACAGTGGCGGTATGCTTCCTACGCCTGGAATGAGGAGGAGAGCGACGCCCTGCTGGCCCCCGAAAGAGGGTTGCGCGATCACTTCCCGATTGCGCCAGGCGTGCGGCACGACATTCCCGGCGTCATTGACTGCCGGGCTTGTCATGAAGGGCAGGGGCGGGACATCGTCCTTGGCTTCAATGCCTTGCAGCTCTCACCGGAGCGTGATCCGCTGGCGCCCAACGCAGAGCCGGCTGATTCGGCGATGTGGACGCTGCCGCGTCTGATCGCAGAAAAACGGATCGCCCGCCTGTCCGGCCGCTATGCCCAATCTTCACCGGTTATAGATGCCTCCACGCCGCGGGAGCGCGCGGCCCTGGGCTATCTCAGCGCCAACTGCGGCGGCTGCCATAATCCCGGCAATCCACAAGCCTCAGCCGGCATGTTTGTCAAGTACGTGCTTGATAACAAGACCGGAATGATCCGGTTTGCAAGGGACACCTTTATTGATCACAAAAGCATCTATCAAATCCCGGGGCTGGCTGCGGGCGAGAGCTACCGGATTCTGCCCGGAGATCCTGCCCGAAGTGCCCTGGTCTATCGCATGGGATCGCGGAATTCCTACCGGCAGATGCCCCCGCTGGGGACCAAACGGGTCGACGCCCATGCACTCGAGCTGATCAGTCACTGGATTCAGGCTGATCTGATCCGTACCACAACCCCATAATCATTCTCCAGGAAAGGAGCAAATCATGCCCCAGTCGGAAAAGATCCTCATGATTCTGGCAGGCCTGCTGCTATGTCTGGCGGTGGTAGCCGGTATCTCCCGTAATCCGCAAAAGCAGAAATCCACCACCATCGAGCGCGGCGAATATCTGGTCACTATTTCGGGATGCCATGATTGCCATACGCCCCTTAAAATGGGCCCCAATGGTCCGGAACGGGATATGACGCGCATGCTCGCCGGCCATCCGGAAGCGCTGGTCATGCCTCCCGCTCCCCAGCTGCCGCCGGGTCCCTGGATGGGCTCCTTTTCGGCGACCATGACCGCCTGGGCCGGGCCGTGGGGCGTCAGCTTTTCGCGCAATCTGACGCCGGATAAGGAGACCGGGTTGGGGAGCTGGAAAGCGGAAGATTTTATTGCCACCATTCGCATGGGCAAGCGGTTGGGCAAGGGCCGTTCCATTCTGCCACCCATGCCCATTGAGGCCTATCAGAATGTGAGTGATGCAGATCTCAGCGCCATCTTTGCCTATCTGCAAACGATCCCGGTTCTGCGCAATGTGGTGCCTGAACCCATCGCGCCCGAGGCTCCTCCGGCTCCTCCCAAATAGGCGCGGGAGGAAGGTGTGGTGCATCTTCTGCCCAAGGCGCCGCCAGGTTGCGGATAACCAGGCGGGTGCCGCTCTGCGGCACCGGTCTCACGTCCCGAACCGCCGGCCCGGGGTTATCATTTCCCCGAGCAGTTGTAAATAGTCGAGAATGAGCCGGGTGATCAGGAAATTCTCACGCACAAACTCGCGCCCCTTGAGCCCCACCTCTCTGGCCCGCTCCGGGTTGCGCAGGCACTGTAGCACGGCCTCGGCAAAGCCCCGGTTATCCTCCGGGTCGAGTAAAAAGCCGTTCTCGCCATCCTGGATCTGCAGGGGAATGCCGCCGACGCTCGAGGCTACGACCGGTCGTGCTTTCCAGAGTGCTTCGGTGACGGTCAGCCCGAATCCCTCACGCAACGATTTCTGAATGACGACCGCGGAAGCACGCTGCAGCATGTTGACCAGAAAGTTGTTCTCCGCCACCAGCAGGGTGACATCCCGTTTGTGCAGCATCCTGCCGACCTCCCGCTCAACGGCCTGATAGATCTTGATGCCCTCCGGATCATCAGAGGCCATGCTGCCGCAGAGCACCAGCCGGCAATCCACCCTGGCCCGTACCCGCTTGAAGACATCCAGTACACCAAGGGGATCCTTCCATTTGTCGAACCGGGAAATCTGCGAAATGATCGGCTTGTCCGTCGGGATGTTGTACTTGCTCATATAGCGGCGGATACTCCGATCGGAGAGTTCGACGTTCTTAGGGCTGAGCGGGTCGATGGCCGGCATGAAGATGCGGTAGTCGACGGGCAGATCGGTTTTCTGATAGTCCTTGCTGGAGACGATGACCAGATCGTAGCGCAGGATGAAGGACTTGAGATACTCCCACAGCACAGAATTGGGTTCGGAGAGATCGATGTGGCCGCGCCAGATCCAGGGCTGTTCCTTGCGATAATAGCGGATCAGGGGCAAAGGCTGCGGATCATGGATGATGACGGCATCGTGATTGAGTTCGGCAAAGCGCGAGAAATCCTCATTGACTTGCTCATAGATCGATTTCTTGATCGGGGATAGATTGATCGAATCTCCCTGCAAGGCGTTGTGGAATTTTTTGGTGATATTGAAGAAATCGGGGGAGCCGCGCAGGATGCGCCAGTCGGCTTTGAGGCCGGCGTCGTTCATCAACGGCACCAGGCTGTGCAGCATCTCGGCCACACCTCCGCCTGTATAGGTCGAGTTGATGTGGATAATGCGGCAGCCGTAGAGGTTGTGCGCCTGGCGGAATATCCGGTGGATCTGATCGTCCCCGACAAACTTGCTATAGTCATCCAGCCGTACCATGGAAACCTCCTCAGCAGGCTATTTCCCCCTCGCCAACTCGGCCAGAAACTCACGCGCCTGGGCAATGTCTCTGATGCAGTAACGGGCGGCCGTGGCACGGATACCCACCTTGACCGTATAGGCATCAGCAGGCAGGGCTTTGAAGAGATACTCGTCGGTCCAATCATCGCCCAGAGCGAGGATAAAATCGGGCGTCGTCCCATCGAGCAGCAGCAGCGCGGCGCGGCCTTTGTGGATGCCGGCGTACTTGACCTCGAGCAATTTGCTCCCCTGCAGCAGTTGCAGGTTGAGCGGTCCGGTGATGCTGCCGAGCAGCATCATCAGCTCGCGCACGCGCACCTCGGCCAGGCCCACGTCTGCCTTGCGGTAATGCCAGACCAGTGAATACTTTTTTTCCTCGATCATCGAACCGGGGGTGCGCTCGACGAACCGGATGAGGATGCGGCGGATATCCTCTTTCCAGGATTCATCCAGCTCTTCGAGGGCTTGCCAGCGCTCCTGCCCCCGATTGATCCAGGCCCCGTGTTCCGCTACCAGAACAACCGGCAGATGACCGAACCACTGCTGCATGGTGGCACGGTCCCTGCCGCTGATCAGGATGCCCCTGCGATGCTCCTTTTTAAACAGATCTTCCAGCAAACGGAGCAAATGGTTATCCGGCGAGGCTTTTTGCGGGTGGTCCTCGAAGGGCCGCAGTGTGCCGTCATAATCGAGAAAGACCACTGGCTGTTGACTGGAACAGAACGCCGCAATGATCTCGCCGCGTACGCCGGGGGTGATCTCTTTGGAGCGGATCAGCTCCGAGGCGTTGTGGGCATGTTCGAGGGAGTGGATAAAATCATCGGACCAGCGCATCACATCATAATTTTTCACGCGCTCGCGCATTTTGCGCATGCCCTCTTTCTGCTTCTCTTCGGGCATGGTCAGAGCGGTGCACAGTGCCTCGGCAATGTCATCCACGTCGTTGGGATTGATCGAAATCACCTCGCGCAGTTCCTCCGCAGCCCCGGCCATCTCGCTGAGGATCAATACCCCGGTCTCCTGTGTGCGGCTGGCGAGGTACTCCTTGGCGACCAGATTCATGCCATCGCGGAAGGGTGTGACCAGGCAGACATCCGCGAGATGGTACATTGCTGCCAGGCTGTCAAAGCCAAAGGAGCGGTAGAGATGGATGATTGGCGTCCAGCCGATCGTGCTGAATTCACCGTTAATCTGCCCCACCAGCTGGTTGACCTGGGCGCGCAGTTCCTGATACGCCTCGACCTGGGTGCGGGAGGGGACCAGGACCATCAGCAGTCCGCATTTTTCATGAAATTCCGGGTAGAGTTCGAGGAAGCGCCGGTAACCCATCAGGCGCTGGAGAATGCCCTTGGAATAATCAAGGCGGTCGATGGAGAGGATCAGTTTCCGCCCTGCCAGGCGCGGCTGGAGCTTGCGCACTTCGCGGATCACCGGTTTGTGGCTTTGGGCGCGGTGGAAGCGAGTAAAATCGATGCCCATGGGAAAACGGTCGACCTGGACGATGCGATCCCCGTAGACCAGCTGGTTGAGTGACTGCTCGACGCCGGCGAGGCGCAGGGCTGCGATGATGAAATGGCGCGCATAGTCGTAGGTGTGAAATCCGATCAGATCCGCCCCGAGCATGCCGTTGGTCAATTCATCGCGCCAGGGCAGGGTGCGAAAGAGCTCGAAGGAAGGAAAGGGGATGTGCAGAAAAAAGCCAATGATGGCATCCGGCCGCTGCTCACGGATCATGTCGGGCACCAGCATCAACTGATAATCATGGATCCAGATGCGGTCGCCGGGCCTGGCAACTGCCAGCACCGCCTCCGCCGTGCGCTGATTGACCTGCCGGTAGGTTTGCCAGAAGGAGGCATCGTAATAGACGAACTGGGTGAAATAGTGGAAGAGCGGCCAGATGGTCTTGTTGCTGAACCCCTCATAGTAGAGTTCCAGCTCCTTTTGGCTGAGAAAGAGCGGCAGCATCTTGAGTTTCTGCAGGGCGGCGGTGATATCGGCCTGCTCGCCGGGTTCTGTGCTGATCATGCCGGGCCAGCCGATCCAGAGGAGATCGAAGGCCTTGCGCAGCGCGGAGAGTCCGGTAGCCAGCCCGCCGACGCTGGGCTGATAGACGACGGCGCTCTTGCGCTTGCTGAACTGGACGGGCAGGCGATTGGAAACGGTAATAATGCGCGGCCGCAAAGGCATCCTCCTTTCCAGCCATGATGGTTGATTCAAGGAAACCGGCGCCGGCGATCAGAGCAGAGCGGGTGTGGGCCTGGAAGCGGGGAGGACCGGGTGGAACTTACGGGCTGAGCGGGCTGTGGATTCGCTGAAGAGGCGGTAATAACAGTTTAATCAATTATATAGATATATTCTTTCAACACTGGAGAGGCGCTTTTTGTTCCCCGTCCCCGCGCCGGCCGGTGTTGGGCTCGCGGGGATTGCGGGCCGAAAAGAAGTGCACCGGCCGGGCGTTTGCTTTCGCCAGGGCGAATTGGTCGGTGTTATCTTGGCGTTTGGATAGTGTGACGAAGAGAAAGACCTGCCCGATCTCCTCCTGGTATGGCAGAAATAAGGTTACGACCGCCTGCGGTTCTTTATCACTGATCCCGATCTTACCCTGGTTACCCGTGAAGGAGAAACGGATTCTGATCCGGATTTTCGTACTCTTGCCGGATGAATTCTGATGCAATCTCATCAGAAATGCGTATATTTCGAATAGTACCACCGGCAGCAGGCTGAGGGAAGACGACCAGGAGGCTTTATGCGCTGTTCAAGGTGCGGCAATGAATATCCATCCCATTATTACTTCAAGACCGGGACGATCTGTCTTGATTGCTACAGCAAGATGAGCGAAGCGGAAAAACGTGAAACCATGAGAGAGGATTTGATGAAGCACCCCATGACTTCGACGACCTTTACCATTGAGGGCTACCGCATAGTGCAGCAGCTCGGTGTCGTGCGCGGCATCGTCGTCCGCTCGCGCTCCATTTTTGGTACCATCGGTGGAGCGTTGCAGACGCTGGTCGGCGGCAACATCACCCTTTTCACCGAGTTGTGCGAAAAGACGCGTGAGGAGGCCTTTGACATCATGGTCAGCCATGGCGAGCAGATCGGTGCCAATGCCATCATCGGCGTCCGCTACGACACCACCGAGCTGATGGACAGCGTCACCGAGGTGCTCTGCTATGGCACGGCGGTGGTGATGGAGAAGATTTAGGCCAAAGACGAAATTCGGCTCAATGGTCCCTTCGTTGATTTTGCCCAGGATCTTGCGGGGTGCGTTGAAGGACCGGAAGACCTCTCCTCGAAGAAAAAACACCTTGAAGAGTTCGGTCGATGACACACAAGGGTGTCATCATCGATTCCGGTCCTTTGGTGGCTTTTTATGTAGCTGTATACTCGGTTTCTGCCGGGAGAGAACATAAATACCAACCTAAGCCCTGACCTGGTTTTTTAGCTGAGACCAGCCAAAAGGGTTGACCCAAATACCGCAAACCATACGGTCGTGGCATTTAGACCTGCCCGGCGCCCAAAAAGATCGGTATAATCGCGCTGCCGCTCTGGTCTACGCCGATGATTTTCAGTTGCCATTACCCCTTACTCAACTCCACGCTGCTGCCAACATGGACGCGTCCCAATCCTTCCATCTTCCTTGCATAGAGCCAGGTGATATCGCTGAGATCAACAATCAGATAGTAAGCCTGCAAAAATATCCGCCGGCTGTCATGATTATTAACGTGGACTCGAAGCTTGACGTTCACAGGTTGCCTCCTTTTATGGTTTGGTTGAATAGTATGGAGCAACCTTTGTTTGTTTTTGCAGGGTTATTCTCGGCCTTAGTCCTATTAATTTATCAAAATTACACTCGGGTCGGCACCAGATTTTGGGGGGTGTCCTGGAAAAGCGCTGCAGGCAGCGTCCGTGGGATGCGGGTTCAACGACGCAGGGGCAGAAGCGGAGATCTCATGGGCAGATCCTCAAGCGCAGTGTATGATTGCACGAACCAGGGGAGGGGTATAAGTAATTCATTCCTGACTGGGCTGCGACGTCCCTTCATTCCATAAGGTGCAAACCGGCAGTGCCGTGAGGCGATCCCCAAACGGGACAACTTTATCGCCCAGGTAGAGGATGATGCCATGAACAAATTTATGATCCATTACATGTTTCAATTCACGCATCACCTTGAAATGATCTGCTCCGACCGTTGATGACGCCTTGATCTCAATTCCGACGATTTCTCCAGTGCGGTTTTCAAGGACCAAATCGATCTCTTGTCCATCGAAAGAGCGATAATAGTGGAAAGCCGGTTTCGTAAGGCTCCAACTCGCCTGTTTCATTAGCTCCTGAATGACAAAACTCTCGAACAAAGGCCCCAACAACTGCGGATCGTTCTGTAAACGCTCGCTGCTGCAGCCAGTTAAATGAGCGAGGAGCCCGGTATCGTTAAGGTAAAGTTTGGGGGCCTTGACCAGTCTTTTGCCGATGTTCCTGAACCATGCGGGAATCCGTTGGATCATAAAAGCTGTTTCCAGAATCGCCAAATAGCGTTTCAATGTCATGAGAACAAGCCCCGTATCCCGCGCGAGGCTGCTCATATTCAGAACGGATCCGCTGCGAGCAGCTGCAATCGAGAGCAGCCGATGCAGATCATAAAGACCATTGATCTGCGCGATATCGCGGATGTCCCGTTGAAGGATAGTCTCGATATAGGAATGGAACCAGGCCTGCCGGCGAGACGCACTGTCAAGGTTCTGGACTTCCGGATAACCGCCGTTAATGATGGATTCGATTAATGGCAGGCGTGACAATGGATACTCCCTGCCGATTGCGATCGCTCCGTCAAAGGCTTGGTCAATCCACCCGGATTTGAAATTATGGAGCTCGTCGCATGAGAATGGCCGCAGTGTAATGATCTCCATCCGGCCAGCCAGCGATTCGGAGAGCTTGGGGAGCAGGAGCACATCGGCCGACCCCGTCAATAAATACCGGCCTGGTGTGCGCTTTCGATCGACCAGCAACTTGATGGCAGAAAAAAGCTGAGGGGCTTTTTGTATTTCGTCGATAATGAGTGGACGATCAAAGCGCTGCAGAAATCCCACTGCATCCTGCTGCACGGCCCCTAAAATCGTAAAATCGTCCAGCGTGAGGTAATCCATGCCCTTTTCTTCGGCTATTCGTTGTGCCAAAGTGCTTTTTCCCGTTTGACGGGCGCCATGGATGAGCACTACCGGGCTGGTGGAGAGCGCCTCCAGCAGCTGTGTCTGAATGTGTCGAGAAATATAATCCAATTTAACATCCTCTGTTAAATTATATAACAGTAAATGTTAAAAAAGATTAAGAAGAATTGCAAGCACATAATTCATTTTTCTTTTCCTTAATGAGGAGCGATGCAACAGCCGATTGGATGAGGCCGGGTGGTGACGAGAAAGCCGGATTCAGATTGATTTTCTCTTCCCTGTTCTCTATATTTCACAAGAGCTATGCACAGCCAGATGACTGCAGCAAGCGTGCTGCGCGAAACATTTTTTTGGACGAAACGCATGGGCTATAAACCTGCCTTGACCCTGCTGGCAATTCTGCTCTTGCTGGCTCTGGTCAGCAACGCCCTCGCCGGCGGGCGCATGCAGGCCCTGACCTTCCGCCAGGATATCCATGTTTTCATCGAAAGACCGGACTGGCCAAAAGACAAACCGGCCGGACTCATCCTCTATGCCCTGCCCAACGGCAACAGCATCGCCCAAACCTATGGCAAACGCCTGACGCCGGGAGAGGACTGGCATTATGACATCCAGCACGTCGGCGCACAGTATCGGTTTCTCCAGCAGCTGAACCTCCCTTACAATCCCGTCCTCGTCTTGCTGCAGACCCGGCAAAAGAGCTGGCCGGCCTGGAAAAAGGATCACCCCAATGATCACTCGCAAATCGTCGCTGCCCTGATCGACACCCTCTGCTCTTTCTTCCCCGGAAAGCAAACGCAGGTGATCCTCAGCAGCCACAGCGGCGGCGGGCGTTTCATTTTCTCCTTTCTCGATGGCGTGCAGGAAATACCGGAGTATGCGCGGCGCATCGTTTTTATCGATAGCAATTACGGCTGGGAGTCCGACTATGCCGCGCCGGTCGGTACCTGGCTGCAGCAGGACCGGCACCATGCCCTGATGGTCTTCGCCTATGACGACAGCGTCGCCCTGCTCAACGGCAAGCGGTTTGTCAGCGACACCGGCGGCACCTGGTACCGCAGCCATCGCATGATCGGGGATCTGGCCCGCGCTTTCCGTTTCACGAGGGAGAGCGACACCAGCTTTACCCGTTACTCCGCCCTCAAGGGGCGCGTGCGCTTTTACCTGAAAGAGAATCCCAACCGGGGCATCTGGCACACCGAACAGGTCGCCAGGAACGGCCTGATACATGCCCTGCTGGCCGGCAGCAAATTCGAAAACAGGGGCTATCGCTATTGGGATGAGCGCGCCTATTCGGCCTTGATCCGGGACTCCCTGCTGCCGGAGCAGATCGAGTTGCCCGGGAGGCGCGCGCGCGCAGCTTCCGGTTCCTCATTTATCCAGCGCGTCCGTGAACTGGATTTTCCTGCGCGGGAGAAGGTCATCGCCCGCGAGATCCTCTCCGGCAATCTCCCCGCTTTCCTCCGCCGCTACCAGATCATCGAAGAAACCTGGAGCAACGCCCGTGGCGATTCCCATCGCTGCGCCTTTGCCGTCCTGCCGGATTATCTTGCCATCGGCGGCGACACCGACTTGGTTCGCATGCCAATGGGACCTGTCACGGCGCAGTACATCGCCGACAGTCTGGGCGCCATGCTGCCGACGCCCAAAATGGTCGACGCCATCTACAAACAGGCCCCGGTCAAGCTGCGGCCGCAGCCGATCAAGCCGGTCGCGAACCTCAACGAGCAGCCCGAAACCTTCCTGCGCCATCAGTCTATGATCCAGGCGCAGCTCGACAGCCTCTCCGCCGGTACGGCCCCTTTTATGGCGGGACACAAGAAGGATGTGGTGATCAGCACCCTGGCCGGCGACACGACCCGGCCCCATCATGTGATTCTTTATGGCTGGCACCAACCGGATGGCACCCCCATTCAGCCGCTCACCAATATCCATAAAAACAGCTACGTCGATTACAGTCACGGCATCCGGCTGGTGTGCCGGATCGTGCTGGTCGACGGCGTGCCCATGGATTTGCACGATCTGCTGCAGGATGCGGTCTTGTTCAGGCTTTTCAGCGATGAGGAAAAGCCCCTGGCTGCGGGTTACGAGTACAGCCGCCCGGTTTTTCAATCGCCATAACGGATTGTATTGGCAGTTGATCAAAATCCTGCTTATACTCCCGGTCTATTTAATCCAATACGAAACAGGGCCAAGCATCCTTTCTTCTGATGCAGTTTGGCAGGCCGCCAGTACTCTGTTGCATGGCAAGATCCAAACTTTAGAGGAGCTGTTATGAATACGACCGTACAGCAAGAATTCATTAGCAAATGGAGCAAGTACTTCCCCGGCGCCGGATTGCCGATCGCCTTTTATTATACCGATCAGGTCGCCGGCCAGGATGCCGCGGAATCGAAAAACGAGCACCGCTGCCTGATCGGCAATCTCAATCAGGTGCGGGAGGGATATACTTTTGTTTACAACGCAAAAAGTCCGGGATGTCCCGGCGGAAAACGCTACAGCGGCTTTTCGCCCAGCCTGCGGCCCAATTTTGAATTCTTCCTCTCCTGCGGCATTCCAGGCAAAATGGAGGGCGAGCGCTACAAGAAAACGCCGGAATTGGTCCAGCACCTCCTGCAGCAGGTGCCACCTTTCACGGCGCCCAAGGCCAATCTTGTTTTCAAGCGCTGGGACAAGCTGGAGGCCGCCGACCAGCCGCAAGTCGTCCTCTTTTTTGCGCCGCCGGACATCCTCTCCGGGCTTTTTACTCTGGCCAACTATGACGCCGCCGATCTTTATGCCGTCAAGACACCAATGGGTTCCGGATGTGCCTCGATCATCCAGCTTCCGATTGCGGAGGCCGAAGCTGAGCGGCCGGGATGCATCTTGGGGATGTTCGATGTCTCCGCCCGGCCCTGCGTGCCGGAAGATACACTCACCTTTGCGGTCCCCATGCAACGTTTCGTGCAGATGATCGACAACATGGACGAAAGCTTCCTCATCACCGGCTCATGGGATGTGGTCAGGGAACGGTTGCGGGGAAAGGTGTGAACGAACAGCTGATGGGGGTTCTCTCGATATCTGCCGGCCTCTTGTGAATTGGCCGGATTTTTTTTGCCATTATGTGGAAGGAGCCTTGTTTGCGGGAACAGGGACATCAAAGAAATCCTATAAGGGGAGAGAATGAGACAAGAGCAGCGGACACTATCGCGTCAAATGTTACTGGATTTATGGACCATTTGTGATGCAACTCAATTATCCAAAAATCAATTTGAGGCCGTTAATAAGCTCCTTGCGTATGCAAAATATAACAACACACTGCGAAAGAATCGGAAACGGGGAGAAAGATATGGCTAGTCTGGAAGAAACGGCAAAGCACTATAATGCCTGGGAGAAGAGCGACAAAAATGAATTCCAACGCCGTGCCCGGCTGCTGCAATCCATCTGGCGGGAAAATAAAGGGTTTGGAATGCGTGTAGTTGGCGATAGGATGATGGGATCCCGCCTCACTGAGGAGGATGCAAACCAGCATCACAATTTCTTGACCGGGTCCATCAGGGAAGCTGTCGAACTGGCATTGAGTGAACGGAATGCTGGACAACTGATCCAAAAGTCCCGCCTCTTCACCAACCTCCTTTCCAGCCAGCCCCTCTGCTTCAACCTCTTCGGCGACTTGGTAACGCGCTGCAAAGAGGCCAAAGATTATAGCTCGGCCACGAAGATCTTTGCGGAGCTGATGCAGAAACCGCTCCAGTCTGTTACCCATCTTGAATTTGAAAAATCTTACGGGCGTGGCGAAGCCGCTCTTCTGAGTGATGGAACGGCGTTCGATTTCTATGTTGAATATGAGCTGGCCTCCGGCGAGAAAGGCTTTCTGGGCATTGAGGTCAAGTACCATGAGAATCTGGCCGGTAGTGAATGGATCGACGCAATGGGGCGCCATACGAAGAGAGTGAATTTGTCCGATTCTGGATCGGTAGCTGCAGAAAAGCCGAAGTATCGTCCAAACAAGCGTTATATAGAAGTGGCGGATCAATCAGGATGGTTTAAAAAGGATGCCTATCCGGAATTGGGCCGATCACCACTCGTGCAGATTTGGCGGGACCACCTGCTGGCGGCCTCCATGCTGCAACCCAAAGGCGAGCAATATCTACGACAGGAATACAAAGTGAAATTTCATGAAGGCTGCTATGCCTTTCTGTATCCAGCGCAAAACTCGAATTGCCGCAACGCAGCAGAAAGTTATCGCAGTCATCTGACCCGGCAAGATACTTTTTTCATCTGGACGC
>CAYTCI010000048.1:0-32481 GCA_964436305.1 uncultured Cytophagia bacterium | reverse complement strand
GCCGATGCTCCAGGCATCGGTCACAGGATTGTATACCTCAACCGTATCAGTGCCAATGCGGTTGAAACCGTCCGCATTCCATCCCCCCATGACGTAAATTAATCCGTCCATCAGAACAGCCTCAGGATTGGTTCTGGCTGTCGGCATACTCGTCTTTACGGTCCAAGTATTGGTGATCGGATCATACTCCTGGACATCCTTGCGTGGCGTTGAGGTATTCTCACCCCCGAAAATAAGAATTTTGCCATTGGCTGCAGTAATGGCAAAATTATCATGGTAATTGGAGCCCCACTTCACAGTCGGCGCAATGCGAACTGCCAGCTGCTCCCAGGTATTGAGCGAGGGGTCATAGCGAAGGGTGGCGGCCTGGCCATCTGAATTGGAGCTGGTCACGACATAGAATTTGCCGTCGATGGCCACCCCTTCGGTATAGCCATATATATCCGCCATCCAGGCCAATTCTTTCCAGGTGCCCTGTGCCAGGACTTGGGCAGAGCTGATCAGGAACCCGCCCAGAATTAAAAGAGAATAGCGCAGTAAACGGAGATTTCGCTTGACCTTCGACATAAAATCCCCTTTCATGAAAAAATGAAGATGGCTGTTTACATCTCATTACGGACATACAGTTGCTCCTGAATAGCAGTTTCTAGGAGCCTGTCGGATTTGAGCTCATTTCAGGAGCAAATCCGACCGACTTGATTTTTCTATGAGATTGAGCGATCATTCTACCAATGATCAAAGTGAATGATGCAGATTCTACTCGTTCTTTATCACGTCGTCCTCAAGACATGCATTCTTTTAATGTTGAATGCGAGGCAAACCAGCAGCCATTCGCCGCCAACGGCCTCATGGCCGCGAAGCAGAAAATTTCTAAAGCCCATCACCGATTTGATGATGCCAAACACAGGCTCTGAGGTGATCTTTCTTTGTGCATAAATGGCCTTGCCTGCCGCCGTTTTAAGCCGATTCTTCATTCTTTCAACAGCATCGGCCTCTTCTGGTAGTGGCGGTGGTTGCGAAAAACGATCCTGCAAGGATTGATGATGCTGATCTCTTGCTACCGCAATGTAAGGGGTAATCTGATTTTTTTCGCAAGCAGCGACATTCTTTTCGCTAAAGTATCCGCTGTCGGCAATCAATTCTGTGGCTACCCCCAATGGCTCAGGCAAGACAGCCAGGCGTCCCAGAACCGGGCTTAACTCTTGTTTGTCATTGGGCCTTTGGCTGATGTGGGCGGTAACGATGAGTTTTGATACCGTGTCCACACCGGCCTGAGCATTGTATGACTGTTGAAAACCGCCGCCGGAAGTCGGCATGATCCGTGATTGCTCATCGGTCAGGTTAACTTGGTCTTTTCCCTTTGGGCCCGGCGCGGGCGGTTTGGGATGTTTACCCTTACTCTTCTTGCCGGTTTTCCGTTCTTTCTCAGCTCGTTTGGCAAGCTTTTCTTCATAAGCGGCTTGTTCAAGAGCGTGACGTTCAGCAGCCCGCTCTTCCAGCTTGGCTTTGGCCTCAGCGATTGCTGCAAGGCGATTTTCCCGGCGCTCCAGCTCATCGGGGATGTTCATGCCATCCGGCAGATCAGATTGATCGGCCGATTCTGCCTTCTTCAGCAATGCGGCCACTTCAGCCTTGATCTGTTCTTCCTGCTGGCAGGCGCGTTGATAGCTTAGCGCCTTGTGTTTTGACGCATTGGCCTTGATCTTGCTGCCATCCAGACTGATGCGCCCAAGCTGTAATACCTTCATTTGTTGCGCAATCATCAGGATCTGGGTAAAGATCTGCGCAATTTCGGGCAAGAACCGCCGCCGGAAATTGGCGATCGTGTCATGATCCGGATTGCTGTTGGCCGCGATATAACGGAAAGCCACCGAATCGTAGGTGCTCCGCTCCAACTGCCGGCTGGAAAAAACGCCGGTGGCATAGCCATAAAACAGCAACGCAACCATCATCACCGGGTTATAGGGCTTTAATCCGCAGCCCACATAGGATTCTTTTAAAGAACGCAAATCGAGCTGATCGACAATTTCAACTACATATCGCGCCAGATGCTTCTCTGGCAGCCAGTCTTGCAAAGATGGCGGCAAAAAATACAGGGTTTCCCGGTCGGCATCGATAAACTTGCTACTCATGAGCATCTCCTAACCAGTTGTTATTACTGGTTAATATAGAGATAATGCTAATGGCAAGCAAGCTAAAAACATGACGCGTTATAATTATTTCTCTAAATCGCATTTATGCACATTCACTGCGGGTTAGCTGATTTGTACTGCTAAATCCGACAGACTCCTAGCTAATGATGCTATTTTTTTGTGGAAGGTTTCACGGCAGGCTGACGATTTTGTAGCCGGCCCAGATGGTGGGGTGATCGAGGGGGAGAACGGAAGACATAGTCGAGCGAGCAGATAACAGAAATTCACGTTGGGTCAATGCCAGAGCAACATCGGGAGGATTTTCTTTAAAGTGCGCATAAAACCGCGTGATAAACTCTGCGGAACTCTGTTCCTGCACTGGCCACAGCGTCGCCACGACCTGGCTGGCGCCCGCCAGCAAAAAGGCCTGGGTTAGCCCGATGAGCTCATCGGTGGGGTGATAATTGCGGGCAAGATTGGGATTGAAATAACGGGCAGCCGCCAGTGCGCTCTCGCAGCTGCTAAGAACAACCAGGCCGGCCCTGAGCCTCAAGCCGGCGATCTCAGCTGCGGTCAGGAAGCCGTCTTCGCCACCTTCCGCGCGCAAGGCGACATAGGAGGATTCAGGTTGACCCGCGATCATACTGCTGTGGGTGGCAAAATGCATCGCTGAAAATCCTGCAGCCTCTCGCTTGAAGCGCAGCTCCGTCGCGGTTTCATCAAGCCAGCTGCGGGTATGGGCGGGATCGTGCGCGGTGACAGCCTCGACCTCCTGACGGACAGCACTAAAACGGTCCGAAAAAGGAGCAAGGACCAAAGCCGGCAGAGGGGCATGCTCCTCTCTGCGTGGAGTGCCGGGCAGCCACTGCAAGCTAACCGCAGCAGACGGCAGATAGGTTATTTTATATTTTTCAACAAGGTAATGCCTGGATTTTTCCGGCTCTTCTTCACCAGCTGCCGGCGCCATCAGGCAAGTAAAGGGCAGATGGTGGAGAACCTGATTAGGCACAAAATAGAGGTGATCGACGCCATCCAGCAGACCCATCTGCCGTACCGGCTCGATCAGATCGAGAAAAAGGCCCTGCAGCAGAACTTGCATCTGTACGTTATCAGAAGGTTTGGGTACAAACAGAGCCTGATCCAGGAGCGCGCGCAGCAGTTCGATTTTACCCTCCAGGGCGGGCCGGCCTATCGGATGTGTTATGATATGGAAATCACGGGCCGAAACGGCAAATATCAACAACTCCTCTTCTTCAACAAGATAGCCGAGCAGACAGCTAGAAGCGGGCAGGGATCGTTGCAGGTTGTTCAAAGCATCCACCGAGTCCGATAAAGATATCCGCCTACCCAGCCGCTCATTGAAGCGGCGGTTCGTGCAGCGCTGCCAATGCCGAAAAGCCTCCCTGCTATAATCCCGGTTAGCTCCCTCCTCCTCCGCCAGTCTAGCCAGGGTTCTGATCACCGCCAGATCGCTTTCAGCCATGCGACCCGCCCAGGTTGCCCGGAATTCATCCGCAGGGTTGGCGTCATAGATCGCCTGTTCGCACTGATTGGCCCGTTCGTATTCAACAAGCGCCGCCTCGGGATTCTCATCCTCGAGGCTCATACCCAATCCCAAATGCGCCTGGGCCAAGGTGCGCTTGTCGAAGCCGGCCGATTCTGCCAACTCCAGACATCGCTGATAATAAATCCGAGCCGTATCCGGTTCACCCAGTCCAAGAAATGAAGATCCAAGGATGAGATAACTGGTGAGCATATGCTTGGGCGCATGCTGCTCCGCTTCGTAGGGCAAGAGTCCCCGAGCGAGCTCGATGGCCTCCTGGTAGCGGCCATCCCACGAGGCTTTCATGGCCGCGATACGCAAGTCGGCTGTCTGGTTGCGGAAACGGCGCTGCAAACTCATTTTGGTGTAATAAGCGTCGCTCTTGCTGCCCAAAGGCTGATAGTCCTGTCTGGCAACTCCCTCCAAAACCGGATAGTAGTTTATCTGACGCGCCAGCGTGTAGGCTTGATGCAGTAATTTCACCGCTTCAACCCCCTCGCCAAGAGAATAATAGGTGAGGGCTATATAGTACAGCGTCGCCGCCTGGCCTTTGAGATCGCCGATACAAGTCTGAACCTTGAGTGCCGCACGCAAATGATCCAGCGCCTCATAATATTCTTGCCGGTTATAATGAAGCAGAGCGGCCAGGCGGAGCATCTGGGCCTGACCCTGCCGGTGGTTCAGGGCGTTGAATATCCTGGCCGCGGGCTCATACCCCTCACCGGCTGCCCGGTCATAGTACCCGCGCACCCAATCCAGCACCCCTTTATGGCACAGGCATTCCGCCAGGAGGAGCGGTTCCCCCGCCCTTCGCGCCAGAGAGAGAGCCCTGGTGAACATTTCCTCTGCAGCAAGATACTCCTCCATCTCACTATGGATGCGGCTGAGGTGCAGGCAGGTTCTGGCCTGGAGTGCCGGGTCACCTGCCTGTTCAGCCCGTTCGAGTCCTGCCAGATGAGCTTTTTCTGCCCCCTGAAGATCACCCAGATCGTACAAATTTTCGCCAAGAAGGTCAAGGATAGCCGCCTGCAAGGCGGAGTCGGCCTGGGGGCGCCCCTCATCTGAAGGATGTCTAGGATGGCATTGGATTCAGTGAAAAGCCCCTTGCAGTGTTTGGCTTCGGCCAGTTTGAGCCGGATCAGAGCGTCGGGAAATCCCGTATCGGGCAGGGATTGCAGCAGTTGAATAGCGGAATCATAACGGCAGCGATACAAATGGATGAGCGCCTTGCCAAATGGCGGGCCCGGCTGACCGGGCTGGATCCGCATCAGGCCCGAAAAAAGCGAATCACACTGTATGAGACATCCACTGTCAGGGCAACATGAGGTCATCTCGACATAGGTGGGCAGGTAGTCGGGGGAGGCGGCCAGAGCGTTGCGAAACGCCGACAGGGCCATTTTATAATCGCCCGCAAGTTTCGCATGCCTGCCCTCCTGGAAGGAGGGAGGCCGTTGGATGGAATGAATCCGGGAGGGATCGTTGGCCGGCTTGCAGGCAAGAAAAACAAGGAGGGTTATCAATAGACGCGGTTGATGCTGCAGAAGGGCTAATAAACCCTTCCCGGAAATACGGCGGAATGGGATGGATCCTGGATAGCCCTGCACCTTCAAGTCGTTAATCGCCCTCTACTGAAAGAAAGTGAAGGATCTGACTTCCGACACACTCCCTTCAGCGTTCACACTGCCTGCCAGAACCTGCCAAAAGTATCGCACCCCCGGGTGGAAATGGGCATTCGGAGCCAGCTGGAATGCTGGCTTTTCCGTGCGCATCTCGACCAGAATCGTGCCGATGGAATCATAGATGGTGATAAAATAGTGTTCCGCTGCCGGGATGGCCGGCCAGGTGAACCGGGCCTCCACCCCCACCCGCAGCCGCGCGCCATCGGCTGGCTCATCAAGACGAAAGTGACGGATATTCCCTTGCCCTGACGAACGCAGACCGGCTGCCGGCTCGATCCAGATCTCGCCACTCTGCCGATGCAGAAGAAAATATCCGCTTGCCCCCACAGTCAACACGACCATCGCTGCAGCCAGCCAGCGCAACTCACCAGACCAACTCCTTGCAGGGGGGACTATTTTGTCCGGATCAGTCAGAACGGCTGGCTGGAATGATCCGGAGGCCGTTTGCATCGAGCGCCATTCGCGGTACAATTCAATGCTCCGCTGCCTGCACCTTTTACAACGCGATAGATGTTCGAGGATTCGCGCCCTCTCGTTTGATTCTGCAGGACCGCCGGTGATGTAAACGCGCATTTCCTCGTCTGAAGTGCACTCAGGGGAGATGCCATTCCCGGTTGAGGTCCCCCCCGCCTCTGCACTCTCCAGCAGCTGTTTCCAGAAACCGGATCTCGCACGCCCTCGGCCTTTGCCTGACTGGTCGTGCGGCAATGAGGCTTGTTGATCATCCGTCGGTGTATTAACTGGTATTTTAGCCAAATTCCTCATGACCTCTTGTTTACCACAGCGTGCTTCTCTTTCTCTATCTACGGACACCAGAGGGGGATAAAGATCCTGAAAGAATTCTCCACTTCATTCCACCAGATCCTCATAATGCAAACCCTTGCTTCGCAAATAATTCAGGATCAGCTTGCGGCCGCGCAGCATGCGGTAGGTGACCCGATATCGTTGCAGGTGCATCAATTCGGCGATTTCGCTGATCTTTAACTCATCCAGGTAATAGCATTGCATGATCAGTCGATCCTCCGCACCAAGCTGGTCAAGAGCCATCATAACAAGTTCAAGGCGTTCTCCAGCTATGAGCTCCGCCTCAGGTGATCCTTGCCGGCCGGCCGCAGCCGCCTCCTCTGAGGGGCGCAGATAGATCTCCTGTCGCCGTCTGGAACCATGGGAACGCCGGCGTGCTTTCTCGCCCATCTCCTGATCCATCTTTTTCAGGATTTTCAGCACGTGCGATCGGGGGACATCTCTGGTGTTGCAAATCTCCTCGATGATCGCTTCCGGCGCAGTCCGCTGCATGTAGTACCGGTGATATATTGTTCTTTCCAAAGGGGGATGTTTGCGGATGTCCGCGGGGAGGCGCTTGCGGCCATTGATACTGCGATCGATGTCGATGATGGTATTTTCGACATTGTTCAGAAAGAGATGCCCAAGTGGGCCAATTTGACCCCTACCCTCCGCGCCGTGGTTGTTCAAGGCTTTTATGGCAAATCGCAAAACCAGTTCAGCCAGAACATCCTGCTGCTCTTCGGGATCGTGGAAATACTTCCTGATAATTGGCGTCGCTTTTTTCCTTAGGGCATCGAGAAATGCTTCCCACGCTTGCCTGCAATGGAAATCGGACAAGGGTTGCTGCTCAAGAACTTGCATCTGCTCCCCCCATGCTTGCACATTTTCGGGCAGATCGTTACAGACGCAATGCCTGCGGAGCGCGCAGATTCTATCGGGCCGGAGTCCGCTCCGGGAGAAAGGGACAGCCTGTTGACAATCCTCTGTAATTAAACATACTGAGGCCGCTCTTAAAATGCAAAGAGTATATCAAGGCTCCTCACTCCACAACAATCTCGTCGAAAAAGACCCAGGAGAGGCCGCCCTCCGAGGGATGCCAGGCCGGCAGATGGCGGGTGCCCTCGACCTCGAAGCGCAGCCAGCGCACCCCGGCGGGCAGGCCGGTGAAGATGAATTCGTGCACCTTGGACTCCTGGCGCTGGTCGCCTTCGATGACCTCGCTCCCGGCCGGCTGGAAGCTCTGGCCATCGGTGGAGACCAGACAGCGGACCCGCCGCGGATGGAGGATCCAGCTCTTGGGATCGTAGAGGCTGGCGAGGCGGACGCGCTGTGGCGAGGCCGGGCTGCCGAGATCGAGGGTCAGCGAAAAATCGACACCCTCCCAGCCGAGCCAGTGCACCTTGTAGTCGTTGGCCCCCTGCACCCCGTTGGTCAGCACCGCCAGGTCGCCGCTGGCGTATTTCGCACTCGGCGGCGGATCGGCAGTCACCGGCTTGCGGAAGGCGAGGTTGCCCTCAACGCGGGCATCGATGAAGCGCAGGGTGGTCTTGTAATAATCCTCGAGGGTGAAGCCGCTTTCGTTGACCAGCTCGAGACCGGCCGCCACGCCAGCGGCATGGAATTGGTCCAGCATCGCACGCATCCCGGGGCGCAGCGTAAAGGCCCCGCCCTCCTCCTGGTACCAGCCGCGCGGACCGAAGAGGTCGTCCTTGCCGATCTCCATGATGGCGTACTGCAGGGGCATGCGCGCGGTGCGCACCCGCTGCAGCAGATCGGGCTGGTCCGCCACCGCCGCTTCGGCCTGGTCGAAGAACCGGCCGTATTCACCCACATTCTCCGCCGAGAGGAAGGTCGAAGCGTTCCAGACCGGCGAACCGTAGATATCGAGGCGCTGGCCCGAGCGCAGCAGCTCCTGCTCGAGGCGGTCGAGGTAGGCGCGGACCGGGCCGGAGGCCGCTCCGAAATAGCCGCTGAGAAAATCGTTCTTCAACGAGTCGGCATCGAGATCGGGATTCCACAACCATTTGGCGATCAGCCAGTTCTTGAGCTCGGCCATCTCGCCGCCGGACTGGCCATTGGACTGCTGAAAGTGCTCGAGGCCGCCATTGCGGACGAAGAACTGCAGATTGGGCTGGAGCACATGGAGGTTGGGAAAGGGGCTGACGAAGTTGGTGAACTGCACCACATAATCCCAGATGTAGAGATTTTTGGTCAGCTGCGACCACTCGTGCATATCGCGGACGAAATCCTGGCTCTCCGGATCGGCCGCGACCGGCTTGCTGCGGTTGAGCTCGATGGTGCAGAGGACGATGTGGACGTTCTCCGCCGGACGGGTCCGTTTCGGGGCCTGGCGTGAAAACTGGTAGGCGAGGGTGGAGATGATCTTGTCGGGGAATTCCTTCGCCACCGCGTTGACGAAGCGGATGACCGGGCCGGCGGGCGAACCCTCCTCCTCGATGATCTTTTGACAGTCGGGGCACTGACAGTAGGAAAAATTGTCGTTCTGGCTCACCGACCAATATCTCTTCTCCGGCTGCTCCGCCATCGCCTGGCGCAGGTGCTCGATGGTCAGCCGCAGCACCTCCGGGTTCGAAAGGCAGAGCTGGTCGTGAATGCGTTTGCCGTTCATCCAGCAATAGTACTCCGGATGGCTGGCGAAGTAGTCGGCGCGCGGCACCAGGCGGTCGAAGGTGTGGACGTAATAGCCGCGCCCGTAGATGTCGTTGACATCGTCGAGGCACAGCCACTCCTTGTAGCCGGGGTCGCGGAGGAAGCGGGTATGGATCGAGCGGAAGCGGTTAACCGGGGCCTGGACCTCCTCCCTGATCCGGATGGCGAGGTCGCGGTGCGGCGGCACCACCTCGACCGCCGGGCTGTATTTGCGGCAGCCGAGACAGGTTTCGAGGAGATGGACCGCGCCATAGACAGCGCCCTGGTCCGCGCCGCCAAGGAGGATTATCCGGGATCCCGCAGAGCCGAGATAAAAGCCATCCTCGGGCAGCTGCTTCTGCAGGGCGACGAGCGCGGCCGGGGTGCGTTTTCCGGCGCCGATGAGGATCTCCTGCTTGCCGGCGGCCGCGGCGTCGCGGACGATCGGCAGCTCGGCGCCGGTCGATCGGCGGATATACACCTGCAGGAGGTCGGCAGCGCGCTGCTCGGTTTTGGTCGCCTTTTCAGGCAAAACAATGCGATAGGAGGAGTGACCCTGGCGGGCGATCTGCAGCAGGGCCGCAGGCTTTTTATTCCGTGGCAGCTCGGGGAGAATCGGCGCGGCGACAGCGCCACCGCCGGCCTGGGCCAGTTCGAGGGCCGCGGGCTGTTTATAGAGGCCCCACTCCGCCAGCGCCGGTTCGGTGCGCGAACGGGAGATGAGCAGACGGACCCGGCTCGCGGTGATCGGCGGGAAACGCAGCAGCCGCTTGTAGCCGACGGTGGTACCGTAGGCGATGGTGCGCCAGCCGGTGCCGGCGGGGACCTGCAGCTCGAAGGCCTCGATGCGCTGGCCCTTCCCGATGGGCTCCTGCAGGGCGAGGACGTCAAAGGTTTTGGCGCCGCCGAGATCGGCGGTGAGTAGGGCCTGCTCCCCGCTGCCGGTGGTGGTGATATGCGCCCCGGCGAGGAGGTTGACGGCAAAGGTGGTGTCGAGCGCCTGGCGCATGCCGCGCAAGGCCGCGGCGTCGTTCTCGTGGATCAGCCCGCGCCGGTCGGGCGGCAGGTTGAGCAGCAGCATGCAGTTGCGGCCGACGGAACCGTAATAGATATCGACCAGTTTTTCGGCGCTCTTGACCTGCTGGTCCTGGCTGGCGTGATAGAACCAGCCCGGGCGGATCGAGACATCGGCCTCGGCCGGGTACCAGACCAGCCGGGCGGCCCCGCGGATCTTGTCGCGGCTGCCGAGGTCGGTCTCGGTGAGATCGCCGGGCACAAAGGCGGCGTCGCTGGCCTGCTGCTGCGAGGCGGCGGCGACCGCTGCGGGATCCAGCGCCGCGGCCGACAGGACGCTCCATTCGCTCTCACGGCCATAGCCCGCCTCGGTGCCGACCCAGCGGACGTCGGGCCCCATAATGGCGATGACTGCATTCGGCTGCAGTTCGCGGATCAGCCGGTACCAGGCCTGAAAGTCATAGACCTGGCGCTTGCCATTGGGTCCCTCGCCGCAGGCACCGTCGAACCAGACCTCGGCCACCTCGCCATAACCGGTGAGCAATTCGCGCAGCTGGTTCATAAAGTGGGCGTTGTAGCGCGGCGAATCGCCATAGCCCGGTTCATGGCGGTCCCAGGGGGAGAGATAAAAGCCGAATTTCAGGCCGTACTCGCGGCAGGCGGCGGCGACCTCGGCGACGACATCGCCCTGGCCGTTGCGCCAGGGCGAGCGTTTGACCGAATGATCGGTGTAAGCGCTCGGCCAGAGGCAAAAGCCGTCGTGGTGCTTGGCGGTGAGGATGATCATCTTCAGCCCCGCCTCCTTGCAGACCCGGGCCCACTGGCGCGCGTCGAAGGCGGTGGGGTTGAAGAGGGCCGGATCCTCGTTGCCCTCGCCCCATTCGCGATCGGTGAAGGTGTTGATGCCAAAGTGGGTGAAGGCGATGGACTCGAGCTGCTGCCAGGCGATCTGGCGCGGCGAGGGGACGACGGCAGCGGCGCGGCGGAGCAGATCGGCCTCGCTGGCGGCCGGGCTCTGGCTCCGGCCGGATTCCGGCGCGGCACTCAGCAGGAGAATCGGGATCAGAAGCAGCGTTTTTTTCATGCGCATCCTGTTGGTCTGGTGTTCAGATGAGGGTGACGGTATAGGTGCCGCCCGGCACCGTGGCGAAGCGGAGGAGGCCCTCCTCGAGGGTGACGGGAAGAGGATGGCCGTCGGGGCCGGTGACCCGCAGCGCGGCGCCGTCGCAGCGCAGGGCGCAGGGTGCGCCGGCCTGCGATCGGATCCTGGCGGTCAGGAGCCGGCCTTGCCGCCAGCGGATATCGACGTCAAAGCCGCCGCGCCCCCGCAGCCCGCGCACCTCCCCCTCCGGCCACGCCGGCGGCAAGGCCGGCAAGAGGCGCAGTTCGCCGTCCTGGCTCTGCAGCAGCATCTCGGCGATCCCGGCGGTGCCGCCGAAATTGCCGTCGATCTGAAAGGGCGGGTGCGCGCAGAAGAGATTGGGATAGCTGCCGCTCCCGCCGTGCTCGCCGCGGGCCGGATCGGCGCCATTGGGCCGCAGCAGCTCGCGCAGCAGGGCATGGGCGCGCGCCCCTTCGCCCAGGCGCGCCCAAAAGCTGATCTTCCAGGCCAGCGACCAGCCGGTGCCGGCATCACCGCGCAGCTCGAGGGTTTTGCGCGCGGCGGCGGCCAGCTCGGGCGTGCCCGCAAGCGAGATCTCGTCGCCCGGGTAGAGCCCCCACAGCTGCGAGACATGACGGTGGTGCGGCTCCGGCTCCTCGTACTCCTCGAGCCACTCCAGCAGCTGCCCCTGCGAGCCGATCTGATTGGGGGCGAGCTGATGGCGCACGGAGTCCATCTCCGCGGCAAAAGCACCATCGATGCCCAGGAGGCGCGCGGCGGCGGCGCAGTTACCAAAGAGCGCCCGCAGCAGCTGCTGGTCGATCGCCGGACCCATGCAGATCTGCCCGGTGAAGCCGTCCGGCAGCCGGTAGGAATTCTCGGGCGAATTGGAGGGGGCCGTTACCAGCCAGCCGTGCTTCGGCTCGCGCACCAGCATATCCCGGTAAAAAAATGCCGAGGCCTGCATCACCGGATAGACCCGGGCCAGCCAGGCGCGGTCGAGGGACCAGGCATAGTGCTCCCAGAGGTGCTGGCAGAGCCAGGCCGCGCCGCTGACGGTCGCCCCCCAGGAGGCCCCTTCGCCGGGCGAGGTGAAGAGCCAGGGATTGCTGATCACATGCGCCACCCAGCCGCGGGCGTCATAATAGGCCCGGGCGGTGCGCTCTCCCGGCGCTTGGAGGGCGCAGATATAATCGAGCATCGGCTCGTGCAGCTCGGCGAGGTTGGTCACCTCCGCCGGCCAATAGTTCATCTGCAGATTGATGTTGATGTGATAGTCGCCGTTCCAGGGGGTCTGGATCTCCTCCGCCCAGAGTCCCTGGAGGTTGGCCGGCAGCCCGCCCGGACGCGAACTGGAGATCAGCAGATAACGGCCGAACTGGAAATAAAGGGCCATGAGGCCGGGGTCCTCTCCCCCCTGCTGCAGGGCGAGCAGACGGCGGTCGGTGGGCCGTTTTTCCGCGGCGCGGCTGGAACGGCCGCCGCCCAGCCGCAGCGCGACGCGGCGAAAAAAATGCTGGTAGTCGGCGATATGGCGGCTGCGCAGCGCGGGGTACGCCCGCGTCGTGGCGCCGGCGAGATCCTGCACCACGGCCGCCTCGGGATCGCGGGTATGCCGGCCGGCAAAGCCGGAAAAGTCGGTGGCCGCGCCGAGCAGAAGCACCACCCCGGAGGCCCCGGCGATGGTGAGCCGGTTGCCGGACGCCTCGACCCGGCCGTCGCAGGCGGCGACGCGCACGCGGGCGGCATAGCGCATCCCGCCGCCGCCCTGGCCGTCGTTGAGCTGCCCGCTCATCAGCAGCTCGCCGGGCGCCGGCACGGTGGCCGCAAAGCGTTCCGGCCGGTCGAGGGCGATGGTAAAGCTGAGTGCCTTTCTCCGGCTGGCGGTCAGCCGCAGCACCAGCACCTGATCCGGGGCGCTGATGAAGAGCTCACGCTGAAACGTGACGCCGCCGCGGCGGAAGCGCACCGTGGCGATCGCGCGCTCGAGGTCGAGTTCGCGGCGATAGTCGCGCACCTCGCCGCCGGCTCCTGTAAACGCCAGATGCAGCGTCCCGAGGGTCTGATAACAGCCGTAGGGGACGTTGGCGCCGCTGCCGTAGCCCGAGCCCGCCCCGGCGCAGACAAAGTGCTGCATCACCAGCTCCTGGGCCGCGCGGTTGTCGCCCGTCAGCAGCAGGGCGCGGATCTGCGGCAGCCAGGTATGAGCCTCCGGCCGGTCGGCCTCCTGCGGTGAGCCCGACCAGAGCGAGATCTCGTTGAGGAGGATCTTTTCCGAATCGGCCCCGCCGAAGAGCATCGCGCCGATCCGGCCGTTGCCGAGCGGCAGCGACCCGGTGAAGGCGCCCGCCGGGCGGTCGAACCAGAGGCGCAGATCCTGCTGCGCCGCGGCCGCTCCCGGCCGCGCCGGACCGGGCAGCAGCAGGAGAGCAGCAAGCAAATACCACCCACGCGAAACCATCAGTACCTCATCTTTGCGTGATACCCTCTCCATCGGCCGCAACCCCCGCCTCCCATCGTTTGATCTCCCGGGCGGTGGCGTAAGCCGCGGTGAGCATCGCCTGCATCAGCCCGGGCACGCCTGCCCGGATGAGGGCGCGGCCCAAAAAGGCCCGGTAAAATTCAGCCAGCGGGCGGATGATAAAGGCCCGCACCCCGGGCGGCTTGCCCTGACCGCTGGCGGGAGCGAACGCCGCCAGCTGCCGCTGCAATTCGGCCAGGCAGGCCTCCAGGGTTTCGTCGCCGGGACGCCGCTGCATCCACCAGATCTTCATGTAGAGGGCGAGCTTGACCAGGGCGGTCACCCAGGCCAGAACCAGGCCGTGGCGCCCGTCGCGCCAGCCGCCCTGGGCGATGTACTTGCGCCAGAACGCAGCCAGAGGGTGGGTGAAAAAATCGGGGAGGTGAACGCGGCGGCGATCCAGGCGGTCGAGAGCCTCGAGCGTCGAGTAGCGTTCCATCTTGTCGAGGCTGCTGACGATGGAGGGATGCGAAAAATGGTCGAGATCGCCCTGCAGGGTGCCGATCGCGCCGGCGACGGCGAACCCCTCGTGCACCCGGCGGTCGATCACCGAGACCGCCGCGCGGCGGAAGAGCCGCAGCTGATAGCCGGGATACCAGCCGCCGTGACGGATCCAGCGCCCGAGGAACCAGGAGCGCCGGCCGACGCGGTAGCCGGCGAGCGCCGCCGGATCGGCGATAACGCGGCGGATCTCCGCGGCCAGCTCGGGGCGGATGCGCTCGTCGGCATCCAGGCTGAAGATCCAGGGCATGGTGCACTGTTCGAGCGAAAAGGCCTTTTGCGCCGCAAAGCCGGGCCAGGGGCGGATGCAGACGCGCTCCGTGAATTCGCGCGCGATCGCCGCGGTCGCATCGCTGCTCTCGGCGTCGATTACGACGATCTCGTCCGCCCACGCCGCGCTCTCGAGGCAGGCGCGCAGGTTGGCCTCTTCGTTGCGAGTGATGACAGCGATCGAAAGTCTCGCCATCGGCTCCGGCTCCGCGCTCACTTGATCAGAACCATCTTTCGGGTCTGAACGAAATCGTTCACCTGCAGCCGGTAATAGTAAGAGCCCGAGGCGAAGCGCCGGGCATCCCAGTGGAGCTGCCAGGCTCCGGCCTCCTGCATCGCGTCCACCAGGGTCGCCACCCGTTCGCCGAGGAGATTATAGATATCGAGGCGGACCCGGCCGCGCTGCGGCAAGCGGTAGGCGATCGTCGTCAGCGGATTGAAGGGATTGGGATAGTTCTGCTCGAGACGGTATCCCGCGACCAGCACCTCGCGGTGTTCGATCCCGCTGACCAGCCCGGCGCCCGGCTGACCGATCCAGATATCGGCGAGCAGGATCTCGGCGCCCGGCAAGCGGCTGCGGATGAAACAGGAGAAGAGGTCGACCGACCCGGCGGCAAAACCCGAATCCGGCGCAAAACGGCTGAGGGGCAGGCGCAGGGTGTGCCACTGGCCGTCAAACAACCCCTCCGCCGCCGTCAGCCAGCAGTGGCTCAGGCGGGTGGCCGCATCGGTAAAGGCCAGCTCCAGGCTGTCGCAGGCGGCCGGAGCCTTGAGGGCAAGTTTGAGGGTATCGGACGACAGGACCTTGCTCAGGTCGACGGTCTCGTTGAAGCGCCAGCGGATGGCGCTGCTGCTATAATCGGCCGGCGGCAGCCAACGCAGGGCATTGGTCTGCGGGCGCAGGCCGCCCCCCTGCAGCACGCCCGAGCCCGCGGCGTTGCCGAATCCCTTGACGCGGAAGAGGGCATTAAAGTTGGTGCCGTCAAAGAAGACGATGGGGGCATGAGCGGCCGGCCAGCTACCGGGCAGCCCCAGATAGAGGTCGGCGAAATAAAAGGCGGCCCCGGCGCGGGAGGCGTGCGTCCAGAAACCGAACCGGGTCACCCGGCTGCTGTCAAAGCCCGCCTCCGCCTTGAACCCGGCCAGCCCGCGCGAAAAGGCCACCCATTTGCCGGTTGTGGTGGTGTAGCGCTGCAGCAGCGGGAAATAAAAGGCCCGGCCGGCCTCGTCATGAAAGCCGATGAAGAGGGTGTCCAGGGCCAGGTTGGTCCTGTAGGAGAAGGTGAGGTTGTAATAGGGGATGCGCAGGCGCAGGTCCTGCGGGCGGTCGAAGGGGATCTCCGCCCCGCTGGAGAGGCCATCCTGATCCATCGACCACAGCAGCCCGTCCGAGCCGACGCGGGCGCCCGCCCCGCTCTGCATGCCCGAGGCCGCATCGCTCCCCCAAAAGGCGATATCCGGGCTCTCCCCCGTCCCGGCGAAATAGGCTGCCGGCGGGACTCGGACGTTGATGCCGGCCGCCTCGAGGCGGGGATAGTGCGCGGCCATCCGCCGGGTGAAATCGTCATAATCGCGCTGCGCGGCGGGAGTCCAGACGACCTCGCTGAGGGCGCACAACCGCGGCAGCAGCATGTACTCGAGATAGCGCGGATTGGTGATCCATTCGGTCCAGAGATTGGCCTGCGCCCCGAGGACGTGCTCCGCCTCTTCCGGGCTGAGCACCGGCGGCACCGGCTCAAAGGCATAGACCTTCTCGAGGGGGATCAAGCCGCCGATGGCCTTGGGCTCGCTGGAGGCGTCGCCCTGATAGTAATCGAAATAGCAGTGGCTGGTCGGGCTCATCACCACATCGTGGCCGCTGCGGATGCCGGCGATACCGTATTCAAAGCCGCGCCAGACCTGGGCGGTGGCGCCGGGCGCAATGCCGCCATCGAGGATCTCGTCCCAGCCGATCAGGCGGCGGCCGTGCGCCGAGAGGAAGCGCTCGATCCGGCGCGTGAACCAGCTCTGCAGCTCGGTCTCGTTCTGCAGCCCCTCGGCCTTGATACGCGCCTGGCAGCGCGGGCAGCTCTTCCAGCGCGTCTTGGGACACTCGTCGCCGCCGACATGAATATAGGTGCCCGGGAAGAGCTCCATCACCTCGCTGAGGACCGACTCGAGAAAGGCAAAGGTCGTATCCTGACCGGCGCAAAAGACATCGTCAAAGATCCCCCAGCTGAACTGCACCCGGTAAGGCCCGCCGGTACAGCCGAGCCAGGGATAGGAGGCCAGGGCAGCGGTGGCATGGCCCGGCATCTCGATCTCGGGGACGATGGTGATCGCCCGCTCCGCCGCATAGGCCACCACCTCGCGGATCTCCGCCTGGGTGTAAAAGCCGCCATAGCGGCCGCTGCCATCGTTGCGCCAGGCGCCGGTCTCGGTCAGTTTGGGATAGCTGCGGATCTCGATCCGCCAGCCCTGGTCGTCGCTGAGGTGCCAGTGGAAGGTGTTGAGCTTGTACATCGCGAGCAGGTCGATGTAGCGTTTGACGTACTCGACCGGGAAAAAATGGCGGCAGACGTCGAGATGCATGCCGCGCCAGGCGAAGCGCGGCCGGTCGACGATCGAGAGGCAGGGTATGGGCCAGGCGTCGCGCTGCGGCGGCGCCGCGGCGGCGAGCTCGGCCGGCCAGAGCTGCAGCAGGGTCTGGGTGGCATAGAACCAGCCGGCGGCGGTGTTGGCGCTGATCTGGCACCCCTGCGGCGTCACCGTCAGGCTGTAGCCCTCGGCCCCCAGGATGTTGCGGTTGCCCACAACATAAAAGCAGAGGGCGTCGCTCGCGGGCGTGTAGGCCGGCAGCGGTGAAACCGGCAGCGGGTAGCCGGTGGCCTGACGCAAGTGGAGGGCGAAGCGCTCGACGACGCCCGGCATCTCCTCGACAGCGGGGTCATAATAGAGGCGGGTCACGGCGGTCAGATTGAAGACGCCCTCCCCCGGCGTCATCTCCATCGGCAGCGGAACGATGCCGGGTTGGGCGAAAAGGGCGGCGGCCGGCAGCAGGGCGGCCAGCGCCCGTTTAAACCATCGCATGCAGGTTACTCCATCCAGTGAGAGCAGAGAGATTACAGTGACCCGTCCCGGCGGGGGGGTCATTCCACAATAATTTCATCGGCGAAGAGCCAGGCTTTCTCGCCCACGCCGGCATGACCCGGCGGGCAGAGGCCGAGGTTGGCGGCGACCACCTTGATGTAGCGCGCCTCGATATCCTCGAAATCGCGGCTGAAGGTTTGCACGGCGGGATCGGGCTGGTCATGGGTGGCGGCGCCGGGCAGATCCGCGAGGGTGATATAGACCTCCCCCTTGTCGGAGAAGGCGTAGGTGACCCGGCTTGGGCCGAAGATCCAGGAGTTGATCTCCTCGAGATAGCTGCTGGAGATGCGGTGGATCTCCATTTTGCGGCCGAGGTCGATGACGACCTCGAGGTTGTTTTGCTCGAAACCCTGCCAGGCGCCGTCGCTGTAATGCAGCGTCCCCTTGCGGCCGTCGACCAGGGTGGCGGCGCCGGCCGCGGCATATTTGGCGCTCCAGGGCCGGCCATAGCTCACCCGTTTGCCGCAAGCGAGGTGGGTGAGAAAGGGGACCGTGACGACCTTGCCCTGGAGGAGGCCGTTGCGGAAAAGCCCGGCCATGACCGTGGCACTGCGGTCGAGCGCAATCGGCCCCGCATAGAGCGGCGAAGCGGCCGTCGGCGGCCGGTTGTCGAGGGTGTAGCGGATCTCGTTGTTGGGCGCGAGGCTCCTGAGGCCGATCTCGACACTGCGGCCGTCGGGGGCGCGCTGGAGTTCGGCCTGGATGTTAAAGATGGTTTGCGCGGCATGGATGCCCATCGCCTCCAGCCGCGGCATGGTCGCCACGACCCGGCCGAGAAAGTCCTCCCAGTCCCGCGCGGAGGCGGGCGACCAGGCGACCTCGGCGAGGGCGAGCAGGCGCGGGAAGAGCATGTACTCGGCATGCTCGGGGGTCGCGATGAACTCGGTCCAGAGGTTGGCCTGGCAGCCGAGGATATGGGTGGCCTGCACGGCGCTGAGGCTGTCGGGGGTGGGTTCGAAGGCATAGACCCGCTCGAGGGGCACGTAGCCGCCGATGGCGAGGGGCTCGTACTCGGGTGCCCCCTGATAGTAATCAAAATAGCAATAGTCGGTCGGCGCCATGACGACGTCGTGGTAGGTGCGGGCCGCGGCGATGCCGCCGCTCATGCCGCGCCAGGACATCACCGTGGCGCGCGCCGGCACACCCCCCTCGAGGATCTCGTCCCAGCCGATCATCCGCCGGCCGCGCGAGGCGAGATACGCCTCCATCCGCCGCATGAAATAGCCCTGCAGCGCGGTCTCGTCGGCCAGCTGCTCACTGCGGATGCGCGCCTGGCACTTGGGGCACTTTTTCCACTCGGACTTGTCGGCTTCATCGCCGCCCAGGTGGATGTAAGTGCCGGGAAAGAGATCGATGATCTCATCGAG
Source organism: uncultured Cytophagia bacterium (assembly GCA_964436305.1). GTDB lineage: Bacteria > Zhuqueibacterota > Zhuqueibacteria > Residuimicrobiales > Residuimicrobiaceae > JAKPUX01. The sequence goes on along the minus strand of CAYTCI010000048.1, from coordinate 13,788 downwards.
GATGTTCTGCAGAAAGGTGAAGGTGCTGTCGTTGCCCGCGCAGAAGAGGTTGACGATCGGCCAGACGCCGCCCGGAGAGACGGTGAAGGGCCCGCCGCTGCAGGAATACCGGGGATAGGCCGCCAGGGCCGCGCCGGCATGCGCCGGCATCTCGAACTCGGGGACGATGGTGATGAAGCGGCTGCGCGCATAAGCGACGATGTCGCGGATCTCCGCCTGGGTGTAGAGGCCGCCGTAACTCGGCGTCTCACCCGGCTGCTGCAGCTTGCGCTTGTTCCAGGGCTCCGACTCGCGGTCGACGCGCCAGGCGCCCACCCGCGCCAGATTGGGATAGCGCTTGATCTCGATCCGCCAGCCCTGATCGTCGGTGAGATGCCAGTGGAAGGTGTTGAGCTTGTTCATCGCCAGATAGTCGATGTAGCGGTAGATGAACTCCTTGGGGAAGTAATGGCGCACGACATCGAGCATGCCGCCGCGCCAGGTGTAGCGCGGCTGGTCGGTGATGCTCATGCAGGGGATCAGGACGGGATCGGTTTGCGGCGGCGGCGCCGGGCGCTGCCACTCGACCGGCCAAAGCTGGCGCAAGGTCTGAATGCCGTAAAAGATGCCGGCGGGCGCGGCCGCCTGGATCAGGATCTCCTGCGGCTGTATCTCGAGGCGGTAACCCTCCCGCCCGAGCGCGGCGGACGAATCCACCAGCTGCAGGACGATGGCGCTGCTCTCCGCATAGGCCCCCGCGCCCTGCGCCAGCTGCCAGCCGCTTCCCTGCCGGATCAGCCCGGCGAGATAATCAGCGACCTCCCGCAGGCTGTCAAGGGGCTGGATCATCAGGGTGGTGGCGGCATCGAGGCGGAAATGGCCCTCGGTCAGGCGCATCTGGGCGGGTCGCGGGATCAGCGCCGGGCCGCGGGCCGGCCTCTCCGGCAGCTGCCGGGAGCCGGCACACGAGAGGAACAAGACCATGGTCAGCATAGCAGGTACAAGCGCAGCACTTCGCATCAGGGAGTCTCCGGTTGGTCTGCCGGCCGCTCCCGCCCGTGCAGGCGGGAGCGGCATTCGACATGATATCGGCGGGATGGCGGTTCAGGCGGTGACGATGCCCAGCTGCGGCCAGACTTTCCAGCGGCCGCGGGTGAAATCGGGCACATCCATCGGCCGGCTGCGCCGCGCCACCGAGCGTTCGCTCAGCTCGGCGATGCTGCTCCAGGCAGCCGCATCATAGACATCCATGTCCATCGGCTGGCCATGGGTCAGGCACCAGATCAGGCGATAATCCTCGATAAAATCCATGCCGCCGTGGCCGGAGCCGGCCGATTTGGCTTCGAGCTCTTTCCAGAGGGGATGGGCGTGCTCGGGATAATAGCTCTCGAGATCCTCCCACGCGTGCGGTTTGCTCTTGCCCTCGATGTGGATGCGGTGGGGCCACTTTTCCGCCAGGCCGTGCGTCCCCTGCACCCGGTTGATGCGCGTGTAGGGCCGCGGGGTCGAGGTGTCATGGATCAGGGTGATGGTCCTGCCCAACTCGGTGCGGATCATGCTGGTGTTGACATCGCCGAGGGCATAGGTCTGTTTGGCGCGGGGATCCTCGGCCCCGTAGAGCTGCGCCGCGTAGAGGTTGAGGCCGCGCGAGGGGCTGCTCATCGAGACCAGATAATCGAAGCGGTCGCCACGGTTGATGTTCATGCACTGCGCCACCGGGCCGAGGCCGTGGGTGGGATAGAGATCGCCGTTGCGGCGGATCGAATGCGGCAGGCGCCAGACCGCCTCGTTCTCGTTGCCGAACTTGACGCCGCGCAGATCGTGGAGATAGCCGGCCTCGGCATTGAGGAGCTCGCCGAGCATCCCCTTGCGTACCAGATTGAGGATGAGCAGCTCCTCGCGGTCGTAACAGCAGTTCTCCATCATCACACAGTGCTTGTGGTATTTCTCGGCCGCCTCGACCAGCTGCCAGCACTCCTCGACGGTGACGGCGGCGGGCACTTCGGTTGCGGCGTGCTTGCCGTTCTTCATGGCGTGCAGGCAAACCGGCACGTGCCATTCCCAGGGGGTCGCCGTGAAGATCAGATCGCAATCCTCTTCCTCACAAAGGCGGATGAAATCGGTGCTGCTGCGGGTATAGGCGCGCGGCTCCGCAAAGCCCTTGGCCACCACCAGCTTTTGCGCCGCGGCGACCCGCTCCGGGCGGATGTCGCAGATGGCGACGATCTCGGCCTCGGGGATGCCGAGGAAATTGCGGACGTGCGAGGTCCCCTGCAAACCGACACCGACCATGCCGATGCGCACCTTCTTCAGGGGCGCCACCGAAAAGGGCTTCTCCGGCGCGGCTTCGCGCGCCGTGGCCGTGTTCATGCTGCCGTCCAGTGCCGCAGCCGCTGTCAGCGCGCCGAGACCCGCCAGCATGCCTGTTTTGAAAAATGACCGCCGGTCCACTCCCTGGCCGATCCCCTCCGGATGGTGCTCTTGGCTCATGCTTCCTCCTACTGAATGATGATTTCGTCTGCAAACAACCAGGCTTTACCCCCCGACCCCTTGTGCCAGGCCGGACAGGTGCCGACATTACTGGCTTGAATACGCAAATAACGGCAAGTCCTGGGATTGAACATCAGCGCGATCTCGAGGCGCTCGGGCCGCGCCGCCGGCGATGGCTCCGCCTTCCATTCGGCGGTGGTAACGTAATTCTGGCCGTCGGCCGAAGTCAGCAGCCGGATCGCCGCCGGCAGGAAAATCCAGGAATTCTGGTCCTGCAGGCAGCTCAACGCCAGCATTGAAATGCTCTTCTGCTCGCCGAGATCGATGCTGGCATCGAGGTCCTCGCCCTCAAAACCGATCCAGTTGCCATCGTGAAAATCGAGCCCCCCGCGCTGCCCGTCGATCAGCCCCAGCTCGCCCCAGCCGGGATATTTGACCGAGGGACTCTTCTCCAGCATCATGTGTTTGACGCGGGTGGTCCGGGTGAACTGGGCATAGGCGATCGGACTGGCCACCTTGCCCCGGGCGACGACGATCGCCGCGACCTCGGTATCCTCCTTGAGCAGGATCGGCGCCGAGTAGAGCGGCGAATTCCGGTCAGGCGTCCGCCCATCCAGGGTGTAATGGATCTCGGCCGCACCCTCCGGCGAGCTCAGGGTGACCGTCTCGCTGCCGATGAAGAGGCCGTTGCTCACGCCCGCCTTCTTGCTGCTGGCGATGACCGGCGGCCTGGCGACCGGCAGCTGCCGGCCCGAGATCCTGAAGACCCAGGCATAGCGGCAGGGGCGGTTGCCCGGGCGCTGCAGCAGGGCCGGCAAGGAGATCACCACCTCGCCGCTGCTGTTCGTCCGCCAGGTGAGCGGCCTTTTATAGCCGAGCAGCCAGATCCGTGAGCCGGTTTTCGGCTCGACATATTTCAGGCGCAGCTGGGTGCCGGGCCATTGCAGCGCGGTGGCATAGATCGTCCGGCCGTCGCTGCTGCGGGTATAGCGGATCCGCCCGCCCTCGCTGTATTCCGGCAGGGCGCGGCTCTCATAGATCGCCGCACCGTTGACCTTGAGCCACTCCCCCACCTCGCGAAAGCGCTCTTGCGCCGCCTCCGGGATCACGCCGGTGGCGTCCGGGCCGACATTGAGGAGGTAATTGCCGCCCTTGGCGGCGATGTCGACCAGATTGCGGACCAGGGTCTCCGCCGATTTCCAGTTCTGATCCGCCTGCTTGTAGCCCCAGCTGTCGTTGGTGGTCATGCAGGATTCCCAGTCCATCGTGGCGCCGCCCTGGTTGAGGATCTCCTGTTCCGGGGTGCCAAAGTCGCCGGCGGCGGAGTTGTCGAGGCTCATCCCCTGCATGCCGTTGCGTCCCTTGCCGACGCGGTTGTTGATGATGATCCCGGGCTGCAGCCGGCGGACAAAGTTGTAGAGGTCGGCGCCCTGCGGCTCGCTCCACTCATCGATCCACTCACCGTCGAACCACAGCACCCCGATCTTGCCATAGCCGGTCAGCAGCTCCTGCAGCTGCGGCTTGAGATACTCGTCGCGGTAGGCGGAGAAGCGCTCGCCCTTGGCGTCGGGATGATGCCAGTCCATGATGGAGTAATAAAACCCGAGGCGGATGCCGGCCTGCTTGCAGGCCTCAACGAGCTCCTTGAGCAGATCCCGCTTGAAGGGGGTGAAGCGGGCGATGGTGTAGCTGCTCACCTGCGAGTCCCACATCGAAAAGCCGTCGTGGTGCTTGGAGGTGATGATGATGTAACGGGCGCCGCCCGCCTTGGCGAGCGCCACCCAGGCCTTCGCATCGAACTGCTCGGGGTCGAACTGGCGGGCATAGTTCTCGTACTCGGCGACGGGGATGTTCTCCTCGTTCATGATCCACTCGGCGGCGAGGCTGTTGTTGCCCTTGTAGACGCCACCCAGGACCGCATAGGGGCCGAAATGGATGAACATGCCGAATTTGGCGTCGCGCCACCAGCGCATCCGCTCATTGAAGGCCTTTTTGGTCTCCGCCTGCACCAGGCCGGCGGCGAGAAAGAGAGCGAGCCAGCCGAGAATCAATCCTTTCCTCATCATAGCGTCATTCCCCGGAAGGATGAGATGCTGAGAACACCCTGATCACTGGATTGCGAAGGTCCAGGCATGGGCGCAGGGCATATGCTGCCGCAGAGCCGCCGGCAGATGCACGGTGATCCCTGCCGCGCCGGCTTGCCAGCTGAGCGGCTGGTCATGGCCGAGCAGCCGGATGCTGGCGGTTTTAGCCGCGGTCAGGCCCGGGATGAGCAGGTCGGCCGGCGGCGCCTCCTCCCCCTCCTGCGCCAGGTAAAAGACATAGCGCGTCTCACCGGCGCCCCGGGTGAAACAGAAGCGGCCGTTTTGCCACGGCGGCAGCGGCCGGGCGTCATAAATGGCCTGGTGATTCACCCGCATCCAGGCGCCGATCTCCGCGAGGCGTTCGTAGGCGATGTCGGCCCATTCGCCGGTCGGCTCCGGCCCGATATTGAGGAGAAAATTGCCGCCCTTGGCGACGATCTCGATCAGCAGGTGGATCAGCTGCCGTGCCGGCTTGTAGCGATCGTTCGCCTTGAAGGACCACTGGTCGCCCATGGTCATGCAGGTCTCCCAGGGATAATCGAGGGGATGCTCCGGGACCTGCTGCTCGGGAGTGCGATAGTTTTCAAAGGGCCCCTGGACGGTGCGGTCGACGATCAGCACCCCCGGCTGGTAGCCGCGGGCCATGGCGGCGATGTGCGGCATGTCGATGTCCTGATCCCAGGGCTTCATCCCCGCCCACGAGCGCACCTCGTCGGTGATGGTGCTCTGCGGACGCACCCAGCCGCCGTCGAGCCAGAGGATATCGATGCGGCCGTAGCGGCTCATCAGCGCCTCGATCTGGGCGCAGGTATACTCCCTGAACTTTTGCCAGCGCTCGGGATGTTTGGCGGGATCGTAATTGACGTTGCGGTCGGGGGTGGCCCACTCCGGCGCCCAATAGTCGGGCGAGTGCCAGTCGGGTTTGGAGAAATAGGCGCCGATGAGGAAATCCTGCTGGCGGAAGGCTTCAAAGATCGCGCGGGTGACATCGGCGCGGGGATCGGCGGCGAAGGGACAGGAGGGATCGGTGATCTTGTAGGTGGTGCCGGGGCTGTCGAACATGCAAAAGCCGTCGTGGTGCTTGGTGGTAAAGACCACATAGCGCATGCCGGCGGCTTGCGCGGCCGCGGCCCATTTCTCCGGACGGAAGCGCTGGGGATTGAAACTGGTCGGCAGCTTTTCATAGGCCGCGACGTAATCGATGTAGGGGACGCCGTTGCGGCTGCACCAGGGCTCGTCCTCGGAGCAGATCGACCACGATTCGACCACGCCCCACTGGCTGTAGGGTCCCCAATGCATCATCAGCCCGAACTTGCGCGACTGCCAATCCGCCAGGGTCTGGCGGACGGCGGCGGGCAGCTCCTCCGCCCGGGTGGAGAGGGCGCAGAGCAGGGGCAGCAGCACCAGGGCGGCCTTGAAAAGCGAACCGGCGGGCGGGGAGATGGCGGCGGACATGGGTCTCCTCAATGCAGTGGATGGCATCTCTTTAATTTTAAAAAGAAAATCGGACAATTGCCAGCAAATAATCACGCCGCCCGCCGGGCATCGATCATCCCTTGTACCGGGAGAGGATCTTGAGGGCATTCTTGTTATAGATCTTTTCCAGCACATTGTCCGGGAGATACAGCCCGTAGATCATCCAGCGGCCCTGCAGCTTGTGGGCCGGTGTGGGATCGATGTACTCATCGTCGGTTTCGAGGAAGCGGAAATAGAGCCGGTAGGCATCGGCCCGGCAGGGGGTGTCGGTGCCGAAGAGGATCCGGTCCTGATACTTGATGAAAAAGCGCCGCGCCGAGTAGGGCTGCCGGCCGAGCTCGCTGATGCGGGCGTCGATGTCGACATATAAGTTGGGCCAGCTATCCAGCCAGCGGGCGACGGTGGCCAGATCCTCCGGCAGATTGCCGAAATGGGCGCCGATGAAGATCGTTTCGGGATGGCGGGCGATCACGCGGTTGCGGGCTTCGAGGATCTCCTCTTTTTTGGGGAACTGGTCGCCGTAAAAGGACCACTCGGGATTCATACCGAGTTCGTCGTAACGCTCGTTGAAGCGGTCGACCGGGGTGAAGAAGGCCTTGGGATCGGTGACGTGGATCTCGACCGGGATGCCCAGTTCGCCGCATTTGGCCCAGATCGGATCGATGCGCGGATCGTCGACGGTGATCAGCTTGCCGGTGCTGTCCCTGTCGGTCAGGCCGAGGTCTTTGGCGATCTTGAGTCCGCGGCAGCCCATCCTGACCGCCTCCTCCAGCCGCTTCGCTTCGTTCTGGCCGAAATTGACCTCATCGATGCGGCTGAAGTCGGGCCGGAAGAAGAGGAGAAAGCGATCCTTCGACACCGCCTGCGAAGCCTGCAGGTGCTGCTTGTAGAAATCGCCCTTTGAGCGGGCGTCGAGACTGACGCACTTCCAGACCCCGGCCTTGTCCATCTCCGCCAGATAGGCCGCGGTGTTCTCGAGCTTGCCCAGATGATTGTGGATGTCGATCACCGGGAATTTGGCCTTTTCGATCAGGGTTTGCTTGGTGACCAGTTGACTGACCGGCTGCCAGTCCTTCAGCTTGAGATCCCCCGTCTGCGCCTGCAGCCCGGCGCCGATGCCGGCCAGGCTCAGGAGAGCGATAAACACCCGTTTGTTCATCTTGTTTTCCTTCCGCGTTTTGTTACGCTGGTGATCCCGGGATGTAACTCGCCCGGGGTTCTGGTTTATCCCCCTGCCTGGCAGGCTGGTCACCCTTTGCAGATCAATCGTCCAAAGACGGAGGGCTTGTGAAAGCGTCCGCCGGTCGGCGACCAGGCCTGTGAGCCGGGTTCCATCCCCCGGTTCTTGTCGAGACGATAAAAATTGATACGGAATTTCGTCGCCGTCGTTATTATGGGAGACCTTTCGGTTGCCAGGTCCCGGAAGGGGATGGCGATCTCGACGCGCCAGCCGGTGTCGGTATCCTCGCGCCGGTTCAGGGTCCCGTCCAGGAGCACCGCGGTCCGGATGCCCGGCAGGTCAAAGGCGGCGGTCGCCGCAAAATCGATCTGCAGCGGATCGACGATATAGCTGTCGAAGAGGACATTGGCGGGCGAGACCTCGATCTCGACATAGGTATCGGGTCGATCATCGGTATCGATAAAGACTTCGACGGCCTCCTCGTTCCACAGATGCTCGTCGCGCCGGGTATAGCTGGACCAGATGTCCGGATCCTGGCAGATAAAGGCGATATAGAGGGTGCTGTCGTCGTGGCAGGTCAGCGCCTGGGTCGCGATCCGCGCATCGTCAATCGGTGCGTCGGAGCGGTTATTCCTGAGGGTGACCGGCGTACACCGGCTCCAGACGGCCTCGTCGAGGCGGCCGTCGATGGTCATCGCAGAGGTGGTGCGCGGAGCGGTGATGACGAAACCCGGCTCACTCTGCGGCGTGCAGCTGAGGAGGGCCAGGGTCAGCAGCGCCAGGGCGGGTGCCGGTTTACGCATCATTGGCCGCCTTTCTCAACAATCTCAAAACTGGTCCAGGAGTACCAGCCCTGGGCATCGAGGCCATCGACGGCGAGTTTGACGGCCGGCACCCTGGTGAAGGGATCGAGCAGGGCGAAATAGACGAGATAGCGCCCGGGCGGCAGCGACTGCGCCAGCGGCATCTGCGCCGACTGGACATGGCGCCCGGGAAGCCATTCGCGCACCCGCCAGTCGGTCTCTTGCCGCACCACCAGCCCGCCCCCGCCCCTGGTGCCAGCCTTGCGGATCTCGAAAGCCGGAATATAGGCGCGGTAGGGCGGCGCCACCCCGATATTGTCGAGGGTCATCTCCAGATTCAGCGTTCCACCGGGCTCCAACCATTTTTCATGGCGGAAAGAGCGCACGACAAAGCGGTAGCCCATCCGTTTGAGGAACCGCTCGGTCGCCGGCCACCATTCCGGCGGGATGGCGCTGGACTTGTTGTTATAGATGGAGGTGTGCAGTTCGAGGCAGGTGCTGTAAATGAACTCGATGTCGCGCCCGGCGGCGAGCCAGCTCTCCATGGTGCCGCACGACTCAAAGGCGACCGGGCTCTTTTTCCAGGCCTCGCCGACCGAGGGATAGACACGCGGCAGCTGGAGATAGCGGGTCATCAGGTTCCAGTTGTTCGGCGGGCCATAGTCGCCCATGCAGTCGGCGCGCCAGCCGACGCCATGCTGGGTCGCATAGATCAGTCCCTCTTCTGCATCCTCCGGAATGACCATCGGCGTCTTTTTGAACCCCTCGAGGTACCAGTCGATGATCATCTTCTTCAGGTCAAAGCCGTAGGTCTGTTTTTCGCGCACAAAGCTGAGATGCCATTCGCCCCAGTGGCCGTAGGAGCCGATGTCGATGTGGTCGATATCGGGGTGGCCGTCATAGCGTCTGGCAAACTCCCGCACCAGCCGGCCCATATATTTGGCGAAGAGGGGATCCTCATGGTCGGGCATCCAGCTGGGATCGGTCTTGCCGGCGTTCTGGGTGCTCTCGGCGACAAAGTCCCAGCCGCGCGCGCCGGTTTTGCGGTACCAGTCGGGCACCCGGGGCTTGCCGTTGGCGGGCATGATCCGGGTCGCGAGGCGCTGTCCGCGCGCCCTGGCCGCCGCCAGCACCGAGTCGACCATGGCCCAGTTGAACTGGCCCTCGCGGGGCTCGAGTTCATCCCAGTACCAGCGATAGTAGGCGATCGTGCTTTGGGGATAGCCGGGCACCTCCTGGTCGAGCGAGGACTGGGTGGTGAATCCCATGCCCGGATTGGCGAGGATGGCATCCGACTCGACCGGCGTGACCACGGTCAGGTTGGGCACGCCCTTGGCGGTGATGATCTGGACGAACGGCTCCACCTGCGGGAATCCGGGTGAGGCGGTGAGGGCAAGCAAGCCCGAGATCAGAAAATATCGACGCCGCATATTAAAAGCCTCCTGAGGATACAGATCCACACACTGCGACCCCCCGCGTTACTTCAGGTACACCGTGGCCAGGCTGTAGACTTCAAATGGGGGAAAGACGAATTCGATTGTATCGCCAATCTTTTTAAATGCTACCTCGGCCGTTTTGTTGATCGGCGAGCCGATGGTAATCCGCGTCACTTTTTTCTGCTCCGGAATCCGCAGCTGCACCCTGGCGCCGGCCGCGGGGGTGACCACGCCGTCGAGAGTGACCTGATAGTTGACCAGGTGAACGAGCAGCAGGTTCTTCTCCCGCTGCTCCATGGTGGTCATCTCCACCATACCGTTGGCCTCCAGTTTTCCGGAAAACAGACCGGCCCCGGCCCAGGCAGCGGCCTCCGGCAGGGCGGCGAAGGCCTCCTTGATCCGGTCCGGAAAAATCCCCCGGCCGTACATCATCTGGTCGTCCGGGAGCGGTGAGGTATCGGTATCTCCGCGGCCGACCGGGATTGGATGCAAGGGGATGAAGACAACCCGGCCCTTGCCGACTTCCCGGCGGGTGACGGCCACCGGGGAATCCTGCAAACCGAAACCCAGAAGCTCCGACAGGCCCAGGTTCCGCCGCGCCAGTCCGTTTTCATCCTTCGACGAGGAAAGCCCCATCACCACCAGACCCCCGCCCTGCTCCACGAAAGCGCTGACGATCTTTGCCTGCTCATCGCTCATCAAGGGAACATAGGGCAGGATCAGCGTCTTGTAGCGGGCCAGCTCCGCGGCATTCAGGTCCCTTTCAACGGTCATGACATGGGCAATACCGGCATCGGCGAGCACCCGCGAGGCCGGATTAAAATAGCTGAACTCATCGCTGTAAAACTGGTTGATCGAACAGAGGATGGCCGTGTTGGCGGCCAGCTTCGCCCCGACGAGGTTCTCCTCGTTCTCCTTAAAAAAAGCATAGATCTGCTCAGCACCGTTATGAACCATCGGCGAGATCGGCTCGCCAAAGGTCTCGCGCACCACGCTGAAGGTATTGTGGTTGGCAAAGGCCTCGGCGATGCTCAGTTTGATCAGATTGAAAAGCGCCTTCTCATTGGGGATCGGTTTGGGTGTCGAGGGCTGGATGCAGTACATCCACACCGGCTTTTGCATGGCCGCGGCCGCCAGGAATTTCAGCGGACCGGAGTTGGAGACCTTGACCTCTCCATCCGCGCGCGGAACGGAACGCAAGCCGGACTGGATTTCCGAATAGAAAAAGTCCTCAACCTCGCCCATCCTCTCCATATCGTCGCCGTTGATGTAAGCCATGTTGCCATAATCGCCGCCGTTGATATTGCCGGAGAGGAGGAAATCGGGATTGATCTCCCTAGCCGCGGCGCGGATCTCGCGCTGAAATTCGCTCAACGAGGCGCTGCGGAAGATGAGCCATTCCCGCCAGAGCGCCTGGGTATTATCCAGGGGCGGCTCTGCCTGCGCAAGATCCGTGATCCCGTAGCGTTTCTGCAGATAGCCGGCGGGCACCTTTTCCTGCAGGTATTTTCTGAATGCCGCGCGCGAGTGCTCGCAATAACAGGTGCCTTCGTGGACCTTGGTCCAGTCGACGTAGGCCCCGTCGTACCCGCCCAACGCCACCAGCCGCATCACGCCCTTGAAATAGTGCACATAGGAGGGATTGTCCTGGCAGCCGAACATTTCAAAGCGGCCGCCGGTCCTGGGCGCATTCGGATGTCTGAAGCGATAAAAAGAGTATTTCCCGTCCTGAGACCGCCGCGCCCATTTGCCGGGCGCCTCGGCCGGTTTGGCGCCCAACCAGGCGGCATAGCTCTCCCAAAGCCCGGGCATATTGTAGGCCTCATTCAGCGCCAGTTCTTCCGGCCTGGGCACGTCGTCATAGGTCGGACTCTCGCCCGCCAGGGCCATGGTCGTATAGGCGATCACGTGCAGGCCCTCCTGGTGGAAGCGGTCGACCTTTTCGCGCGCTGCCGCAACGAGCTTGTCAAATTCTTTCAGATCGGTGATGTACCGGCCGCTGCCCGGGTCTTTGGGGAAAAGGATCGGACCGCCGTTCTGGTTGACCGTTGCATGCAGCCGGTTCAGGAACTCGATATTGTCATTGGAGCGGACAATGCGGATGTGACCCCAATCCCACGGCCCCAGCGCTTTGCCGGATTTCGGCGCCTCCGGCTGGGCGGCAGCAGGGAGCGCCGCCAGTAGCAGCGCCACGGTTAGTGCGGCAAATCCCCGGGTGACTCCTGACAATCGTTTCATGACTTTTTACTCTCCCTGTTTACGGACGCCCCCGCGGGATTCAGATGCCCTTCCGCCAGCCGGGATCGTCAAAGGTGCTGAGCTGGATCGGGAACGAGCCGTCCGGATTGAGCGGCTGGGCACAGGCCCAATGGACCGGTCTGCGCACGCCCTTGGTTTCGATCTCGGCGCGCAGTTTCATCTTTTTGCCCTCCATGCCCTGCGGCAGAATGAAATTGCACTGCCGCAGCCGCCCGCCGTGGGGATGGCCGGCATCCAGGCCGCCGCCCATGCTGAAGCGGCCGTCCTCGCTCTCGATATAGACGCGCAGAATGCCGGGCACGCCGGCCACGCCGTCGTTGGCGATGGCCAGGATGACCTCGGAGGTGCCATACCGCTTCCGCTGCCAGATCCACGATGGCCGGACGCGATAGCCGAGCCGGCGCTGCAGGGTGTCGAATCCCGCCGGGTACTTTTCATAGTAGGTGCGGAGGTTCTCCCCCTCGGTCCAGAGAGCCCAGTAATTGGCCCCCATGTCCACGCAGTGCAGCATGGATTTTTCCTTGAGGTTGATGCCGGCCTCGTCGAGGGGAATGTCATGGATATCATATTCGCGAAAGCGTCCCTGCTCCATCACGGCGGCGAGCCAGGGTGGCCGGCTCGAGAGGTGCTCGATCTGGATCGGCTCCTCGATAAAGAGAATGCTGTCCGAGCGCAGCCAGCAGCCGGCCCTGACCGCCATATCCAGGCAGGCATAATTGCCGGTGCTGCTGATGTCGGGCTGGGTGTTGATGGCCAGAGGGACCCTGGTCCAGGTGTCGATCTGGTAGCGGGTCATCTCGAGCATCGTTTTTTCGGCGGTGAGGTAATCCGGGAAGGGGTTGGGCAGGTTATTGGTATGACCTTCTCCCCAAAAGCCATACATCATCATATCCATGAATTCGACCAGGGGATGGTCATTGTATTCGGACGCCAGCAGGTCGTTCAGCTCGCGGAAGGCGCTTTTAAAGGCGGGATGGTCATACCGGGGTTCGACATAATCCCAATCCCCGGTTTTGGTTTCGTTCGTCTCCCCTCTTCGCTTGCCGATCTTGACGAGCGGGACCTTGTCGAGGAGAAAATCGGGCAGGGCGAGCTGCCGGGGCTGAAAATTCGGGCTAGAGAGCTGCACCCGGAAACCGACGCGCAGGTTGTACTGTTTGGCCGCCTCGAAGGTCAGTTTCCACACCGGATTGAGGTTGAGCCGGCCCGGGGCGCTCTGGACGTCGCGCCAGTCGCAGCGGATGTAGAGCACATCGACGAAGGGCAGGCAAGCCAGCGTCTCCACCGCCTTTTCCAGCGGGATTTTTCCCTGGCGGACGGGGATGGCGGGGCCGCCCTCCTCCCAGGTGTAGGCGGTCAGGCCGAGTCCGAAATTGCGGACCGGTTTGTCCGAGGCGGTGGTGCTGCCGATGTTCCGCCACCCCTGATCCTGCTCGATCGTAAAGGGGCCCTGGTCGAGCCGGTCCTTGACGAAAGGTCCGGTGCCCGGATCGCTGCCGTTCCTGAGGTGCGGCGGCATGGCCGCTTTTGCAGCCGGGACGCCGGCGCCGGTGAGCAGCGCCGCGGCGCTGCCGCTCTTGAGGAAATTTCTTCTGCTGATCATGGCGGGGTTCCTTTGTTGGTGGCATGTCCTCATCCACGATGGCTGGATGCCGGCCTCCCCGCCTCCTGGTCCGTGCCGGGATTGCTACCAGGCCCCCCTACCGAAAGTAGCCAATCAGGCGACGAAAACCAAGAAAAAAATAGTTCTGTGGACAAATCTTTGCCCGGCTTGAGGGGAGCCGCTGGTCCCCTGCCCTTCTGTTTGAAGGTCGCATAAGCTTTTGCCTATTTTTCCATGGCGCATCAGCCACATCCTGACCTGGAAAGCAACTTTTTTAACATTTCGCTTGCGTTTTATGCTCATTTTTTGTAACATCAACAAAAATAGGGCTGTTGATGGGGAGGGGTTCTATTATGAAGAAGCGCATTTGAGCTCATGCAGTGAGCCAGAGGCGTTTTTTTTTTGCCCGACCAATAGGTGCAAATTTAAAAAAGTGCAAGGGAAACCAGCGATATTAAAAACCGGGGGGTTTTACCCC
>CAYTCI010000047.1:0-32717 GCA_964436305.1 uncultured Cytophagia bacterium | reverse complement strand
CGTTGGTGACCGCATCCGGATTGAACGCGCCGCCGAGGAAGAGGCTCATCGGCATCAGGGCGATGGCCAGCAGCAGCCAGCGCCCCGCCGGCATCAGGCGTAACGCAAAACGGATCAGTACCAGCCAGAGCGCCAGGGCGCACCAGCGGCCGAGATACATCATCACCAGCGGCGAGGCGCCGATCAGCCGCCCCAGCAGGATGCCGGCCACATGCGGCAGGTAGGCGGCCGGCGGGTAGAGGGCGCTGGAGGGAAAGGGGTAAAAACGCGTCTGCTCCGGCTCCAGCGGCCGCTGCAGAAACCGGCGCAGGAGCCCGGGATCCTGCCGCTGATCCCTGGAATGGAAGCGTAAGCCTGGATTGACCTGTTCGATGGTCTCGATGATGCTCATTGGCAGCGTCCCCCCTTGCACCCCGTCCATCCGCTCCGGCAGCAGATCGCCGGCGGCGAGCTGCCAGGCGCGGCAAAAATGGACGTGCTCGTCCGGCGCCTGGAAGGGCGGGGTGAGGGTCGACCAGGTCACTCCAAAGAGCAGACCCAGTCCGAGGAAAAGAGAGCCGGGGGTCAACCACCGCTGCGCTCGAGCCGCCAGGGCCGGGAGCCGGATCGTCATAAAGGACATGCGCATCGTCTCCTCAGGGCTGTGTTGGTTTCCGCACCCGGAAAATTTTCACCTCCGGGCCAGGATTTTCCGGGGTCGGCTTGAGATCATAGATCAGATCGGCATAATCGGGCAGGGCGGCGTAGGCCTGGCGGATCCCGAGGACGCCATTATCCTGGATGGGGCGTTTCCAGAGTTTGTCGGTGACGATGACATAATCGATCTGATGACGCCGGATATAGTCGGCGTTCACCGAATCGTTAAAGGTAAAATTGACCAGATGAACCCGGTAGCCGGCGAGCTCGACTTCGGGGGTGTACTGCTCGCGCAGCACCAGCGCCTCCTTGGGCAGATGGGTCACTGCCCAGTCGTAGGAGATTTTTTTGGTATTGGTCTTGAGCAGATAGGCATCGAAGCCCCAGCTCTCTTTCATCATCTGGAGGCCCGGCAGCAGGATGAAGAGCAGCAGGGTGGCGCCGATCGCGGCAGCCGCAACCATCTTGCGACGCGGCGGCGCGGGAGCCGCGCTGTCGCCGGCGCCGGTCAGCCGTTCGCGCAGTGCATCGGTCAGGCAGACGATGCCCCAGGCCGCCCAGAGGGCGATCACCGGCAGCAGCGGGATCATGTAGCGGTCGAACATCAGTTTCCACGAACCGATATAGGCATAGTAGACCACGGCGAAGGTGATAAGGATCCAGTACTGGATTTTGCGCGCCCGGATCTGCAGCACGACGCCACCGGCGGCGGCCAGGAGGAGCAGCGGGGTAAAGTTGTCCCGGAGATAGGTGAAATTGGTGATATAGCCGGGGGCCTTGCCAGCGAACATGCCGCTCCAGCTCGACTGACTGATGACCATCTGAAAGAGGAAATCGTGGGCGAAGGCCTTGTAATCGAGCAGGGCGTAGGGCGTGGTGGCGAAGAAGGTCACGAGCGCGGCGCCGAGCAGCAACAGGATCCGGCTGAAGCGCGGCGTCCAGAGTTTGGCGGTGTAGACCAGGGCCATGACGCCGACGAAGGTCAGGATCGCGAGTTTGGGGGCCATGGCATGGGCCCGGGCAAGGATCTCGTCATAGTACTTGACCCAGAGCTCGACCGGGATGCGCTGCATCAGTTTCGGCGCCCAGAGATCGAATTTGGCCAGGACCGACCAGACCAGCAGGGCGGCAAGCAGGGCAGCGCCCGCCCCCAGCACCATCCGGCGTCCGTTGCGCCATTCGCGAGCCAGGACCGGCCCATAGTGAATCCCGCGCTCCTGCGCCACGCCGTAGAGATGACCGGCAAGCAGCGCCACAAAAATAACCGCGCCGGGGATCTTGATCGAAACGGTCAGGCCGAAGGCGATGCCGGCGAGCAGATAATCGGCCGGCATCCGCCGTTCGGTCATTCGCAAGGCGGCCCAAAGCGTCAGCAGGATAAAAAAGGTGAGCGGCACGTCGGTGGTGGCAAAGTGGCTGTGCATGACGTGCAGGGGGATGATGCAGAGGAAGAGGGCCGCAAGCAGCCCGGTCCGCACATCATGGAGCCGCTTGCCCAGCCGGTAGACCAGCCAGAGCGAGGCGAGCCCGAAGAGCAGGACCACAACCCGGCAGAGGGTGTAGAGGGTCGAGAGATCGTCCTGCCCGGAGGCGAAGAGAAAATAGAGCCGTTCAAAGGCATACATGATGTACATCAGCAGCGAGGGGTAGAGAAAATTGTGGGGATTGAAATCGCCGCTGAAAAATTGCCGGGTGGCGAGCACCAGCACCCACTCGTCATTGTGGTAGGCCATCGGCAGGCCAAAGCGGATACCGATCAGACGCAGCACAGCGCCGAGTCCGATGATCAGGCCCAGGGTCAGGGCCACCAGCCAGGGAGTTTTGGAGGTCGTCTTCATGTTCATCCGTCAGGGGTTTCGCTTCAATGGCCTTTCAGGCCGATGAGGGGTTTCAGCTTGTTGACAAAGATCGGAGTGTAGGTCCGGCCGCCGGGCTCGTTCATGTGGATCAGATCCGAATAGAGGCTCTGGTCGAGAAATTGCGGATACTCCGCGCTGGTGATCTTGATGAACGGCGTCTCCGTGGTGCGCGCCAGATCCTCATACCAGGCGAGAATCTGCTCCACCTTGGGTGAGAGGGGCTGGACGGTCGGCGAGAAGGCGAGGACCACCAGGGCACCCTTGTCGCGGGCGGAGCGGATAAAGGCCTTGAGCACCTCGATGCGGCGGGGGTCATAGTCCGGCAGCGGATTCGCGTCGAGATTGTCTGGAAAGTCGTGCAAGGCGCGAAATTTGGTCTTGCCGATGGGGACAAAGCCGTTATCGGTCACCCCGGGCGTATTGAAATAGTTGCTGGCCAGGCTGAGCAGGCGTGAGTTGTAACGGTAGAGCCGCGAGCGCAGCTTGAGTTTCTCATTCCACTGGCCGCCGGTGAGCAGACTGGCGACCGCGGGATGATCCGCATAGGGGGCCATCGAGCTCATCCGACCCAGCTCCTCCTCCGCACTCTCGGCCCGGGTCACATAATTAGGCAGCAGGTCGAGGATGATCACCCGGGGGGTATAGCGCTCCAGCATCAGTTGTTCGAGGGCATAGGCGTAAAAGATGTACTGGCCGTTGGCGCCGGCATTAAAGACCGTCATGCCAAGGCTGTCGCGCATGATCTCAGGGACGTAGTGGCGGAAGGTACGCGAGGAGCCAAAGCAGACGACGTCATAGGGCTGGCTGAGGAGCCAGTTCTCCTTGGACCAGTTCTCGCCGTAGAGGGTCTTGCGGAAGAAATGATCGATCCCCTTGCCGATGGTGTAATCGGCGGCGGCGACGACGGCCAGGAAGAGGGCCAGCTTGAAAAGGAAGCGGCCGATGCTAGAACTGCGCGTAAATAAACTGGCTGCCATTAAAGATACCCATGAGTAGGATGATGACCACGACGGTGCCATAGACCGCCCAGCGCAGGAGGAGCGGGCGGGCATCGAGCCAGGCGGCAAGCGAGCGCCGTTCCTGCAGCAGATCCACCGCCAGCAGCATGGCGATGGCGGCCAGGCTGTAGATGAACTGGTCCAGGGCCGGAATGAAGAGCCGCGAATAGTCGCCGGTAAAGATTTTCACCATGATCTGGTTGGCCGTCGCCAGGTCGTTGGCCCGGAAATAGACCCAGGCAAAGTTGGCCAGCATAAAGGTCAGCAGGATGGCGAAGGCGCGGCGCAGGGCAGCGGGCACGTGCAGGACGGCGGCGATCCGGTCCCGGCGCGCCTGGGTGAATTTCGAGCTGACTGCATAGAGGCCGTGCAGACCACCCCAGATCAAAAAGGTCCAGTTGGCGCCGTGCCACATGCCGCTGACAAAAAAGACGATGAAGAGGTTGAGGTAGGCGCGTGGCACCGCCACCCGGCTGCCGCCGAGGGGGATATAGAGGTAATCGCGGAACCAGGAGGAGAGGGAAATGTGCCAGCGCCGCCAGAACTCGGGGATCGAGCGCGAGAAATAGGGGCGCTCGAAATTGCGCCGGAGATCGAAGCCGAGAACCCGCGCGACGCCGATGGCGATATCGGTATAGCCGGAAAAATCGCAATAGATCTGAAAGGTGAAAAAGAGCGAGCCCACCAGCAGGGTGGCGCCGCTGTGGGGATCGGGATGGTTGAAAACCGCGTTGACATAGATCGCCAGCCGGTCGGCCACCACCAGTTTCTTGAAAAAGCCCCAGAGCATCAGCCGCAAACCAGAGGCGGCGCGGGCGCCGTCGAATTCATCGAGGCGGCGGAACTGCGGCAGCAGATGGCCCGCCCGTTCGATCGGCCCGGAGACGATGTTGGGAAAAAACGAGATAAAAGCGGCATAATAGCCGAGATGCCGCTCCGCCTCGACCTTGCGGCGGTAGACATCGATCAGGTAGCCCGAAGCTGTAAAGGTATAGAAAGAGATGCCGACCGGCAGGATCCAGCGCAGCAGCGGCAGCGAGAGGGGTTGCCCGAACGCGCCTCCCAGATCCATCAGCGAGCGCGAGAAAAAGTTGAAATACTTGAAAAAGATCAGGATGCCGAGATTGACCGTCAGGCCGAGGATCAGCCAGAAACGCCGCTTCCTCTCCCCCGCCCCATCCGCCATCCGCACGCCGCAGAGCCAGGAGAGGCCGATGGCGATAAGCAGCAGCAGGAGATACTCCACCTTGAAACAGGCATAGTAGAGCAGATTGCAGAAGAGCAAAAAGATCCAGCGGCGCTGCGGCGGCAGGGTGAAAAAGAACACCGCCAGCAGGAGGAAAAACCAGCCGAAAGCCATTGTGTTAAAGAGCATGTTCATCCCCGGATCTGCGGTTGTTCGGATCCTTGTGCTCCGGCGGCGGCGCCGGCTGCTCCAGGGCATGGCGCAGCAGGGCCAGCTCCTGGGCGAGTTTTTTGATCTGCTGCTCCGAGCGGCTCGCCTTGATGGAAAAATAGAGGCTCACCAGGATGAAAAGGCCAAAGCTGATCGGTATCATCAAGGCCGGGGCATAGGCGATCCCGGCGAGCACCGCCAGCCGTTCGAGCAGCGCCCGGTTGGAGGAGAAGAGGATCAGCAGGATGGGGATCACCATCCACACCAGGGCGAAGCGCTCGCTGAGCTTGCGCTTGCGCACAAGCTGCACAATGAAAAGGAGAAAGAGCAGGCCTGCGCCGATCGCCAGGTAGAGGATCCGGTTGCCATAGAGGTAGGTATGCGTGGTCTCCGGCATCTCACCGCCTCCGTCTGATTTTTACAATGATGATGGCAAAGATCACCTTGATCATATAAAACAGGGTGTTCAGACCCGTAATCGAGGAGGCGCCGTGCGCCCGTTCCTTCATGGTGATCGGGACCTCGCCGAGCCGGAAGCCGTTCATCAGCAGTTCGATGGCGATGATCGGCTCGGGATATTCCTGCGGATAGTGCAGCCGCAGATACGACAGTGCGCGGCGGTTGTAGGCGCGGAAGCCCGAGGTCGGATCGGTGACCCGCTGTCCCGCCGCCACCCGGATGATGGCGCCGAGCAGGCCGCCGCCGATCCGCCGCGCCCGTGTCGAGACGATCTGACTGCCCGCGGCATAGCGCGAACCGATGACCGCATCCCAGCCATTGTCGGCCATGGCCTTCAGCAGCACCGGGATCTGCGCCGGGGGATGCTGGCCGTCGCCGTCCACCTGCATGACCACGTCGTGGCCTTTCTCCCAGGCATAGAGGAAACCGGTCTGCACCGCCCCGCCGATGCCCAGATTGACCGGCAGCGTGACGTGGTTGATCCCCTCGGCAGCCAGCACCGTTGCGGTCGCATCGGTCGAGCAGTCGTTCACCACCAGCACCTCAACCCCGGGCCAGGCGTGCAAGGCCTCTTGCGCCACCGCGGCGATGCTCCGCTCCTCGTTGAAGGCCGGAATGACGATGAGAACCCGCTGCGCCGGTGGTTGGGCGGTTAATTCGGCCATCGCCCGCCTCAGCGCCTGAAAATCCGGAAGGAGCCGAGATTCATCTTTTGCAGGCGGAAAGAAAAGGCCGTGCGCAAAACACCAAAGCCGTAGCGGACGCTGCGGCGGAAATTGATCGACGAGGCCTCGGGAAAGTACTTGGTCGGACAGGAGACCTCGCCGACGCTGTAGCCGAAATAGACCGCCTGGGCGATCATCTCGTTATCGAAGACGAAATCGTTGGAGCACTGGTCCAGAGGCAGGTCCGAGAGCAGCTCGCGCGAAAAAGCGCGATAACCGGTGTGATATTCCGAGATCTTTTGCCCAAGCAGGATATTTTCGGCCAGGGTCAGCAGCCGGTTGCTGATGTACTTGTAGAGCGGCATGCCGCCCTTGAGGGCGCCGCCGGAGATGATGCGCGAGGCCAGCACCATCTGGTACTGGCCGATGGCGACCAGCGAGGCCATCGCCGTCACCAGCTTGGGGGTGTACTGATAATCGGGATGGAGCATGACGACGACGTCAGCGCCGCGCGCCAGGGCTTCACGGTAGCAGGTCTTCTGGTTGCCGCCGTAGCCGAGGTTATGCGGATGAACGACGGTGTGGATGCCCAGCCGGTTGGCCACCGCGACGGTCTCGTCGGTGCTGGCGTCATCGACGATGATGACATCGTCGACGATATCGAACTGGATCTCCTGGTAGGTCTGTTCCAGGGTCGCCGCGGCGTTATAGGCCGGAAGGACGACCACCACTTTTTTGCCATGGATCATGGTCGGTTCATTACTCCTTTGGTGTCATTCAGCGTCGTTTGCAAAATCACGCCAGAAAGCGGTCGAAGAGCGCCTCGAATTCGCGCACCTGCCTGGCGAGCGAAAAATGCTCTTCCACCCGTTTCCTCCCCGCCCGCCCCATTCGCTCGCGCAGTTCCGGCGCGGCCGCCAGTTCCAGCATGGCGGCAGTCAGGGCGGCACTATTTTCCTTCGGCACCAGCCTCCCGGTCTCGCCGTCGACCACCATCTCCACGGTCCCCTCCACCGCCGTGGCGATCACCGGCAGCCCCGAGGCCATCGCCTCGAGCAGGACATTGGGAAACCCCTCCCAGAGGGAGGGCAGGATGAAGACATCGAAGGTGCCGAGCAGATCCTGGACGTCGCTGCGGCTGCCGAGAAATTCGACCGCCCGGGTGATACCCAGCTGCCCGGCCTGGGCCTCCAGGCCGGCGCGCTTGTCACCATCGCCGGCAAAACGCCAGCGCGCCTGCGGCGAGGCCTGCACCACCGGCGGAATGGCCTGCAGCAGCCAGGTGTGGCCCTTCTGATGGACAAGGCGGGCCACGGTGCCGAAGACGAGCTCGCCGGCTGAACGCTGGCCGTGCGGCTGGTATTTTTCCAGGTCCACCCCGTAATAGATGGTGCTGATCCGCTCCGCCTTCATGCCGCGCATTCCACGGATAAAGGGGTGGATCGAATCCGAGACCGCCGCGACGTGGTCAAAGCGTCCGGCCAGCAAACGGTAGGCCAGCACCTGATACCAATCAAGCTGGCCGGTGATCACCTCCCATGAGAGCAGCGCCTTGGGTTTGTAGAACAGCGAGGCCAGCGCGGCGATGATATCGGCATAAAAGAGGGTGCTGAGCACCAGTTCGGTCTTGCAGGCGCGCATCAGTTTTGCCAGGCGCCAGGGCAGACGGGGATCGAAGCCAAAGACCTTGGGCAGCACATGGGTGGGCAAACCAAGGGCGCGAAACCGCTCCTCGAGGGCTCCCCCCTGCCCGACCGAGACGATGGTCAGGTCGTATTTGCGCCGGTCGAGCAGGCCGGCAAGTTCAAGCAGCTTGAGTTCGCCGCCGCCGATGCCAAAACCATTGACCACCAGCATGACGGAATGTTGTCTCTCGGGCATGGGTCTCCTCTTCCCTGGTCCACTCTTCATCCAAGCATACCGAAAAACTCAGCGGCTGCGGACAAACCGCTCGTAGATCGCCCCGATTTTTTGCAGATGGGCTTGCGGGCCGAAGAGCTCCTCGGCCTTGCGCCGTCCCGCCCGGCCCATCTCCGGCCACTGCGGCGCGCACGCCAGCATCCGCCGCAGCGCCGCCACCAGGCTCGCTTCATCCCCGGCCGTGAAGAGAAAACCGTCACGGCCCTCCTCGATCAGCTCCGGGATCCCGCCGATCGCCGCTCCGACCACCGGCTTGCCATGGGCGAGGGCCTCATAGATCGAGAGCGGCGAATTGTCATAGACCACCGAGGGCACCGCAACGAACATCGCCCGCCGGACGATCTCGCGCAGCTCCGCCCCGCTGCGGTAACCGAGGAATTCGACGTTGGTCAGCCCCTGCTGACGGACAACCTCCTGCAGCGGTTCGCCGAGGCGGCCGGTGCCGATGACCTTCAGCTTCGCCTCGGGCACCTGCCGCATCGCCCGCACCAGCTCGGCAATCCCCTTTTCATGCGACAGCCGGCCGACGTAAACGAAATAGCCATCGTTCTCATAGCAGGGCTCATAGTCGTCCATCGGGATGGAATAGGGGAGCCACTCGACCTGCGCCTCCGGATAGCCATACTGGATCATCTTGCCGCGCAGAAAGCGGCTCGGCGAGAGGTAGAGATCGACCTCGCGATGATAGGTCCGGAGCAGACGGTGCACATAGGATTCGGCGGTTACCAGGGCCGAGGCCGCCAGAGAGGAGCGGAAGCAGCGCTTGGCCGTCGCGTGCCAGAAATGCCGGCCGGCGCACTGCTCACAGACCCGGCCCTGCCGGTCAAGAAAGAGATAATCCGGGCAGAGGATCTTGTATTCATGCAGGGTAAAGATCACCGGCAGCTTTTTCTGCTTCAGGGTAAAGAGGACCGAAGGCGAGAGGTGGTGGTAGACGCCATGGACGTGGGCGATGTCGGGCTGGACCGCATCGATGAGCGCCGCCAGCCGCGTCTGCGCCTGGCGGTTGTAGATCACGCGCGCTGCTGCCTTGAGACCGTTAAGCGGCCCGAGGTGCGCCAGCTCCTTGTCCGGCTCGAAATAGTCGACGAAATAATCGCTCCAGGGAGTGGGCAGATTGCGCGGATGGTGCATGGCGAAGGGGATGACCTCGTGGCCCTGGCGCTGCAGCAGTTCGGAAAGATTGAAATAGTAGCGCTCGGCGCCGCCCTCGATGTAATAGAACTTGTGGACCATCAGGATCTTCATCGGCCGTCCTCCCCGGCGGCGCTGCGCAGCCGGTGCGCATCGATCACCTGTTGGCAAATTTTTTCATAGGCCTGGGCCTTGTGCTTCCAGGTATGCTGCTGGATGATGCTCTCGCGGGCATGCACGCCCATCTCGCGGGCGATTTCGGGATCCTCCAGCAGCCCCGCGATGGCCGAAATGAAGGCGTCAAAATCGCCGGCGGGGCAGAGCACGCCATCCCAGCCATCGCGGATGATGCGCGCGAGCTGCCCGATCCGCGTCGTCACCACCGCCTTGCCGGCGGCCATGTACTCAAAGACCTTGACCGGGCTGTAGTAGAAGAAGGGCAGATTGGGATAGGGCGCCAGCACCACATCCATCAGCTGCAGATAGTCCGGGATCTCCGCGTGCGCCACATAGCCGGTCTGGACGACATGGTGGTTGAGGCCATGTTTCTCGAGATAACGCCGGATCGATTTTTCCTGCCCGCCGCCGGAGCCCACCAGCAGAAACTTGGTCCGGGGATAGCGCGCCACGATCGTCTGGACGATGCGCAGCAGGTTGTCGATGCCATGCCAGGCGCTCATCGAGCCGATAAAGCCGAGCACCGGACCACCCTGCAGACCGAACCGCTCTACCAGGGCGGAGGGAGCCGGATGCGGCGCAAATTTGTCGACGTCGGCGCCATTGCAGACCACGGCGGTACGCTCGGGATCGATCCGGTGCTGGTCGATGAAATAGCGCTGCAGCTCGCGCGACTGCATGATGGCAAAATCACCCTGACGCAGCACCCAGCGTTCGATCAGACGCGGAATCGCCGGGATGCGCCAGTACTGCTTCTGAAAATGGAGGGCCTCGTAGAGCGGGGGACTGTCCGCCTCGATAATCACCGGCAGATCGAATTTGCGCGCGGTCCTGATTGCCGAATAGAGATAGAGATCGAGCCGGGCGATGAGAATGTCCGGCTTGAAGGCGGCCACTTTCTCCGCTTCGAGGCGCGCAAACCGGCGGTTCTCGAGCAGCAGCTTGATGTCGTGCACCAGAAATGCGAGATGGCGCTTGAGGAAATCGCGCAGACTCCGCTTGAGGGTGCCGGCCGGCGGCCCCCCCGGCTGGTCCTTGAACCAGACCATCTCGACCTCGTGGCCCATGCGGCGCAGGGCGGCGAAGAGCTCCATCGGCTTGATCGCCGAGCCCAGCGAGGCGCCGTAGATGTCGTAGAGATAATTGAAATAGAGGATTCTCATGCGGATTTCACCCGTTTGAACTGCCAGATCTCCCGCCAGGTGATGGTTTTCAGGGCGAAGAGAACGGCGAAATAGACGGCCGCGCCGATCCCGACCACGACGAAAACCGGCCAGCTGCGCAGACCGTAGAGCAGCGCGCTCATCACGGCCGCGGCGAAAAGAGCATCCAGGATGAAGCGTTTCTCCGTCAGCCGGACGATACGGCTGAAGGCCAGGATCAGGGTGGCGGTCAGCACCAGCGACTCGGTGATCAGTGAGGCCAGGCTCGAGCCGACGTGGGCATAATAGGGAATCAGCAGATAGTTGAGGGCGGTGCTCAGGATCAGTCCGCCGATCTGGATGATCACCAGCTTGCCCTGGTTGTTGGTGGCGCCGAACACCCCGGCGGCGAAGATGTTCAGAAAGAGCACCGCCGCGGTGCCGCCGAGGATCTGCAGCGCCGGGATCGAGGGGGCATAGGCGGCGCCATAGAATCCCAGGATGACCGGGCGGGCGAGCAGGGCCACCCCCGGCACCAGCGGAATGGCCAACAACAGCAGCCACTTGAACCCGCGGGTGAAGAGGTGATCGAGGTCCCCAGCCAGACGCCCCGAAATCCGCGAGAGCGCCGGAAAGGTGGCGATCATCAGCACCGTCGGGATGAAATTGGTCAGGTCGATCAGCTTGTGCGCCGCCGCGAAAAAGCCCCAGTATTCGGGCCCCTTGAGCCACGAGAGCATGAGCATGTCGATGTGCGAATAGACGGTGGTCAGAAAGACCGAGATCCCGAAAACCACCGCCCCGCGCAGCATCGGCAGGAACTCGCGCAGGCTGAAGGCGAGGGCCGGGCGGACGAACCGGGTGAAGAGCGGCCGCAGGCAATAGAGCAGACTCGCCGCCGCCGAGGCGACAAAGGCCCAGGCCAGGCCGGTCAGCCCGCCGCCCAGCAGCAGCACGGCAACACCCACCGCTGTAGTCAACACCTTCTCGATGCTCAGCGCCAGCGACTCCCATTCCATCTGCTCATAGGCCCGGAAGAGGGCGATCGCCAGATCGCGGAAGGAACAGAGAACCGCATAGAGGGAAAAGATCCAGACCACCCGCACCGTCTCCGCATCATAGCCGCCGATCTGCAGGTAGATGGCGACGAAGAGCAGGCTCAGGGGGATCAGGGCCGCCTTGAGTCCGACCGTATAGGCGAAATAGCGCTGGGCGCGCTCGCGCTCGCGGGCGATCTCGCGTGTCACCCACATGTTGAGGCCGAGGTCATCGGCCAGCATCGTGAAAAACATGATGGTGGTGGCGAGATTATAGCGGCCAAAGGAGGCCGGCCCGAGCAGGCGCGACGCCACCGGCAGCAGGATCATCGCCATCGCGATGCGCAGCACCTGTCCGATGGCGACGAACAGGGTGTTGAGACGGACACTCGACACGCGGCTTACTCGCGCGACCGGGCTTTTTCGGGCGTCGGCGAACTGACGAGGAAATTGGAGATCGCCAGATACTCGAGATAGCCCTGGGTGAAGGCGCGGATCGCATCGCCCGGGGAGCAGACGATCGGCTCCTCGTGCATGTTAAAGCTGGTATTGATCACCGAACTCAGGCCCGTCAGCTTTTTATACTCCTTGACGATATGATAATAGACCCTGTTGGTCTTTTCATCGATGAGCTGGGGGCGGGCGGTATTATCGACGTGCACCACCGCCGGGCAACCCTGCTGCATCGATTTCGAGCAGTTGAACGTGATGGTCATGAAGCGCGCCGGATATTCGTTTTTGGCGATCTGCTCATAGTTCTCCTCCATGTCCTCGGCCAGGGTCACCGGCGCGAAGGGCATGAATTCGGTGCGTTTGAGCTTGTGGTTCAGCCAGTCGTTGACGCTCTTGTCGGTGGACTGGTAAAGGATCGTGCGGTTGCCAAGGGCGCGCGGACCGTATTCCATGCGGCCGTCGAAACGCGCCACCACGGCGCTCCTGGTGAGCAGGTCCGCGATCACCGGGGCGATGTTGTCGTACCAGGTGTACTGCAAGCCCGCCTTTTTCAGTTCGGCCTCGATCTCGGCGTCGCTGTAGGAGGGCCCGAGATAGACATCGTCCAGCCGGGGCATGGTGTGGATCACCGGCCAGCCCATGCTCTTGTAAAAGGTATAGAGCGCCGCGCCGGCGGGGATGCCGTTATCGCCCATGGCCGGGAAGATATAGACCGATTTGGCGTTGGGCAGTTCGGCGATCGCCTGGTTGACGCGGACGTTGGCGAAGACGCCGCCGGCCATGACCACATCGATCGGACCGAACTTTTGCAGGAATTGATCGACATACTCCGCCACCACCCGCTCGGTCAGGACCTGAACGCCGGCGGCGACATCGGCCGGGGAGAAGGCCTCGAAGCTCCTGGGCAGGGCGGCGCGGAACTTGTCATAATTGGTGCGATGCGGATAGGCGTGCTGGTACTGCGCCTCGGCCATGTAGTAGCGGAACTCGCCGTTCTCCAGGCCGAACATTTTTTCAAAATGGTCGGCCACATGCTCGTATTGGCCATGCGCTGCCAGGCCGGTGATCTTGCCCTCATGGCGCATCGGCTTGTAGCCGAGGTACCAGGTGATGAAATTGTAGAAAAGGCCCGGGCTGTGGTAGCTGCTGACGCTCTTGAGATGGGTCAGCTTGCCCTCCTCGCCCAGCCAGACCTGACCACATTGGCCGTCGCCCTGGCCGTCGAGGGTGACGATGAGGGCGCGGCTCTTGCCGGAGCTGTAATAGGCGGCGGCCGCATGGGAGCGGTGGTGATCGACGAATTCGATCGGCTTGTCGCCCAGCCCCACCTTGGCCAGCAACTTTTTCGTGCGGTTGATGCGGAACTGGTTGTAAAAGTAGGGATACCAGAGCCAGTATTTATCCCAGGTGATGCTCTTGCTCAGCAGGCTGGCGAGGATCCATTTTCGATTCTTCTGCACCTGAAAGAGATCGTGATGGATGTAGGCCTGCATCTCCGCCGCCGGCATGATGCCGAGGGCGATCTTGTCGATATTCTCCGGCGTGGAGTTGGTCATCTTGAGGGCCATCTCCAGGCTCAGGATCGGCTCGCCATCCTCATTGCCGTTGTGCAGTTTGATGCGGGAGAGTCGTTCCTCTTCCACCGCTGCCAGTATCTTGCCATCCTCGATGATGGCGCTTCCTGCATTGTGATCGTCATAAAAACCCAGAATGCGCATGCACGTCTCCTCACTGTGATTCCATAGCGTTATTGACCATACTCACTATCTTGCTGCTCAGGCCCCGTAACCGTGGCGCAGCCGCTGTGTGGCTTGCCGCTCGAGCAGGGCTTTCTTGCGCGCTGCCAGCTGCGCCCGGACCCGCGGATCGGCGAGCATCCGGCGCAGGTTATAGTCCATCTTGGCGGCGATCAATACCACCGCAAAGGCCATCCAGATGTGGATCTTGACATAGAGATTGCGATAGTCGGGCGAGGGCAGCATCGCAATGGCGAATGCGAGCACCGCCGTCAATCCCGCGGAGGCAACATGATAGATGAAAGGATCCCGGGTGCTCCGCGTTTTAAAGCCGATGAAGATGAACCAAAGGAGCAGGGCGACGAAGAGGAGGCCGCCGGGGAGGCCCAGCTCCGCCGTGACCAGCAGATAGGTGCAGTGGACGATCTGCAGGCCGGCCGTCTCCTTGTTGACATACTCCTTGTAGTTATTGAGACCCACCCCGGTTAGGGGGTGATCCTTGATGATGCGGATCGCATCCAGGGCCAGACTTTTACGGCTCGAGGAGCGGTCGCTCATCATCGAATCCTCTGAATCGGAGAAGCGTTCAACGATGGTGGTGCCATAGCGGACGGTGCCGATCACCGCCACCACCGCCATCAACGCCAGCAGTCCGCGCGCCTTGCGGGTCAGGGCTTTGCCGCGGAAGAAATCAAAGGCAAACATGACAACCATCGAGACAGCAAAGCCCAGCCAGTTGGCCCGGTTGAAGGTCGCATAGAGGGCGATCACCCCGAAGAAAAAAGCGATCACATAGAGCGGGTGATACTTGGGCCGGAGATAGACCGCCATCCGAAAGACAAAAACCGACATCAGCGAAAAATAGAGCCCCGCCACGCTGGGATGCACGAAGGTGCCGCGTGCCTGCCAGTCTCCCGGCTGCTCACCGAGGAACGCGAGGCCAACCGGCCCGCGCAGCCATTGATGGATCGCGACAAAACCCTGAAAAAATAGCCCCAGGGCGAAACCGAGAAAGAGATTCTGCACATCCTCCTTGGTGTTGACGAAATTGATCAGCGCCAGAAAGATCAGCAGGGTGCGGATGTTCATCACCAGCTCCTGGTTGAGCAGGGGCCGGTTGGGAGCGAAAAAGAGCCCGATCGCCGACCAGGCAAAAAAAGCATAGGTGAGCCCCATCGAAATCCGGGCCAGGGGCGAAGGCGCAAGCCGCTTATGCCCAAAGATGTAGAGCAACAGCAGCGGAAGATCCATCACCAGGACGATATCGGCGCCGAAGACGACATCCTGAATGCTCTCGAAGGTGATGCCCTGCGCCACCGTCGCGCAAAAGACGAAGGCGATCAGGATAAATTTAAAGATCTTTTGCATCCGCTCGCCCGCCTCAGGCCGACCGCCGGCGCTGCCAGCGCGCCCAGGCCTCCGCCAGCACCAGGCTGGCGAAGAGGATCATCAGCGGCAGGATCGGAAACCGGTAGCGCGGCACCACCAAAAGCGCAACATGGGCGGCGACATAATAGGCCAGCAGCAGATAGAGGAAGAAGAACTCGCGCCAGCGCTTGCGGGTCAGCCACAATCCGGCGCCGAAAAGGAGCAGGACCGGATAGTAACTCATGGCGAGCACCATCTGCACCAGCCCTCCGCCCTGGCGGCGCGTCCCGGTCGGTGCGCCCTCGTAGACCCAGAGCCAGAAACGGAAGAATTTGCGCACCATCAAACCGGCGCTGGCCAGGGGCGCCGCCTTGATGTTATCCAGCGCTGCCCGGGTCAGGCGGCGGTCGCGCTCGACCTGGTTCAGGCCGGCCGTCATGCTGTCCATGATCGCCATGGTCTTGTCATAACTGTACTTGCCGTCGAACGGCAAATAGTTGCCGGTCCAGAGGACGTCGCCGGAGCCCACCGCGACCGGCACCACGGCATGGAAGGTCTGATAATTGCGCAGACTCCACGGCAGGATCGGCAGTGCAAAGAAGAGCGCGTAGAGCAGCGCCTGGCGCAGGGCGGCGAAACCCTTTTGCCGCAGCAGCAGCGCCGCGAAAAAGAGCAGCGGCAGCAGCATCGTCACCCCGCGGGTCAGGGTCGCCAGACCGCCGGCCAATCCCGCCAGCACCAGTCGCCGCGCGGTGGGTTGGTCGAGGGCCCTCACCGCCAGCCAGACACAGAGCGCGAAGAGCAGGATGAAGAGCGTCTCGGTGTACATATAGGTCGTCAGGACGAAGAGCTCCGGCATGAAGAGGGTCAGCACCAGGGCGATCAGCGCCGGCACGGGGCCGCCGTAGCGGCGGGTCAACTGCCAGATCACCAGGGCTGCCGCTGTGCTGAAGAGACACTGCAGCAGCTCGACCACCAGGGGACGCACCCCGACCACTGTGTAGACCGCCGCCAGCAAAAAGGGATAGAGCGGCGCCACAAAAAGCGAGGGATTGACACCATCCTCGCTGAAACCGGCTCCGGCAAGCAGGTTACTGGCGATATGATGATAGGTGCTGGCATCGAGCGAGGCCACCCCGCCGATGTTCTGCGTCAGCAGGACAAAGATCACCCGCAGCAGCAAGCCGCCCAGGGCCAGAGCCCAGACCAGCCGGCTGTCGGCCGCGGAGGATTTCCCCTTTTCCGCCACAGAATTCAAGGTTTCGGTCTCTCCACTTTGACACGGTACAACTCGACGACCGGGCTGATCTGCAAAGAGTTCCCCGGTTCGATCCGCTGCAGCAGCTCACAATGCTCCTGCACCCACTGATAAAAGCGCTCGCGCTGTTCAACCCGGTCGGGATAGCGCTGTCGCGACAGGGGCCACTCGTAGCGCGCGCGGGTGAAGCTGTCGAGGACGATGTAGTCGATCCCCTCCCGGACGACATAGGCTTGCGCGCCGTGGTCGCTGGTGCGCTGCAGGCCGTGGGCGAACATCTTGGGCACCAGACCGTAGACCTCGTAAACATGACGATAGTCCGGCGAGAGCCGGATCGTCGACAGATTCAGGTCCCGGGCGCTCAGCAGGGGCGGAGCGAACTCCTCGGTACCGATGCGGCTGCCCGCCGGCACGGAGGCCTCGATGACCTCCTTCATGCGAGTTCTTGTATCAACTTGATACAAAGCAAGATCGTAGCGCAAGGTTTTCACAAGTTGGGGCACAACGGCAAGACCGATGATAACTATATTTATTATCAGTCTGTTGCGTTTACTACCTGGCCGGGCGGCGATGCAGGACAGCAGTTCCGCCGCTATCAGTAGCAAAAATGGCACCAAAGGCAGCAAGTGGCGCATCGCCTTGTAGTTCATTTGACCGATCACGGCATAGAGGGCGATCGGGAAGATGAGCAGCAGCATATCCCCACGGCGGTGCCGCCAGATCATCCAGAAGAGGCCGGCGATGAAGAGCAGGGTCACCCCCCAGCCGAGGCTGGCACCGAAGGTGTTGTCATAAAAGAAACCATAGCCGGGCGAGTGGGCGCCGGTGAAATAGGAAAAGAAAGTGCCGCCCGAGCCGAGCTTGCCGGTCTGCTCGAATTCGGCGGTGCCGACCAGGCTCTGCCAGAAACGGTGGAAATCGACCAGCGGCAGGGGACAGGCGATCAGAAAGGTGACGAGCGCTGCGGCAGCCGCCAGCCAGATCCGCCGGTCGAGCCACAGCCCGAGCCAACGGCACCGGATGAACCCGGCCGCCCTCATCCCGGCTTGCCCCGGAAGCTGCCGGCGGCCGGCGCCGAGCCCATGCGCCGCTAGGATCGGGAGGATGATCAGACCGGCGTTGTACTTGGTTGCCACCGCCAGACTGGCGAAAATCGCTGCGCCCAGATAGTCGCGCAGCTCGCCCTCGTGGAGGATGCGGATGCTGTAATAGAACGAGAGGGTGGTCATCAGCGTCAGCAGGATATCCACAGTGCCAAAATGGGCATTCTTGACCGGCAAAAAGGTCACCGCCCAGAAGGCAGCCGCCCAGAGGCCGGTGCGGCGGCCGTAGAGCCGCTTGCCGGCGGCATAGAGGACGAGGATGGTCGCCGTCCCAGCCAGCACGGAGAGCCAGCGCCCGACCATATGGAAATGAAAGGGATGGAGATAGTAATAGACCTTGACAGCGGCCAGAGAGGTGGCGGTCCCGCTCGCCATCAATCCGAGGATGTAGAGCCCGAAAGCGCCGGCCAGGATGAAGGCATAGAGGGGCGGATAGCCCTTGAGCAGAAAAAAAGTCTCCTTTGACCAGTGAGTATAGTCGAGCAGATTGCCGGCATGGTAGACCAGCTTCATCTCGTCGGGATGGTAGCGGAAGGGAGCGCCAAAGCCAAGCCCGATCACCCGCAGGACGAACCCCAGCAGGACGATCAGTCCGATCGCGCCATATTCTTCGCGGATCTTTTTTACGTCCAGCCGTCTCATGGGTGCCCCCGACCGGCAACCCGCAAGAAGAGCGCCTCATAGTCGGCGGTCACCTTGTCCCAGGAATAGCGCGCATGCACCCGTTGCCGGACCACCTCACGGTAACGCGCCACCTCAAGGGGATGGTCGAGCAGGTGCTGCAGCTGTGCGCGCAGGGAGTCCCGTTCATGGGTGGTGAAGTAGCAGCCGGTCTGGGCCAGCACCTCGCGATGCTCGGGCACGTCGTTGGCGAGGACGCAATTGCCGTAGCCCATCCCTTCGAGCAGGGCCGGATGAGTTCCACCCACCTCTGTGGCCTGGATGTAGCAATAGGCATGCGACTGCAGCTCGCGGTAGCCCTGGCCGAAGACGTAGCCGGTGAAGAGGATGCGCGGATCCCTGGTGGCGCGCAAACGCGCGATATACTCGCTGCTGTAGGGGGCATCGCCAACCATGACCAGCTTTTTGGTGGTGGTTACCTTCTCAAAGGCCTCGACCACGCGGTGGGCGTTGTTCTCCGGCTCCATGCGGCTGACATAGAGGACATACTCGCGCGGCTTGAGGCCGAGTTGGTCCAGGATGGTGGTGGTCTCGCTGGGCGTTTCGGGCGCGCCGTAGGGGATGTAGGTCGAGGTTTTCGCAAATTTATCGCGGTAATAGTTCTGCACCTCGCGCGCGTCGGAGACCAGGGCGGTGGCGGTGAAGGTGGCGAGAAATTCGGAGATGCGATAAAAGGTCTTGCCGGCCCAGTTCCATTTCTGCCGTTTCCACTCGAGGCCGTCGACGTTGAGGACGACCGGCTTGCCCGTCAGCCGCGGCAGCAGGCAAAAGGCCGCGTTGGCGCTGTTGCAGATGAAGACGATATCGTAACGGGTGAAAAAGCTGGCGAGGGTGCAGACCAGGGTATGGATCACCGTATCGAGATATTTGTGGCTGATGGTCGGCAGGATGCGGATGCGCACCCCCTTGTACCAGGGCTCATGATAGTCGATGATGTTGCTGCGGCCGAAGACGGTAACCTCGTGGCCGCGGGCGGCGAGGCGCGGCGCCATCTGCTCGATAAAGGTCTCAAAACCGCCATAGTTGGCCGGGATGCCGCGGATGCCCATGATGGCGATCTTCATCTCCGCCCTCCCCGTGATGACACGTCGATTCGAGCGGATCGTCGGCCCGGTGCGCTGTCGGGTTGTGCCGGCAGCAGGGCCGCCCGGCTTTCCTCGGCGGCTGCCGGCTCCTCCTGCAGATGCCAGACTTCGACCGGGTGTTTCCGCTCGCCAGCCTCGCCGGCTTTATAATACTCGCGGGTGAGGGCGCCCTGAATGAAATCCCGATAGCGGCTGAATTTCTTTTCGGTATAGCCGTCGAGGATGATAAAGGCGGGGGGATGCGCCGTGAAGCGGGCGGCAAAACCAGAGTCGTATTTCATGAAATAGATCGTCGGGTGCGAGATCCGCTCATAGGGCTGCATGCCCGCTGCGTAGGTCCAGACCATGCCGCCGCTGAGCACCTGGTCGGAGGATTTGCCCTCCTGGCGGAGCAGGTGAACCACTTTTTCAAGGGTGTCCGGCGACCAGACGCATTCGTAGCGCGGGGTGATCAGCCGGCCGGACCAGGCCGCGCTGATAAAAAAGGCCGCCGCAGCCAGGAGCGCCGCTGCGCGGATTGGCTGCCGTTGGCGCCAGGCCCGCTGGCCCAGCACTGCCGCAGCAGCGAGCAGACCCAGTGCCACAACCGCCAGCCAGTGCAGCGGCAGCTGCCAGGCGAGGCGGAACAGAACGAAGAGGAGGCCGTAAAGCAGGCCATAGCCGGCAAACCGGCCGATCCAGCCGCCCGGCCGCAAGGCCGGCAGCGCTCCGGCGCCCAGCAGCAGCAGGGCCGGCAGGGCTTCGAGAAAATACTGAGTGTAAAAGCCGCGCGAGGCGGACTGGAAGAGATAGGCCAGCAGCAGAATTACCAGCCAGAGGCCGATGAAGCGGCGGAAAGGGTTGGCTGCACCTGCTGTCCTCGGGCCGGTGGCGCCCTTTTGCCGGCGCAGGCTGCCCAGCGCGGCGGTGATAATAAAGAGCGAGAAGAGGATCGAGTCGCGCCAGGCAGCCAGGGTGTAGGCCGGGTCCTGGTCGAGGATGCGAAATCCCTCGCTGTCGACCACCCGCTGCTGCACCGGCAGGATGCCCAGGGTATGGGCGAGGCGGTTCCAGACCAGGTTGAGGGGATTGATCTGCGAAAAGAGCAGTTCCCTTGCGCTCAGCGGGCCCCAGTAACAGAGCGCAGCGAGCAGACAGGTGCCGAGATAGCCGGCGGCGAAAAGGCCGAGAGCGCGCCAGCGGCCCTGAAAACCGGGGCCCGTGGCGAAAAGCAGGTAGAGGAGAGCCGCCAGGGGGAGGTAGAGGGTGGACTGGCGCACATACACAGCCAGGGCTGCGGTGATGCCGCTGAGCAGGTAAAAGCTCCAGAGGTCGGCCTCGCTCAGGGCGCGGAGGAGGAACCAGGCGCTGAGCAGGCAGAGAAAGACCGCCGGCATCTCGGTCTTGACCACCGTCGACCAGATCAGGACATAGGGCAGAACAAGGTAAACCGCCGCTGCGAGCCAGCCGCGCTGCGCGTCATAGAGGCGCGTCGCGATGCGGTAGATCAGCCAGCCGCTGCCCAATGAGGCGAGCAGGGGCAGGAGGCGCCCGGCGTTCAGGGTCGCGCCGCCGAGCTTGATACAGAGGGCGAGCAGATAGGCATAGAGGGGCTGGCGCGAGCCGTAGTCGATCACCGGCTGCAACCCCTGCCAGATCAGGCGGCCGTCGAGCAGATGCGCCCCTTCATCCGGATTGATCCAGCGCACGTTCATCAGCACCAGCCGCACCGCGGCCGCGGCCGCCAGTGTCAGCAGCATCAGCAGCGCGGGCCGCTGCGCCAGCCGGCTCGCGGCTGTGGCCGATTTGTGGCGGAGTGTGTCCAGGCAGATCCTCATCATCCCTCGAACTGGTTGATGACCCCGGCGACGTAGAGCACCTCCTCGTCGCGCATCTCCGGGTAGATCGGCAGCGAGAGCACCTCACCGGCGAATTGCTCCGCGACCGGGAAGGTGCCGGGAGCGAGTCCCAGCTCCCGGTAGGCGTTCTGCAGATGGCAGGGAACCGGGTAGTGAATCTGGGTCCCGACGCCATGGTCAGAGAGATGGCGGCGCAAGGCATCGCGCCGGCTGCTGCGCACGACGTAAAGATGATAAACATGCCCGCTCCCCTCCTGCTGCCTCGGCAGGATGACGCCAGGATGGGTGATAGCGCGATCGTAGAGAGCGGCGATGTCGCGGCGGCGGCGGTTCCAGTCATCGAGATGGGGCAGCTGGGCGTGCAGGATTGCCGCCTGCATCTCGTCAAGGCGGCTGTTGAAACCCTTGATCTCGTGGTAATAGCGCTCGAGCTGGCCATAGTTCCGCAGCAGGATGATCTGTTGCGCCCGCTCGTCATCGTCGGTGACGACCATGCCGCCGTCGCCGAACGCGCCAAGATTCTTGCTGGGATAAAAGCTGAAGCAGCCATAGGCGCCGAAGGTGCCCACCGGCTTGCCCTGACGGGTCGCGCCGTGGGCCTGACAGGCATCCTCGATGACGGTGAGGTTGTGACGCCGGGCGATCTCCATCACCGACTCGATCCGGCAGGCATTGCCGTAGAGGTGGACGGGGATGATGGCGCGCGTGCGCGGTGTGATCCTGGCCTCGAGGCGCTCGGCGTCGATGCAGAAAGAGTCGGGATCGATCTCGGCCATCACCGGGATGGCCTGGGCAAAGGAGATCGCCGAAAGAGTCGGCACCGCGGTATTGGGCACGGTGATGACCTCGTCGCCGGGCCCCACCCCGCTGGCGACCAGAGCGAGGTGCAAGGCCTCGGTGCCCGAGCCGACACCGATGGCGTGGCGGACGCCAAGGTAGCGGGCGAAGGCCTCCTCAAAGGCCCGGACTTCATTGCCGAGGACGAACCAGCCGCTGCCGAGCACACGGCCGACAGCGGCGTCGATCTCCTCCTTGACAGCCGCATAATGGCGAGTCAGATCGCCGAAAGGAACCTGCATGGATTTATCCTGTTATTTATAGTCGTTGAGCACGCCATAGACGGTGGCGCGCCGCGGCCCCGCCGTCAGTTTCTTGATAAGGACAAAGCCGGGGCTCTTGCCCTCCTCGCCCAGAAAGTCGAGGGCGGTCAGACCGCGGTTCTTGACGGTCCACAAATGCCAGGCCCCCTTCTTCTCCGCCTTCTCGCTGTAGCTCATCCAGGCGGCATGGGTGATACCCTGGGAGCGCATCCAGGCATGGAGTTCGGCGGGCGGCAGATCCGGCGCGTCCGAGAGCTTGACGAAATCACGCCGGGTGTCGAGGCCGGTGTAGTAGGCGACGATGTTGGGCTGGGAGACCAGCAGCCGGTCGCCGTTCTGGTAGTTTTTCTCGAACCACTCCCCGATGAGGCGAAACTCGGCCTTGGTGTAGTAGACGTCAAAGAGCCCTGCACGCGAGACCGAAAAGAGGCGAAAACCGAGAAAGAGCGCCAGGGTCATCACTGCCAGCAAGCGGGCTGCAGCCACAGTGGAAAGCCGCGGCGGTGCGTAATAGAGGACCAGCGGCAGCAGGGCGAGGGCGACCCAGCCCATCGGCGGCTGATATTGCGGGAAGGGAAAGCGGGCCCGCAGCACCAGCAGCAGTGTCAGCGCCGCGGCGGCGGCCGCGAGGGCGAGCACGATCCCCGCACGGGCCGGGCTGGTCAGCACCAGGCCGCGCTGGCGTGCCAGGTCGCGCAGCCGCCGGCCAGTCGCAAAGACACCGGCGATGAGGAAGAGCAGGGGCACCCAGGCGCCCATGACAAGATAGTCGGCGCCGGGGAAAGGCCAGATGACGTGCAGCGCGGCAAAGCCGGCAAGATAGGTGAGCAGCGCCAGGGTCGCCCGCGGATCGCGCCGCCACAATTCGTAGACCCCGGCCGCACAGAGCAGCGCCGCCACGATCGCCGCCAGACGATACCAGGCCAGCGGGATGAAACCGAGCCACTCCGCCCAGAACGCCGGAAAAAAACGCCAGTTCGGCTGCCAGTGGGCGAAATAATCGGCATAGCTGCCACCGCCATCGCCGCCGCCCGAAAGCAATCCCCAGGCGACCAGGAACGAGCCGGCGAGCACCGTCAGCACCAGCGTCCGAACCCGCCGCCGGCTGTAGACCAGATCGGCCAGGCCGAAGGCCCCGATCGCCATCGCCCCCTCGAATCGGACCATCGAGGAGAGCAGACCGGCACCAAAGGCGCGCCAGTCGCGGCGTAAAAAGCGGTCAAAAGCCCAAAGCAGCAGGCAGGTGAAGAGGAACTCCCCCTTGGGCTTGATCGCCAGCTTCAAGGTCGAGGCATGCAGCGCCCACAACCAGACCACCCAGGGTGCCCCGGAGGGGGTGAGCAGGCGCGCGATGCGCCAGAGGAACCAGAGCGAAAAGAGGGCGCTGACGGCCGAGATAAGCTCGGCCGCATAGAGCTCGGCGAATTTGCCCGGGATCAGCGGCGAAATAAAAGCGATGAGCAGCGAGGTCAGCGGCGGCCGCTTAAAGTTGTCGGGCCACTCGAGATGACGCAGTTGGACCGCCTTTTCGGCATAATCGAAGAAATCGCTCTCGGGCACGAGAAAATGGTTGAAATGGAGCAGAATGAAAAGGGCAAAAAGGAGGAACAGGACGCCGAAGTACCAGCGCGCGCGCAGGCGCGACTGGATCCGGGCCAGACTCTCCAGCTTGTTTTGGTCCCGCATAGTACCCATCCCGTTACCTCTCCCGCCCCCCCGCTGCAGTGTCCGTTGCTACCCCCAATAGTGCTCCCGGTGTTCCCGGTAATAGGCCACCGTCCGGGCGAGCCCCTCCTGCATCGAGGTGCGATAGTGCCAGCCCAGCACCGCCCGGATTTTGCGATAATCGGCGTAAAAATCGCCGATGTCGATCCGTTTTTTCTCTTCAGGGAAGGGGACGATCTCGTACTCACCGCCGCCGGCCACCTGCAGCAGCAATTTGACAAAGTCCTCGAGCATCATCGGCTCGTCGCCGCCGAGGTTGTAGATATTGCCATTGCAGTCGTCAAAAGCAGCCGCCAGGCAAAAGGCGTCGACCACATCGTCGACATAGTTGAAGTCGCGGATCTGCTTGCCGTCGCCAAAGATGCGGATCTTTTGGCCCTCGATGACCTGGCGGATGAAGACGCTGACGAATCCCTGCCGGCCGTGTTTCATCAGCTGGCGCGGCCCATAGGTGTTGGTGAGGCGCAGCGAGGTGGCGCGGATGCCATAGACATTATTA
Source organism: uncultured Cytophagia bacterium (assembly GCA_964436305.1). GTDB lineage: Bacteria > Zhuqueibacterota > Zhuqueibacteria > Residuimicrobiales > Residuimicrobiaceae > JAKPUX01. Next base: position 8,448 of record CAYTCI010000047.1, on the reverse strand, counting down.
TAAAGGATATGATACCACTCGCCGGCCATCTTGTTGATACCATTGACGTCGGTCGGATGCACGGCGTGCTTTTCATCGACCGGCAAATAGTCGGGCTTGCCGTACTGCTGCCGGGTGCCGGCAAAGACGATCTTGACCTCGGGATTATAATGGCGGCAGGCCTCGAGAATCGACAGCTGGGAACGGCAGTTGATATCGAGGTCGGTGAAGGGGTCCTCCATACTGTCGATATGGCTTACCTGGCCGGCAAGATTAAAGATATAGTCCTGCTCCTTGACCAGATAGTTCATGCCGTGCTGGTCGCGGATGTCGGCGATGTTGACCCGCACCCTCTTCCCGAGGCCGTCGATGTTAAAGAGATTGCCGCCGTACTGGGGGATGAGGGAATCGACGATCAGCACCTCGGCGCCGTACTCGACCAGGCGATAAGCGAGATTGCTGCCGATGAAGCCCAGGCCGCCGGTGATCAGGCACTTCTTGCCGCGGAATTTGGGCGGCAACTGCTCACGCTTGGGCATGCAACCCCTCCTTGCGCACCACCAGGCGGTACCAGAGTCTGGAATAGTCGCGCGCCACATGGTAAAGGCGCACGAAATTGAAGAACTGCGACTTGCCGCTCGCGCGGAAAAAGTGGTTGACCCCCACCTCGGCGAACCGGCAGCCGCTGCGGCTCATCTTGTGGATCATCTCGACGCAGATCGTGCCGCTGTTCGAGGTCAGCTCGAAGCGGTCAAAGATGCTGCGGCGTATCAGGCGAAAATCGCAGTCCACATCCTCGATCGGCAGAGAAAAGAGAAATTTGGAGGTGTATTGGTAGATCTTGCCGAGCACGACGCGGTAATAGGGATCATGGCGCTTGATCTTGAAGCCGTTGACCACGTCGACCTTCTCGTTCATCCCCTCGGCGAGGAGCAGCAGCTGGCGCACATCGTACTGGGCATCGCCGTCGGTATAAAAGACAAACTCCTTGCGCGCCTCGCGGAAGCCGGTGCGCAGGGCGCCGCCGTAGCCGCGGTTCTGCTCGTGATGGATGACGCGGATTTGCGGGAAGCGGCTCTCGAGAAAGTTGAGGATCTCCTGGGTCTTTTCCTCGCTGCCGTCATCGACGAGAATGACCTCATAGTCGTCGGTGATCTTTTCGGCGGTCGTGATGGCCTGGGCGGCCATGGTGGTGATGGTGCCCCAGTCGTTATAGACCGGGAAAAAGATCGAAAGAGAGGAGAGTTTTTTTTGCACGGGTTCGCTCACAGATTGTGCTATCGGTTCACGGTTCAAAGGTCGTCGTTTCGATGCCGGCCGTTTCGAGCTGCCGGCGCAGGCCCGGATCACAAAGCAGGTCACATTCGGCCTGGTGCCGGGCGGCCGTCAGCCCGCCGGCCGGGAGGGTGGAAAAATCCGCCGGATGACACATCCATTCGTTGAGGCCGGGTCTTAAGGCCCGCACCAGGCGCTGGACCGCCTCGCCGCCGGGGGCGCAATACCAGGCGATTCCGAAGAAGGCATCGGCGCTCCTGAACCGCTGCCAGGCCGCCTCGCACCGCCGGCTGGAGTGCGCCAGTGCCGCCTGCTGCAGCCGTCCGGTGAGACCCGCGCTGTTCCAGAAGCCCTCGCCGGCGCCGCGGATCCGCCGTACCCAGCCAATCCCGGCCTCCCTGGCCAGCGCTGCGGCAACCGCCGCCACCGCCGGTACGAGGTGAAGATGATGATGGCTGTCGAGATGGGTGAGGCGCATCCCGAAGCCGGTGAGCCGCTCGAGCTGGGCGGAGAGTTCTGCCCTCACCTCATGGGCTGCAAGCCGCCCGGTCAGAGCGCGCCGCACCATGGTCCATTTTCCCGGCAAGGCGCCCGATGCGTCGACGAGGCTGGGCACCGCCGCCGCCGGCAAGAGCGGCCGGCCGGTGGTCAGATTGAGATGAATCCCCAGCTCCAGTTTCGCGCCTTCCGCCAGGGTGCAAGCTTCTTCAATCGCTGCACCGTTGGCTGCCAGCGAGGCCGAGGTCAGGATCCCCTCCTGCCAGGCCCGCCAGATCCCGCGGTTGGCCGCCGCCGAGAGCCCGAAATCATCGCCATGAACGACCAGGCGGATGCGGTCAGCGTTCGCCATCGCTCCCGGCCGCCAGCGCCTGTAACTGCTCCCGGAAAAAGGCAGCGAGTTCGTCCAGCTTGCGGCGGGAATCAAAAATCTCCGCCACCCGCGCCCGCGCGGCCTGGCCAAGGCGCCGGGCCATCTGCGGGGATTCGAGCACCTCGAGGATCGTCTGCGCCAGCAGTTCAGGCTCCGAGCCCTCCAGCAGCAGCCCGCTCACCCCCTTTTCGACCAGTTCGGGAATCCCCGAGACACCCGTCGAAATGACCGGCAGCTCCATCGCCATCGCTTCGGCCAGAACATTGGGAATGCCATCACGGTTGCCATCCTCCTCGACCACACAGGGCAGGACAAAAACCGCGGCATCCCGGTACGACTCGAGAACGGCGCTCGGCGCCTGATAGCCGGTGATCTCCACCCGGTCCATCAGATGGTTGAGGCGGATGAACATCTCCAGCCGCGGCCGCTCCGGCCCGTCGCCGACGATGCGGCAGCAAAAGTCGATTCCCTGGTCGCGCAAAATCCGGCAGGCATGCAGGAGGACACCCAGCCCCTTCTTGGGCACCAGACGGCCGACCGAGAGGATGACCGGGGTTCCGCTCTGGCGGCGCTCGCCGGGCTGCAGCTTCGCCAGATCGAGGCCGTGGTAATTGACATAAATTCTCTCACCGGCCTCCGCACCGTACTGGCCGACGAGGTAATTCCGGTTGTACTGCGTGCAGGTGACGATGAAGCGTGCCCGTTCGAGCTTTTCCGTAAAGATCACCTGCGGGGTGAAGATATCATAGGCGTGGGCGGTAAAGCTGAAAGGCAGGTCGAGGAGCATCGACGCCAGCAGCGCCAGGGTCGAGGCCGAATCGGCAAAGTGGGCATGAATCAGGCTGAACTCCTCGGCGCGCATCCGCCGGACCACCGGCACGATCAGGACAAAATTGAGCCGCACATTCTGCCGCTGCGCCTTGCTCAGCTCCTGTTTGCGCGCCGCCCGCAGCAGACTGCGCAACAACGAGACGCCGCGTGTGCGATGGCGCCGCGCAAAAAACCAGGCTTTGAGATAGCGGTGCGGATGGCGCAGAAGGCAGCCGAGGTGGCCGCCGATGATCGCACCAGGGCGCAACCCTTCGAGCAGGTAGTGCGTCCGTTCCGCCAGCTCGGGCACCTCCAGATTCTCAAATCCCGCCGCCGGCCGGCTGAGGGCGTAGGGCACCACCTCCAGACCACGCGCAAGCAGGCCCGCCACCTCATTGACAATGAAGCGCTCGGAGAGCGCCGGAAAAGCATTGAGAAAAAGCGCGATCTTGGCGCCCGGCTGCCCCTGCAGCCTCTCCTGTTCAGATTCGGTCATCACAGCCTTACTCCCCCTTGTTGATATACTCGTCGTATCTCTCGCGGTAGAACGCCACGCAGCGCGCCACCCCTTCGGCCAGATCCACCGTCGGCCGCCAGCCGGTCGCCGCCGTCATCTTGTCGCAGGAGACGACGAACTTGCGGATATCAATGCTCTCGCGCTCCGGCGGAAAGGGGATATGCACATACCCGCCCTGGCCGACGCCGGCAATCACCGTCTTGACCATGTCGAGGAAGAGGGTCTCGACGCCCGAGCCGATCATATAGATCTGCTGGTTGGTCTCCGGCACCAGGGCGGCGCGCACAAAGGCGTCCACCACATCCTCGACGTAAACATAGTCACGCGTCTGCAGCCCGTCGCCATAGACGGTGATGGGTTTTTTCTGCATGGCATTGCGGATGAACCAGTTGAGGATGCCGTAGTAACCGTGCTGCATCTGGCAGCGCGGCCCATAGACATTGTTGAGGCGCAGCGAAACCGCCCCGAAACCATGGATTTTGCCGTAGAGAAAGAGATATTTCTCTGCGGCCAGCTTGTTGATACCATAGACATCGGTCGGATGGTCCGGATGCTGCTCGTCGACCGGGAGGTAGACCGGCTCGCCGATCTGGCCGCGGCTGCCGGCGTAGACCACCCTGGCGGCGGGATTGACCGCGGCCACCGCCCGGCACAGTGCGATCGTGCCGTTGCAGTTGATGTCGACATCGAGCCAGGGATCGGCCATCGAGATCTCGCGCCCGACCTGGGCGGCGAGATGGAAGATATAGCTTTTCTCCGGGACCAGCTTTTCGAGCAGGGAGTAATCCCGGACATCGCCCTTGATGAACTGGACCTGCTCCTTGATCTCCCTGATATTGGCGGGATTCCAGCCGTAGGGATCGAGGCAGGCGTCGAGAATCGTCACGGCCGCGCCCTCGCGCACAAGGCGATGGGCCAGATTGCTGCCGATAAAGCCAAGGCCGCCGGTGATCAGGACCTTCTTGCCGGCCAGCTGGGTGAAATCAACCTTCATGATCAGTCATTTCCTTAATGAGAGCCGCAAACCCGGCGCCGAGACGCGGCATGGTGCAGTGTTCCTGAAATACCCGATAGCCACCGGCAGCGATACGCGCCCGCAGCGCCGGATCGGCCTTGAGCTGAAGAATCGCCCCGGCCAGCGCCTGCGGATTGGCGCGCTCGATCAGCCAGGCACTCTCGCCATGGGTCAGCAGCTCCTGCACCGGCGCATTGCGCGCGGTGATCAGGGGACGGGCCATGGCGATCGATTCAACCACCTTGTTGGTCGTCACCCGCAAGACCCGGTCGTTGTCGCCAAAGATCCCCAGACAGAGATCCGACCGCGCCATCATGTTCGCCAGTTCGGCATAGGGGACGGTGTCATAAAAACGCACGTTCTCGAGGCCCAGCTCAGCGGCCAGGGCGTGATCCTCCGCGTAGGTGATGCCCCGGCCGACGATCTGGAAGAGAATGTCGCGCTCCTCCCGCAGCAGATGGGCCGCCTGGAGGATGTAACGGATGCCGTGAAAGGGGGCGTACTCGCCATGAAAATGGACGAGGAAGCGGCCCTCCTCGTGCGCCGCCTCGCGCGGGTAAATTTTGCTCTCATCCACCGCAAGAAAGATCCGCGCCATCCGCTCCGGCTTGACCTGAAAGACCTGGCAGAACCAGTCGATGTGCGCCTGTGTCTCGAGGACAGTCCGCTCCGCCAACCGGTAGGTGAGGCGGTCGCTGAAGCCATAGAGGCGTGCCCGCAGCGAACCCGGACGCGCCTTGCCGCGGTCGTAGACCATGGTATCCAGGGTGGTGATGTACATGTCGAAGAGCATCGGCTTGCGGGTGAAGAGCCGGATGATGGGGAGGATGATCTGTCCGTAAAATCCGACCAGGACCAGGTCGCAGTTGCGCGCCAGCCGGATCGCCCGCCAGATCAGCCGGGGGTAGTGTTTGAACGAACGGTCCGGCGGAAAGCAGCCGACCACTTCGTAGCCCTGCCCCAGCAGTGCATGGTAGACGATATGCGTGCGCGAGTAGGAGAGTTCCCGCCCCGCCACGAATAGAATCCGTTTCTTCACGCCCTCTCACCCGGCTGCTGGGTGTGCTGCTCGGCCGTCAATTCGAGACGGCGGACGCGATAGAGGGCGCTTTCGATCAGGCGGCGGTTGAAGCCGATCAGATCAGCCACCAGGCCGATGATGAAGACCTGAAAGCCGATCATCAACAGCACCGCGGCGAGGATCAGCGACTGGATGTGACCGGCGCCGCCGGTGGTGATGTAATAATAGAGGAAGCGCAGGCCGATGAGAAAGCCGGCTCCAAAAATGGCGCCGCCGATGTAAGAGAACATCTTGAGCGGCTCGTACATGGTGTAGATGCGCGTGATCGTGGCGATTGAGCGCTTGATATAGTTCCAGTTGCCCTTGAAGAGGCGCGAGTCGCGCAGCTTGGAGTTGGTGCGCACCGGCACATGACTGACCGCGAGATTTTTTTTGCCGGCCTGGATGAGGGTCTCGAGGGTATAGGTGAAGCGTGAGAGGACGTTCATCTGCAGCGCCGCCTCGCGCGAAAGGGCGCGGAAGCCGCTGGTGGCGTCCGGGATCTCGGTGGCCGAAACCTGGCGCACCACCCAGCTGCCGAGATGCTGCAGCCGTTTTTTCATCCAGGAAAAGTGCTCGATTTCGCCGGTCTGACGGTCGCCGACCACCAGCTCGGCCTCACCGGCGAGGATCGGCTGCACCAGCCGGGCGATGTCGGCGCCATTGTACTGGTTATCGGCGTCGGTGTTGACGATGATATCGGCGCCGAGGCGCAGAGAGGCATCGAGCCCGGCCATAAAGCCGTTGGCGAGCCCCTTGTTCTTGGTCACCCGCACTATATGGTGAACGCCACAGCGGCGCGCCACCTCGGCAGTGCCGTCACTGCTGCCGTCGTCAATGATCAGCAGCTCGATCGCGTCGACCCCCGGGATCGTGCGCGGCAGTTCGGCCAGAGTGACCGGCAGGGTCTCGGCCTCGTTGAAACAGGGTATTTGGATGATCAGCTTCACGGGTTAGTTGATGATCTCCTCGATGTTATAATCCTTGATCTCCTTGGCGTGGGTAAAGATGATCATCTCGGCGAGCAGCCCGATCGAGATCATCTGGATGCCGATGATGAAGAGGATCGACCCCAGCAGCAGCATCGGCTTGCCGGCGATCCCGCCGAAGCCGAGGATGCGGTAGATGAACAGATAGAGATTGATGGCCGCGCCGGTCAGGGTGAAGAGGGCGCCGATGAAGCCGAGGAAGTGCAGCGGCTTTTTCGAGTACTTGCTGAGAAAGAGGACGCTCACCAGATCGAGGGTGCGGCGGAGATAATTCTTTGGATAGAGCGACTGGGCAAAGTGGCCCGGCAGCTGCTCGACCCGGCCCTCTGCGATACGGTAACCCTGACGGTGGGCCAGCACCGGCAGAAAGGCATTGAGCGTGCCATAGTACGGGACGTGATCGAGCACCTCACGGCGCAGGGCGAGGACGCCGCTGTTGACGTCATGGAGGTGGAGTTTGGTCATGCGGTTGGTCAGGGCATTGAAGGCGCGCGAGACGATGCGGTTGAGCCCCGAGTCGCGCCGGGGATGGCGGACGCCGATCACCACATCCTCGCCGGCCGCGATCCGGTCGAGCAGAGCGAGGGCATCCTCGGGCTTGATGCGCACCCGGCAGGTGAAATAGAGCAGCACGGCCCCGCTGGCGATCTGCACCCCGGCGTCAAGAGCCGAGGCCTCACCAAAGGAGGAGCGCAGCCGCGCCGCCTTGACCTGCGGATGAGCGTGGCTGATCCGGAGCAGCTCGGCCCAGGTGCCATCGGTGCTGCCGTCGTCGACGTAGATCAGCTCGTGCGCCTGCGGCCGGCTGGCCAGGGCGGCGATCAGTGCCGCATGCAATCCGGCGATCTCATCCCGATTGTTGCGGGTCAGCACAATGATGGAAAAAAGCGCCGCTCCCGCGCCCTGCGCAGGCTGCAGGCTCGCTGCGCTCTCGATCCCCTTCTCTCCGGTCGCTGGTATGGTCATTGGAGGCATATCCCTGTAAGATTTAGGCACTGAAAAGTACGGCTTATTGGCCGATTTGCAGAAAAGTTTTGCGCGTTCCGGTGTTAACGATCAGCTTGCCGATCAGCCCGAAGAAGAGGAACTGCGCCGCCGCTGTCCAAAAGACCACGGTCAGGGTGACCAGAATATTCATCTCCGCCAGTGCCGCGCCGCGTGCCAGCACCGCATGCAGCAATGCCGCCAGAGTGGCGATACCGCAAAAGACACAGAAGAACATCAGAGCTGAAAAGAAGACCAGGGGATTGACCAGGTACTTCATCATCAGGCGGATACTGATCAGGTCCATCACCACCCGGAAGGTGCGGCTGAGATTGTATTTCGAGGTGCCGAAGCGGCGCGGGTGGTGACGCACCGGCAGCTCGGTGATCTCCGCCCCCTCAATACGCATCAGCGCCGGGATAAAGCGGTGGAGCTCGCCATAAAGGGCGATGCGGCGCAGCATCTCGCCGCGAAAGGCCTTGAGCGAACAGCCGGTATCGTGCAAACGGACATCGGTGAGCGAGCAGATCAGCTTGTTGGCGATTTTCGAGGGCACCTTGCGCAGGACCAGCTTGTCCTTGCGATTTTTACGCCAGCCGCTGACCACGTCATAGCCCTCATCCATTTTCGCCAGCAGATTGGGGATGTCGAGTGGATCGTTCTGCAAGTCGCCGTCCATGGCGATGACGATCTCGCCGCGCGTCACGGCGAAGCCGGCGGCCATGGCAGCGGACTGGCCGAAATTGGCGCGGAACAGAATAACCCGCAGCTGCGGATGGTCGGCGGCCAGGCGGCGCAGGATCTCGCGCGTGCCATCACGGCTGCCGTCATCGACCAGAATCACCTCCCAGGGTTTGCCGATGCCCGCCATCACCGGCTCGATCGCCTGCCACAGGCGCTCGACACTCTCGACCTCATTGTAGATCGGCACGACGACGGAAAGATAGG
>CAYTCI010000046.1:0-32913 GCA_964436305.1 uncultured Cytophagia bacterium | reverse complement strand
CCCGTTCGATGAACTTTTTAAACAGGTTGCCTTCCTGCGTGACCGGCTTGTCCTCCGGCACGATCTTGTGCAGCACCGCTTCGAGTTTGAGCTCGCCGCGGCCCAATCCGGCCAGCAACTGCTTGACATCCTTCAAACTGAACTTGGCCGCGAGTTCGGCGAGGTTGACCTCCTTGAGTTTGATCGCATATTTGCCGAGCGACCGGGTAAGAATCTCCTCGCCGAGGGCGACGCTGCTCTCGAACTGCGTGTCACGCAACCATTTTTTGATGCGCCCCTTGGCCTTGCTGCTGGTGGCAAAGTTCAGCCACCCCTCATTCGGGCGCTGGTTGGCGGAGGTGATGATCTCCACCGTGTCGCCGCTGCGCAGCTGATGGCTGAGGGGGACGATGCGGCCGTTGACCTTGGCGGCCAGGCAATGGAGGCCGATATCGGTGTGGACAGCGAAGGCGAAATCGACCGGCGTCGAATGCACCGGCAGCCGATAGAGGTCGCCGCGCGGTGTAAAGACAAAAACCTCATCCTGAAAGAGGTTGATCTTGAGATGCTCCATGAAGGAGCTGGATTCCACCTCCTCATCATCGGCCGCTTCGAGCACCTGGCGCATCCAGCCCATGTGCCGGTCGAGCTCATCCTCCTGCAGCCGCCCCTCCTTGTAGCGCCAGTGCGCCGCGATCCCGTCCTCGGCAGTGCGGTGCATCTCCTCGGTGCGAATCTGGATCTCCACCTTTTTGCCGTCCGGGCCGATGACGGTGGTGTGCAGGGACTGGTAGCCATTGCTCTTGGGCATGGCGATATAGTCCTTGAAGCGCTCATGGATCGGCGTGTAGAGCGAGTGGACTATGCCCAGGGTGTGGTAGCACTCCTCCACCTTCTCAACGATGATGCGGATGGCATGGAGATCATAGATCTCCTCGAAGAGGATGCCCCGCTTGACGATCTTGTTGTAGATGCTGTAAAAATGTTTGGGGCGGCCCTCGAAGCGGGCGTGGATCTTGGCCTCGACCAGGGCCTCGCGTACAGGGCGGGTCACGTGGCGGATCAGCTCCTCCCGCTCGTCGCGGCTGGTGTTGATGCGCTTGACCAGATCCGCGTAGATTTCGGGCTCGAGGAATTTCAGCGACAGATCCTCCAGCTCCCACTTGATCTTGGCCAGTCCCAGGCGGTGCGCCAGCGGGGCATAGACCTCGCGGGTTTCAAGAGCGATGCGCCGCCGTTTTTTCTCCGGCAGGAACTCAAGGGTGCGCATGTTGTGCAGGCGGTCCGCGAATTTGATGATGATCACCCGGATATCCTTCACCATCGAAAGCAGCATCTTGCGGAAATTCTCCGCTTGCCGCTCCTCGAACTCGAGCAGTTTGATATCGGAAATTTTGGTGACCCCATCGACCAGGCTGGCGATATTGGGGCCGAATTCGCTCTCCACCCGGGTGATGGTGTACTCGGTATCCTCGGCGACATCATGGAGGATGGCTGCGGCGATGGTCTCGTAATCCATCTTCAGGCCAACGAGAATCTTGGCGACCTCGAGGGGGTGGACGAAGTAGATATCCCCTGACTTGCGCAGCTGGTTGCGATGCGCCTCAAAGCTGAATTCAAAGGCGCGGCGCAGCAGCCCGGCATCCATGGACTGATTATAACGCCGGATGCGGCGGATCAGCCCCTCGGTAACCTTTTGGTAGGATTCATCCATGCTTGTCCGCAGCCAGGATCAATAGGGTGCCGGAGAGACCACCGGGACATCCAGTCGCGGTGCACTCTTGCTCTGGAAAAGGAGGTATTCCTTGTAGAAATGGAGATTGACGCTGTCGGTCGGGCCGTTGCGCTGTTTGGCGATGATCAGCTCGGCGTCATTCTCCTGGCCGGGCTCGACCGGCCCGTAGACCGAGGGGCGGTAGATGAACATGACCACATCGGCATCCTGTTCAATGGCGCCCGACTCGCGCAGGTCCGAGAGCATCGGCTTGCGTTCGCCGCCGCGCGACTCGACCGCGCGCGAGAGCTGCGAGAGGGCCAGCACCGGGATCTCGAGCTCCTTGGCCAGGGCTTTCAGCGATTGCGAGATCTGGGCGATCTCGATCTGCCGGCTTTCGACCCGGCCGACGCCGTGCACCAGCTGAAGATAGTCGACCACGATCAGTCCAATATTATACTCTACCTTGAGGCGGCGCGCCTTGGAGCGGATCTCCATGATCGACATCGCCGGCGAATCGTCGATGTAGATCGGGGTTTTCTCGAGGGTGCCGAGGGCGGTCACGAGCTTGCTCATCTGATCGCCCGGCAGCTTGCCGATGCGGACCAGGTGGGCGTCCACTTGCGCCTCCGAACACAGGAGGCGCATCGCGATCTGCGGAGAGGCCATTTCCAGGCTGAAGATGCCGACCGGCACGCCGTGGCCGGCGGCCTTGCGCGCCATGTTCAGCGCAAGGGCCGTCTTGCCCATCGAGGGCCGCGCGGCGAGGATGACCAGATCCGAATTCTGCAGGCCGGAGAGCAGGCGGTCGAGATCCCCGAATCCGGTCGGCACGCCGGTGACACCGTCCGCCTTGGCGTTATAGTTGTCGATGAGATTCATCGTCTTGAAGAGGACCGGGCGGATATGCTCGAAGGCCCGCTTCTTGCCGCGTTCGGAGAGGGTAAAGATCTTTTTTTCCGCCTGATCGATCACATCATAGGCATCCTCGGAACCCTCGTAGCAATCCTGCTGGATCTCGCCGGAGACGTCGATCAGCTTGCGCAGCAGGGCGCGGTTGAGGACGATGCGGCAGTACTGTTCGATGTTGGCCGCCGAGGGAATGCGTTCGACCAGTTCGGTCAGATAATAGAGGCCGCCGATGCGCTCGAGATCGTGGACTTTTTCGAGTTCGGCGGAGACCGTGAGCACATCGATGGGTTCACTGCGCGAGAAGAGGCTGCGCGCGGCGAGAAAGATCCGCCGGTGCGCATCCTTGTAAAAGCAGGTCTCGTCGAGCAGTTCGAAGAGGGTATTGGATGCATGCGCCTCGATCATCATCGAACCCAGCGCGGCCATCTCCGCTTCGATCGATTGCGGCGGCAGTTTTATCGGCGTTTCATTTTGTTCGGGCATGGTCGGCTCGCTCAGCGTGGAAGGGTTTGCGCCAGAAATTCATCGTAAAGACGGCGGAGCATCTGGACATCCTGCCACGTCTCGGTCTTGAACTTGGGGTAACGCAGCAGGGCAGCGGGATGATAGGTGACCAGCAGCTTGATCCCGCGCCAGCCATGAACCCGGCCGCGCAGTTGGGAGAGCGGCGCGGTACTTTGCAGCAGGGTTTGGGCGGCGAACCGGCCGAGACAGAGAATGAAGGCCGGCTTGATCAGATCCAGCTGCTTCTCCAGATAGGGCAGGCAGTTTTGCACCTCTTCGGGCAGAGGATCCCGGTTGTTGGTCGGGCGGCACTTGAGCAGATTGCAGATATAGACTTCGCTGCGATCGAGTCGGATGGCGGCGAGGATCTTGTTAAGCAGTTGGCCGGCCTCGCCGACGAAGGGTTCACCTTGCTGATCCTCGTTGAAGCCGGGCGCCTCGCCGACCAGGACGATATCGGCCGCCGGATTGCCGGTGCCAAAAACGAGATGGTGGCGCTGATGGCCAATGGTGCAGTGGAGACAGCCGCTGATCCGCTCCTGCAGCTCCGCCAGGGTTGAGGCCTGGAGGTCGATGGGTGCGCGCTCCGGCCTGACCATCACAGGCGGGGCCGATTCAGCCATGACCTGGTCGGCAAGCGCCCCCACAGGGGGATAGTCCGGTGCCGGGCGGCTGGCCGCCAGCAGCGTCCGCTCCAGGGCCAGCTCGTCGCCATAGAGATCGATCTGCTGCTGGAGAAAACGCTGCAACTCGGATCCGGGTTCCATGCTCATGCCGATCTCTCTTTTTCATAGGCCAGGATGGCCGTCAGCAGCCGGTCGGCCACCTCGCTCTTGCTGAGCAGCGGCCACGCTTCCGGCTCATGGCCGCGGCGCAGCAGGGTGACGATATTGGTCTCGACCGCAAAACCGGCACCGGGTTCGAGCGGATTGTTGATCACGATCATGTCGAGGTTCTTTTCCTCGAGCTTGCGCCGCGAGGCGGCGATTTCGTCCGCGGTCTCGACCGAAAAACCGACATGAATGCGGTTACCCTTGACGCGGCCGGCGCTGCGCAGGATATCCTCGGTGCGTACCAGCGTCAGCGTGATCTCCTCCTCCCCCTTTTTGATTTTCCCCGGAGAAAAGGTCCTGGGCCGGTAATCGCTCACCGCCGCCGCCATCAGCAGCAGGTCGCAGCCGGCGAGATGCTGCCGCACCGCCGCGGCCATCTCGGCGGCCGTCGTCACCGGAATCCACTCCACACCGGCGAAGGGGCGTTCGCTGCCCGGGCCGCTGATCAGGGTGACGCGCGCACCGCGCAGGGCGGCTTGCTCCGCCAGGGCATAGCCCATTTTTCCGGTTGAGCGGTTGCCGAGATAGCGGACCGGATCGAGCGGCTCGCGGGTCGGGCCGGCGGTAACCAATACCTGTTTGCCCTGGTAATCCCTCTGTTGCTGCAGGGAGAGGCGGATCTGGTCTATGATCTCGGGAATATCAGCCAGGCGTCCCGGTCCCACCTCACCACAGGCGAGCGCACCGCTGCCGGGGGTGACAAGGTGCATGCCGAGGGCCCGAAGGCGTTCCTCGTTGGCACGATAAAGGGGATTGGCATGCATCTCTTTGTTCATCGCCGGGCAGAGCAGGATCGGCGATGTGGTGGCAAGGAGGATGGTGGTGAGGGCATTATCGGCCAGACCATGGGCAAGTTTGGCGATGGTATTCGCAGTGGCCGGGCAGAGGACGAAGAGGTCGGCCCAACGCGCCCATTCGATGTGGACCGTGCCCCTGCTCTGGTTGCCGGGAAAAAGCTGCGTGAGCACGGCATGGCCGGTCAGGGTCTCGAAGGTCAGCGGAGTGACAAATTCGGCCGCGGCCGGGGTCATCATCACCCGGACCGCGCAGCCGGCTTGCGCGAGCCGGCGCACCAGTTCCGCCGCCTTGTAGGCCGCGATCCCACCGGTCACGCCAACTACAACCTTCTTGTCCGTCAGCATGCGGTGTTAACTCCTGTACTGCTCCCGGATCAGCCGGGATATTGCTTGCTCAGCTTGCCTTCGAGCATCTCCTGCAGGGCGACACTGGTGGGTTTGGGGAGTTTCAGATACTGGCGGTCCACAACATCCTGGCTCACGCCTTCATCGTCGTAATTGTCGCTGTTGCTGATCGAAGCGGCCTCGGCATCGAGCACCTTTTTCTGCAGATCGTTGATCTGGCGGGCGCGGCGGGCCACCATGATGATGGCTTCGTAGACATTCTCGGCGTAGTTATCAAGGTTATCGATAGGCAGGGTCTTGATCATGAAAAATACCTCCAGACACGGGTACAAGTAAAGGGATATTTATTGAGAAGCCGGCGGCGCCTGCTACAAGCGGCCGGCGATCAGTTGTTTCACCTCAGCGATGGCCTGTTCGAGTTCGCGATTGACCACCGTATGTTCAAATTGTTTGCCCATCTCCATCTCCATCGCCACCCGCGTCAGCCGCTTCCTGAGCTCCGGCGAGCTCTCGGTGCCGCGTCCGATCAGGCGCTGCTCGAGCACCTTCAGGTCCGGTGGCGCGAGAAAGATCATCAGGGTCGTTTGCGGAAAGCGTTTCTGGATGGCAAAGGCGCCCTTGACGTCGATATCGAAAAAGACGATGCGCCCCTCCTGCAGCCACTTTTCGATCGGTGCAGCGGGGGTACCATAGAGATGACCATGCACCAGTTCATGCTCGACCAGTTCATGCCGGCTGATCATTGCGGTGAAATCGGCCTCCGAGACGAACCAGTAATCGACGCCATTGGTCTCGTTGGGGCGCTTGGCCCGCGTCGTCGCCGAGATGGAATAGCGATAGCGCGGATCGCCTTCACCGAGGATGCGGTGGATCACGGTCGATTTGCCGCCGCCTGAAGGCGAGGAGATGACGACCAGCAAGCCTTTGTGCGCCATACCGCTTCCTCTCCCTTATTCGATGTTCTGGATCTGTTCCCGCAGCTTTTCCACCTCGTCCTTGATCTCGACCACCAGATGAGAGATCTCGAGGGAAGAGGCTTTGTTGCCGATGGTATTGACCTCGCGATGCATCTCCTGCAGCAAAAAGTTGAGCTTGCGGCCGGGGGCAGCCTCGGTTTCGAGGATATTCAGAAAGGCGCGGTTATGGCTGTGAAACCGGACGCACTCCTCGGTGATGTCGAGGCGGTCGGCGATGAGGGCCAGTTCGCTCTCGAGGCGCCCCTCATCGACCGGGTATTCCCGGACGAGCTGGGCGATCCGCTGACGCAGTTTTTCCATCTCGGCCGCCGGCCGTTTGGCGCCGAGCTCACTCACGCGGGTGATCTTGTCATCGAGGGTGGCGATGCGCTGGACAAAATCCTTGAGCAGCTGCTCTCCCTCCTGCCGGCGCATGAGTTGGATATCCTCGAGCACCTTGACCAGCGCGGCCCGCGTGCACTCCCAATAGCGCTCGGCTTCCGGCGTGCGATCATCAACGACGATGATATCCGGCAGGGCGAGCAGCTGATTGAGCTGCACCTCGCCGGGGAGGCCCAGTTCGGTCTGCAGCTCACGGGCAAGCCGGTAATAAGAGGCGGCCAGCGGCTTGTTGAGCGCCAGCTGTTGCACGTTGGAGGTCTCGCTGGTCACGCTTATGGCGATGTTGATGCGGCCGCGGGCCAGGCTCTTCCCCACCAGTTCCTTGATTTGTCCCTCATAGTCCGCCAGAATGCGCGGGATGCGCAGCGAAAAATCGAGGAAGCGGTTGTTCACCGAACGGATTTCGACCAGGACTTCGACGTCCCCGATCCGGTGGGTTGCGCGGCCAAAACCGGTCATGCTTGAGATCATGGATTCATCCTGATGGACTGACGATATCGGAAAAGATAGTGTATATTTTAATGATTTTTTTCGATATAGTCAATTCATTTTTTGGCCCTGCACACCCCGCCGCAGTGGTACGGGATTCAGCAACCGGCGTTATTTTCGCGCCTTGCGCTCCTCGATGCGGACGCGCAGGGAGATCCGGTGTGAATTGTCCAGCTGGTCGTGCTTGAGGAAGGCATAGTCCAGATCGAGCCGCGGCAGGCGCAAACCGGCGCCAGCGCTGAAATAGCCGGTGTCGCTGCCGGCGCGGAGCGAAAGGACGTTGCGGAAAACCCATTCGGCGCCAAGATGAAAATCGGCGCTGATCGAGCCGTAGTGGCTCTGGGCAGCGATTGCGCGGCCTTCCATGCGCAGGTCGGTATCGGCAGCCAGGAGCAACCGGCTCCTGAGCGGCCGCAGGATGAAGGGATAGGCAGCCCCGAGTTTGAGTGTGGGTGAGACCAGCTCGCGTGCCCCGGTATCCCAGGCGAGCAGGGTCGTGGTAAAGTCCTGGAGATTGGCGCCGAGGCGCAGGGCGCGCCAGGGCAGCCAGATTACGCCGAGATCGAAACCGGCGCCCCAGGCGGCGTTGTCGCCGGTGGCCTTGTGCACCATTTTGGCGCTCGCGCCCCAGGCAAAGCGTCCCGTCTGCATCCGCGCATAGCTCAGGTAGAGGGCATACTCGCCATCGCTGACACTGCGCACTGCATAGGGCCGGTTGTTGAGGGTCTCCCCTCGCTCGTTGGTATAGACCGCGTCGAGGGGCAGGTCTGGCCGCGGCAGGGCCGTGATGGGGATGTCGTCGACGGCCAGGCGTACCAGGCTGATACCGACGGTTTCGCGCCGACTGATCGGCAGCGCACCGCCGAGATAATCATAGTTCACCACGCCGCCAAAGCGGCGCGCGTGCATAAAGCCGAGCTCTGGATAACGGATGGTCGAGAGGCCGGCCGGATTCCAGTAGCTGAAGGTCACATCGCCGGTGACGGCGACATAGGCTCCGCCCATGCCAAGGGCGCGGCCGCCGACGCCGCCGGCCATGAATTCGCCGGCATATTTGCGAATCGCCGCGGCATGGCTCCATCCGCTCCAGAACAACAGTACCCCTGCCAACACGATTTTGCTTCGAGTGACCACGTGCTACCTCGGATTGCTGATGATATCCGGCGCTCCTGCCGGGAGAGTATAGCTATAATTTACAGAAAATTGTCCAACCTGCAAGTGAATATTCGCGCGGCTGCGACGCGCGGCACATTTTACGCTTCGGGCTGCCCTCGGCTGCTAACGGTCCGACGCCAGCTGCCGCAGCTCCTCCAGCTTGTTCAGCGCCTCGATTGGCGTGAGCTGGTTGGGATCGAGCCGCTGCAGCTCCTCGCGCAGGCTCTTTTCCAGCTCGGCGAAGAGGTTTAATTGCTGCTGTGGCGGTGGCGCCGCGGACGGCCGGTGATGCGCCAGCTGCGGCGCCTGGTCGGCGTCGAGCGAGACGGTCTCGAGATTGGCGAGGATCTCGCGGGCACGGAGAATGACCGGCCGCGGCAATCCGGCCAGCTGGGCGACATGAATGCCATAGCTGTGGTCGCAACCGCCGGGTACGATCTTGCGCAGAAAGACGATACGGTCGCCCCACTCCTTGACCGCCACATTGTAGTTTTTTACACGCGGCAGGATCCGCTCCAGTTCCGTCAGTTCATGATAATGGGTGGCGAAGATGGTTTTTGCGGCGATACGCGGGGTCTCGTGGATGTATTCGGCCACCGACCAGGCGATCGAGAGGCCGTCGAAGGTGCTGGTGCCGCGGCCGATCTCGTCGAGCAGGATCAGGCTGCGCGGTGTCGCGTTGTGCAGGATATTGGCGGTCTCGTTCATCTCGGTGAGAAAGGTGCTCTCCCCGGCGACCAGGTTGTCCGAAGCCCCGACCCGGGTGAAGACCCGGTCGACCACGCCGATGCTGGCGGCGGCAGCCGGCACAAAGGAGCCCATCTGCGCCATGATGACGATCAGCCCGACCTGGCGCAGATAGGTCGATTTGCCCGCCATGTTGGGGCCGGTGATGATCAGGATCTGCTCATTGCGCGTGTCAAGGCGGGTGTCGTTGACGATGAAACTCTCCCCCGCCGGCAGCAACCGCTCGATCACCGGATGGCGCCCCTCGCGGATCTCCAGACCGGACTCGCCGTGCATCAGCGGGCGGACATAACCGTAATCGACGGCGACCTGGGCGAGTGCGCTGAGGCAGTCGATGCGGGCGATGATCCGGGCATTCTCCTGCAGAGCCAGGGTATCCTCGAGAATCCGCCGTCGCAGCCGGTCAAAAAGCTCATACTCAAGGTCGATGATCTTTTCCTCGGCGCCGAGGACCTTTTCCTCATACTCCTTGAGTTCGGGGGTGATAAAGCGTTCGGCGTTGACCAGGGTTTGCTTGCGGATATACCAGGCGGGCACACGCGCGAGGTTGGGGTTGGTCACCTCGATGAAATAACCAAAGACCTTGGTGTAGCTCACCTTGAGCGAGGGGATGCCGGTCCGTTCGCGTTCCTGCTGTTGCAGCCGGGCGATCCAGTCCTTGCCACTGAAGGCGATATCACGCAGTTCATCGAGCTCCGGGCTGTAGCCGCTGCGGATAAAGCCGCCCTCGGTGAGCGAGAGCGGCGGGTCCTGGATAAGGGCGCGCTCGATCTCATCGGCCAACTCGGGCAGGGGATTGAGGGTCTCGCGTGCCTCCGCCAGCAGGGCCGCCGTGTGCTCCTGCAGCTGGCTGCGCAGGGTCGCGGCGACCTGCAGGGAGCTGAGCACCGCCATGGCATCACGGGCGTTGGCGCGTCCGGTTACGAAGCGCGCCAGCAGCCGCTCGAGGTCACCGCTCTGGCGCAGGGTCTCGATCACCGCCTTGCGGCTGCTCGCGTCGTGCGTCCACTCCTCGACGGCGTCATGACGCGCGGTGATCTCGCCCAGCTCCATCAGCGGGCAGGTGATCCACTGCACCAGCATCCTCCCCCCCATCGGCGTGCGCGTCTGGTCGAGGATGCCGAGCAGGGAGCCATGCTTGCGCGCCGCATGAAACGAGCTCACCAGTTCGAGATTGCGCCGGGAGCTGCTGTCGATGACCATATAGCGTTCTTCGGCGGCGCGGGAGAGCCGGTTGATGTGGATCAGCTTCTCTTTCTGGTTCTCGCGCAGATAGGCCAGCACCCCGCCCGCGGCGCAGATGCCGAGCGGCAGATCCTCGATCCCGAAGCCCTTGAGCGAGAGGGTGCCGAACTGGTCATTGAGGGTCTCGAGCGCATAGTCATAATGAAACATCCACTCCTCGCGTCGGGTCACCGTGACCTCGGCGAGCGGCTGCAGCACCGTCTCGAGCGCGGGTTGGGGCGATGCCGGGATCAGCAGCTCGGCCGGAGCGAGGGTGCGGAGGTATTCGCCGAGGGCATCAAGGCCCAGCTCGCGGACCTGGAACTCTCCGGTCGAAACATCGACTGCAGCGGCGCCACAGCGCTGGTCGCGCACGAAAAGCCCCAGGAGAAAATTGTTGCGCTTGGTCTCCAGCAGATCGTCGACCACGGCCGTCCCCGGCGTCACCACCTCGAGGACCTCCCGTTTGACGATATTTTTTGCAAATTTGGGATTTTCGGTTTGCTCGCAGATGGCGACGCGGTAGCCGGCCTTGATCATCTTGGCCAGGTAGGTATCCAGCGCATGATGCGGAAAGCCGGCGAGGGGAACGTTCGCTGCCTTGCCATGGGCGCGCGAGGTGAGGGTAATGCCCAGGACCGAGGCGCCGGTGCGGGCGTCCTCGAAGAACATTTCATAGAAATCGCCCATGCGGAAGAAAAGCACGGCATCCTTGTGCTTGTTCTTGATGGCCAGGTACTGCTCCATCAGCGGGGTTTTGGCATCTTCCTGGGTCACGCGTTCTTTCATGTTTGCAGGTCAAGGCTGCGGGGTCAGGATTCGGCGCTCCGGGTGGACTGGAGAGCGGTCAGATCGATACCCCAATTAAATTTGGTGCGCAGAAGATTGAAAAAGTCGCGCCGGCCGGTATCGACCCATTTGATCTTGTAGGCCCCCTTCTCGATGCGGATGAGATCCGGAGGGTGCAGGCCGCTGCAATTCTGGCCGTCGATATTGATCTGGGCGGTGTGGGCATGGTCGATCAGGCGCAGTTGCAGCTGGCACGTCTCCGAGAGCACCACCGGCCGGACGGTGAGGGAATGGGGGCAGATGGGGGTGACGATCATTGCCTCCATCGTCGGCATCATCAGCGGCCCGCCGGCCGAGAGCGAATAGGCGGTCGAGCCGGTCGGCGTCGCGATGATCACGCCGTCGCAGCGATAAGTGTTGAGATAGATGCCGTCCACCGAGACCTCGACCAGGATCAGCCGCGGCACGCTGCCCTTTTCCACCACCAGATCGTTGAGGGCGTGGTAGCTCCTAGTCCCGTGCTCGTGTTCCAGGGTGATCTTGAGGACCATGCGCTCGATCAGGGTGTAGCGCCCGGCCAGCAGATCGTCGAAGGTGGCATCCATCTCGTCGAGCGGCACCTCGGCGAGAAAGCCAAGGCTGCCGAGGTTAACCCCCAGGATCGGCGTGCCGCTGGCACCGGCCCGGCTTGCAGTCGCCAGCAGGGTGCCGTCGCCGCCGAAGGCCGCAAGGAGGTCGCAATGATGGCCGATCTCCTCGAGGGGGAAATAGTGCCGGTCTGTGCCAAGGCCGGGAAAGCCCTGCAGCTGCCGGTCGATGACGAGCGGCACGCCCAGGCCATCCAGATAACCGGTCAAATGAAGGATGGCTTCGCGAACGCGGGGCTTGTGGGTGTTGCCGGCAATGCCGATGATCATGCGCTCTTCGCGTGTTTGTTGAGGCGAAACAGGTTGCGAATTTTCCCGGTTCTGTTCTCCTGCAGGCTCGCTTGCAGGGTACGCACCGCTGCGACGATCGCCGGGGTGCTTAAACCGGCCTGGTCCAGCATGCGCTCCCGGCTGCCCTGCAGCAGAAACCGATCGGGCAGACCATACCGGTGGAGTTCGATCCCCTCGACATGGCGGTCAGCGAGGTATTCGGCGATGGCGCTGCCGAATCCGCCGGCCAGCGTCCCCTCTTCCAGGGTGATGAGAACCTTGAAGCGCGCCGTCACCTCTTCGAGCATGTCCAGATCGAGGGGTTTGACGAAGCGCGCATTGATGACCTGGATGGCGAGATGATCCTCCTCACGCAGGATCCGGGCGGCGGCGCTGGCTTTGCGGGCCAGATGGCCGAGGGCGAGGATGGCAATCCCTTCACCCGCATCGAGGATCTCGCTGCGGCCGATGGCCAGCGGCTGATAGCTGCCCGTCAGCGCCACGCCCTCGCCGGCGCCGCGCGGATAGCGGATGGCGACCGGCCCCGCCTTGTACGCCATCGCAGTGAAGAGCATCTGGCGGAGTTCCTCCTCATCCTTCGGCGCCATGATGACCAGATCCGGCACAGTGCGCAGATAGGCGATGTCGAAAATGCCGTGATGGGTCGGACCGTCATCGCCGACAATCCCGGCACGGTCGATAGCGAGTACAACCGGCAGCTTTTGCAAGGCGATGTCATGCAGGAGATGATCGTAGGCGCGCTGGAGAAAGGTCGAATAGATGGCGATGACCGGATGAAATCCCTGCAGGGCCATTCCGGCGGCGAAAGTCAGCGCATGCCCCTCGGCGATGCCCACATCAAAGAAGCGCTCCGGGAATTTTTCCCCGAACTGGCTCATCCCCGTGCCGAGCGACATGGCGGCGGTGATCCCCACCACCTCCGGATGGCCGGCTGCCAGATCGGTCATGGTGCGGCCGAAAACATCGGTGTAGGTCGGTCCGCTGCCGCTCTTGATCACCTCGCCGGTGACCTTGTCAAACTTGCCCAGGCCGTGAAAGGTGGAGGCATTCTCTTCGGCCGGCCGAAAGCCGCGCCCCTTTTTGGTCAGAACATGCAGCAGGATCGGTCCCTTGAGCGCCTGGATCTCGTGCAGGGTGTGGAGCATCTCGGCGAAATTGTGCCCGTCGATCGGGCCGAGGTAGCGGAACCCGAGCCGCTCAAAGAGCACGCCCGGCATGATAAAGCCCTTAAGACTTTCCTCCATGCGTCGGGCGGCGTAGCGGATGCGCGGTCCCATACGGTCGAACCGGCCGGTAAAATCCCAGACCTCGGACTTGATCCGGTTGTAGAGGGGGTTGGAGATGAGATTGGTGAGGTACTTGCTCATCGCCCCGACGTTATGGGAAATCGACATGCTGTTGTCATTGACGATGACGAGGATATCCCTGCCCGAGGCGCCGGCGTTGTTCAGTCCTTCATAGGCGAGGCCGCCGGTCAGGGCGCCGTCACCGATGACCGCCACCACCCGATTGTGCGCGCCGGCAAGGTCGCGCGCGCAAGCCATGCCGAAGGCCGCCGAAATCGAGGTGCTCGCATGGCCGACCCCGAAGGCATCGTAGAGGCTCTCGGAGGGTTTGGGAAAGCCGCTGATCCCGCCCTCCTGCCGCACCCGGCTGAAAGCCTCGCGCCGGCCGGTGATGATCTTGTGGGCATAGGCCTGATGACCGACATCCCAAACGATCTTGTCGTTCGGCGTATCGAGCACATGGTGCAGGGCCAGGGTGAGTTCAACCACGCCAAGGGAGGGCGCCAGATGGCCGCCGGTCTCGCTGACGGTATGAATGATATATTCGCGGATCTCGCGCGCAAGCTGGGTCAACTGGGGGATATCCAGGCTGCGTACATCCTGGGGAGAATCGATCAGGGGAAGCAAAGCGTCCATAGAATACCTTTGAAAGATGCAGAGGTGCCTGGCCGGTTTTTGAACCACAGGTTATAACACCGGTCCAACCGGATCTAATCCAGCGTGGTCTCCTCGAGCTGGAAGCCTTCGGCGGTCTTGCTCAGCAGCTGGAGTTTTTTCTCCGCCTCATTGAGCCGGGCGAGGCAAAAGTCGAGCAGCTCCTGGCTCTCTTCGTACAGGCTCAGGGACTCCTCGAGGGGGACCGAGCCCTCCTCGAGCAGGGCGACGATCTCTTCCAGGCGCGCTATGACGGACTCAAAATCGCGGGTGGTCATGGTTCCTCTCCTCTCTCCGGTGCGGGTTGGCCATCCGGTGTGCTCCGCGGATCGAGCAGGGTGCCGGGATGGATCGCGGTGATGCGGCTCGCCAGGCGGTCACTGGCCAGCTGGATGCAGAGTTCGTCGCCCGCGGCCAGCCCGGCCGCGCTGCGTATAAACTGGCTCTCTCCCGGGCGCCAGACGAGGGCAAAGCCGCGCTGGAGCACGGTGCCGGGTGCCAGGTCGCGGCAGCGCTGGGCGAGCGCCTCGGCGCGGCTGCGTTCGCGCTGCAGACGGCTGGTCAGGGCGATCAGGCGAAGGTGGTCGAGCTCGTCAAGGCGCTGGCGCCGCTGGCGGATGAGGTCGAGGGGGCGGCGCAGGCCGTGGCGCGTGCGCAAACCCTGCAGGCGCAGGCGGTCGAGGACGAGGCGGCGCCGGGTGGTGTGGAGCAGGATTCGGGCGAGTTCGGCCAGACGGCGGTGCAGTGCGCCGGCATCGGGGACCACCAGTTCGGCCGCCGCCGAGGGGGTCGGGGCGCGCAGATCGGCGACAAAATCGGCGATGGTGACGTCGATTTCGTGGCCCACCGCCGAGACCACCGGGATACGCGAGGCATGGATCGCCCGCGCCACCACCTCCTCGTTGAAGGCCCAGAGATCCTCGAGACTGCCACCGCCGCGTCCGACAATGATCACATCCACCTGGCCCCAATCGTTGAATTCGCCGATCGCGGCGGCAATGTCCGCTGCAGCCCCCTCACCCTGAACCAGCGCCGGCCGCAGTGCCAGGCCGATCGAGGGCATGCGCCGCTGCGCAATCTGGACCAGATCGCGCACCGCCGCACCGGTCGGTGAAGTGACGATGCCGATGCGCTGCGGCCACGGGGGCAGTGGCTTTTTGTGAGCCTGATCGAAGAGCCCCTCCGCCGCCAGCCGTGCCTTGAGCTTCTCCAGCGCCAGCTGCAGCTGCCCGACGCCCGCCGGGATGATCTTGACCGCATCGATCTGGTACACGCCGCGTTTTTCATAGACCGTGACCTGTCCCAGCAGCAGCACCTGCATCCCGTCGCTCGGCGTCACCAGCAGCGACGACGCCCGGCTGCGCCACATTACACAGGCGATCTGGGCCGATTCATCCTTCAGGGAGAAATAGAGGTGGCCGGAGGAATGGCGGACAAAATTGGAGATCTCACCATGCAGCCAGACCGGCGGCATCTCGCTCTCGAGTAGGGATTTTATCCGGCGGGTGAATTCTGTGACAGAAAAGCTGGACGGGGTTGTGTTCCACAGCTCCATGGACGGGTCCTGAAGGTGCTTGTTTAAAACGACGCCGGGCTGAGGACGGGCGCCAGCCGGCGCCGCGCCAGCGGGAAAGGAAAAGGGCCAAGATGCGACTCTCAGCCCTGTATAAGATTAGCGTAATTTCTTCTTGTGTCGATCTTTGCGCAATCTTTTCTTACGTTTATGCGTGGCAATCTTGGCTCTTTTTCTCTTTTTTCCGCTTGGCAAATCGATCACCTCCTATCCTGGCGCAACCGGCAGGGTTGCGCATGCTTGAACTCATGTTTTATTGATGAACTTTTTCAGTTCGCGTGAGGCTTTGAAAAGAGGCGCCCGCTGCGCGGGGATGACCACCGGCTCCTTGGTGACCGGATTGAAGGTCGAGCGCTCAGCGCGATCCACCACCTTGAAATTTCCGAATCCGCGCAGGTCGACCCGATCGCCCTGGCGCAGGGCATAGCCGACCGTCGCAAGAAAGCCTTCGATCACGGCCTGGGTCTCGGTTTTGGTCAACCCGGTTCCTTCAGCAACGATGTCGACGATCTCTGCTTTGGTCATAGGGGCTTCCTTTCAGGCAGACGGCGTCAGTGACAATGGCTGCAGGCATGGCTGGAACAGGACCCGCAGGAGTGGCCCGATGAGGAAGAACGGGAATCCGCGCCGTGGGCACCGCTGCTGGTAAAGCCGAAACTCGAGATCAGGCGCTCCACATCGCGTCCGGCGCAATGGGGGCAGGGGATATGCTCAGCGGCACCCGACGAGGCGACCAGCTCTTCAAATGCCACACCGCATCCCCGGCATTTGAACTCATAAATTGGCATTCGTCTCCGCCCTTGCAGCCAGTTCCCGATTCATCACAAGTCGTTTAGTATACTTATTTTTTGTCTAAAATGCAAGATAAAATCTTGCAAGATGGCCCAAAACACGGGTGCTGCCTCGGCGTCCTCCCCTCTGCCGTCGCTCCGGCTGGGCTCTTCCCTCTCGCGCCGACCCGGCGGGTCCTCAACATCTTCTCCTCTCGCGCCGACCCCGCTGACCCGCATCATCTCCCCCTCTCGTGCCGACTCCGCTGACCCGCATCATCCCCCCCTCTCGTGCTGACCTCGCAGGTCCGCATCATCCCCCCGTCTCGCGCCGACCCCGCTGACCCGCATCATCTTGAAGTTCTCCCGGAGCGTGTCCCCTTGAGCAGTTCTGTGTAGATCAGGCCAATTTTTCCAGCGCAGAGGGTGATGTCATAGCGACTCCAGGCCAGAGAGCGGTTGTTCTCCGCCATTTTTTGCCGCAAAGCGCCATCCTCCAGCAACCGCAGCAGCGCCGTTGTCAATCCCTCCTGGTCACCCGGCGCCACTAACAGGCCATTTTCGCCATCATGGACAAAATCGGGAATGCCCCCGACGGTTGTCGAGACCACCGGCAGTCCAGAGGCATAAGCCTCGAGCAGGGTGAGTGGAAAAACCTCGGCATAGGAGGGCAGGACGAAGAGCCAACCGCAGGCGAAGGCCTGGGCTTTCTCCGTCCCCCACTTCGGTCCGGTGATCTCGACGGCATCGTCAATACCGAGATCAATCGCGGTTGCGTGTACCTTTTCGAGTTCGCCGGGTCCAACCAGCAAGCACCGCGCCGTCGGGATGTGCTGCCGTACCGCTTTTAAAGCGGGCAACAGATCGTAGACCCCCTTGCGGCCGCAGACCTCGCCAAGGAAAAGAATAGTGGGCGCAGCTTCTGGTGCCGGTTGCAGGCCGCGAAACAGTCCGAGATCGATGCCATTCTCGACCACCGCGATCTTGTCAGCCGGCAGCCAGGTCAGAAAAAAGGTCTGCCAGCTCTCCGAGAGCGCCACCACCCGGTCGCAGCGCAGCAAGTGGCGGATGATCGTCCTCTGGGCCCGCGGGCTGCTCTCCTGGACGAACCGGTCAAAACTGGAACCATGAACGTGTAGAACGATGCGCTTGCCCCAGAGCCGGGCCACATCCAGATAGGCGCATTTTTCCCAGAAGGACATGTAGGCGGAGGTGTGCAAATGGACCAGCCCGATGCACCGGTTGGGGATGATACAGAGATATTTGAGAAAGTAGATCAGCGAATAGCCAAAGCTGATCGCGCTGGTGACCGCATCGCGGTGGAAGGAGCGGGCATAGCCCATCGGAGAGTCGAACTGCGGGCGACGGCGGCTGCGGGGTTTGGAGATATCAAAATGACGCAAGCGGAACTGCTCTTTCAGCGGTGATTTGAGCAGGGCGTCAACGAAGAATTCGACGCCGCCGATCTGCGGCGGTACCGGGCCGACCAGGAGGATTTCGTCTTTCATTGCAGTCTCGCATCAGGGATTTGGACACCCTGCAAGGTAAGAAAATCCGCTCTCTTTTGCAACGGCGAAGTGGTTCACAGAGCTCTTCTCGCGCGTCCTCCCTCTTGCGCCGGCCCAGCCTCCTTAAACCGCAACGCCGCTCTGGCTCACATTGCAGTTCGAGCATTCCGCGATCTCAGGTCGTTCGGGCGCTCCGATCCGTCACCTCTCCACCTCAGGCTCGCGCCAATATTCTGTCCCAGCGGCACCCCATTCCCCCAGCTGACTCGCTCGCACAAAAATTCTTGACACTCTTGATTTTATTTTGTACATTAAAGACCATTGAAGGGCGATTAGCTCAGCTGGTTAGAGCGCTGGTCTCACATACCAGAGGTCACTGGTTCAAATCCAGTATTGCCCACCACGTAAGTGTTTTAAAATAGCCGGTTAGAGGCGATTCTGACCGGCTTATTTTTTTGTAAATCTGCCTAACCAGACGCAATTTCCGCCAATTTCCGCCACCATTGTCCTAAAATTGTCCCAAAATAAAGCAAAGATTGCTTTCATTTTTACAGTACAATAATAAAATGTTAAGTTTCTAATTTCACTACACAAAGCCAGCTGATTTACTACTGCCCTCACTACTACTACCTTTACCCATAATAAAAAAGCCCGTTAGCATTTGATCTAACCGGCCTTTTTATCAAACTTTAAGTAGCGGCGGAGGGATTTGGATCCCCGACCTATG
This sequence comes from uncultured Cytophagia bacterium, assembly GCA_964436305.1. GTDB lineage: Bacteria > Zhuqueibacterota > Zhuqueibacteria > Residuimicrobiales > Residuimicrobiaceae > JAKPUX01. The sequence goes on along the minus strand of CAYTCI010000046.1, from coordinate 14,611 downwards.
GATTGTGATACCACAGAATTTGCCACGTAATTCATTTAATTACAATAGATGTTCCTCGATTTTATGTAATTTTTATGATATTTTGAGGACCGTTGTTTGCTTTACCAAATCTGGCCACCGTTTACCCTAACATTTATGTGGACATCCCTAATCCTTGACACAACGAACAGAATTACCACAGCGATTGTAGGTAACTCCGCTTTGGACTGTAGTGTTATTGTAGTACAAATATCTCCAAACGCCATATCCACCTTGTTGGTCTGATGTCCAAAAATGGGCATATGTACCAGCTTCACCATAATTGCCACCCTGAAATCGCTTCCCAGCAGGTAGAGCAGAGAAGCAAAATAGATTTGTTGCACCATAGTTGGGACTAGCCCAGTCCGAGGTTCCTTCCTCTTTGAGTTTACCGCCAGCTTCAGAATCCCCACCCAGAAAGTCGATTAATGTATCCCAATCGCCACCATCTGGAACATGCCAGCCAATTGGCGCTATTTGGCGGCCGTCATTTACTGCGTACCAATTATATAAATTGCCATAATCGGAGGAACAATATGCGCCACTTGCAAGGCTTCCCCACTCTGCATTACTGGTGATATTTGGAATTGCGTCTCCATTTTGATATGTTGTGACTTCGAGATTTTCAGCCATCCACCATTGCGATCCAATTTTAACTGTTAGATATCTATGGCTATCCTTATCGTAAACGAAGCCAGTTTCACAGCTACTTCCTGCCTCCTGCGTCACCGTTACCCTTCTAACAACACCACCACTAGTAATTGTCACGGTTGCATCCCGTGGGCTTGTCGAAGTATTTGCACTTGATGCTTCAACTATAATTGTTTGATCGCCTGTTCCATTTTCTTGAGAACAATTCAACCATGAATTATCAATACTAATGCTCCACGTTGAATTGGATGTAACATGAAAACTTCCTGTACTGTTAGCAGCGGACCCTATTCGGAGCGTTGGCGGATTAATTTCAAGAACACTATTAATCCCTTCCTGAGCGACAGTTACTGTCCGCGTTATCCCACCACCTATAATAGTGATGGTTGTGGTTCGTTTTTCCGTCGAATTGTTTTCGCTGGATGTTTCCACTGAAATATGCTGATCGCCCGCTCCATTCCTTGGGAATACGTTCAACCATGAAGCATCACACTCGACACTCCAACCTACATTAGACGTTAAGACAACGCCTCCCTGAATATGCGCTTCTGGGCCAAACCTTAAAGTAGTCCTGTCTATATCAAGTTGTTTCGTTGTTTCAGCATCTTTTTTCACCACAAAAGACATTAAACCAGACCTGATCTCGTCTCTATAACCCCAACCAGGTTCCCAAAAAAGACGTACACCCCACCAATAGCGCTTGCCAAATTCTAATACTATGTCAGATGGTAACTCTAGTTCATCGGGGATACCCTCACCATCATCCCAACTTGTAGATATTTCGTAATCTCGATACCAAAATGACCAAGGATTATCTGAATCTGCAATTACAATCTGCCCATGTTTATATTCTAATCTCCAAATAATACCACCGCATCCCCAGTGCCAACAAAAAACTGGTCTTTGCGAGGCAATAATTAGCGGGTATTCCAAAATAATACAAGGCCTTGGGCGCTTGTAAATCTCAACACGGATTGTCTCTGTTTGAGGGCTTTTGGTTTTAGAATAAGCTATAGCCTTACACTTAATATACTGCAACCCGAAGCCATCTATCATTTCTTTTATGTTTTCCTTGTCTATTGTAAACATCCAGCTATCACCTTGCTTTATCATATGATAAGTCGCTCCGAACTCAGTCTGCCCAAGAATAATTGCTCTCGCATCACCAGATATGGCGAGAGCCATCTGACTCATTGATGATGCAGCCCATTGATCTAAGCCTGAAAACGTAAGTTTTGCTAAAACATAATCAAAATTACTAGTCGGGCTTTCTACTGTTACAGTGAATATAAGATCTTCCCCAATATCTAAACTAGAAAGAACACCAGAGTACTCATAAGGATTCGCAGTTAATGATTCGAGAATGGGTGACGTATTGTCAGTACGAAACCAACTACTAATTGGGCTGAATTCATCAGTTTCAGCAACAAGTTTTTGACTATTAATAAGATATTTTGTTGGAAGTTCTTCCCATTCAGTCCCATTGTATCTGGCTAAGTAAAGGCTATTTCCATCATAATTTTGGTCAAATTCCGTGATAATAGTTATAGGCTTATTTAGTTTGGCATCTCCAATATCGATAAAAAAAGCTGAGCCTGCTAACTTATCATCATTTTCAGGAATTTGTCCATTTTCAAGTTCTGTTATCTTTATTTCAGCGGTACCATAAAACGCACTATCAGGTATATCTAATTGTAAAGGTGTTGATATTCCATTCTCTATCATGATAGTAGTCGCGTCACTACCGACTGATTGCGACCTCTCAATCATGTTGATTAAGTTGATGTTAAGATCGATCGAGGGAAATGATATCGGCCCACTAATGTAAGGTCTGAATTTTTCTTTGGTTACAATAACTCTCATAGGCAAATCCGTTGACACTGCCTTTTGGATTGCATCATCTGTAGGCTTCTGAAAAATTTGACTAGTTGTTATCGTAAGACTAGGCATTGCATCGCTAGCTGCAAGCTGCATTAGTTTTATGGTATGGGATTTTGCCCCGTACCTGATCACAGCGAAGTATAAGCCCGGCATCCGAAATCCTTGCCATTCTAACGCATAAGAGCCTGTACCAACAGTTTGCTGGCGCTGTATCACTACTTGGCCCAGCAGATTATAGATTGAGATCGAGAGTTGTTCAGGATGTGGGACGCTTATTTGCCAACTAGTTCCACGCAAAAATGGATTAGGATAAGCGTTTGAGAGATAGAATGATGCTGGAAAAGAATTTTCAGTTCTGACATCGGTCATGAGAAGGAATTGAAACTTGCCATCATAATCTGTAATAGTCGAGTCAATCGGAGCTTGAAGAGTATCAGCCCCTTGCGGTAATAGGCGATATGCCACTACTTTCGCAGCCTGTACTGCTGCTTTGTCAAGGGAGGATTTGACTGTTCCCTGGAGTGCAATTTGAGCAAACGAGGAAGAGCACAAGATTTCAAATAGACAGACAACCCTCATTAAATTTAATCTCATCGCCATGCCGTCCATGAACCCCGGTAGAATGACTGATATTAATTTTATTGAATAGTATTTTACAATATCCGCAATAATTGTTCCATCAATATTGAATGTTTTATTGAATTGTTTCTAATAAAATTAACTACGATAAGTACTAATGGATTCGCTGTAAATATGCAACACGTAAAATGGATTCGATGCATAAATTTCACAAATAAACAGGTTTAAAAATATGAGCCCATTCTTTACACTTTCGATCGAAATTTGAAGTCTCTTAACGTTAAGAAGGCATAATCCCTTCATCGGCAATGCTGAAGTACATGTCAATGCCGACGATCAGAAAGTGCTACAGCGACAGCGAGAGGAATACCCTAGATATCTCCAACCGGTAACTTTAAAAGTCTTAGCCCTTTATTTGATCAATAAACGCTTTAAAAAAACAGCCAACAAATTGAAACCAATGACTAATCTCATAGTAGAGCTAAATGAATAGGAATTGGCGCAATGACTTTTGAATACTTTAATAGTTAGTTGATCCAAACTTATTGGGATTTCAATAAACCAGAGGCATTTTTACCTGTTAGTTCCGAGTTACGGTTCTGCTTGCTTAAAATCTTATGTAACAAGGAAGAATAAAAAAACGCCCCTCATTGAGGGGCGGATTATTTTGTTTTTAGGAACGAGTTCTACTATGGAAAAATTCTAACACTTACCTTATCAGGTGTAAGCGCAATGATAACACCACCAAGGGTTGATCCAATTGCTACCAACCCTCCCAAACCTCCTAGTGTAGAGTTATCAGAACCAGCCCCAACAATCATTCCGATTCCGGCTATCGCCCCTATTCCAGCAATCAGCCAACCTGTACTACGCTTACCGGCTTTGGAAATGTAGGTTGCATTCATTTCCGAGGCATTTTCCGGAATTGTGACAGTACTCGTAGGCGTCCCGAAACGTTTTGGTGCATCAAAGCCAAAAATGTATGTACCTGGAGCTACACTAAATTCACATGGGGCAAACCCGATATCACTGAATGAAGCAGATGAGCCTTGTGCCGTTGCCCAACCACCAGTACCGCTTGCTACAGCGCTAGATATTCCAAAGCCGGTTCGTACTGCAAGATGCAAACCCGGGACATTAGAAGTAAACTTAACCTTGATTTCCTTTGTGATCGCAGCTGAAACAAAGGAAAAGAGAAAGACTACCAGCAAAAGCCCGATGGTTTTCTTCATTTCTCGCTCCTGTCAGTTTCTGGCCCTAGGAATCTTTCGGATTTGGATGAGAGTAGCTGAACGGCTCCTTTAGTTTGGTGTCAACGGCGTTATCTGTCTGAACTTGGCGATATCAGTGCAAAAATGCAAATACGATCCTACTTAACTTAAAGTAGTATAAATAAAATATTGAAACGATGCAAGGCGAAACTTTAACAGAATAAAATTATTTTAATTCAAAAATTAGCCCATTCTTCAGAATTCTCTACAGAAATATGAGCGCTCTGTCCCCTAAGCAGGCATGACCCCTTCATCGGCCATGCTGTAGTACTTGTCAAAGCCGATGATCAAATGGTCCAGAATGCACAGGTCCAGGTACCCTGCCCCGGTTGCGATTTTTTTAGCAATGTTTCTGTCTTCAATCGATGGTAGCGGATCCCCACTGGGATGATAGTGGACCAGAATAAAGGCGCAGGCGCCTAGATCAAGAGCGGTCTTCAGGATGACCTTAGGATCAACGACCGATTCGGTGGTCCCTCCGCTGAATAGAACAGTCAGCGCCAGCACGTCATGGCGGGCATTCAGAAAGATGGTGACCAATTTTTTGACCACTTCATCATGCACTGAATTATGTATTATTTTCCCTTAGAATTTTACGTTCATTCTGGTCGGATAGTTTATTGGCTTAAAATACCAGAGGTCACTGGTTCAAATCCAGTATTGCCCACTGCAGCAGCAGATCAAGCCGGTTTGAATCCCAAACCGGCTTTTTTTTGATATTTAACGGATCCCGAGCGCTGGCGGAAACCGTGCGGGCAATCTCCTGCCTTAATCCGCCATTTCTGCCCAAACGCCACTCCTCTTCATTTTTTGCGCTTGACTATTGAATTTCTTGTTGTTATATTATTGTACAGGTCTATGGGATAGAAGGCATCGGTGGGTTGGGCAAAGACCGCACAGTTTCTGCAAGCCAAGTCAAGCAGCCTGAATCGCAGTGGTATGATCATTGCGTTTGAGTATGAAGCCTTCGCAACCGGATTTGCGTGAAGGCTTTTTTTGTCTTGAGCGGATGCTTGGTTATGGAAATGATGCATGTGCCATGGCAAGACAGTGTCTCATTTTTAGACAGTTTTTAGGGACACATTCTTCCTGATGCTCTTTCGCAGCTTTTCTTTGAAATTACATATTTGTAACTAAAATAACACATTAAAGCACTATTATTTTTATGGCTTATATTCGTTATATTTTTCGAGCGGATGGCATAATTTTTGTTGTTAGAGTATCGCCCAAACCAGCCAGCGCAGATACGTAGGTGACCTAAGCCGATGAAAACCAGTCTGCACGTTGTAAATAAAACACGCTTTTTATCAACTGTGTGCTTGACAGCGCTCTTTCTCTGCGGCATAGCCTCCGCGCAGACGATCGAAGTGACTGTCCCCACACCGGTTGGCATCCGAGCAGACCAGGGTGAGGCGCGTTTTCATGGACTAGTCGGTCAGGTCACTATCCCCAGCACCGGCGAGTACCGGATTAATGCAAAGGAATGGCTCAACAGTGGTGACGCACAGCGTAATGAAAGTTTCTTCCTCAACCTGAAATCCAGTGCGGGCGTGACGATTTCCCCTCTGGATCCCAATGCCGGTACCGAGAAGGTCGTTCCGGACATCCCGGGTCCCGCTTCTTATCACTGGCGTGATTGTGGCCTGTTTGCGCTGTCCGCTGGCACCTATGCCATCTGGGTCCATCATTATTCGGTAATCTCAAATCAGTACCCGCAGTTCCTCAATGAACCGATCTCGGCCAATCCACAAAGCGTCCGTATAGTCGACAGTGTGCTGGTTACGTTTGTTCCCCCTGTCCATTCCAACCGGGCGCCGCTCGCCGTCGATGATCTGATCAATACCCTGATCGATACGCCTGTCTCCGGACAGGTTCTTACCAATGATGCGGATCCCGACGGGGATGCACTTTCAGTCCTTCCCGCAGCCACCGTTGCGCCGCAGCACGGCAGAGTGTTGATCAACACCGATGGCACATTCAGCTACTTTCCGTCCAAAGGATATACCGGAGCGGACAAATTCGGCTATGAGGTGTGCGATAGCCAAACGCCCGCCCTGTGCGATACGGCTACAGTCTGGATCCAGATTACCTCGAACACACCAGCGAACGAAAAACCTGTTGCCAACGATGATGTCGTCGAGACGCAGGTCAATGTGGCGATTCATGCCAATTTGCTGACGAACGATTTCGATCCGGACGGCGACCCGCTCACCGTCACGCCTGCGCCGACCAAACTGCCCGAACATGGCCAGGTCCTGCTCTCCGCCGATGGCTCATTCGTTTATACGCCTGCAGCGGGCTTTACCGGTGAGGACGCCTTCGTCTATACCGTCTGCGACAAGGGTACGCCCGCCCTCTGCGATGAGGCGACGGTTTTTATTACTGTTCATCCGGACACCAACGGTACCAGGAATGACGCCCCCCTCGCGGCGGACGATGCTTTTGCCACGCTTAAAAACACGCCGATCTCCGGCACCCTGGCGGACAATGATCAGGATCCCAATGGCGACCCGCTGATCTATGAGGAGACTCCGGTCAAGCAGCCGGAACATGGGACGCTGGTGCTTAACCGTAATGGCACTTTTACGTACACACCCTCTCTGGATTTTGTCGGCGCCGATTATTTCGTTTACCGGGTTTGCGACAACCAGGTTCCGGCCCTTTGTGATCAGGCGACTGTCTATATCACGGTTCTGGTCCCTCTGCCGCCGCCGAACCACGCGCCGGTGGCCGTGGATGACACCCTCGAGACGCCCGCCGAGAGTCCAACAAGCGGCAACGTCCTGACCAACGATTCCGATCCCGATGGCGATCCTCTGGTGGTCACGACAACTCCGGTGGTCGCCCCCGAGCACGGTACCCTGATCCTCCAGCCCGATGGCACCTTCACCTATACCCCTGCCCCGGGCTATGCCGGCATCGATTCCTTTGTCTATCAGGTCTGCGATACCCAAGTACCGCCGCTGTGCGATCAGGGCACCGTTCACATCACCGTCGAGCCGCTGCCGCCGCCACCGAATCACGCGCCAGTGGCAAAAGACGACTCGGTCAAAACCCCGAGCGGTCAACCGGCGGAAGGCAACGTTCTGACCAACGACTCCGATCCCGATGGCGATCCTCTGGTGGTCACTACAACTCCGGTGGTCGCCCCCGAGCACGGCACCTTGATCCTCCATCCCGATGGCACCTTCACCTATACCCCTGCCCCGGGCTATGCCGGCGCCGATTCCTTTGTCTATCAGGTCTGCGATACCCAGGTGCCGCCGCTGTGCGATCAGGGCACCGTCCACATCACCGTCGAGCCGCTGCCGCCGCCGCCGAACCACGCGCCGGTGGCCGTGGATGACACCCTAAAGACGCCCGCCGAGAGTCCAACAAGCGGCAACGTTCTGACCAACGACTCTGATCCCGATGGCGATCCTCTGGTGGTCACGACAACTCCGGTGGTCGCCCCCGAGCACGGCACCCTGATCCTCCAGCCCGACGGCACCTTCACTTATTCCCCTGCCCCGGGCTATGCCGGCGTCGATTCCTTCGTCTATCAGGTCTGCGATACCCAAGTACCGCCGCTGTGCGATCATGGCACCGTCCACATCACCGTCGAGCCGCTGCCGCCGCCGCCGAATCACGCGCCTGTGGCTGTGGATGACACCCTCAAGACGCCCGCCGAGAGTCCAACAAGCGGCAACGTCCTGACCAACGATTCCGATCCCGATGGCGATCCCCTGGTGGTGACGCCCACCCCGGTGGTCGCCCCCGAGCACGGCACCCTGATCCTCCAGCCCGATGGCACCTTCACCTATACCCCCGCCCCGGGCTATGCCGGTGCCGATTCCTTCGTCTATCAGGTCTGCGATATCCAAGTACCGCCGCTGTGCGATCAGGGCACCGTCCACATCACCGTCGGGCCGCTGCCGCCGCCACCGAATCACGCGCCAGTGGCAAACGACGACTCGATCAAAACCCCGAGCGGTCAACCGGCGGAAGGCAACGTCCTGACCAACGACTCTGATCCCGATGGCGATCCTCTGGTGGTCACTACAACTCCGGTGGTCGCCCCCGAGCACGGCACCCTGATCCTCCAGCCCGATGGCACCTTTACCTATACCCCCGCCCCGGGCTATGCCGGCGCCGACTCTTTCGTCTATCAGGTCTGCGACAACAAGCTGCCGCCCCTGTGCGATCAGGGCACGGTCCACATCACCGTCGAGCCGCTGCCGCCGCCACCGAATCATCCGCCGATGGCAAAAGACGACTCGGTCAAAACCCCGAGCGGTCAACCGGCCGAGGGCAACGTTCTGACCAACGACTCCGATCCCGATGGCGATCCTCTGGTGGTAACGCCCACCCCGGTGGTCGCCCCCGAGCACGGCACCCTGATCCTCCATCCCGATGGCACCTTCACCTATACCCCCGCCCCGGGCTATGCCGGCGCCGACTCTTTCGTCTATCAGGTCTGCGACACCAGAGTGCCGCCGCTGTGCGATCAGGGCACGGTCCACATCACCGTCGAGCCGCTGCCCCCTCCACCGAATCACGCCCCAGTGGCAAATGACGACTCGGTCAAAACCCCGAGCGGTCAGCCAGCAAGCGGCAACGTCCAGACCAACGACTCGGATCCTGATGGCGATCCCCTGGTGGTGACCCCCACCCCGGTGGTCGCCCCCGAGCACGGCACCCTGATCCTCCATCCCGACGGCACCTTCACCTATACCCCCGCCCCGGGCTATGCCGGTCCCGATTCCTTCGTCTATCAGGTCTGCGATACCAGAGTGCCGCCGCTGTGCGATCAGGGCACCGTCCACATCACCGTTGAGCCGCTGCCGCCGCCACCGAATCATCCGCCGGTGGCAACGGACGACCTGGCCAACACCTTGATCAATACGCCGGTCACCGGCAACGTCCTGACCAACGATTCCGATCCTGACGGCGACCCCCTGGCCGTGAACACAACTCCGGTGGTCGCCCCGTCGCATGGCCAGGTTGCGCTCAGCAGCAATGGTGCATTTACCTATACTCCACATGCCGGCTATACTGGCGAGGATCTTTTCCGCTATCAGGTCTGCGACAATCAGGCGACGTCCCTGTGCGATACCGCTACCGTCCGGATTCAGATCCTCGATAACACCCCGGCCAATCAGAAACCGGTAGCCAACGACGATATCGTCGAAACCCTGGCGGGCTTGTCCCTCTACGCCAATCTGCTGGTCAATGATTTCGATCCCGACGGCAATGCCATCACGGCCGCCACGGTGCCCGTCGCCCAGCCGCTCCATGGCACAGTCACGATCAGCGCCAACGGCGAATTCGTCTACCGCCCCGCCGCGGGCTTTGCCGGCGCCGATCAGTTCATCTACTCCATCTGCGACAACGGCACCCCCTCGCTTTGTGACGAGGCGACGGTCTTCATAACCGTTCACCCGGATACCAACGGCACCAAAAACGATCCGCCCCTGGCCGCCGATGATGCCTTCGCCACGCCGAAGAATACGCCCTTCACCGGGACACTGGCGGCCAACGATCACGACCCCAACGGCGATGCGCTCGTCTATGATAGCACTCCAGTCAACGCGCCCGACCATGGCGTTCTGAGCCTGCAGAGCGATGGCACTTTCACCTATACACCGGCGGCGGAGTATACCGGTCCCGATCATTTTGTCTACCGCGTTTGCGACAATCAAACCCCGGCCCTCTGTGATGAGGCCACCGTCTACATCACTGTGCTGCCGCCGGTGCCGCCGGAGAATAATGCACCCGTGGCGGTCGATGACAGTCTGCAAACCCTGGCCGGAGCCCCGGCTGCCGGCAGCGTCCTGGCCAACGACTCGGATCCTGATGGCGATCCCCTGACGGTCAACCCGGTCCCGGCGGTCGCCCCCGGGCATGGCGCCCTGCTCCTCCATCCCGACGGCACTTTCACCTATACCCCCGCTCCGGGCTATGCCGGCGCCGATACCTTCGTCTATCAGGTCTGCGACAACAAGCTGCCGCCCCTGTGCGACCAGGCAACCGTCCATATCACCATCACCGCACCGCCGGTGCCGATACCCTACATCGAAGCCCTGCCGGCCGTCGTCACCATCGGCGAGCCGATCCAGGTGCGCGTCGCGGTCAACCATCCGGTGACCGCCTGGGATTTGTGGGTTTATCTGGCGGATAGCCAGATCGACAGCACCTATGGCGATGTCTATGTGCAACAGACTACATTGACACCTGGCGAATGGTTCCGGATCGATCCGGATTATCTCCCCGTCAAACTGGTCACCGCCGCCAAACAGGAGATGCTCAAATTCGAGATCCACATCCTCGACCAATATGGCAACCGGGCGCGCGCCGAGACCGATGTACTGGTGCACGAAGCCGATGACCTTTCGCTGGACCGCAACACCTACGAGCCCGATCTCCAGGAGCCCCTGCAGATCCGCTTCAGGCTGAGTTCCAGCCGGAACGCAACCCTTGACCTCTATGATATCGCCGGACATCACATCTCCGAGCTGACCGACGGCGTCTATCCCGCCGGATGGACCACCTATTACTGGAACGGTCTGACCCGACAGGGCGTCCGTGTCGGCAGCGGCGTCTATATTGTAACCCTGCGGTCCGATGAGTACAAGGACTGGAAAAAATTCATGATTGTGAGATAAGCATGGCTAGCGGAATCCATATCAGTCAGCGGCAAGGCTCCCGGATCGGTCGTGCGCTTATCCTCGCCGTCTTGCTTTCTCTCCTGACTGCAGCGGCTGTTTCCGCCCAGGTACGCTCCGGCGTCGGTTTCCTGAAGATGCTGCCCGGCACCCGGCAACAGTCCATGGGTGGTGCCTATACCAGTACACTCGATGAGATGCATGCCCCCTTCGCCAATCCCGGCACCGGCGGACTCCAGCGTCAGTGGTACTGGGCGGCTTCCTACACCAAATGGTTTGCCGATGTCTATAACGCCTCACTGGTCGCCGGCCACCGTCTTCACACCCCCTGGAGCCAGTTCACCCACCTCAATCTGGGTGTGATCTATCAGGGAGTACCGGAATTCGACAGCTCGGATAAATACGTCCCGGCGGCATCCGCCAGCGACCTGCTTGTCTCCGCCAATATCGGCCAGCCGATCAGCGTGGTCACCCCCAATCTCTCGGTAGGCACGACCTTCAAGTACTACAAGTCCAAGCTGGGCCCCTACAGTGCCCACTCGTGGATCTATGACCTCGGTATGCTCTACCGCACGCCGCGCTTCAACTTTTTAGGCGAGTCCGGTCTGCTGCGCTACGGCATCCTCTCGGGCGGTGTCTCGCTGACCAACCTCGGCAGCGATATCCGCTTCCTTTCCGTGGGCACTCCCCTGCCGCAGGCAGTGCGCGCAGGCCTCTCTTTCAATGCCGGAACCCACAAGGGACTGCAGCTTCAGCTCTCCGCCGATTACCTGAAGCGGCGCGACGAGGGCGAGAATTATGCCTTCGGCGCCGAGGTCGCCTGGGCACAGCGCTTCGCCATCCAGGGCGGCTATGACACCAACATGGATCTGATGAACCAGTACACCTTTGGCTTTTCGGTGCGGCTGGACGATCAGGATACGCCGGTCAAATCGGTCCTGCCAGGGCAAAACAACGCCCTCCGCATCGATCTGGCCTCCATCGACGAGAAGGACTTTTTCTCCAATACCTATCGCGGCACGGTCGGCCACATTCCCATCGGACCGGAGAGCTTTACCTTCGCCGCTCCCGCCATGGATGCCTGGATCGATACCGGCCAGGTCGAGCTGCGCTGGGGCAACAGCCGCGAGCCTGATCTCTATGACGATCTTCACTATGCGCTCCTGGTCGATCAGGACAGCAGCAAGATCGCCCGTTTTATGCGTGGTGTGGAGAGCGAGCTGCCGGCCCTGCAGGCCAACGCCGGTGCCTATCTCCTTTCGCGTTTCGATTATACCCAAACGGCGCTGACCATGCCGCTCCTTCGCGGCGGCGACTATTACTGGTCGGTCATCGCCTATGACCTCGACTGGCATATGCGCCCGGCGAGTCACCACGGCCGCACCATCGCCCACTTTCACATCCCCGTCACCGACGTGGCCGTCGAGTCGATCACCTTCGATTATTCGCCCTGGCTGACGGTGGACGACTATCACGGCATGCTAAAAATCAAGGTGATCAACAAGGGCGAGCGTCTCATCCAGCAGACCGTCCTCAGTCTCACCGACTCGCTCGAATCGACTGCGCTCGGGCTCGCGCAGAATGCGCCGGGAACGACCCAGGTGCTCAAGCGGATCAGCCTCAACCAGTTCAAGCCGGGCGAGGAGCGCGTCTTCGACCTGGAGTGGCATACGGTCGACCTGGGACGCCACACCCTGATCGCCCAAGTCGACGAGGAAGGCGCCATCCGCGAGGAGAACGAGGCCAACAACCGCTTTGCCGCCCAATTCTTCACCATCCCAAAGGGTTCGATCGCGGCCAAGGACACCGTAACGGCGGTTAACTATGCTACCCGCACCTATGACCTGCCCATCATCACCGAGATCTGCTTCGACTCCTCGAGTACAAAGGTCAAGTACGAGTACCTCCATACCAAGGTCATCGGCCCCATCCTCGATACCCTGGCGACCCGCCTGAAGAGCGACCGCAACCTCCAGATCACCCTGCAGGGCTTTGCCGATCCCAATTCGGGAGAGAATGATGTCGCCCTCGCCAACCGTCGCAGCGAGGCGGTTCGCGATTCGATGCTCCAGCTCGGGGTCGAGGCGAGCCAGATCACCATCATCCCCGGCGAGATGCTGGCCAAACGCTATATCCCCGCCAAGGCCGAGGATGCCCGCTGGGTCTTCCAGGAGCGGCGCTACGTCCGGATCATCGCCGATGACAAGGCCCAGGCCGTGCTCTTCCAGCCCATCCCCTTCCGCGATACCGAGCACCTGGTGTTGCCGGTCAACTATCTGGCCATCATCCGCGGCTATGCGCCGGTCTCGGCGGCCGATCTGGTGCTGGGCAATCCGACGGTGACCGATACCTTCAGCGTCAAGGACTATTTCCAGCGTGGCGATCTCAAGGGCACTCTGGAGTGGAAGATCTCCGAGGATAAATACCCCGATATCCTGATCTGGCTGGAAAAAACCAGTGATTACAGCATCGCCCTCAAGGATTCACTTGGCCGCGAATTCCGGTCCAGGCCGCGCACGGTCTATCTGCGGAAAAAGACTTATATCCAGGAGCATACCATCGCCTTTCCGCTCAAGTTCGACAGTGCCGACCCCCTGTACAACTTTTACTGGGCCAACATTTTCCGTTTCATTCGCAATATCATCACCGAGCCGACCTATCGCTTCCGCTTCTACGGCCATGCCTGCGCGATCGGTGCGGAATGGTACAACCTGCGGCTTTCGGACGAGCGCTCCAAGGCTTTTCACCAGGGATTCCTGGATTATACCTTCAAGAATTATCCCGAGCTCTACGATCGCGTCAAGCGCCAGACCGACCGGCCGCAGGGCTTTGGCGAGACCCGGCCGGCGAGCATCATGCGCAGCACCGGTGAAATCACCCTGATCGGCGACAACAGCACGCCGACCGGGCGCAAGCTCAACCGTCGGATCGAGATCAACTTTTTCAGCACCGAGAACGTCCTGCGCAAGCAGTAGCGGCCGGCGAGGCCAAGTTGTCGCGCCTTGCAGCCAATAAAATCCGGCTCCGCGCCCCGAAGCGGCGAGAAAACTCTTGACTTTCTCGCAAAAAAGTGTAACTTATATGTGCTATCGCGGGGTGGAGCAGTCTGGTAGCTCGTTGGGCTCATAACCCAAAGGCCGCAGGTTCGAATCCTGCCCCCGCTACTAAATACCCACAATAAAAAAGCCAGTTAGAAAAAGATCTAACTGGCTTTTTTATTTCTATTTACCGCTTATTTCATCAGCACAGCCTTGCAAACGTGCCGGTGCTCACCGGCCTCAAATAGAAGAAAATAGACGCCATTGGCCTGATTCCCGGCTTCCCAGTACACCTTGTGGATCCCAGCCGGCACCGGCCCCCGCAGGAGCTCTGTCACCTCTGTGCCCAGCAGCGAAAAGACCCGGATACGCACGATTTCCGGCCTCGGCAGCATGAAGGTGAGGGTAGTGCGCGAATTGAAGGGATTGGGATAATTCTGCAGCAATTCAAACCGGGCAGTGAGCCCGAAAAAGAGCTGCACGGCGGCTGAATATTCGAATTTTCCATCCTGGTCGATGATTTTCAGCC
>CAYTCI010000045.1:30043-33219 GCA_964436305.1 uncultured Cytophagia bacterium | reverse complement strand
GCCCATCAGCGCTGCTCCCCGACCAGGTCAGGCTGTGCCGGCCTGCGCTCTGCACCTCATCGGCCAGGGTGCGCACCAGCCGGCCTTGCACATCATAGATCCCCAGGCGGACGCGCCCGCTCTGCGCCAGGGTATAGCGGATCGTGGTGCCGGCATTGAAGGGGTTGGGCCAGGCCGCCTCGAGAGCAAAGCCGGCCGGCTGCACCGTCGCCGGCGACGCCACTTCGAGGTCGTAGCTGCCGCCGACCACGAACCACTCCGGATAGCGCGCCCCGGTGGAGAGGCTGAGCGTGGAGAAATTCAGGGTGGCGATATTGAGGACGAGCAGCTTGCTGTCGGTGTAGCGATCCACCACCAGGTACTGGTCGTCCGGCGAGAAGGAGGGACGCTCGACATCGCGCGCCGGGAAGGTGATGCGCTGATTCTGGTTGGCCTCCGCGAAATTGACGATGACCAGGTCCCAGTAGTTGCTGGCGTCATCGATATAACTGTAGGCGATGCGGTCCGGATCGGTCGAGCTGTACTGGACATTGCCGACGCTGATTCCCTCCGGTTGGGCCGGCAGCAGCGAATAGACCTGCAGCTGGTCGCCGGTGAAATCGATCTCGCCCATGCTCCACCAGTCCCGGCTGGTGCCGTTGCTCAGGGTGATCTGGTTGTAGGCATCGAAGGCCAGTTTGGGATACTTGGTATTGGGCGACCAGTTGAGTACATCCGGATACTGGATGGTCATGCTCGAGATGCCCTCCTGGGTTGAGGGGATCTCGAGCGGGATGAAATAGATTTCGCCCGAGATGATCAGATAGATATTGTTGTCGTCCTCATAGGCGGAGGTCAGGGCGATGTACTGGCCGTCGCGCGAGACCGACGAGTTCCACAGGTCACCCGCCTCCTTGATGTAGAATTTCGGAAAGGTCTCATAATTATAGTTGTTCGGCACGCCGCTGACATCGATGCGGGCCAGTACCCCGTCCGAATTGACGAAATAAAGGTATTGCCCATCGGCCGTGATCGAGAACTGGGTCCAGTTGTACTGCTTGTTTTTAACATAGATGGAGGGAAAGTAATAATCGACCTTGTTGGCGACGTCGTAGAGGCCGATCTGCAGATCATCGCGGACAAAAGCGATCCACTGGTGGCCGCCGGTGGTGGCATCGACCTCGTTGGCGCCGGCTCCGCGCGGGGTGGTACCGCCGCCGCTGCCGCTCTTGGTGATCTTGACCGCGTCGAACGCCGATTTGACCGCCGCCAGTTCGGCGCCGCTCCCGTAAAGGTCGGTCGCACTCTGTTCGATGCCGTTGCGGGCATCGATGAACTGCGACTGGCGGGTGAGGTAGGTCGTCAGGGCGCGGTAATAGATCTTCTCGGTCTTGTCCCGGCCGATGGCGGTGGCGATCAGGTAGGCCGCCTTGTTGGGGATGCCCGAATTGGTGTGGACGCCGCCGTTATCGTCGGTGGTGTAGACGTACTCGTCCATGGTGCCCGGCAGGGAGCTGAGGACGTTGGGATTGCCCGGATTGGCCATGTCGCGCAGGGCGCTGCCCTTGCCCGGCAGCATGATATCTTCGCCCATCAGCCAGTCGTCGCGATCGACCATTGCGCCGAAGACATCGGAGAAGGATTCATTGAGGGCCCCGGGCTGGTCCTGGTAAACCAGGTTGGCGGTGTGCTCGGTGACGCCGTGGGTCAGCTCATGCGCCGCGACATCCAGTCCTTCCGCCAGGGGTGAGAAATACTCGTTACCGTTCCCCCAAAAGATAGCCGCGCCGTTCCAGTAGGCATTATCCATCGCCTGGCCATCCTCGGTGACGTTGACGACGGTGACAATGGTCGAGGCGTTGCCGTCGATCGCCCGGCGGCCAAAGGTGTTTTTGTAATAATTGTAGACCTGATTGAGGTTAAAGAGGGCCGAGACGGCGCTCTGATCGCCCCAGGAGGTGCGGGAACTGGAGGTGACATGATAGAATTGCGAATTCTCGCTCGCATCGGTATTCTTGAGATCGATGGCCCAGAGGCCGCCGGTGGGATTGTCCGGCAGGTTGGTCGCCCCGCCGGAGAGCTCGTTGAGGTCGCTGAGCATGTAATAGGTGCCGTTCTGCTCGTAGGCGCGGAAGGCGCGGGAGGCGCCGCTGAGGTCCACCCCCGAGGCATCGACCTCGCCCTCGGTCATGCTGTTGTTGTAGCGGTGCAGCACGGCGCCGCTGGTGGCATCGACCATGATGGTGAACCAGTCGCGGACGTTGGCGGAGATGTCGACCTGCCAGACCAGATGGGGGATATCCTCCCCGTCGATCCAGATCGCCCTCGCGCTGACCGGGGTGGCGAAGCGCACCAGCCGCTGCAGGCCGGCGGGGATATCGCGCAGCAGGCCGGCTGCCGTCAGATGGGCGCGGCTGAGCTCGATGGCGCGGGCGTCGTCGATGACCCCGGCCTGCGGGTCGATGCTGGCCGGGGTCGGGGCGTAGCGGCCGTTCACCGCATAGACCTGGTCGCCGGCGTCGAGATGGAGATAAAGCTCATTGGCCCAGACCGGCAGACCCTGGTAGAGCTGCTGCAGGCGGAGGTGGCGCATCCCCAGACCATCGGCTTCGTAGCGGCTGAGCGCGAGCTCGGCAGCCGGCTGGCTAAGCTTGAGGGCCGGTGCGAAGGTCTCGAGCCAGCGCTGCGCCAGTTGGAGATCGCGGAGGGCCTGGGTGCTCTGCACCGCCGACTGCAGGGAGACGCCCGCACGGGCGGTGGGGAGCTGGGTGGCGCGGCCGAGATCGCCGCTGATGAAACTCAGGGTGCCATTATCCGCGAACTGGAGCTCGCGGACGGTCAGGCCGTGTTCGGCGGCCAGGGCTTGCACGCTCTCCTCGGGGCGGACGGCGCGCTGCAGGGTGCCGAACTGCTTGCTCGTCGCGCGCAGGGGGGTGACGTTTTTCCAGACCGGACCGGCGCTGCGGAGGTCGGGGATCACCCGTCCGCCCTCGGGCTTGATCTGGCTCTTCAGGTGATCGGCCCCCTTTTGCACGGCGGCACCGAGGGGCAAGGCGGCGGCCAGCAGGGCCGAGGCCAGTAGGTAACGGATGATCTTCATTGATTTGCTCCTGTTATGCGTTCACTCCTGCATTCAACTCCACTTTTCGCGCCCCCCAACTCTCGCGCCGCCCGCAACGCTCTTGCGCCCCCGGCGC
>CAYTCI010000045.1:0-29943 GCA_964436305.1 uncultured Cytophagia bacterium | reverse complement strand
TCTCGCGCCGACCCGGGCTCCCGCTGCGCCCCCCAACTCTCGCGCCGACCCGGGCCTAAAAACTCTCGTGCCGACCCGAGCCAAAAGCTCTCGCGCCGACCCGAGCCCAAAGCTCTCGCGCCGACCCGGGCTCCCGCTGCGCCCCCCAACTCTCGCGCCGACCCGGGCTCCCGCTGCGCTCCGCAGCTCTCGCGCCGACCCGAGCTCCTGCCGGCCGCCTAGAACCGCCGCCGGTCCTGGTCGAACAGCACCTTTCCCTCCTCGGCGTCCACGAAATAGACCCACTTGTTCATGCCGCCGCTGAGCAGCACCTCCCAGGCCAGCTGCAGATTTCCATCGACCGGGTAAAAGACCAGTCCGCTCTTCTCGATGGACTGCATGGCATGGGCCTTGCCCTGCTCCAGGGCGATCGCCCCGGCCTTTTCTGCAGAGAGGGCCGGCTCGCTCTTGACCACCTGGGTGGGATGGTAGCGGCCGTTGACCATGTAAAGCTGCCCCTGTTTGTTGACATGCAGGATCAGCTCGTCGCCAAAGACCGGGACCTCCTTGAGCAGGCGCGCATAACGGTAATGGGTGAAGCCAAGTTCATCGTCCTCGCTGCGGAGCAGATGCAGTTCGGTTGCCGGGGCCTGGATTCTGAAGACATCCGGATTCTCCTGAAGGAACTGGATCAGGGTGGTCTGGCGTTTTTCTTTTTTGATTTTCGAGAGGTCGGCGAGATTGCCCTTGACCTGGGCCGGGGTGGAGAGGCTTTCCTGGGGGGAGATCTCGATGCCCTCCCGGGTAGCCAGACGCAGCGCCGCGGGATCGATGCGATGGGCGCAGCTCAAACCCAGCAGCGCCGCAAGCCAAACAAGGTGTTTCATGGAGGCTTCTCCTTGGAGTGGATGTTTATTTGTGCAACAAGATATTGCAGAGCGCTATTCCGCGGCGGGGCTTGCAATCAGATAGGCGCGAGAGGGGGATGCGGGGCCCGGCGTTCTCCGCGCCTCCGTGTGGGCCTGTTTAGCCGGGTCGGCGCGAGGTGGGCGGCCGCGGCGGGGCTTGCAGAACCGGCGCGCCAGCCGCAGTCCGCCAGATTCGCCTTGCATTTGTCCGCCAAAATCAATATTTTGCATTCTAGCATAAACCGAAAGCCAGAGTACTCCGTGACCATCGATCCCGCAAAAAACACCTATCCCTACGAGGGCGATTCAGCGCCGAAGCGAAAACGCCGCACGCCCAAGAAAACTGCGGCTGAATCCTCCACAGCGCCCGAATCCTCCACTTCGGCTGAAGCGTCCCAATCAGCCGAAGCTGCCACCCCGGCCGCTCCGGAGGCACCCCCTCCGCCCGCCGCCGCAGTCCCGCCGCCTCCGCCTCCGCCGCAGGACACTTCGAGCCCGCAAGGCGAACCGGCCAACGTCGAGAAACGCATGCCCTTCCTCGATCACCTCGAGGAACTGCGCTGGCGCATAATCTGGAGCCTCCTGGCCGTCGTCGCCGCCGCGGTCGGCTGCTACTTTTTCGTCGACCAGATCGTCGCCCTGCTCGTCCATCCGGCGCCCGGGGACATCAAGCTCATTTTTCTCTCGCCCACCGAGGCCTTCATGACCTACCTCAAGGTGGCGGGTTATGCCGGCCTGGTCGTGGCCTTTCCCTTTGTCGCCTGGCAGTTCTGGCGCTTCGTCGTGCCCGGCCTGTACGCCAAAGAGCGCAAGGCGGTCGGCCCGATCGTCCTCTTCACCGTCCTCTGTTTCCTCGTCGGCGCCCTCTTCGCCTATTTCCTGATCATCCCGTTCGGCCTGAAATTCCTGCTCAGCTACCAGTCCAGTTTCCTCGTCGCCAATATCACCATTGGCAAATATCTCAGTTTCGTCGTCACCATGCTGCTCGTTTTTGGCCTGGTCTTCGAGCTGCCGGTGCTGGCCTATTTTCTCTCCCTGATCGGCCTGCTGACGCCGCAGTTCCTCCGCAGCAAGCGGCGCTACGGCATCCTCATCATCTTTATCGTCGCGGCGATCCTGACCCCCCCGGACGCCTTCACCCAGTTGATGCTGGCGATCCCGCTGCTTTTTCTCTACGAGATCAGCATCTGGGTCTCGGCGGCGGTCACCCGCAATCGGCGGCAGCGCCAGGCCGAAGAGGAGAAGCAGTGGGCGGGATGAACGCCGCCTGAGATCGCAGGGGGATCGTGTCGCATTACATGAAAGGGGATTTTGTTGTCCTCCAACCGTCATATCGATCTGCATATCCATTCGACCTACTCTGACGGACTGTTGAATCCGGCCGAGATCGTCACCTATGCCAGCGGACTCGGCCTGAACGCCATCGCCATCACCGATCATGATGACCTCTCGGGCTTTACGGAGGCAGCGGCGGCCGGCGCGCGTCTCGGCCTGGAGGTCATCCCCGGCGTTGAGCTCAGCGCGATCCATAACGGCTGCGAGACCCATATCCTCGGCTACCTCTACGACGTCACCAGCGCGCCGCTGCGCGAGTTCGCCGCCCACATGCGCGTCAGCCGGATCGAGCGCGCCGAGGAGATCGTCCAGCGCCTCCGCCATCTCGGCATGCCGATCTCCATGGAGATGGTCAAGATGCGCGCTGGACAGGGGGCGCTTGGCCGGCCGCACATTGCCGACATCCTGGTCGAGGAGGGCTATGTTTTCTCCTTCAACGAGGCCTTTCACAAGTGGCTCGGCGAGAACAAGCCGGGCTACGTCCCCAAGATGAAGCTGCTGGCGGAGGAGGCGATCGCCCTCGTGCACAACAGCGGCGGCCTCGCCTTTCTCGCCCACCCGGGCACCGGCACCGGAATCGACGCCATCGAGGCGCTCATCGAGATGGGACTGGACGGGATTGAGACGATGCACCCGCGCCATACGCCCGATATGGTCGATTATTACCGCGAGCTGACCCGGCGCAACGGCCTGCTCGAGACCGGCGGCTCCGACTGTCACGGCGCCCGCCGCGGCGAGATGATGATCGGCACCCAGGCGGTGCCCTACACCTTTCTCGACGAGATGCGGCTGCACCGCTCGCTCACCAGTTTTCCCGAATCCTGCTGACCGGTTGTCATCCCTCTGCCCGGATAGCCCATGTCCGATGACGCTCTACCGACCCTTACCCTGACCTTCCTCCCTTCGGGGCGCCGCAGCCGCGTCGCCGCTGGCACGAGTTTGCTCGATGCCGCCCTTGACCTCGGCCTCGAAATCGAGAGCCTCTGCGGCGGAGCCGGTCTCTGCGGCCGCTGCCGCGTGCGGTTGATCAAGGGCGCCCTGCCGGTTACCTCCGCTGATCTTGAAAACCTCACGCCTGAGGAGGTGGAGCAGGGCTTCCGCCTCGCCTGCTCAGCCATCCCCGCCGCAGACTGCACCATCGAAATTCCCGGCGCCACTTCCGAGAGCGAGATCCTCGTGGAGGGCGCCGGCCGCGCCGTAGCGCTCGATCCGGTCGTGCGCGCCATCCCGGTCCTCCTCGACCCGCCTGAACTCGAGCGCGGCGCCAGCGATCTGGAGGTGCTGCTCGCCGCCCTGCCGGCCGGAACCCTGCCGCCGCCGCTCTCCCTGCTGCGCCGCCTGCCCGCGCTGTTGCGCGCCGGTCACTGGCGCGGCGAAGCGATTCTGCTGGACGGGCGTCTTGTCGATTTTCGCGCGGAAGCCGGACCGCTCTGCGGCGTCGCGGTCGATCTCGGCACCACGACGGTGGTGGCCCGGCTCATCGATCTGCGCTCTGGCCGCCTGCTCGCAACCGAGAGCGGACTCAACCGCCAGCGCCATCATGGCGAGGATGTCATCTCGCGCATCGCCCATGCCAATGCCCATGGCGCCGGCACTCTGCAGGAGCTGATCGTCGCGCAGCTGAACGAGATGGTGGAGGCGCTCACCGCGGCGGCCGGCATCCGCCGGGCGGACCTTTACGACATGGTGGTGGCTGGCAATACGGTAATGGAGCATCTCCTGCTCGGTCTCGAGCCGCGTTATCTCGCCGAGATGCCCTATGTGCCGGCCGTGCGTCTTTTTTCGCCGCTGTTTGCTGCCGGGATCGGACTAGAACTGCATCCGGAGGCGCGGGTGCTCCTTTTGCCCGTCCTTGGCAAATTCGTCGGCGGCGACACCAGCGCGGTGCTGCTCACCCTCGCCAACCGGCTTGCAGAGAGCTGGCTGGCGGTGGATATCGGCACCAACGGCGAGATCCTGCTCTGCCACGAGGGACGGATCTGGACGACCTCGGCGGCGGCGGGTCCGGCCTTTGAGGGCGCGCATATCGGGGCCGGGATGCGCGCCGCGGCGGGGGCGATCGAACGGGTTGCATGGAAAGAGGATCATCTCGCGGTGCGCGTCATCGGCGGGGGGGAGGCGACCGGCATTTGCGGCTCGGGACTCATCGACGCCGTCGCCGCCCTGCTCGAGGCTGGCGCACTCGATGCCAGCGGGCGGCTGGCGGCGGACCATCCCCTGGTCGAACTGCAGCCGGCTGTTGGATCCCAGCCGCCCCAGCCTGCGGTCCGCCTGGCGCCTGGCGTTCTGCTGACGCAAAGAGATATCCGCGAGCTCCAGTTGGCCAAGGCGGCGATCGCCACCGCCATCGAACTGCTCCTGCGCCAGGCCGGCCTCGGTGCGGAGGAGCTGGACCATCTCTTTCTCGCCGGGGCCTTTGGCCAGTACATCGCGCCCGAGGCGGCCCTGCGCATCGGCCTGCTGCCGCGGATTGAGCTGGAGCGGATCCAATTCATCGGCAATGCCGCCTGCAAGGGGGCGGAGATGGCGCTGCTCAGTGCCGCTGAACGCCGGCGGATCGCCGCCTTGGCGACGCAAGTGGCGTATGTTGAGGTGGCGGGGGAGGAGGATTTTCAGGATGTATTTGCCGAATCCCTGCTCTTCCTTGATTGATTGGCTATCCACCCATTCCCCGTCACATCTGACCAAATACCTACAAAACTGGCTGCAAACCCTATTAACGGACATCCCCCGCAATTTGATGGCTATCTTAGTTTAATTTTAATAGAATAAATGTAATATGGATAAATAGTTGGAGCTGCCGGGTCGGCACCAGAATTTTTGGGGTCGGCACCAGAGTGTATGGGCTGCCGGGTCGGCACCAGGATTTTTAGGGTCGGCGCCAGAGTGTAGGATTGTCGGGTCGGCACCAGAGTGTATGGGCTGCCGGGTCGGCACCAGAATTATTGGGGTCGGCACCAGAGTGTATGGGCTGCCGGGTCGGCACCAGATTTCGGGTAGTTTTGTCGAGGCGGCGGCCTGGCGCTGCCGTGCGAGCCCCGGCGATATTCGGGGCGGCGCCAGAGTTTACGGGCTGTCGGGTCGGCACCAGAATCTGAGAGCACCAGAGTTTGCGGGCCCCGGGGTTCGGGCCTCCACGATAAATTCCTTGCTTTCATCGCCTGCACTTTGTATCATACCCTGTATTTTTCTCTCGCCAGCAATTCGTTGTTCACGGGCCTGCATGCTGCTCGATCCACCCAACTCCGAAGGAGCCCTGATGAACCACTCCGCCATCCGCCTCGAACTCGAGGCCGCCCTCAGCCAGGAACTCTACGACTCGTTCGACGGCGCCATCATCGAGACCATCCTGCGCGAGGGCAAGGTCTCGCAGGATCACGACGAACTCAAATCCCTCCTCGAAGGCCACAGCTTCAAGATCACCGCGGCCCTCGCCCCCGACCTCCATCGCATCTGCCAGGAGGTCCGCGAGAAACTCGAGTTCACCGAAGAGGTCGAGTTCTTCGTCTCCAACTCGCCCAATATCAACTGCTTCGCCTGGCCCCGCATCGAGGAGGGCCAGAGCCACAAGGTGATCATCAACTCGGGCCTGCTCGAACGCTTCGAGGACGATGAGCTGCGCTTCGTCATCGGCCACGAGATCGGCCACCTCATCAGCAAAAACGCCCAGCTGCAAAAGATCCTCAATTTCGTCTTTCCCGAGTTCGAGCGCGCCCCGATCGTCTTCCAGAACAAGATCCAGCTCTGGGACAAACTCGCCGAGCTCACCGCCGACCGCTACGGCTTTATCGCCGCGCCCAAACTCGACCAGTGCATCAATACCTTCATCAAACTCTCCTCCGGCCTCAGCACCAGCCGCATCTCCTTCGACGCCATGGTCTACCTGGCCGAGATGGAGAAGGTCCTCGATTATTTCAAGGCCAACCCCTACGCCGTCGCCTCGACCCACCCGATCAACCCGGTGCGGATCAAGTGCCTGCAGCTCTTCTCCGAGTCGGCCCTCTACAAGAGCCTGCCAAAAGGCAAGGAGGACAAAAAACTGGCCGAGGCCATCCGCGAGCTCACCCAGATCCTCATGGTCGTCGGCAGCTCCGAGCTCGACAAACACCGCTCCTGGTTCGTCGCCTCCGCCGGGATCATCGTCGCCGGCGTCGACATGAACCTCAACCTCCAGGAGGTGGAGCAGATCATCACCGTCCTCGCCCGCTTCTCGATCTTCCCCAAGGAGTTTTTCGATCATATCCTCGCGCAGGGGAATGTCGGCAAGCTTTTTGAGGAGTCGGTCAAGGCGATCCTCGCGGAGAACCCCGCGGAGCGCTACGGCATGCTCGAGTACCTCATCGGCCTGGTCCTCTCCGACAACGAGATCATCAAGGCCGAGATCGACATGCTCTTCGATATCGGCGAGAATGTCTTTGGTCTGAGCCGCAAGGAGCTGGCCCAGATCATCGGCTCGGTGGTGCAAAAGAGTTTTGTCCCGCGGATTTTCAAATTGCCGGAGGGGGAGGAGAAAACGGCGTCGGCTTGAGCCAGCCTGCGGCGGCATTTGTTGACAAGGAGAACCGATGGAACTGCAAGCAAACGACCTGCTCAAACTCCTTTTCGCCCTGCTGGCCGGCGGGCTGATCGGGGCGGAGCGTGAGTTCCGCGACAAGGCGGCGGGCTTTCGCACCCTGATCCTGATCTGCGCCGGCGCGGCCCTCTTCACCATGCTCTCCCGCTGCTTTGGCACCAGCGGCGATCCGGCGCGCATCGCCGCCGGGGTGGTCTCCGGCATCGGCTTTCTCGGCGCCGGGGTGATTCTGCGCGACCGCGGCCATATCGTCGGCCTGACCACCGCCGCGATCATCTGGATGACCGCCGCCATCGGCATGGCCATCGGCGGCGGCCAGTTCCTCCTCGCCCTGGCCGCCCTGCTGCTGGTCCTGGCCGTGCTCTGGATCTTTCCTTTCTTCGAGCGGCGCATCGATCTGGTGCGCGAGACCCGCAGCTTCGAGATCGTTTTGCCGCACAAACCTGAAAAGGTGGAAGAACTCGCGGCGGTTTTTCATCAGGCCGGACTGACCACCATCAGCCGCAAGATCGTCAAGGGCAAGGACCACCTGCTCGTGCAGATCGACGCCTATGGGGCCGAGCCGGGCTTTATCCGGCTCACCGGCCGGCTGATCGCGGACCCGGAGGTGCATGAGTTCAGATGCTGAAGGGATAAGGACGGTTGCGGGAGTGAATGGACCGGTAAATCAGGGCAGGTGAGATAATGCGGATCAAAATCGAATACACTGTCAGCGGCAAAAAGATCGAGATATACACCCCTGAGAACGAGGCGGATCAGGAGGAAATCCGGCGGATGGCGGAAAAGGGAGAGATCGACGATCACCTCGCCTTTTCAGACTATCCACCGGAGGTGCGGGAGCGCCAGGCGAACAAGCCCTAGCCGCGGCGGCAGGGGAGAGTTGGAGAGAGAGAAGGGAGGACCCAGCCCTGCCCGGCTGGGAGCGAGAGATTTCTCATGCCGGTCTGATCGCTCGGCCCCATAGGAAGCCCTTTCATGCTGACCCGATCACTCTCTCGTGCTCACCTGCCCCCCCGTTGCCGCCTATGGTTTTTTCTTGCTAATATTGTCTGCAGTATATAAATTGCCTTTAGATGCTGTGATGTCAGCTGAAAAGAAACGCCGCAGTATCCTGATATTTAACAAAAAGATATCTTGCTGGAGAATAAAATGAATGATGTTGTATTGCTGCAACGTATCATCCTGGATCCAGAGGTGATGGTCGGAAAACCTGTCATCAAAGGAACCCGGCTTACCGTTGAGTACATCCTTAATCTCCTTGCGCATGGTGCTACAGCAAAAGAGATTATTGATGAATACGAGGGCCTTACAGAAACGGATATCAGAGCCTGTATTTTATTTGCATCAAAAAATCTCGAGCGCACCTCTTTGGTTACGATAAGCGCTGAGTTAGTCTGAATGCGGTTCCTG
Organism: uncultured Cytophagia bacterium; assembly: GCA_964436305.1. Lineage (GTDB taxonomy): Bacteria > Zhuqueibacterota > Zhuqueibacteria > Residuimicrobiales > Residuimicrobiaceae > JAKPUX01. The sequence goes on along the minus strand of CAYTCI010000045.1, from coordinate 21,738 downwards.
GTTGATGAATGCACGGGCCCAGCGGTCGCTTCATGGCTGAGAAAAAGGGGGCACGAGATTTTTTCTGTGTATGAATCTGCCAGAGGACTTGGTGATGATGATATTCTTAAAAAAGCCTATGCTGAAAACTGGATTATCATCACCAACGATAAGGATTTCGGCGAAAAAATAGTCCGCCAGAAGCGCAGTCACCGGGGAGTGATACTGATGCGGCTCGCGGATGAAAGGGCGGCCAACAAGATAGCCGTATTGGATAAGCTGCTCGCGAGTTATCCTGAAGATTTAAAAGATCGTTTTATTGTTACTACTGAGTTTAAAATACGCGTTTCAATAGATTAGTAATTTAATTAAAGATTACTTGGCACCTTTCTCCATGTTCCAGCCCCTTTGTGAATACTGAACACCTTCTCCGGCAAGCCGCGCCGGATGATCCAGATCGAGCCCTGCCTGTTCCAGTCGATCGACGACCGCTACAAATGCGCCTTCCGGCGGGACGCATCCGGAGAAATCACCCACCTGTTCACCAACGGCAACACCGCTTTTGAGCGAATCGTCTGGTATGAAACCGCGGGATTCCAGCAGATCCTGCTGGCCGCCTCGCTGCTCTTTTTTGCTCTCATCACCATTGTCCTGCAGATGGTCAGGAAACTACGCAAGATGCCCAGGCCAGCCGGAGTCTCTGGCGATCCCGTCCGCTGGTTCGCGCAGAAAACGGCTTCCACGTTCTTTCTCTATGTCATGGGACTGGGGATTGTGATGGGAGGGGTCATTCCGCGCGACGAGCTGATGCTGGGATTTGCCCACGGGATGCACTGGACGGCCTACATCGTGCAGACCATTGCCCTTTTGGGGATTTTCTTTTTAGCCGGACTGGTGGGCGTGCTGTTGCGCAGTTTGCTGCGGAGGCCTGGTGCGGGCCGGGAGGCAGGCAGGCGGTCCCTGCTGCCGGGCGTGCTGACCTCCCTCGTGGGTGCGGCCTTCGTCTGGTCGCTCTGGTACTGGAACCTGGTGGGGTACCATTTTTAAGCCGGGAGCTTTTGATCTCTCGTTCCCCGGCCAGGCCGCTTCATTCCGTGATATAGCGCTCCTTCAGCTGCTTGAGCAAGCGGTGATATTCCTCATGCTGGCCCTCCCCGATCTCCTCCACCTCCAGCGTTTCAAACTTTTCGGCAATCTCCGCATCGAGCCTGGCGTCGAGCACCCGGTCGGCCATCGGGAAGAGGATGTTGTTCTCCTTGCTGATGTGGTTGATCAACAGGGACACGTAGCGCTGCATCTCCTCGGCTATATCGGCCGCCGCATCCGTTTCGCCCCCCTGGTAACGCACCACCGCCTGCCGCATGCGGGCGATGATCTCCCGCCCGACCTGATGCTCGAGCAGCATGACGCCGATAGGGCCCCCGTCCCGCGGGATACCAAGACGCTCCAGTTCGGGGAAGAGAATTCTCTCCTCCTTGCCATGGTGGCAGTGGTCGGCAAATCCCTGCAGGAATTCAACGATCTGGTCGAGATCCTGCTGCTTGACCGCACCACGCTGGATCGCACTGGCGACCCGGGTCATGATCGTGAGCATCAGGCTGATGCCTTCATGCTCTTTCATCAGATCCGCCGTTGCCTTCATGATGACCTCCTGTATGATACCATGCTTGTCCCCGGCGTACCCCACGATCCACGGACTTGTTCACACCCCTATTTCAGCCGTTTTTTGAGGGTGATCAGCGCCCGGATGTCCTGCAGGTCCTGTTCGTCCTGGAACAGGATCGTCCAGCCGTGGAGCTTGCCACTCTTGATGCCCTGCTGGTACTGTGTTTTGAATTTTTCCGGGATTTCGGCCGCCATCACCTCCGGCGCCTGTCTGGCGTTGATGTAGACCGTGACACGGAAGCCTCCCTCAATAATCGACAGCCAAAAGATCGTCATTTTCTTCGCCGTCGCCTTCATCAGCCAGCTCTTGCCATCGTTATAATAGCGCCACTCCGGAGTGATGTCGGGATGCTCCGTGCGGAGGTGGTCGAAAAAGGCGGTCCACAGGGTTTTGGACTTGCCGAGATGCGAAAAGAGGATCTCCTCGGTGGGATACTGCTGCGGATCGGACAGAACCTGCGGTTCCATACTGACTCTCCCGGGTTAATACTACGTTGAGTGCGGCGGCCGGCGACAGGCTCCGGTTTTGGCTGACGGGGCGCTAGAACATCCTGCGCACGCGGCGTTTGCTTTTGGCCGGATCGCTGACCATGACAAAACCGGCTTTTTCAAAGAGGGAATCGGTGCCGGTCCAGGCAAAGGCGGAGATATAAGCGCCATCGCGGTTGGGTTTGGCCGGATAGCCCTCGACGATGCGGGCTCCGCGGGCTTGCATCGCCGCCAGCGCGGCGGCGAGCAGGGCATGGGCGATGCCGCGCTGGCGCTGCGGCCGCAGCACGTAGAAACAGGGCACCGACCAGACCTCGTCCGCATCCTCGCATTGAAAGGCGCGGGTGCGGTCGAGCAGGGGAAAGGAGCGCCGCGGCCCAAAGGTGCACCAGCCCACCGGCGTGCCCTCCTCAAAGGCGAGGATGCCAAGGATGGTGCCGTTGGCGATGCCGAGACGCATGCGCTCCCGCGCCGTGGCGCCCTTGACCTCCTCCCATTTTTCGCCCTTGTCAATCCGCCAGGCCTGGCACCAGCAGCCGCCGCAGGCGCCGCGCTCGCCGAACAGCGCCTCGATCTGCGGCCAGTGTGCCGGGGTGACCTCTTCGGTGGTGATCATGGGCTGACTCCGGTTGCGATCAGATCCTTTTGGGTTTGCCGGATTTCTCTTGACGCGTCATTTTTTCCTGCCGCTCCTTCGGATTGGCCCTGCCGGGGTGGCTGCAGTCGACAACGTTCAAGCGGCCGGCCTTCTTATTCAAAGTACGGGATGCCAGCCCGATTGTCAAGGATTTTTTGCGCTGAATCCCCGGTCCAACCTCTTGCACCCGGATCTCGCTCAGCCCCTCGTGCAGACCCGACGCCCCGCCAATCCGGCGCCGGGCCGATTCCGCGGCCTGTCCTGTGAATTTTTCACTTGATTCGGAGGGCGGGATTGGCTATCTTGCCTGCTTGATACCTTGAACGCGGGCCATGCTGAGGGTGAGAAACCATCGTGATCGACAACATTATCTTCAATTTTGATTCCACGCTCATCCACGCCGAGGGGGTGGAGCTCATTCTCGAACAGGCGCTGCAGCGGCAGGAGGCGCCGAGCCGTGCCAGCCAGCTGGAGACTCTTGGCAAGACCTCGATGCTGGCGGATATCGGCGAACTCTCCGTTGCCGACGCGCTGCATCAGTGTTTCGCTCTGGCGAAGGTGACCCGGACCGATGTCGAGGCGGTGGCGGCGCGGGTTCTTGAGACGCTCAATCCCCGGGTGATCGAGTGTCTGGCCGCGCTGCAGCAGGCGGGCAAGCGTATCTTCATCTTCAGCACCGGATTTGAAGAGCTGGTCCGCCCGGTAACCCGGGCGCTGCAGGTACCTGACGACCACGTCTTCACCAATCAACTGATCTACGACTATCAGGGGGAGGTCATCGGCTTTAATGAGAAGAACCCCCTCTTTCTCAGCGCCGGCAAGGGCTTTCTCATCGAGCAGCTCAAGAACGACGGCCGGCTGCCGGGCGGCACGGCGGTGGTCGGCCGCAGCGCCTCCGACCTGGCAATCCGCAAGAACAACGTCGCCCGGATCTTTGTCTATTTCGCCGGCGCCCGGACGCATGAGGAGGTCCGCCGCCAGGCCGATTTCGTCGTCGATCGGTTCGATCATCTGCTGCCGCTCTTCTTTTCGGAGGAGGAGCTCTCCAACGAAAAGATGCAGCTCTATTACGAGCAGAACGGGCATGAGTCCATCGCCGGCGAGACCCGCATCCTCCTGCTGGAGAACATCCACGATGAAGCGGTTCAGCGCTTCCGGCGCGAGGGACTCGAGCCGCGGCTGCACAAGGGGGCGTTGGGCGCCGGGGAGTTGGCCGTCCAGGCGGCCGGCGTCCAGGTACTGGGTCTGCGCTCGCAGACCCGGGTGACCTCGCGCCTGCTCACCGCCCTGCCCGATCTCCAGGTGATCGGCGCGTTTTGCATCGGCACCAACCAGATCGACCTGGCGGAGGCGGCACGGGCCGGCATCCCGGTCTTCAATGCGCCCTACAGCAATACCCGCAGCGTCGCCGAGCTGGTGGTGGGCGAGATCATCATGCTGATGCGGCGGATTCCGGAGAAGAGCCAGGCGGCGCACGCCGGCCTCTGGTTGAAAGGCGCCGTGGGCTGCTCGGAAATCCGCGGCAAACTGGCGGGGATCATCGGCTACGGCCACATCGGCTCGCAGGTCTCCGTGCTGCTCGAAAGTCTGGGCATGTCGGTCTGCTTTCATGATATCGTCGACAAGCTGCCGCTGGGCAATGCCGTTCGCGCCGCCAGCCTGGAGGCGCTGCTCGAACGCGCCGATGTGGTCACCCTGCATGTGCCCGATACACCCGAGACCCGCAACCTGATGGACGCAGCCCGGATCCGGCGGATGAAGCCCGGGGCCTGTCTGATCAACGCCAGCCGCGGCCGGGTGGTGGACCTGGCGGCGCTGCGGCAGGCCCTCGACCAGGGTGCCCTCGCCGGCGCAGCCGTGGATGTCTTTCCCGATGAGCCGAACCAGAGCCGGGAGCGTTTCTCCTCGCCTCTGCAAGGTGCCGCCAATACCATTCTGACCCCGCATATCGGTGGCAGCACCGAAGAGGCCCAGGTCGACATCGCCCACTATGTCAGCGACAAGCTGCTGCGCTTCATCCGGACCGGCGCGACCACCGGAGCGGTCAATTTCCCCGAGGTCGATCTGCCGCGCGTGGCCAACACCCACCGCATTCTCCATGTGCATCACAATGTGCCGGGCGTGCTCGCCAAGATCAACAACCTCTTCGCCCGCCGCAGCATCAATGTCGCGGGACAGCTGCTGCAGACCCGCGGCGAGATCGGCTATCTCATCGTCGATGTGGACCAGCAGGTCTCCAGTCAGGTCCTCGATCTCATGGGACATATCGCCGAGACGATCAAGGTACGCAAGATCGCCTGAGGCATCCTCCCTCCAGCATAAAAAAAGCCCGTGCACATCGGAATGGCACGGGCTTGAGCGGTGGCGGTCGCACTAGAAGCGGGCGCTGACGCCCAGCTTGAAGAGCAGCAGGTCGGTCCGCGATTTGCTGACATCGTAGCTGACCTTGCCGTTCTCACGGCGGATCGAGCCTTTTTTGAGATACTCCGCCTCACCCCCGCGCAGATAATGACCCTGCAGATCGACGAGAAGCTGCACCTTGCCGCTGCTCTCGTGCCAGACCGGGATCATGCAGCCGCCGCCAAATCCCCAGCTGAAGGCACTGTCATCGAAATTGGTGGTGCTGAAGACGTCGTGATCGTCATCCTCCCAGTCATCATCCTTGATGCTGGTCTCGGTGAAGAGATAGTCGAATCCGAGCATCCCGTCCACATAGGGCTGGAAGGCGCCCTGACGGGTCTGCGCGCGCAGGAATAGATGGCTGAGCATGATCGAATTGGTGGTCGTGACATCCACCATGACGTCGGGAATGGAGGTCGAGAAGGGCTCCGTGCGGGTCTCGGAGCCGTAAATGAGATAATTGAAAGAGACACCCACGGCAATCGGACCGGCGCCGGGGGCCCAGAGAAACTCGCCGCCCAAGCCGCCGCCGGCATCCACCTGGTCCGCAAAGTCCTTCTGCGGGATGCCCAGGAGGAATCCCAGATTGCCTTCCAGCCCGGTCTGCGCCAGCAGTGCCGCCGGCAAGAGCAGCGTCATCATCAACAGGGTGCGGAATCTTGGTCTAGTTCGCATGCACAACCTCCTTGCTTCGCGTCTTAACAACCAATGTGAGCAACAGGGCTGCCAGCAAGGCCAGGCCGCCGCCGAAACCAAAGGCGGCCAGGGGGGTGAAGCGGTACCAGAGCACCCCCATGATCGCGCTCGCGGGCAGAGCACTCAGGCCGATGGCCAGGTTATACAGGCCAAAGGCCGAGCCGCGCAGATGCGCCGGCACCAGGTCGGCCACCAGCGCCTTTTCCGCTCCCTCGGTGAGGGCATAAAAAAGGCCATAGAGGGCGAAGAGGGCCCAGATCTGCCAGCTGGCCGCTGCCAGCCCGAAGCCGAGATAGACCAGGGCGTAGAGCAGCCAGCCCAGTGCGATGACCCGTTTGCGCTCGATCCGGTCCGAGAGCGCGCCGCCGGCGGTTGAAAAGGCCGTCTTGACGACATGGAGAAAGGCCCATAAAAGCGGGATCAGCGCCGGCGCCACCCCCAGATCCCGCGCCCGCAAGAGCAGAAAGGCGTCGCTGGAGTTACCCAGTGTAAACACCAGTAGTACGGCCATATAGGTGTGAAAGTTTCGGTCGAATAACGAGAGCCGGAAGGAGGGAGGAGCCGCGGCGCGTTCCGGCCGGATCTCGCGGGCGCCGAGGATGAGGATGGCCACCCCGGCGGCAGCGGGCAGGACCGCGAGCCAGAAGACCAGCCGGTAGTTCTCCGCGGAGAGTGCCAGTACCGCCATGGCCAGCAGGGGGCCGACGACCGCGCCGGCGTGGTCCATGGCGCGGTGAAAGCCGAAAGCCCGGCCGCGCGCAGCCGCCTCGGTCGAGTCGGCGATGAGAGCGTCGCGCGGGGCGGTGCGGACTCCCTTGCCGACCCGGTCGCTGAAGCGGACCAGGAGCACCTGCCAGCCCGCTGTCGCCAGGGCGATCAGGGGCCGGGTGGCGGCCGAAAGGCTGTAGCCGGCTACCGCCAGCACCTTGCGCCGGCCGAGGCGGTCCGAGAGCCAGCCGGAAAAAAGTTTGAGCACTGCGGCGGTCGATTCGGCGATACCCTCGATCAGACCGAGCATCTCGGCGGAGGCGCCGAGGGTCGTGGTCAGAAAAAGCGGCAGCAACGGATAGATCATCTCACTGCTGGCGTCATTGCACAGACTGACCAGGCCGAGGATGACGACGTTGCGCGCCAGCCGGGGTTTGCCGGACTTCGCGGGGTGGCGGCTGGCATCGGTCGCGCTCGGGCCCTCTTCCCCTTTTCCCGGTTTGTTGGGCTCAGTGCGCAAGGGACGGTACCGGATAGGCTCGGCGGAAGAGCTGGCTTTTGCCGTTGTCGAACTCGAGGCGCAGGGAGAGCAGGACCATCTCGGCCTGCGCAGCCCCGGCCGAGTCGTAGGGCGCCAGATGGAGGCCATAGCGGATCTTCTTGCCGGCCCCCGGCGGCAGGGAGAGGTTCAGTCCCGCCGTGGCGAGATCGGCGTCCCACCGCTCCTTGAGCAGGCGGGGGTTCTCCTGATAGGCCAGCAGCGGCTGATCGAGCAGGAAGAGACGGGGCTTAAGATCGGCGCCGGTCAGGCTCTGCCCCTTGAGGGCCACCAGCCAGCCGCTCCCGTCATCGGCTTTGACCAGCCGCGTCAGGGTGACCCCCGGGCCGGCCGCATTGGTGACCTCGAGCTCGCAGAGGATGATAACGCCGTATTGGCTGCGTTCCTCATCATAGACCGGGAGGGAGAGGGAAGCCCCCTCCTCCACCTGCAGTGTCGATAGCGCGAGCTGACGACTTTCACGCGCGAGCATCAGTGCCGCAACGGCGACGATCAGGGCGATGAGGGCGATGAGGAGTGTGTAGACCGGCAGGAGGGATTTATTCTGCATGGGCGGCCTTTCTGACTCTGACAGAGACGGTGGATGAAAAAAAACGGGTCTGAACGTGAAATAATATGGGAAAACATTTACTTTTTTCCAATTTTATTTTATATTCGGGGGGGAAATTCGCGGTCCTAAAAACTGAAGGCCTGAATTCCGGCCGCCGCGTTTTTCACATTCTGGAACTTGAAAGGGAGCCGTGCACACCACCGAATCGGCCATTCTCTCAACGCTGCTCTATTTTGACATTTTCGACTATCCGCTCAGCAGGGAGCAGTTATATCACTTTCTGATGCAGGTCAAACCGGAACGGGAGGAATTTGATCGCGCGCTCGACCGCCTGCTCCTTGACCACCAGGTCGGGATAGCGGCGGGCTGGCATTTTCTTGCCGGCCGCGACCAGCTCGTCCAGAAACGGCAGGAGGGCGAGTCGCATGCCCGCCGGCTCTGGAGCATGGCCTATCAGGCCGCCGGCCGCATGCGGCATCTGCCTTTCGTTCGCGGCATCTATCTTTCAGGCGACCTCTCCAAAGGGGTGGCCGGCCCGGATAGCGACATCGATTTTTTCATCATCACCGCGCGGCGCCGGGTCTGGATCTGCAAGCTCTTTCTCGCGCTCTTCCGCCGCGTCAGCCGCTACAACCGCGATAAACTCCTCTGCTTCAACTACCTCCTCTCGGAGAGCCACCTTGAACTGGAAGAGCGCAGCCTCTTCACCGCCGCCGAGGTGATCGGCCTGGCACCCCTCTACGGTTTGCGGATTTTCCGCCGATTCCTGGCCCACAACGAGTGGGTGGCCGGCTATTTCCCGCGCTACCGCCGGGCGCCGAACGAATCCTGCTGCGTCTATCATGGCCGCAGCCGGCGGCAAAAGGCCTGCGAATTCTTTTTGCGCAATCCCCTCGCGGATGGCGTGGAATTTCTGCTGCCGCGCCTGTGGCGGCTGGCCTGGGGCTGGAAATACCGCCGCAAACCGCAAACGCGATCGGCCCTGCTCAAGGGGATTCATCGCAGCTACAGCAAGGCCCACGGTTATCCCACCGACCGTGAGATCATGCAGGAATACTCCCGCCGGCTGGAGGAGGCCTCCTGATGGTCACACGGCCGGATCGTGCGGCGTATTATGCCCAGGTCGCGGAGTATTTCGACCAGGAGGCCCCGCTCTTCGAGCAGCATTACCGCAATAATCCGGTGCTGCAGCGTATCCGTGCCGATTTCCGCCGTATCACCACCACGGCCACCTTCCAATCCGGCCTCGAGATCGGCTGCGGCCCCGGCCTCGACATCGCCTGGTTTGCGGCGCGCTACCCGCAGCTGCGCTGGCGCGCCATCGACGTCGCTCCGCGCATGGTCGAACAGGCGCAGGCCAAGCTCGCCACCCTTCCCGGCGTCGATGCGCGCGCCGCCGTCGGGGCGCCGGAGGAGCTCGCAGCCCTCTTCCCGGGGGAGCGCTTTGATCTGATCTATTGCTATTTCGGGGCGCTCAATACCGTCCCCGATCTGCGCGCCGCCGCGGCGGCGCTTGAGCGCGTTTTGACGCCGCAGGGCACCCTGGTCCTGACCTTCGTCAACCGCTGGTTTCTCCTCGACATGCTCTGGAATTTTCTCCGTCTGCGGCCGCGCCGGGCCGTGGCGCGGGTGACCGGTGCCTGGGCGGGTTACTCTCCCGGACGGCCGCTGGCCAGCTCCGCCCGCTCCGCGCGCGAGGTGCGGCGCGCCTTTGCCCCCGGTTTCAGGGTGGCGCAGCACAAGGGCTATTCCATTCTCTATCCCGCCTGGTACCGGCAGCGCTTTTTGCCGGTCGAGGGCCGGCTGGGCGATCTGCTCTGGTCCTGCGATGCCCTGCTCAACCATACCCCCCTGTGGAATCTGGGCGAGTACAGCCTCTATTACCTGAAACGCCGCGGCTGAGGAGGGAGCCTCGCTGCCGGCGCCACTATGAGGTCATCCCGTGCAATCTGACCATCCTTTTTATCGGCCCGCCTGGGTCGAAGTCGATCTGGACGCGATCACAGCCAATTACCGCCAGCTCCGCGCCGCCCTGGGCGAGGTGCAGCTCTGTGCGGTGGTCAAGGCGGATGCCTATGGCGCCGGGGCGGTGATGGTGGCGCGCCACCTGCAGGATCTCGGGGTCGACCGGATGGCGGTCGTCTCGCTCGACGAGGCGCTCGAACTGCGCCGGGCCGGTATCCGCACTCCCCTGCTCAACATGGGTCCCATTTTCCCGCAGCAGGCGGCGGCGGTGATCGAGCAGGATCTCGAGCAAATGGCTTTCCAGCCGGCGGTGCTCGAGGCCCTCGCCGGAGCGGCGCGGCGGAGCGGGCGCCCGGCGCGGATCCATCTCAAGGTCGATACCGGCATGAGCCGCTATGGCGTCCCGCTGGCCGAGGCGGGCGCCCTGCTGGAGCACCTTGCCGCGCAGCCCGATCTGCTGTGCTGCGGCGTCATGACCCATTTTCCGATGTCCGACGGCCTCGACAAGAGTTTCGCCCGATTGCAGATCGCCGGGTTCACCGCCCTGCGCCGCGCGACGGAAGCCAGGGGGATCCGCATCCCGCTCTGGCACATGTGTAACAGCGGGGGGGTCCTCGACCTGCCCGAGGCGCATCTGGACATGGTGCGCGTCGGCCTGATGCTGCACGGCTATTACCCCTCTCGGGAGGTGCGCCGCCCCTTCGATCTCCATCCCGCGATGCAGGTCAAGACGCGCATCGCCGCGCTGCGCACGATCGGCCGGGGCGATACGGTCGGCTATGGCCGGCGCTGGATGGCGAAGCAGCGCGAGCGCATCGCGGTGCTGCCGATCGGCTACGCCGACGGCTACGACCGCAAGCTGCGCAACATCGGCGACGTACTGCTGGCGGGCCGGCGCGCCCCGATCGTTGGCGGGCTGTGCATGGACGCCTGCTTCATCCGGGTGAGTGAGTTTCCCGAGGTGACCGAGGGGATGGAGGTGACGATCATGGGGCGTGAGGGGGAGGAGGAGATCTCACCGCACGACATTGCCGCGCGGATTGAATCGGTATCCTATGAGGTGATGGCGCGCTGGGGGCGCCGGCTGCCGCGGGTTTACCGCCGCGACGGCGCGGTGGTTGCGGTGCGCAACGAGCTCGGCGGGCCGATATTAGCCCTTTGAAAATTCAAAATTTTGCTGTATACTGATGGGTCCACTTTTTTAGTATGGGAGGCTTGTTGATGTCGCTGCAAACCATTCGCAGGGTGGGGGTGTTGACCGCGGGCGGAGATTGCCCCGGCCTCAACGCGGTCATCCGTGCGGTCGCCAAATCGCTGATGCTCAAGGCCAATGTCGAGGTCATCGGTGTCGAGGATGGCTTTGAGGGCCTGATCCAGAACCGGATGCGCAAGCTCAGTTATGAGGATGTCTCGGGGATCCTGCAGCGCGGCGGCACCATCCTCGGCACCTCCAACAAGGCCGACCCTTTTGCCCAGGCCACCGTGATCGGCGACCGGATTGTCAAGGAGGATGTCTCGGCTCAGACGATCGCCAACATCGACCAGTGGCAGCTCGATGCCCTGGTTTGTATCGGCGGGGATGGCTCGATGTCCATTTCGCGCAAGCTGGTGGAGAAGGGCGTGCCGATCGTGGGCGTACCCAAGACCATTGACAACGATTTGTACGGCACCGACGTCACTTTCGGTTTCGATACCGCCGTGGCGATCGCCAGCGATGCGATCGACCGGATTCATACCACCGCACAATCCCACCATCGTGTCATGCTGGTGGAGATCATGGGCCGGTACGCCGGCTGGCTGACCATCTCCGCGGGTATTGCCGGCGGGGCTGATGTGATCGTCCTGCCGGAGATGGAGTACGACCTCGAGTACATCTGCGAACGGGTGGTTGCGCGCAGCCGCTATGGCAAGCGCTTCAGCATCGTCGCGGTCTCGGAGGGCGCCAAGCCCAGGGGCGGTGAGGTGGTGGTCAGTCGCGTGGTCAAGGACAGCCACGAATCGATCCGCCTGGGTGGTGTCTCGATCAAGCTGGGCAATGATATCGAGGATCTCACGGGTCTCGAGACGCGGGCGACGGTGCTGGGACATCTTCAGCGCGGCGGCCCGCCGACGGCCAATGACCGCATCCTCGCCACCCGTTTTGGCGTCGGCGCAGCCGATCTGGTCGCTGCCGGCCAGTTCAACCGGATGGTGGCGCTGCGCGGTACCGAGATCGTCTCGGTGCCCATCACCGAGGTCGGCGGCCGTTCGCGCACCGTGCCCGGAGACTGCCCCTTGCTGGATGTGGCCGAATCGGTCGGCGCATCGCTCGGGTCCAAACGGTAAGGCTCCTCCGTTCCACTCTATTTGGCCATCGCATCCGCTTTCGTCCTGCTCCTGCTGCATCGCATCCCTCGTCATCCTGCCGGCGCGACCTCCTCGAGAGTCGCGCCGGGGATCCGCACCCTGGCTCAATCCACATGGTTTGGTATGGACTTTGCTTCGTTTGTGTGACGAGCACCCCGAACGGGCGCACCGTTCGGCCGGCTGCCGTTCCGGCTGGTTACGCTGTAACTGTAATACTTTTAATAGTAACACTGCTGCAAGAATCGCCCGTACGAATCGGGGCCTGGTGGAGGGGCGGAGAATGAGTTGCTGCAGTACAATGTATCAGAGTGGAGCAAATGTGTACGGGCCATTATGAAAAAGCAAGCGCGAATATGGACCATTGAACACGAAGAGCATCGCATCGGCCCGCTGAGTTCCTATGCTCTGGCCTTGTGGGGTGTGCAAGGTCTTCTCTATCCACAAGATCAGCTCAGGGATGACGAGCAGCGCCAGTGCGAGGCGGGCTATCTCACGGGCATGCAGCCCTTCATCCGCAACAACGGCCACCTGCGCCGCGCCAAGTTGTGGGCGATCGCCGGCGGCAAGGGCGGGGTGGGCAAGTCGGTGCTCACGACCCTGCTGGGGGTGGCGCTGGCGCGGAGCGGCAAACGGGTGGTGATCGTGGATGCCGATTTTGACGGGGCCAATCAACGTCAGCTCTTCGGGCTGCGTCAGGCTTCGCCCAACCTCTGGCGCCTGGTCGATACCCAACAGCCCCTGAGCGCTGCTGCACTGCCGACGCCGGTCGCCAATCTCCGCCTGATCACCGCGCCGGAAACCGCCCATGATGCCGATCAGGCGACCATTCTGCGGCGCATCCGTTTCATCCGCGCCCTGCGCGCGCTCGATGCGGAGTATGTGCTGCTCGATTTCGGCCCCCGCACCGATCTGCGCGAACTGAGCTACTTCTCGACGGCGGACCTCAATCTGGTCGTCTCCACCGCCGAACCGACGGCAATGGAGAATCTGGCCAAGTTCGTCAAGTCGGTCGCCAAACAGAAACTGCAGCTGGCGGTGGAGAGCCTGAGCCCTGGCGGCAGCGCCCTCTCGTCCGGAGAGCAGGAAGAGCGACCCCTGGTCGAGCTGGCCGCCGATCACTTCGCCCGGCTCGGGATCCCGGCCGGTGAGATGATGCGCCGGGTCTCTGGCAGCTTCACCCTGCGGGTTCTTTTCAATCAGGTATCCGATGAGCAGTATCGCAAGGAGATGCATCTGCTCAACAGCTATCTCGACCATGAGGTGGGGGTGCGGGCGGAGATCGGTGGTGCGCTTCCCTTCGATCCGGTCATTCGCTCGGCCATCCGGGCCAACCGTCTTTTTGCCCTCGATCCCGCCACCCCGGTGATGCGGCGGGTGGATGAGATCATCCATGCCCTTTGTCAGGTCAAGAACCAGATGCCGGCGCGTTATGAGCTCAAGCGGACGACCGCGCGTGAGATCGATGGCTCAGCGCTGATCTGCGGCACCTGGTGTCCGGCCTGGGGCGAGTGCAACTTTCAGAATCCCGGGGACGTCTGTCCGGTCAAGAACATGAGTTGAAGCCCGAGGGGCAAAAAAAAATCCCGATCCATTTGGACCGGGATTTTTTTTTGACTTTATGTCAAGCTTACAGTTTGGTGACCTTTTCAGCCTGCAGACCCTTGGCGCCCTGGGTGACCTCAAACTCCACCTTGTCGCCTTCATCGAGGGTGCGGTAGCCGGTGCCCTGAATGGCATTGAAATGGACGAAGACATCGCCGCCTTGTTCGCGGGTAATGAAGCCGTAGCCCTTGGAGGCATTAAACCACTTGACAGTTCCTGTTTCCATCTGGAAACTCCTTGCTTGAAAAAGATGAACAACCTTGTACCACTTTACTCGTCTCGCCAGGGCATAAAAAAATCGCGTGAATAGCCTCTTTTGCCATTCTACACGATTCTTTGGATCTGTTGCGTAACAAACTCCATTACCGATTTAGAAAGGCGGGCACAAGCGTACATTTATGGTGATATAGTATACGATGTTTTACAATAAGATGCAAGCTTTTTTTGAATTATTTTCATTTTTCGGATCGGCCGGGTGAGTGCTGGGCAGCGGGTTATGGGTCGCGATCCCGCACCGGGTGGTGCGAGATTCGCTCCGCCCGCCGCGCGGCGAATAATTACCTTGCTTTTTGAGATTCAAGCGCTTATTTTATTTACACCGGCTGCTGAAATCAACACCCGGGTTGCGGCCTTCCCTGTCAGAGCGATTCCGCGCATCCTGCGCGGAGGCGAAACGGCAAACCTTCGGCACACCTGCACAGAGGCTCCACATGCTCCACGATTTGATCCCGATCCTGCTTCTCTTCGCGATTGCCGCGGTCATGGGCCTTGCCATCCTCCTGCTGACCCATCTCTTCGGTCCCAAACGGCCCAATCCGGTCAAACTCTCGGCCTACGAGTCGGGCAAGATTCCGGTGGGCGGACCGCGCGTCCGATTTTCGATTCGCTTCTATCTCATCGCGATGCTCTTTGTCCTCTTCGATATCGAACTGGTTTTCTTCTACCCCTGGGCCGTGGTCTACCGCCAATACCTCTCCCTCGGTGGTTTTATTTTCGTGGAGATGATCGTCTTCATCGCCCTGCTCTTGGCCGGTTTTGTCTACGCCTGGAAAAAAGGAGCTTTGGAATGGGAATAGAGAGCAAACTCCCCGAGGGGGTCCTGACGACCACCCTCGATGCCGTGATCAACTGGGGCCGCAAGAACTCCCTCTGGCCCATGCCCTTCGGCACCGCCTGCTGCGCCATCGAGTTCATGTCGGTGCTGGGCCCCAAATACGATATGGGCCGGTTCGGCGCTGAGGCGATGCGCTTCTCACCGCGCCAGTCCGACCTGCTGATCGTCGCCGGCCGCGTCAACATCAAGATGATCCGCATTCTTCAACAGATTTACCGCCAGATGCCCGATCCCAAGTGGGTTATTTCGATGGGCGCCTGCGCCTCCTCCGGCGGGGTCTTCGACACCTACTCGACGATCCAGGGTATCGATACTTTCATCCCGGTGGACGCCTATGTGCCAGGTTGTCCGCCGCGGCCCGAGACCGTGATCGACGCGGTGATGAAACTCCAGCAAAAGATCGAACAGGAGCGGTCGCGGGAATACCGCTGAGCGCCCTCAACCCTTGGAAACGGAAGACCATGGCCGACAATCAAGCTATCCAGAGTAAAATCAGCGCAGCGTTCGGCGACCGCCTGCTCTTTCATGAAGCCGCCGACGGACAGCTGGTGGTGACCGCCCGCCGGGAGGAGCAGATGGCCCTGCTCCGTTTCCTCAAGGAGGAGGAGGGCCTGCAATTCGATTTTCTCATGGACCTGTTCGGGGTTGATTACCTGGAGATGGGGGGCGAGGAACGCTACGGCGTGATCTACAACCTCTATTCCAGCGCCCTCAACCAGCGGATGCGCGTGACCATCCCGGTTCCCGAGACCGATGCACGCCTCGAGAGCGCCATCCCCCTCTGGTCCGCCGCCAACTGGGCCGAGCGCGAGGTCTTTGACCTGTACGGCATCCTCTTCACCGGCCACCCCAACCTGACCCGCATCCTCTGCCCGGATGATTTCAGCGGTTTCCCGCTGCGCAAGGATTTCCCGCTCCAGGGCATCGGTTACCGGGAGAACTTTGAAAAGATCGAGAATCCCAAGACCAAATAAGCTGGGCGGCCGCCGCCGCCGTCGGGAAGAGCATGAATAAAGAAGAACACCTCCTCGATACCCCCGAGCCCAATTTCCAGGAATTCGTCTACCAGCCGCAGGAAGAACGGCTCTTCCTTAATTTCGGGCCTTCGCATCCTGCCACCCATGGCACCCTGCGGCTGATGCTCGAACTGGATGGCGAACAGATCGTCGACTGCATCCCCGAGATCGGTTACCTCCACCATGGCTTTGAAAAGCTGGGGGAGTACCGCACCTACAATCAGGTGGTCACGATCACCGATCGCATGAATTACGTCTCGCCCTTCAACAACAACCTCGCCTATATCTTGCCGGTCGAAAAACTCTTCGGCATCGAGGTGAGCAAACGGGCGCAGTATTTCCGCGTCATCCTTGCTGAACTCGGCCGCCTGATGGACCACGCCATCTGCATCGGCACCCACGCGATGGACCTCGGCGCCTTCACCGCCCTCCTCTATTTCGTCCGCGAGCGCGAGAATATATACAACCTCTTCGAACTTCTCACCGGTACCCGGCTCACCGTCAGCTACGCCCGCGTCGGCGGCTTCGCCCGCGACCGCGGCATCCCCGAGGATTTCATGCCGCGCACCCTCGCCGTCTGCGATGGCCTGCTCAAGACCGTCGACGAGGTGGACCGGCTGCTCTCACATAACTCGATCTACCTCGGCCGCACCCGCGAGGTCGGCATCATCACCCCCGCCGCGGCAGCCGACTATGGCATCACCGGACCCTGCCTGCGCGGCAGCGGCATCCCCTTCGACCTGCGCAAGGCCGCGCCCTACTCCAGCTATGAGGAGTTCGATTTCGATATCCCCGTCGGCAGCACCGGCGACGTCTGGGACCGCTACATGGTGCGCCTCGAGGAGATGCGCCAGTCGGTCCGTATCATCCGCCAGGCGATCGAGCACTTTCCCGAGGGCGAGCTCTACGCCGATGCCGACTCCAAGGTGATCCTGCCGTCAAAGGCAGAGGTCTATGGTTCGATCGAAGGACTCATCCACCAGTTCGAGATCATCATGCTCAACCGCGGCGCCCGGGCCGTCAAGGGCGAGGCCTATATTCCCACCGAGGCCCCCAACGGCGAACTCGGCTATCACATCATCAGCAACGAGGGCAACGGCCCCTACCGCTTTCGGGTGCGGCCACCCTCGTTCTATAACTTCCAGATCATCCCCAGTCTGCTGCGCGGCCGCCTGCTCTCCGACACCGTCGCGGTGCTCAGCAGCCTGAACATCATTGCGGGCGAACTCGACCGCTAAGCCTCGAGGACCAGAAGAGATGAGTATTGCGTTCAGCGATGCAGGCATGGCCAGGGTGGCCCACCTCCTCGATCATTATCCCGACAAGGAGGCGGCGCTCCTGCCGGTGCTCCACCTCGCCCGCTCCGAATTTAAAACCATCACCCCGGAGGTGATGGAGTATATCGCCGGGCTGCTCGAGCTTTCCCCCCTTCAGGTCATGGATGTGGTCTCTTTCTATACCCTATATCCACGCCGGGAGGAGGGACGCTATGTGATCCAGCTGTGCGCCACCCTCTCCTGCGCCCTGCTCGGCGCTGAATCCCTCGCCGACCATCTCGAACACAAGCTGGGGATCAAGGTGGGGGAGACCACACCCGATAAAAAGTTCACCCTCAAGAAGGTCGAGTGCCTGGGCTCCTGCGGCACAGCCCCGGTGATGCAGATCAACGACGCGTATTACGAGAACCTGACGGTCGCGAAGATCGATGACATTTTGGCGAATTTGCCCTGATCACGCAGGATAGAGGCGCATGAGCGAGAAATTTTTCCTCCACAATATCGGCAATGCGGAATCGACGGAACTGGATTTCTACCTCGCCAACCAGGGCTGGTCGGCCTGGAAAAAGGTGGTGCAGCAGGGCCAACCCGCTGCAGTCATCGAGGAGGTCAAGAAATCGGGGCTGCGCGGCCGCGGTGGTGCGGGCTTTCCCACCGGCATGAAATGGAGTTTTGTACCCCGCGAGTCGGAAAAACCAAAGTACCTGGTCTGCAACGCGGACGAGTCCGAACCCGGCACCTTCAAGGACCGTTATCTGATCGAGCATGAGCCGCACATGCTCCTCGAGGGCATCGCCATTGCCTCTTTCGCCATCGCCGCCCACCGCGCCTACATCTACATCCGCGGCGAATTTGCCCATGGCGCGGCGGTGCTGGAGGCGGCGATCGCTGCAGCCGAGGAAAAGCACCTCCTCGGACGCGATATCTTCGGCAGCGGCTACGATCTGCAGGTGACCGTCCACCGCGGCGCCGGCGCCTACATCTGCGGCGAGGAGACCGGCCTGCTCGAGTCGCTCGAGGGCAAACGCGGCTGGCCGCGGCTGAAACCCCCCTTCCCGGCGGTGGTCGGCGCCTTCAGGAGCCCGACGGTGGTCAACAACGTCGAGACCCTCGCCAACCTGCCGCTGATCATCAACCGCGGGGCCGGGTGGTTCGCCACCATCGGTCCCGATGCCAAGAACACCGGCCCCAAACTCTACTGTGTCAGCGGTCATGTCAACCGCCCCGGACTCTACGAATTCCCCCTGGGCAAGAACCTCAGGGAGCTGATCTACGACGATTGCGGCGGGATCCGCGGCGGCAAAGCGCTCAAGGCGGTCATCCCCGGCGGCTCCTCGGTGCCGGTGCTCCGCGCCGACCAGATCGATGTACGCATGGATTACGAGTCGCTGGCCGCCGCCGGCTCCATGCTCGGCTCCGCCGGGGTGATCGTCATGGACGAAGAGACCTGCATGGTCAACGCCCTCTATAACCTCGAACGCTTCTACGCCCACGAGTCCTGCGGCCAGTGCACGCCCTGCCGCGAAGGCACAGCCTGGATGGCCAGGATCCTCGGCCGCCTGGAGATGGGGGGCGGCCGCCCCGCGGATCTGCCGCTGCTGGAGGATATCGCCCGGCATATCAATTTTCGCACGATCTGTCCGCTCGGTGATGCCGCGGCCATGCCGGCGGCCAGCTTCCTCAAACAGTTCCACGACGAGTTCACCGCGCACGCCGAACTCGGACACTGTCCGCAGCGCAAATAACCGGACCTTTAACGACAGACGAACCCATGCCCACTTGCAAGATAGACGGAAAAGAGATCAACGCCGAGGCCGGCACCTCCATCCTCAAGGCGGCCCTGGCGCATGGCATCGAAATCCCCCACTATTGCTACCATCCGGCCCTGACCATCGCCGGCAGCTGCCGCATGTGTTTGGTCGAGCTCGAGGGCAGCCCCAAACTGGTCCTCGCCTGCGCCACCGAGATCAAGGAGGGGATGGTGGTCCATACCGGCACCGAGCAGGTCAAGGATGCCCGTCGCAGCATGCTCGAATTCTTCCTCATCAACCATCCCCTCGACTGCCCGGTCTGCGACAAGGCCGGGGAGTGCCTGCTGCAGGACTATACCTTCAAGTACGGCACCGCCCACAGCCGCATGGTCGAAGCCAAGCGCGAGCGGCCGCCCAAGGATCTCGGCGGCAACATCCTGCTCTATCGCAACCGCTGTGTGCTGTGTACCCGCTGCGTGCGCTTTTATGAGGATGTGGTCGGCGAACCCTGGCTGATCGTCGAGCACCGCGGCTACCACAGCGACATCTCGATCTTTCCCGGACGCGGCCTGACCCACAAGATGACCGGTAATATCGTCGAGATCTGCCCGGTCGGCTGCCTGATCGACAAGGATTTCCTCTTCAACGCCCGCGTCTGGAACCTCACGCGCACCCGCAGTATCTGCACCCGATGCAGCAGCGGCTGTGCTATCTATATCGAGCACAAGGACAATACAATCTACCGCATCCGCTCCCGCGAAAATCAGGCGGTCAACGGTCCCTGGATCTGCGACGACGGCCGCTACAGCTACCACGACAGCGAAACGGAGGAGCGCCTCCTCGCAGCACGCGACAAGGCGGGCACCCGCTTGAGCGAAGAGGCGGCGCTGCAAGCCATCGCAGACCGTTTGCGTCCGCTGCTGGCGGAGGGGCGCCTGGCGGAGATCGCCATCGCCGGCTCGGCTCAGGCCACGGTCGAGGACAACTATATGCTGCGACGGCTTTTTGCTGATGGCCTTGGGGTGAAGCAGATCCTGCTCAACGCTCCGGCCCCGGTCGGCCGCGATACGGTCTACAAAAGCGGCTTTACCATTCGCGCCGACAAAAACCCGAACCGCCGCGGTGCGGAACGGGTCCTGGGCGCCAGCCAGGATCTCTGGCAGGGTCTGCAGCAGGGCAACATCCGCACGCTCTTCCTGATCGGCGGCCCGCCGGCCCCGCTCAGCAGCGAACAGCGGGCACTGCTCGCCAGGCTGGAGACCCTGGTCGTCTGGAGCCCGGCAGAGAGCGACCTGACGCGCGCCGCCGACCTCGTCCTGCCCATGACCCGTGCTGTGGAGCAGGAGGGAACCCTGGTCAACGCACAGGATCGGCTGCAACGCATCCATGCTGCGCTCCAGCCTCCCGCCGGCATCCGCCCGGCGTGGGCGAGCATCAATGCCCTCGGCGCCCTGCTGGGGCAGCCGCTGCCGCTGGTCTCGGCCGCGGATCTCTTCAACGACCTCGCCGGCCGGCTGCCGGCTTTTGCGGGGCTTTCCTATTTCAAGCTGGGAGATGTTGGCATTCAACTGAGCTAAGGAAGCGTATGAACGAGTTGGGAGTTGCCTGGAGCGATATCGGCATCATTCTGGCCAAGATCATCATCGTCATCGTGGTCAATCTGATCATCCTGATGATCATGGAACTGGCTGAGCGCCGGGTCAGTGCCTTCATCCAGGACCGCCTCGGTCCCAATCGCGTCGGGCCGGAAGGCCTCTTCCAGGCGGTGGCCGACGGCATCAAATTCTTTTTCAAGGAGGAGATCTTCCCGGCCGGCGCAGACAAGGTGCTCTATACCCTTGCCCCCCTGCTGGTGCTCGTCCCCGCCCTGATGACGTTCGCCGCCATTCCCTTTGGCCACCCGGCCGAACTCTTCGGACGTACGGTCCCCCTGCAGATCGTCGACCTCAACATTGGTATCCTCTATATCTTCGCCCTGGTGTCCCTCGGCGTCTATGGCGTGGTCATCGGCGGCTGGGCCTCGAACAGCAAATATCCCTTCCTCGGCGGCCTGCGCGCCTCGGCCCAGATGATCAGCTATGAGCTTTCGCTGGGCATGTCGATCATCGGCCTCATTATGATCAGCGGCTCGCTGCGCCTCGGCGCCATCGTCGAATACCAGAGCGGCCTGCTCTTCGGCTTTCTGCCGCGCTGGAACATTTTTTTGCAGCCCCTGGCCTTTCTCATTTTTCTCGTCGCCTCCTTTGCGGAGACCAACCGGCTGCCCTTCGACCTCGCCGAATCCGAGCCCGAGCTGGTCGGCGGATACCACACGGAATACAGCTCGATGAAGTTCGCGATGTTTTTCATGGGGGAGTATGTCGCCCTGATCACCACCTCGGCGCTGCTGGCCACCCTCTTTTTCGGCGGCTGGGATGTGCCCTGGGTCGACGAGGCGGCGCTGGGCACCTGGGGGGTGGTGCTGTCGATGCTGGCCTTTGCGCTTAAAACCGGATTTTTCCTCTTTTTGTTTCTCTGGGTGCGCTGGACGATCCCCCGGTTCCGGTATGACCAGCTGATGCGGCTCGGCTGGAAGATCCTGATTCCGCTGGCGCTGCTGAATATCGTCCTCACCGGGGCAGGTTTGTTCTTTATAAAATAGGCGGCGCGACCCTGCCCCTCGCGCCGATCCGGCGCCGTGAGACGGCCAGGCGTACCTCTCGCGCCGACCCGGCGCCGCGAGGCGGCCAGGCTCCGCCCCTCGCGCCGGCCCGGCGGCGTGAGACGGCCAGGCTCCGCCCCTCGCGCCGACCCGAACGGCTCTCGCGCCAACCCGGCGCCGTGAGACAGCCAGGCCCTGCCTCTCGCGCCGACCCGGCGCCGTAAGGCGGCCAGGCCCTGCCCCTCGCGCCGGCCCGGCGTCGCGAGACAGCCAGGCTCCGCCCCTCGCGCCGACCCGGCGCCGCGAGACGGCCAGGCTCCGCCCCTCGCGCCAACCCGAACGG
>CAYTCI010000044.1:4651-33799 GCA_964436305.1 uncultured Cytophagia bacterium | reverse complement strand
CATTATCATGGGTGCGGCGGGTCGGGATTTCCACAATTTTAATCTCTATTTCCGTCAGAATGATGACTATGAGGTCGTGGCCTTCACCGCGACGCAGATCCCCAATATCGACGGGCGCAAATACCCGGCTGAATTGGCTGGTGCACTCTATCCCAAAGGGATCGCTATTGAGCCCGAAGATAGTCTGCCCGAGCTCATTCGCAAGAACGGGGTGGACGAGGTCTTTTTCGCCTACAGCGATGTGCCGCATAGCTACGTCATGCACAAGGGATCCCTGGTCAACGCCCTCGGCGCCACCTTTTCCCTGCTCGGCCCCAAGTTTTCCATGATCAAGTCGCGCGTGCCGGTCGTGGCGGTCTGCGCGGTGCGCACCGGCTGCGGCAAGAGCCAGACCACCCGCCGCGTTGCGGAAATCCTGATGGCGCGCGGCAAGCGCGTGGTCGCCATCCGCCACCCGATGCCTTATGGCGACCTCGTCAAGCAGCGGGTGCAGCGTTTCGGCTCGCTCGCCGATCTGGAGAAGCACCAGTGCACCATCGAGGAGATGGAGGAGTACGAACCCCATATCACCCGCGGGATCATCGTCTATGCGGGGGTCGATTACGGCGCCATCCTTGAGCAGGCCGAGAAAGAGGCGGATGTCATCCTCTGGGATGGAGGCAACAACGATACCCCCTTCTATCAGCCCGATCTCCATATCGTGGTGGTCGATCCGCTGCGCCCCGGTCACGAGATCACCTATCATCCCGGCGAGACCAACCTGCGCATGGCCGATTGTATCGTCATCAACAAGGAGGTCGAGGCGTCGCTCGAGGACCTGAGCGCAGTCAAGAACCACATCCGCGTTTACAATCCCCGCGCCATGGTCATTGATGCCGCCTCGCCCATCCGCGTCGAGCATCCCGAGCTGCTGGCAGGCAAACGCGCCCTGGTGGTCGAGGACGGCCCGACCCTCACCCATGGGGAGATGACCTTTGGCGCGGGCATTGTCGCGGCCCGGCGCTACGGCGCCGAGCTGGTCGATCCCCGCCCCTGGCTCAAGGGCTCGCTGGTCGGAACCTTTGCCAAGTACACCGGTATCGGCACCCTGCTGCCGGCGATGGGCTATGGCGCGGAGCAGATGCGCGACCTCGAGGCCACCATCAATGCAGCCGAATGTGATGTCGTCGTCATCGGCACCCCGATCGACCTGCGCCGGATCATCAAGATCAACAAACCCAGCGTCCGCGTCTTTTATGATCTGCAGGAGATCGGCGAGCCGAACTTGCAGGACGCCCTGGCGCGTTTGTAGGGCGGAGCCATCCCGTGCCCGGTACAGCAGATAATCCGATTGCCGTCGTCGCCCTCGGCGGCAATGCCATCACCCGCGAGTTTGAGGAGGGCGATATCTATCAGCAGTTCGCCAATACCCGGCGCGCGCTGATGGGGGTAGCCGACCTGATCGACCGCGGCTACCGCCTGGCCATCACCCATGGCAACGGCCCGCAGGTGGGGCATGCCCTGATCCGCGTCGAGCAGACCCGCCACCTGGTGCCGCCAATACCGCTCGGGGTGATCGTCGCCGACCTCGAGGGCGGCATGGGCTATATGATCGAGCAGTCGCTGATCAACAAGCTGCTTCTGCGCGGCATCCGCCGCGAAGTGGTGACCCTGCTGGCGCAGGTGGTGGTGGACCGGAACGATCCCTCCATCCATAATCCGACCAAGTTCGTCGGCCCCTTTTACCGCCAGGAGGAGGTGGCCGAGCTGGTCGAGAAACGCGGCTACCTCATCCGCGAGGACCCCGGGCGCGGCTATCGTCGGGTGGTGCCGTCACCGCGGCCGCAGCAGGTGGTCCAGGCGGGCACGATCCGCCGGCTGGTCGAGGAGGGTACCATCGTCATCACCACCGGCGGGGGTGGCATCCCCGTCTATCGCGAGGAGGATGGCCGGCTGGAGGGGGTGGACGCGGTCATCGACAAGGATCTGGCCTCGGCGGTGCTCGCCCGGGAGATCGGCGCGACCGAGTTCTATATTCTCACCGCCGTCGACCGGGTCGCGCTGAATTTTAACAAACCGGGGGAGCGCTTCCTCGATCGCCTCACCGTGGCCGAGGCGCGGCGCTATCTGGCCGAGGGGCAATTCCCGCAAGGCTCGATGGGCCCCAAAATCGAGGCGGCCGTGCAGTTCATTACAGCCGGGGGCCGCAAGGCGATCATCACCTCGGTCGAACGGATGTCCGAAGCCCTCGCCGGCGAAACCGGGACCGCGGTGGTCCCCTGACCCGGCCGCTGCAGGCACCCTGCGCCGGAAGGCGGGGTGCGATTTCACAATTCTTTTTAATGGAGTTTGCCCCTATGGCAGAAGAGACTCTCCGCAGGAAACGGGAGGCTGAAATCACCATCCATACCGCCTGGTGCAAGGGATGCGTCATCTGCGTCGAGCTTTGCCCGGAACGGGTGCTGGTGATGGAGGGCGGCAAGGCCAAAGTCGCTGACCTGGAAAAATGCACGGTATGCGGTCTTTGCGAACTGCGCTGTCCGGATTTCGCCATCACGGTCGTGGACAAGAACAAAATTGAAAAAGCAGGTGAATAGGCGATGGCTGAAGAGAAGAGAATCCAGGTCCTGACCGGCAACGAGGCCTGCGCCGAGGGCGCCCTGGCAGCCGGCATGCGCTTTTATGCGGGCTATCCGATCACCCCCTCCTCCGAGGTGGCCGAGGTACTCGCGGTCGAGCTGCCCAGGCTCGGCGGGGTTTTCATCCAGATGGAGGACGAGATCGCCTCGATGGGGGCGATCATCGGCGGCTCCCTGGCCGGCGTCAAATCGATGACCGCCACCAGCGGGCCGGGTTTTTCCCTGATGCAGGAGAACATCGGCTTTGCCGCGATGGCCGAGGTGCCCTGCGTCGTCGTCAACGTCATGCGCGGCGGCCCGAGCACCGGACTGCCCACCCTGCCTGCACAGGGGGATGTCATGCAAGCACGCTGGGGAACCCACGGGGATCATCCGATCATCGTACTCGCCCCTTTCAGCGTGACCGAAACCTATGAGCTGACCGTGCGCGCCTTCAACCTCTCCGAGCTCTACCGGACCCCGGTCATCCTGCTGCTCGACGAGATCATCGGCCACGTCAACGAAAAGGTCGAGCTGATCCCCGCCGACCAGCTCGAGATCGTCAACCGCACCCGGCCGCAGGAGCCGCCCGCCGAGTACAAACCCTATCGCCATACCGCCTCCGGAGTGCCGCCGATGGTCCCCTACGGCGAAGGCTACCGCTTTCATGTCACCGGACTGGCGCATGACGAGACCGGCTTTCCGACCAACAGCGCCGCGGAGATCGGCCGCCTGATGGAGCGGCAGCACCGCAAGATCGAGCAGGCCCGCGACCAGATCGTCGAGGTGGATCGCTTTATGATGGAGGATGCCGAGATCGGCATCATTGCCTACGGCTCGACGGCCCGCTCGGCGCGGCACGCCGTCCGCCTCGCACGCGAGGCCGGCAAGCGGGTGGGACTGCTGCGGCTCAGGACCCTCTGGCCCTTCGCCGACGCCGAGATCCGCGCCTATTCCGGCCAGATCAAACTCTGGATCGTGCCGGAGATGAATCGCGGGCAGATGGCCCATGAGGTGGAGTGGGCGGTCGCCGGTGCGGTGTCGGTCCTGCCGCTCAACAAGGTCAATGGCGACCCGATCAGTCCCGACGAAATTTATCAGGTCATCCCGGGCTAGCCGGATTGTAAGGAGAACACAACCATGTTTGATTATAACAGTTACCTGCGGCTGGACAAGTTCCCGCTGATCTGGTGTTCAGGCTGCGGGGACGGCATCGTTCTCAAGGCGATGATTCGCGCCATCGACAAGCTTGGCCTGCAAAAGGACGACATCTGCATGGTCTCCGGCATCGGCTGTTCCAGCCGGTTGACCGGCTATGTGGATTTCAATACCCTGCATACAACGCACGGACGCGCCCTGACCTTCGCGACCGGCATCAAGATGGCCAAACCCCGGCTGCACGTCATCGTCGTGACCGGGGATGGCGACGCCACGGCCATCGGCGGCAACCACTACATCCATGCCGCGCGCCGCAATATCGATATCACCGTGATCCTCTTCAATAATTTCATCTATGGCATGACCGGCGGGCAGGTCTCGCCGACCACGCCCAAGGGCAAGCGGGCGAGTACGGCGCCCTATGGCAATTTCGAGAACGCCTTCAATATCAGCGGCCTCGCTCTGGCAGCCGGCGCCAGCTTTGTGGCGCGCGCGACCGTCTACAATGCCGTGCAGCTGGAAAAGATCATCCAGCGCGCGATCGAAAAGAAGGGCTTCTCACTGGTCGAGGTGCTCTCGCCCTGTCCGACCGCCTATGGCCGGCGCAATCGTGAGGGCACGCCAGTCGATATGATCCTGCAGCAGAAAGAGCAGAATGTTCCGGTCGCTGCGGCCGAAAAGATGACGCCGGTGGAACTCGAGGGCAAGATCGTCACCGGCGTCCTGACCGACATCGAGCGGCCGGAGTGCCGTGAGGAGTATCAAAAGCTGATCGATTCACTCAGTAAGGAGGGAGGACCGCGATGAGTTTCCGTTATGAAATTCGCCTGAGCGGTGAGGGAGGGCAGGGGCTGGTGCTGGCGGGCAAGATCCTCGCCGAAGCCGCAGCGGTCTATGACGACCTCAATGCCACCCAAAGCCAAAGTTACGGCCCTGAGGCGAGGGGCGGAGCCAGCCGTTCGGAGGTGATCATCTCCGATGAGGAGATCGACTACCCCAAGGCGGTCCATATCGATCTGCTGCTCGCCCTCACCCAGGAATCCTGCGACCGCTACGGCCGTGATCTCAAGCCAAAGGGGATCCTGCTGGTGGACAGCGAGGCGGTGACGCGGCTGCCGCAAGGGGATTTCAGCGTGATCCGTGTGCCGATCATCGGCCTCGCGCGCGATCAGGTCGGCCGTGCGCTGGTCGCCAACATCGTCGCTCTCGGCCTCATCGCCGGGATCGCCAATATCGTCTCGGAAAAATCACTGCGTTCCGCGATTGAGGCGCGCGTGCCCAGGGGCACCGAGCAGCTCAACCTCACCGCTTTCTCCATCGGCCTGGAGGAGGCACGCGCGCTGATCAAGGAAAGCAAAAAATAACCCGCGCTGCAACCCATTCACCAGGAGAACCATGGAAAGAACACTCGCCATCTGCAAACCCGACTGTGTCACCCGCAAGCTCACCGGCCAGGTGCTGGCCCGGATCGAAGCGGCGGGATTTCGTCTTGTCGCCCTCAAGATGATCCGGATGATCCCGGCGCAGGCGGAGGGCTTTTATGAGGTCCATAAGGGCAAATCCTTTTTCCCGGAGCTGATCGCCTTTATGACCGAGGGACCGGTGGTGGTCGCGGTCCTCGAAAAGGAGGGGGCGGTGGCCGCCTGGCGCACCCTGATGGGGGCGACCAATCCGGCTCAGGCCGAAGCGGGCACCCTGCGCCGGGACCTGGCCGAGAGTATGACGCGCAATGTCGTGCATGGCTCGGATTCGGTTGAGAACGGCTGCCGCGAGATCGCTTTTTTCTTCAGCGAGAGCGAGTTGCTTGCTGCAGAAAAATGAATCTTATTCAGGAAAATGGCATTTTTCTCTTGACTATGTGACGCTTTATTGCTAAATTTTCCCCGATTTTTGAAAGAAAAAAAACGTGCTGCCTCTTGACATTGCCAATCTTTCGCCCGGCCATTACGAAGAGACCCGGAGCGTTGTCGCCGCGGATCTCGGACTGCAGCAGCCGGAATTCACCGCCGCCATCGACCTTCGGTTGCACCTTGACAAGGCATCCGACGATCTCATCGTCCAGATCGATTGGCAGACCGTGATCACCAGCAGCTGCGACCGCTGTGCGGAACCCATGCAGACCTCCTTGAGCGACCACCTGACCGTCGTCTATACCTCGAATCCGGCGGAATACGGCGAGGCGGACGAGGAGGTCCTCCTGATCAGCGAATCGACCCGTGAAGTCGATCTCGCCGATCCTCTGCGACAGAGTTTGATTCTGGCGCTGCCCATCAAGCAGCTTTGCAGTGAAGAGTGCCGGGGATTGTGCAGCCACTGCGGCGCGAATCTGAATCTTGAATCCTGCAAGTGCCCGCCGGAATCTGTCGATCCGCGCTGGGAGAAACTAGAACAACTCCTTAACCGAAAGAACTAACCATGCCTCTACCCAAAAGAAGACACTCCAGTGCGCGTCGTGACAAGCGCCGGGCCAACTGGAAAGCAGCCACCCCCACGGTGACCGAGTGTGGCAATTGCCATCAGCCCAAACTTCCCCACCGTGCTTGCCCCAGCTGTGGCTATTACAAGAGCCGTTCGGTTTTTTTGCCCAGAGAGTCATAATTCTGACCCTATTTCCCACCATTCCTGGCGTGACCTCAAGAATAGCAAGGATTCTTGAGGTCATGTTCGTTTGAACTCTTTCCGGAGTCCTAATTGATCAGGATCGCATTGGATGCCATGGGAGGGGATAATGCCCCTCACGATGTCGTGCATGGAGGCGTTGAAGCCGCGCGGGCCGCAAAGGGTGATCTCGAGGTCGTGATGGTGGGGGATGAGACGATCATCCACCAGCAGCTGCAGCGTCATTTTCACATTCAGGATTTGCACCTTTCGGTGGTACACGCCTCGCAGGCCATCGCCATGGATGAGGCACCGGCGACCGCCGTCAAGCAAAAGAGCGACGCCTCCATCACTGTGGCCATGCGTCTGCACAAGGAAGGCAAAGTCGATGCGGTGGTCAGCGCCGGCAATACCGGTGCGATCATGACCTCGGCCTTGTTCACCCTCAAGCGGATGGAAGGGATTCGTCGGCCGGCGATCACCACCTTCCTGCCCACAGAGAAGGGGCGGATGCTGCTGCTCGATGTCGGTGCGAATGTCGAAAACAAGCCGCAGGACCTGGTCCAGTTCGCCATCATGGCCAGCACCTATTTCAGCTCGCTCTTTGACGAGCCGCGACCGACCGTCGGCCTGCTCAACATCGGCCATGAATCGATCAAGGGCAACGAGATGACCCAGCAGGCCTACGAGTTGCTTTCGGCCTCCGGCCTCAATTTCATCGGCAATGTGGAGGGCGGAGATCTTTTGCACGGCGTGGCTAATGTGGTGGTCTGCGACGGATTTGTCGGCAATGTGGTGCTCAAATTCGGTGAAAGTCTGCTCGGCATGTTCACTTCCAATCTGCGCCGTCTCAGCCGCAAGTACATATTCTCGCAGCTCGGCGCGGTGATGATGAAACCGACCTTTGACGGGATCCGCAAGATTTTTGATTATCAGGAGTATGGCGGCGCGCCCATGCTAGGCGTGCAGGGCATCTGTTTCAAGGCGCACGGCCGTTCCACCCCCCGCGCCATCCGCAATGCAGTGCTTGCCGCCAAAAAGATGGCGGATGGCAACGTCAACCAGCGAATCCAGCAGGAAATTCAGGCTTCCTGCGCTGTGGAATCACCGGTTTAATTTGGCTCGAGAGGAATCCTGCCTGTGAAAAAAACACCTTTTTCCATGATCACCGGCACCGGCACGGCTATCCCTGGCAATGTGCTCACCAACGCCGACCTCGAGCGCATGGTCGATACCAGCGATGAGTGGATCCGCGAGCGCACCGGCATTGAAAAGCGCCACATCATCGAGGAGGGCCGTTACACCTCCGATCTGTGTGCCGAAGCGGGGCGGAATGCCCTTGCCGAAGCCGGCCTCACGGCCGAGGCGGTCGATCTGATCTGTGTTGCGACCGTCACCGGCGACATGGCCTTCCCCTCCACGGCCTGTATTGTCCAGGAAAAGATCGGCGCGCGCAATGCCGCCGCTTTCGATATCGCCGCCGCCTGTTCGGGTTTTCTCTATGCGCTCTCCTGGGCCGATGCGATGATCGCCCTTGGCCGCGCCCGCACCGTGTTGGTGATCGGCGGCGAGACCCTCTCGCGGGTTACCGATTATCAGGACCGGACGACCGCCGTGCTCTTCGGCGACGGCGCCGGCGCGGTCGTGCTGCAGCCCTCCGATGGCACACGTGGCGTGATTGACACCTATCTCAAGAGCGACGGGCGCTACGGTCAGCTCCTGCGCATCGACGGACTCGGCACCAAAATCCCCCCCAGTCATGAGTCGATCGAACGGCGCGATCAGTATATAAAAATGGAGGGGCGCGAGGTCTTCAAGCAGGCGGTGACCGCCATGGGTGACGCCGCCGAGACCATCCTCGCGCGCAACGGCTTTTCCGGTTCGGAGATCGACCTGCTGATCCCGCACCAGGCCAATCTGCGCATCATCGATGCGACCGCCAAGCGGGTGAGCATCTCCCCGGAACGGGTCTTTGTCAACATCGACCAGTACGGTAACACCTCGGCGGCCTCGATTCCAATCGCCCTGGAAGAGGCGCGCCGGACCGGCCGTCTCCAGCCCGGCGGGCTGGCCCTGCTGGTCGCCTTCGGCTCCGGCTTCACCTGGGCTTCGGCACTGGTGAGGTTCTGAGTGGGCAAAAGGGCTTTCATTTTTCCTGGTCAGGGTTCCCAGGAGGTCGGGATGGGCCGGGATCTCTATGAGGCCGAAGAGGGCGTCCGCGCGCTCTATGAAGAGGCGTCCGCGCTGCTCGGTTTTGATCTGGCGCGGCTCAGTTTTTCGGGCCCCGAAGAGGAGTTGCGCCAGACCCGCATCACCCAACCCGCCCTCTACGTCCACGGATTTGCGCTGCAGCGGCTGCTGCAGGCCCGCGGGGTCGCGCCGGAGATGACGGCCGGACACAGTCTGGGTGAATTCACGGCGCATGCCGCCGCCGGCTCGCTCGAATTTGCGGCGGGCGTGCGGCTGGTGCAGGTACGGGCGGAGGCGATGGGCCGGGCGGCGGCGCTGCAGCCCGGGATGATGGCGGCGATTCTCGGCCTTGAATTTGAGCAGCTGACGGCGCTCTGTGAACAGGCGGCCGAGGCCGGGGTGGTCACGATCGCCAATTTCAATTCGCCGGGGCAGCTGGTCGTCTCCGGCAGCCGGCCCGGGGTGGAGAAGGCGATGGCGCTCGCCCTGGCCGCCGGTGCGCGGCGGGCGGTACCGCTGGCGGTGAGCGGGGCGTTCCATTCGCCGCTGATGACGCCGGCTCGCGCGGAACTGGCCCTGGCCCTGGCGGATGCGCCTTTCCGGCCGCCGGCGGTGCCGGTCTACAGCAATGTCACCGCCCAACCCTGCCTGGCGGTGGGGGAGATCCGCCGACTGCTCGAAGAGCAACTCACCAGACCGGTCCTCTGGGTGGCCCAGGTCGAGCGGATGCTCGCCGACGGCGCCGACGAGTTCATCGAGATCGGCCCCGGACGGGTCCTGACCGGGCTCATCAAAAAAATTGCGCCCGAGGCCAAGGTGCGCACGGCGGGGAGTTTGCAGGATCTGGATTCCCTGGTTTAAGGAGAGCATTGTGATAGATTTGCACGGTAAAACAGCGATCGTCACCGGCGGCGCCCGCGGCATCGGCAAGGCCATCGTCTTGCGGCTGGCTGCGGCCGGCGCGGATGTGGCGGTCTCGGATATCGACCTGGCCGGCGCCGAAGCCACCGCGGCGGAGGTGCAGGCCATGGGCTGCCGCAGCCTCGCCATCCGCAGCGATGTCAGCAAGGGAGCCGACGCCGACGCCCTGGTCGAGAGCACCCTGGCCGCCTGGGGACGGCTCGACATCTTTGTCAACAACGCCGGCATCACCCGCGACGCCTTGCTGGTGCGCATGGAGGAAGCCCAATGGGACAGCGTCCTCGCGGTCAACCTCAAGGGCACCTTCAACGGCGTCAAGGCCGCGGGCAAGGTGATGATGAAACAGCGCGCCGGCAAGATCATCAACATCGCCTCCGTCGTCGGCGTGATGGGTAACGCCGGTCAGGCCAACTATGCCGCCTCCAAGGCGGGCGTCATCGGCCTTACCAAATCAGCAGCCAAGGAGCTGGGCGGCCGTAATGTTCAGGTCAATGCCGTGGCGCCGGGCTACATCGAGACCGACATGACCAGGGATCTGCCGCCAGCCGCCAAAGAGAGTTTTCTCACCCTCATCCCGCTCAAACGACCCGGCTCCGCCGGCGACGTCGCCGATATCGTCCTTTTTCTGGCCAGCCCACTCGCCGATTACGTCACCGGGCAGGTGCTGCATGTCGATGGCGGGATGGTGATGTGACCACCGGTTGCCGAAAAAGAAACAAGCAGCATTAATCATCAGGGATTGCACGTCAATTACGCAAATCGTACCACCTTATCCATGGAGGAAAAAGCAATGGCTATTGAAGACCGCGTCAAAGAGATCATCGTCCAGCAGTTGGGTGTCGATGCCAAGGAAGTTGTCCCCGAAGCCTCTTTCATCGATGACCTGGGCGCCGACTCGCTCGATACCGTCGAGCTGGTCATGGCATTCGAGGAGGAGTTTGGCATCGAGATTCCCGATGAAGAGGCCGAAAAGCTCGCGTCGGTCGGGGATGCGCTCAAGTATCTTAATGAGAAGATGGGCAAATAACGACCAGAAGGGGCAACGGCAAGTTGCCCCTTTTAGTACCCTACCGCCGGCAAAGGCTGGATTTTGTTAGCTTGTTGAGGTGTGCCATGTCAGGTTTGAGAGTTGTCGTCACAGGTATGGGGGTGGTATCGCCCCTCGGCCATTCACCGGAGCAGATGTTCGCTCATCTCGCGGCCGGCAAGAGCGGGATTTCGCGCTATGAGGCCTTTGATTCAACCGGCTATGATACCCGCATCGCCGGTGAGATCAAGGATTTGACGGTCACCGATTATATCGATGCCAAGGAAGCCCGGCGGATGGACCGTTTCACCCATCTGGCGGTGATCCCGGCTACGCTGGCGCTGCAGGATGCGGGCATCGATCTGGAGCGGGTGGAGCGCGAGCGCTTCGGCGTCGTCCTCGGCTCGGGCATCGGCGGCATGCAGGTCTTTCAGAAAGAGTGCAAGGTGCTCTTCGATCGTGGCCCCGGGCGGATCAGCCCCTTTCTCATCCCCATGCTCATCCCGGATATGGCCCCCGGGCTGATCTCGATCCTCTTCGGCCTCCGGGGCATCAACTATGCGACGGTGTCGGCCTGTGCCTCGGCTGCCCATGCCATCGGCCTGGCCTGCAGCCATATCCGCAATGGCGAAGCCGACTGCATCCTCTCCGGCGGGTCCGAGGCGCCGATCAATCCGATCGGGGTGGCGGGATTCAACGCGCTGCGCGCCATGTCGACCCGTAACGACGAACCCGAGCGCGCCAGCCGGCCCTTCGATCTCGACCGTGACGGTTTCGTCATGGGCGAGGGCGGTGCCGTGCTGCTGCTCGAGGAACTCGAGCATGCCAAACGCCGCGGCGCCAAAATCTACGCCGAGATCGGCGGCTATGGCTTCAGCGCCGACGCCAACCACATCACCGCTCCCGATCCCCATGGCGACGGGGCTATCCGTTCGATGCGCCTCGCTCTGCAAAACGCCGAAGTCGCCCCGACGGCAGTGGATTACATCAACGCCCACGGCACCTCCACGCCCCTCAACGACAAGATTGAAACCCTGGCGATCAAGCAGCTCTTTGGTGAGCACGCCTACAACCTGGCGGTCAGTTCCTCCAAGTCGATGCTCGGCCATCTGCTCGGCGCCTCGGGTGCGGTCGAAGCCGTTGCCTCGATCATGACCATCCAGAAACAGCTGATCCACCCGACCGCCAATCTCGAAACGCCCGATCCCGAGTGCGACCTCAATTATGTGCCCCGCCAGCCCCTCGCGCGCCGGGTGGAGGTGGTCCTCTCCAACTCGTTCGGCTTCGGCGGGCATAACGTCAGCCTGCTCTTTAAAAAATTCCAGGACTAGACAGCGGGGCTCTGCTGGCAGCGAGCCTCGCTCTCCCCTGTTGGCGATGGACCACCCCCCGGAACCGGAACAATGGAAGAACCCATGAACTGGCTGAAAAAAACTTTCGCCCGACTTTTTGAAACGCGCCAGTCGATCAAGCCGCCCCAGCTGGACGAGCTGATGGTGTTGATCAACTACCGGTTCCATGATCTGACCCTGCTGATCCAGGCGCTCAAGCACCGCTCCTATCTGGTCCAGACCGGCGAGGACCGCTTGCAGTCTAATGAGCGCCTCGAACTGCTCGGCGATTCGGTGCTCGGTCTGGTCGTCACCGAGACCCTCTACGCCGATTTCCCCGATGAGGAGGAGGGTGTGCTGACCAATTACAAATCCCTCCTGGTCAATCGCGTCAATCTCAGCCGGGTCGCTCATGAGTTCAATCTCGGCCGATTTCTCCTGCTCAACGATTCGGAAGAACGCGCTGGCGGGCGTTCGCGCGACTCCATCCTCGCCGATGCGGTTGAAGCGGTGATCGGCGCCATGTACCTCGACGGCGGCCTCGAACCGGCCCGCAAAATGATCCACAAGCACATCATCACCGGTCTTTCCGCCCTGCTCGAAGAGACACAGTACAAGAATTTCAAGAGTTTGCTGCTGGAATACTGCCAGCGCGAGAGCAAGACCGGACCGGTCTACATGGTCGAGAACGAAGAGGGACCCGACCACAACAAGATCTTTACCGTGGGGGTCTATATCAACGGGAGTAAATTCGGCTCCGGTGCCGGCTCCTCAAAAAAAGCAGCTGAACAGCACGCGGCCGAAGAGGCGCTGACCCTGCTGCACCAGAAACGTGAGAAAGGCCAGCCATGATGAACTACTATCTGACCGAGATGCAACAGGCCCTGCAGCAACTGGCGCGGGATTTTGCCCGCGGGACCATTGCTCCCGCCGCCGCGCAATACGACCAAAGCGCTGAATTCCCCTGGCCGATCGTCCAGGAGATGGCGCGAATGGACTTTTTCCGGCTGTGGATCCCCGAGGCTTATGAGGGCATGGGCGGCGGCATAACCGAGATGGCGCTGGTGACCGAAGAGTTCTCCCGCGCGTGCGGCGGCATTGCCCTGGCCCTGGCCGGGACCGCGTTGGGCACCTTCCCGATCCTGATCGCCGGCAATGAGGAACAGCAGCGCAAGTACCTGCCGGTGCTCGCCAGCGGTGAAGGGCTGGCGGCCTTTTGCCTGACCGAGCCGGAGGCCGGCTCGGATGCCGGTGCGATCCAGACGACCGCCCGACTGGAGGGCGACACCTATATCCTCAACGGCACCAAGCATTTCATCACCAACGGCGGTGTCGCGCGCTATTACACCGTCATCGCCAATACCGATCCCTCACGCGGCGCCCGCGGCGCCACCGCCTTCATCGTCGAGGAGGGCACCCCGGGATTGAGCTTCGGCAAGAAAGAGGACAAGATGGGCATCCGCGCCTCCGCTACCTGCGAGGTGGTCTTTCAGGAGTGCCGCGTGCCCAGGGCCAATCTCCTCGGCAAGGAGGGGATGGGGTTCCCCATCGCCATGAAGACCCTCGACCGGTCCCGGCCCGGCGTCGCCGCCCAGGCTGTCGGCATCGCCCAGGGGGCGCTGGACCACGCCGTGCGCTATGCCCGCACCCGGCAGCAGTTCGGCCAGAGCATCAGCAGCTTTCAGGCCATCCAGTTCATGCTCGCCGACATGGCCACCGGGATCGAGGCGGCCCGCGCCCTGGTCTATAACACCGCGCGCATGATCGACAGCGGCGAAAAGGATTTCGGCCGCGAATCGGCGATGTGCAAGGTCCTCGCCGGCGATGTCGCCATGCGCGTGACCACCGATGCCGTCCAGATCTTTGGCGGTTACGGCTACATGAAGGATTATCCGATCGAAAAGTACATGCGCGATGCCAAGATCACCCAGATCTATGAGGGGACCAACCAGATTCAACGCGGGGTGATCGCACGCCATGTCATCAAGGAGAGCGCCAGCGGGCAGTAAGCCCCTGCGGAGGCTCCCTCCGCCGCCGGAGAGGGCATGAGTCAGGACTCTTTCAAGACCATTGCGGGCGCGGCCGAGGCCGCGCTCAAGATCAAAGGCTCCCGCTTTCTCGCCTTCGCCGCGCCCGTTGCGGAGCGGCAGGAGGCGGAGGCCTTGCTCGAAACGCTGCGTCGGCGCTTCTTCGACGCCACCCACCACTGCTATGCCTGGCGCCTGGGCGAGGGGACGGA
Source organism: uncultured Cytophagia bacterium (assembly GCA_964436305.1). GTDB lineage: Bacteria > Zhuqueibacterota > Zhuqueibacteria > Residuimicrobiales > Residuimicrobiaceae > JAKPUX01. The sequence continues at coordinate 19,738 of CAYTCI010000044.1, read as the reverse complement.
GGAACACAGCCGCTTCTCCGACGACGGCGAACCCGCCGGCACCGCCGGCAAACCCATCCTCCAGGCCCTCACCGGCCGCGACCTCACCAACCTCATCCTCGTGGTGGTCCGCTACTTCGGCGGCACCAAACTGGGCGTCGGCGGACTGGTGCACGCCTACAGCGACAGCGCCGCCCTGGTCCTCGATGCCTGTACGGTCCGGACCATCTGGCGCACGCGCAGCTGCCACTTGGCCATCAGCTACGACCATCTCAATGCAGTGATGCGATTGATCGAAAAGCACGGCGCCATTATTGCCGAGGCCGACTACGGGGCGGAAGTCACCCTGCGCCTGGAATTGCGCCTGCAGGAGGCGGAGCCCTTTCGCGGTGCGGTGGTAGATGCAACCCACGGAACGATACGCTGGAAGGAATGACCGATGATCTGCTTCAAGTGCCAGAGCGAGACGCCCGTCGAGGGCAAGCCCGGCCGCCAGCAGCTTTGTCCGCAGTGCGGCAGCTATCTTCACTGCTGCCGCAATTGCCGCTTTTTTGACCCTCTGGCCTATCGCGGCTGTCGCGAACCCCAGGCGGAATGGGTGCGGGAGAAGGAGATGGGGAATTATTGCGACTATTTCGCAGCGGCGGCTCCGCCGCAGGCGGGGACTTCGCAGGCGGAGGAGGCCCGACGCCGGCTCGATCAGCTCTTCGGCAAGAAAGAGAGCTGAACAGCTCCGGCCGGGCGGGTGCCGGCGCGTCGGCTCAACCCGGATTGCTCAGAGGATGCGTTTGAGCTTGTTGTGGACGTTGACCATCGATTCGCCGGCGACCAGGCGGATCTCGAGGTGATGGCGCAGCAGGTTGCTGCTATCGCCCTCGAGCACGTCGACACAGCGGCGGAACATGGCGTAATCGCTCAGCCCATAGAGGAGCATCAGCCGCCAGTCATCATCGTCCGGGGAGGGCAGCCCGCCGGCATCACTGACAAAGCCGCTGAGATAGTAGGCGCCGGCGCCGATCCAGCGCTCGTGCAGGATCCGCCACTGCCTCTCGAGCAGGCCATTGATCTCGTTATGCTCCTCGCGCGTCAGTTCCAGGCTGCGCTTCACACCCACATTCCGGCGGCGGATCGCCACCAGCATCAGTTTGTCCTCAGCCGGCTGCGGCTTGCGCCGGAGACGACGGATAAAGAGATAGCCGATGAGGCCGACGACAGCCAGCAGGATCAGGGTCACGGTCGTGGTCATGAGGGACTCCAGAAAGGGCTTTGACATCCTGCGATAAATTAGGCGATTCGGACCTTATCTGCAAGCGAATTTTTCCCCCCGCCCCTGTTGTGCTTTCCCGTTTACGCATCCCCCCTCGTTTTCCGTATGTAAAATAAACGTACGTACACTTTTCAACAGCGCAACGGGGTTTGGCATGCATCCACGCTATCGTGCTGCCTGGTGGTTCCTCCTCCTCTCGCCACTGGCACTGCAGGCGCAGATCTGGGATTCCGGTCTGGGCCTCTCGCTTTCCACCGGGGTTGTCAAGTTCATCGGCGATGTACCCGATCGAGCGGCGGCCGGCTCGGTCAGCAGCCTGGGGCTGCGCTATGGTCTGAGCCGCTCCCTGCAGCTCGAAACAACACTCGGCTATGGCAGCTTCAAACCCAGCCGCGAGGGCTCGCGCTTCCGCAAGGATCCGGATGACATGCATCGCACCTTCCTCTTCCCCTGGAGGCTGGGCGCCCGGATCGCGGCCAATAAAAATGGCGCCATCAAACCCTATCTTGCCGTTGGCACGGGTGTGCTTTTCTGGGATTTGCGTTACCTGACCGGTGACAAGCTGACCTTCTGGCAGGATCATGTCTGGCGCTGGGGGGACCGTGTCAGCGGCTGGCGCAAGAACGGAATACTCTATGAGGGGATCGGCCTTGAGCTCTACCTGGCTTCCGGCCTCTCGCTGGATCTGGCGGCGCGCTTCACCAGCCTCCTGCAGCTGCGCCGCGATAATGTCGGCCAGGCGGACATCAATTCGCAGATCCTCGAGGGGATGGCCACCCTGACCTGGTATGTTCACCACCTGAGCGACCGCGACCGCGATGGCTATACCGACAAGCTGGATGCGGACCCGCTCCAGCCGGAGGATTTTGATGGCTTTCAGGATCTCGACGGCGCGCCCGACCTCGATAACGACAACGACGGGGTGCCGGACAAGGCCGATCTGGCGCCGCTCGCGCCCGAGGACCTCGACGGCTATGAGGATGCCGATGGTGTGCCGGATCCGGATAACGACCAGGATGGCATCGCCGATGCCCAGGATCTGTGCGCAAACGCCGCGGAGGATATGGACCATTTTGAGGACGAGGATGGCTGCCCCGATCCGGATAACGATCAGGACGGCATCGTCGACGCCCTCGATGCCTGTCCCGGCCAGCCCGAGGACCTCGACGGCTTTGAGGACGAGAATGGTTGCCCGGACATCGACAACGACGGCGACCTCATCGTCGACCTTGTCGACAAATGCCCCGACCAGGCGGAGACCATCAACGGTTACCTGGATGAGGACGGCTGTCCCGATTCCGACATCGACGGCGACGGCATTCCCGATGAGCGCGATCAGTGCCCGCGCGATCCCGAGACCAAAAACGGCTTCCAGGACGAGGATGGCTGCCCGGATGAGGTCCAGCTTGCGCCGCAGGAGAACAGCAGCGCCGCCCTGGTACTGCAGGGTGTCCAGTTCGCCTCCGGCAAGGCGGAGCTGACCCCGGAATCCCTGCCCATCCTCGACGAGGTCGCCAACTCGCTGCTGCTCGAAGCCACTGCCATCGTCGAAATCCGCGGCTTCACCGACAACGTCGGCAAGGCGGAATCCAACCAGCTGCTCTCCGAACGCCGCGCCGAGGCGGTGCGCAGCTACCTGATGAAGAAGGGGGTGGATGGCGGGCGCATCACCGCCATCGGTTTTGGTTCGCGCTATCCCCTGGCCGACAACAAAACCGCGGAGGGACGCGCCAAAAACCGGCGGATCGAATTCCTGCGCATCAAATAGGCTTGATCTGAAAACAATAAAGCCTGCCGCGTCGTCACACGGCAGGCTTTATTTTATATCCTGGCGGGCAGGAGGATCAGGTTTCCCGAATGACCTCGGCGTTGCTGATCTCGCCGCTGACACGGGCATCCTTTGCCAGATAGACCTTGACCTTCACCTCATCCTCGAGCACCCGGATATCGCCCTCCACCACCGAGCCGGGACCGAGGCGGATGGTGATGAACTGTTGGGCGGAACGGTGACCCTTGGAATCCTTGATGATGATATCGCCCTTGACCAGCGAGCCATTGCCGATCTCGACGTTGCCATTGAAAAGCGAAAGATCCTGCTCGGCGACGGCCCGATCCATCGTGAGATTGCCATTGATCGAGGAGAGATCGCCGGCGGCTTTGGCGCCGGGCTGGAGGGTGATCGACCCGTTCACGGTCGTCACATCATCGCGGGCCTTGCTGTTCTGGCCGATCTCGATATCGCCATTAACGACCTGAAGTTCCTGCACCAGCGAGTTCTGCCCGACCCGGATCGATCCATTCACCGTGCGGCAGTCCCCGCGAATGATACAATCATTGCCAATGGTGATGTTGCCATTGACCGTATTGATGCCGCTGTCGCGCCGTTCTCCGTCCTGTACCAGGACGCTCTTGTTGATCGAGGAATCGCAACCTGGCGCCACGGCCAGGAGCAGAGTCAGGCCCAGGGTCACATTGAGCGCTTTCATCTCGCCGCCTCATGGTAAGGTGCGTTGCCTGCTTGCTTGTCTGCTTTTCTTTACGCGCGGCCTGGTGAAAGGTTACATCTTTTTTCGCCGTTTCCTGCGCTGAATGAACTCGGGCGCCTCACGGATGGCCGTAAGCAGGATCGGCAGGGAGCGTGCCGCCACCCGCCATCCGGTGCGTTTGAAGGCGGCCGATTCGGTGCCGATCGTCTCAAAGCCCTTGTCGCCGGCGTGGAGCTGCTCGTAATTCCGGAACAACCGGCCCCACGAGGAGCCGAGTGCGGCCGCCATCTTGCGTTTGGCGAAGAGCGGGTACCAGAAGGTGTCGTGGTAGGTCACCGAGGCGATGTAGGACCAGGGCGCGAGCACGGTCTTGAGGGTCCATTCGAGCGGCTTCTTCAGCGGGCCCCAGTAGATCCGGTGCTGCATGCGCGCCGCAAAGGTCATCTTTTTAAAGGGTCCGGTGAAGTGCCAGTTCTCCCGGCCGGCCTCCTCATCACCGACGATCTCGATCTCACGCGGATCGCCGCAGCCGAGTCCGGCCTCGTGTGCCAGACGGATGAACTTGATGGTGAGCGGATCCATCCCCATCAGCCGGGCGGCGGTGGCATCGATCGCCACCTGATCCGAACTGGCGAGCAGGATGTTCTTGACGTGGGGCACCATGCAGCGCGGCCCGGGGCCATCGCCGGCAAAGGTGCCGTCCATCACGGCGAAGACCCCCTTGTGGATCCTTTTCTGGATGCGCAGCAGGTCGACCAGGGTCTCGTGAATGACCGGATGGGTCCAGTGGCGCCGCTCGTTGAGCAGGCCGCCAAAGGCGTTCTTCATCGCGCCGGTCATGGTGGTAAAGATGTGGGTCTTGACGGTGGGCAGGTGGATGATGTTCTCGCCGATCATCCGCCGGGGAATCATAAAGCCATCCGGGAAAACCTGATTGAGGCAGAGGAACTCGTTCGTCAGATCGCCGACCGCCTCGCGGACGTCGATCCACTCTTCGTCCTCATAGAGATGGATGTTGCGCAGGCCGAAGCGTTCGACCACGTGCAGCTGTTTGTTCTCCCGCTCGCCGAGGTGGGCATCGATGACCACGGTGCGGTTGTGGCAGGCGTGGATTTTGTCGCGCACAAAACCGTCGTTCAGCAGCGAGCGGATCACGCCCTCGAGCTGCCAGGGGGTGGTGGAACTGCCCGGATAGAAGAAATGCCAGGAGATATTGATTTTCAGGGCGGTATCCGCAGTGCGGTCGAGGGTCTCCTGGTAACCGGCCAGGTTCATCAGCCGGTGGTAGTCGGAAAAGATCGTGCGGGGGTCGGTTTTGACGACGGCGACACGGCTTGCCATACTTCAGCCCCTTTCGTTTGGCCCTTCTTCCCTACAAAACAAACTGCACCCGATCCTGTGGCGTGCGGCAGTCCATGTCAGTGCCGCGGTCGCGATGGTCGGCAATCTCGGCGGCAATCCCGATGGAGCGGCCATAGAGAAACTGCGTAAAGCTGAGGTCCTGCACCATCTTGACAGTCAACCGGCCTTGCTGCAGATCGCGCCAGACCAGCTTGAGGATGATCACTGCCAGAACCGCGTCGATGTTGACGCAAAAGACGTTCTTGGTCGCCCCTTCATTGAAGAGCTCCTCGACGAGATGATGATAAAAGTCGAGAAAGACGTTGGTGATGCCGCGCTGGCGAAACTCGCCACGGATGAACTCCTCGCGCGGGTCGATGTTGATGTCATTGCCCTTGAAGACCGGGTGGTTGATGCAGGGGATGCGCGCATATTGCAGCTCGCCGCTCTCCTTTTCGTTCTTTTTGTAATTGCGGTACGTGCGGGCGGCCTGGTTGGCCATCTGCTGGAGATTCAGCCCATGGCCGCTGGCGCCGGGATCGGCCAGCGTGGCGTCAAAGTGCCGCAGGAGATACTCGACCGCCTCGAAGCCATTGCCGCCGTGTGCCAGGCCGGTGTTGGTAAGAAAACCGAGAAAGGCGGTGGCGATATGGTTGCGGGCGCTGACCGACTCCTTGGCCCCCTTGGCCGAGAGGGTGCCCGGGCCATTGGTCAGGGTCAGGCCGGTGAGGGCCTTGAATTCGAACAATTCGGTCTCGTCCGGCTTGCGGTTGAAGAGGACGGCAAAAGCGTTTTCGGTGAAACTGCTGCGCAGATTGCTCACCTTGGCATCGATCAGCTCGCGCCAGAAGGTATTGTTCTTGCGATCGATGACCGAATAGGCGACGATGCGCGAGATGATGTAGAAATAGGTCACCGCATCCTCGGCCACCTGGCGGCTGATGCGCTTCTCGAGCATCGGCTTCCAGAACATGGCGACGGCGAGACCGCCGAGGAAGAATTCATAGTTGTCGCGGATTTCCAGGCCCCGGCTCTCGGCGAGATGGATGATATGCTGCAGCACCCGGATCGGGAAGGATTTTTTCGGGCAGCGCTTGATCTCCTTGAGCAGCAGCTCCGACACCGGCGTCTTGCGCACCGGCTGGTTGGTGAGCAGCTCGGTGGTGATGAAGATATCCAGCGTCGCGGGAAATTCAGCGGTCTGGTCGTCGATCTCGAATTCACGGATCATGTTGATGATGATGCGCGTCGCTTCGCGCGCCCGGGCGAGGAAGGGCTTGTCGCCGATCAGGGCGATCTGCGAGCCGATATAGGCATTGGGCGTACAGCCATTGGCACGGGCCACATCGACCAGGTCCATGCGCTTCTCGTCCATCTTGAGGAAGATGTTGAGCATGATATTGATGGTCGTAATGTCGGCCGGCTCGGGCATCACCTTGGCCAGGGCGAAGTAGATGTTCTCCTCCATCGAGTGCCTGGAGAGTTCGAGGATCGATTTGCCGTGCAGCTCGGAGACCTGGCTTTTGGGATCCATGCGCGAGGCGCCCGACTTGTCGGCCATGCTCTGGCGCAAATAATTGGCGCCGACCTGGCGGTTGATTTCGCGGATCTGGTTGTCGTAGGGGTACATCGCCTGGATGACCGGCATCTCCAGCTCCGGCGGCAGCTTGAACCAGTTGTCACTGATCCAGGGTTTGAGCGAGAGGTCGCCGCTGGATGCAAAGTCGGGCGCCTCATCGATGGCCGCATAGACCGCGTGCATCGCCTCGGGGAAGTGCTGGATCGAGGTCACACGGACGCCACGCTTGCTCACGTGCGGTTCGCGGGGATCGAAGGGGGGCACCCCGAAATAGTCATCGAACCACTCCTCCTTGGAGATGGCATCGTCGCCCGCCCCGGCCAGGGCGCCGGCATGGCCGCAGCTGCGCTGGATGTTTTTCTTCCAGCGTCCGGTGACGCAGACGACGATCGGCTTGTTGAAGCCGAAGCGGCGTTCCCGGATCCAGTCGAGGGCCATCTTTTCGTAATAACCGCCCGGTTCGACGTAGAGGGCGATGGCCTTGGTGCGGGGGTCGTTTTGCGCGGCGTAGAGGAATTCCGGCAGGGCGAAATGGATATAGATATCCTTGCCCGAACTGACCGCAGTGCTCAGACCGAATCCGGCGGTGCGCAGGTATTCGGCGATGGTGGTGGTGAAATTGCCCGAGTTGGAATGGATGGCCACCGAGCCCTGGCGCAGCGCCTCTTCGGGGTGGTCGCCGGCAAGGGCACCGCCGACGCGAACGTGATCCCAGACATTGGCGACACCGAGGCAGTTGGCGCCGATGACGTCGACGCCCGCCTCCTGGCAGACGAAGCGGATATTGCGCGAATCGCGCGTCGGCACCTTTTCGGTGACGATGATGATGCGCTTGAGCGCCTCATTAAAGGTGACCAGTTCCGCCACCGCCTGGCTGACCGCGGTCGGCGGGAGATAGATCACGCCGATATCGAAAAAGAGGCCGCTGTTGATGACGTCGCGAATGCTGCTGTAGACCGGAATGTTGCCGATCTTGGTTTCGAGCACACCCTTGCGGCCGTACTGCACACCGGCGACGATGTTACCGCCGCTGTATTCATGCGAGACCGGGGTCACCTTGCGGCTCTCGCTGCCGAGGATGTTGATGACGCAGACGCGCGACTCCCGGGTGACCAGCTCCTCCAGGGAGTGGACCCCGACAAAATAGGGAAAGGGTTTGGTCTTCTGCTGTCTCATCGCTCACACCTTCTTCTTTTCGTATTCTTTACGGCCAGATTCTGCCCACCATTGATCGATGCGTTTGGCGTATTCGAGCACCTGGATCATCGAGGTGTCGTAGCCGAACATCTTGTAGGGGAGTTTGAGGGTGTCGAGGATATCCTTGCCATAGAACATCCCCTTGATCAGGTTGGGTCCGCCGCGGCCGATGACCGTATAGACGGGATGGCGGCCGTGCAGGGCGACATGGTCGCGCAGGGCGTCGAAGATGCCCTTGAAGGTGACGTAGATATCGGTGTTGTTGGCTTTGCCGCCGATGATGAGCAGCACGTTGGCTTTCTTGAGCCAGTGTTTGAAGACGATGCGGGCGATCTCGTACATCTTTTCATAGGGCGGATTGCCGCCGAAATCGGAGGCGAAAATGGCCGAAGCCCCCAGGGTCTCGGTGGCCGCTGAGTTGGCGCCGCCGCCATACATGAAGGGGATGATCGTGCCGGCGGGATTGAGCTCGAGCACGTCGCTCTGCCCCTGATAGGTGCGCAGCTGGTTGATCTCCGCCTCGAAGGGGGTGATATCGGACTGGAAGATGGTGGCGGGCAGGCCGAGGCGTTTCCAGGCGGGGTTGTCCTGATCGAAGGCCGCTTTGAGGTCGCACGCCAGCGGCGTCAGCCGGTTCTCCTGCATCGTCATGCGGATCGGATTGATCTCCAGGGTGGTCAGGCCATAGTTATCGTAGAGTCCCCACAGCTTGGGCAGATTCTGCACCAGCGGTGAGATGAAGGGCTCGGGGCAGCCGGTGTCGACCAGGGCATTGGTGATGTCGAAGGATTTAAGGCCGATGAAGGGGTCAATCCAGGTGACCTTTTTCTTCTCCGGCGGCAAGGCTTCGATGTCGATGCCGCCCCAGGGGCTGATGGTGAAAATGGGCTTGCGATGAATGGTTGAGGCGGTGATGCTGAAATAGACCTCGATCTCGGAGGGGACGAAGGCTTCGTAGGTGACGCCGCTGGCTTGAACGGTCTTGGCGCCGTACTGGTGGGTGGCGAAATAGAGCTCCTGTTTGGCCTGCAGGGCATCCTGCAGATTGTCGACGATGCGTACCAGACCGGCTTTGCCCTTTTTGCCGACCCCGCCGCTGAAGAAGGGTTTGATGACGATCTTTTTGTGCTGATCCAGAAGGGCCTGGATCTCTTCCTTGGTTGCGTCAGCGGTGAGGAAGGGGGCGTAGGGAAACTCGACCAGCTCCAGAAGCTGTGCGCCGTACTTGAGTCCGGATATTTGCATGAGATTGGCCTGAAATGGTGGACTTGATGATTGGACAAGTCGAATAGTTTACACAATCCACACTTGATTTGCAAGGCAAAAATGTCGGGGTGGAGGAGCCGGCAGACCGGCGGGTGGGATCAGTGGAGAATGCGGCGGTTGTCGCCGAGGCGTTCGGTCCGGCCCTGCTGGTCGAACCAGTTGAGCAGGGGGACCGCATATTTGCGCGAGGTCCCCAGCAGTTCGCGGAATTCACCCACCGAAATCTCCTCCCGCTCTCCGGCAAACGCCAGCAGCCTGCGCTCCGCCTCCGCCAGGGCGGTGGTGGTAAAGCAGAGATCCCCTTCCAGTCGCACGATCCGGCCCATGCCCTGGAGCGCACCGAGAAGGCGGCGGACCTGGGCGGAGGGCACAGCGAGGCTATGTGCGATCTCCTCCTCGCCGGGCGGGGCGAACGGCTGGGTGTCGATCAGTGCCTGGATGCGGTCCGCCAGTGCTGCATCGGCGCCCTCCAGCCGGATGGCATGTTCCGCCAGCCGGACCCACTGGGGCTGTTCGGCGGCCCGTCCGGCCGCCACCAGTGCAGCCAGGGCCTCCTCCATGAGCCGGGGCGGGATGCTGTCGCCGAGCTGGGTGCGCAGCTCGGCCTTGCCCATGCCCGGCCGGAGCGGCTCGCGCTGATGAAACGCCGCCAGGGTGGAGGTGATCCGCTCGAGCAGCAGCTCGAATCCCTGGCGATGCAGATAGTGCAATTTGTTGCCGGTGCCGCTGGTCAGCAGGTCGCCCCGTGCGACCCCCTCGGCGAGGAGGTGGCTGGCGGTCTCGCTTTCCAGGCCGCAGCGGGCGGCCAGTGCGGCGGCACTCTGCGGCGTAAAGGGATCGGCCAGCAGGGCGGCGGCGAGGGTTTCAAAGGGATCGGGATGTTCGAGGGCGGCCAGATGATCGAGGGTGGTGCGATCGAAGCGACGGTGCGGGGGAGCCACGGCCTCAAGAATGACCCCGCCGCCGATGGTGTAGGCCGGCGAGTAATGGCGGATGACAAAGGGTTCGCGCCGGCGCGCGACGGCCGGCGCCTCCAGCAGGAACTGGACCAGGGCGCTGCCACCCGGTGCCAGGCGCTCGCAGTCGAGCAAGCGGATCCGGGCCATGATTTCGCGGGCGCCCATGTGCAGCCGCACCCGCGTCCGCTGGCCGAGCTCCTTCCTGGCGCTCTTGAGCAGGTGCAGACGGGCATCCATCAGCCGTGAGGCGGTGAACCGCCCCGGCGTGGCCAGAACATCGCCGCGCTGCACTTCCTCGCGGCTGATGTTCTGCAGGTTGAGGGCGGTACGATAGCCGCTGATTACGCGATCGACGCTGCGGCCCTGCTGCTGCAGTCCGCGGATCTTGACCGGACGCCCGGCGGGCAGCAGTTCGAGCAGATCCCCGGTCGCGGCACTACCCGAGAGCAGGGTGCCGGTGACAACGGTGCCGAATCCCTTGATGACAAAAGAGCGATCCACCGGAAGCCAGAAGCTGCCACGCGCCGGCGCCAGCGGCATTTGTCCGGCCGCGGCAAGCAGAGCCGCGCGCAAGGCCGGCAGTCCCTTGCCCGTGAGGGTGGAGACCTCGAACAGCGGGACGCCCGCCAGGAAGGTGCCCTGGACGGCCTCCTCCACCTCCTCGCGGACCAGCTCGCGCAGTTCGGCGTCGACCAGATCGATCTTGCTGAGGACGACAAAGCCGCGCTGGATGCCGAGCAGGGAGAGGATGTCGAGATGTTCGCGGGTTTGCGGCATGACGCCATCGTCCGCGGCGATCACCAGCATGGCGAGATCGATGGTGCTGGCCCCGGCCACCATGTTCTTGATGAACTTTTCATGGCCGGGGACGTCGATGAAGGCGATCTCGGGATTGAGGAAAGCAAAACCGAGATCGATGGTCATGCCCCGCTCCTGTTCCTCGGCGAGGCGGTCGGGATCGGTGCCGGTCAGGGCTTTGACGAGCGCGGATTTCCCATGATCGATGTGGCCGGCGGTACCAATAATGATGGGCATCGGGTAAGTGCTTCCGCTCCTCTCAGTCCAGTCCCAGACAATCGATGACCTCCGCAAAGACACCGGCGGTCAGGGCGAGCAGGGGACTGTTTTCGAGTCCATCGGGATGTGTCACGCTGCGGTCGGCCGCATTGTACCAGGACCACAACTCGCCGGTTTTGGCATATTGTTCCTGGACCATCGAGAGCCAGTTGGTACCGATATCGGCGGCATCCTCCATAAAGTCATAATCGCAAAGTCCCTTGAGGGTGGTATAGACATAGGGTGCCTGGATCAGGGGGGCACTCCAACGCGACCGTTTGGTTCCGTAGTTCTGATCGGTCAGGGAAAAGCCGCCGGGAGCGGTAAAATCCTTGAGGTGCTGGATCATCCGCTGGGCACGCTCCCCGTCGACGATCTCGACGAAGAGCGGCATGAAGCCGGCCAGGCTCCGCACCGGGCTCAGCTTTTTCTCCTCAAAGTTGTTGTCGAAGTAGAATCCGGCGTTCTCATCCCAGCAGAACTCCATCATCTTTTTCATGCTCGCTGCTTTTTGCAGCAGGGTGTCGTCGCCGTGGCCCTCGGCTTCGATCTGCAGATCATAGATCATGCGGGCATTGCGGCAGAGCAGGGCGTTGAGGTCGATGGCATTGAAGCGCCGGGGATCGGTGAAACGCGGTGAGCCGATCCAGCCCGACTCCGCCATGGCCGTCTCCTCGGCGTCGAGACCACCCTCCTTGACCGGATGGTAGCGATAGAGGCCAGTGGGTGTGGTATGGGGTTTGCTGGTCCAGAACTTGAATTCGTGGACGACCTCGGGGAGCATCCGCCGCAGCCACTCCTTTTCGCCGGTGGCGCGGTAGATGTCGCGCACCATCCAGGGCAGGAAGGGCGGCTGGGAAAAGCCGAGTTCGGCGCGGGCGTTGGAGGCGGGCACATGTCCGAATTTGCGCAGCAGAAAAATGAGGTTCTCCACATTGTGCCGTGCATAATCGATCATGCGCATGCGCAGCAGTCCCAGGTTGATGAAGTAGGTATCCCAGTAATGTAGGGCTTCACTCTTGCCTCTGCCGGAGATGACATAGGGATAGGGCAGTCCGATCAATGCATCGCTGTCCTGAGGCGTTTCACGCATGCACTCCTGCTTGATGCGTGATTTGAGCTCCGGAACCAAAGAATGAAAATTCTGACTCATTCCCAACCTCACTTTTTAACGTACTTGTGCCACACAAGCGGTTGCCGGCGGGCTGCGCAGCGGCGTTGCGGTGCAGAGGCACCAGGATGGCCTTCCTGTCTTGCGACAGGGTGTTGCCAGAGAAGGATTTGGGTGTTGCGAGGAAGGAGCGCGTGGCTACTGACCCGGTCATGGTTAATATCGAGGGCCACATTTAGTGAAAACGGCATGGTCCCTACCTGAAAGTAAATGAACAACCGGATAAAAGCAAGCGATTTTTAAAGTGCGAATCAAAACCGGAATGGCTGTAAGATTACAGGATAAATGGAATTAAGATTTTCTGATCAATGACGCCGCAGCCATGAAACGGATGCGGGCGCCGAGGTAACGGGCAGGTGCGAAATGCCGCAAGAGCAGCAGATAGCTGCGGATATAAGCAGCCAGGTCGCCATCCGGTTTGGGGCGGATCTCGAGGGTGATGCTGCCGCTGTAGTTACTGCGGCGCATGGCGCGCAGCAGGGGCAGGATGGGCAAATCGCCGCCATTGTGAAAGGGCAGATGACTGTCCTCATGACCGACGCAGTCCGAGAGGTGCACGGCGCCGATCTCGCTGCGAAAGGCGAGGAATTGTTCGACCGGGTCCAGACCGCTGATCTGAAAATGGGCGGCATCGTAACACATGCCCGCATAGTGTTTGCCGAGCCGGTGACGGGCCGCCGCGAGAAAGGTGCGCAGCGCCTCGGGCGACTGTCCGGCCACATTTTCGAAATAGACCGGCAGCGGCAGCCGCGCCGCATTGGTGAAAAGGGTCTCGAGGCTTGCCGCGTCATCGCCACCGCGCGGGAGCGATTCCGGCGGATGGGCGACGAACTGGGTGAGGCCGAGGCGTCGGTGCTCTTGCTGCAGCCGGACGATGGTGACGTCGATCTGCTCCTGGCGGTCGCGCCAGGAAAAATCCCAGCCATCCTCTTCGACGATCGGCAGATGAAAAGCGGTGCGCATGGTGCGCAACTGCGGGATGACCTGCTCGAGGGTATCCAGGATGCGGATATTGTATTCGACAAAATTGACACCCAGCCGGCGCATCGCAGCGGTGATCGCTGCGGGATGCCAGTCCTGATAACCTTCAACTGTAAATCCGATGAGCACGTTACTCTCTTTCGCACTTTTCCATGCCGTCTCTCACTACGAAAACCCCGATTGGGCGTGGTTTGTTCCCTGGGATGGGCCGGATCAAAAGAGGGCGAAGCGGACGCCGAGCAGATAGAGCCAGTTGAGCCAGATGAGGAGCAGGACGCCGCCCAGCAGGAGGGATTTCTCTCTGGGGTTCCAGACCAGGGTCAGGGCCCGCTGTCCGATCAGGGCGGCCAGGGTATGGAGACCAGCGGCCGCCATCCCGAGATAGAGCAGGGTGAAGAGGGGGTTGAGCCGCAACGCATCGCCGGGATGGCCGTGGGCGAGCGCGAGCGCGGCGGAGGTGGCGCCACAGGAGGGACAGGGCAGGGAGGTCCAGGCACGGAAACGGCAGAGGGGCAGCAGCGTGAGCAGCCCGGGTGCCCAGCGGCAGATCGCCAGACCGGCCACGCCAGTCAGCAGCACAATGAGGCCGCCGCGCAGGCTGCGAAAATCTCTGGAACGAATCGAGAGTCTCATGCGTATTTATACCCAGAATGGAGAACGCGCGCTGCATCATGCAGGAAAAAATACGCCAGTGCGCGGTTAAAAACAAGGCTATTTTGCGGTTCACCGCAGGAGGTGCTATGAGAAACTGGTTGACCGGGGCGGCAATCGTCCTGTTGGCCTTGGCATGGACGGGCCATGGCGCACTGTATGCCGCCGAGAAGAACCAACGGCCCGCCCACAAGGGCGATGCCTGGCTGGGACTCTATCTCGGCGATGTCGAGGAGAGCAGCAGCTGGGATGATGCCGAGGGGGCTGTCGTCCGCGAGGTGGTCCAGGGCGGACCCGCCGACAAGGCCGGCTTCCATGAGGGCGATGTCATCATCAAGCTGCAGGACCGGACCGTGCGCGATGCGGACGATATCACCCGTGATATCCGCAAGATGTCACCCGGCGACGAGGTCGTGCTGCTGGTTGTGCGCGACGGCAAAAAGCTCACCCTGAAAACCCGGCTGGCGGAGCGCGAAAAACCGGTCGGAATCCGCAGCCCGCAGCGCGAACTGCCGGAACGCGCCCGCGAGGTGCAGCCGCTGTCCAATTTCTTCGTCCGGCAAAGCCGGCGGATGGGCGTGCAGCTGCAGGAGCTTGATTCCGATCTGGCGGACTATTTCAAGGTGAAGGTGGGGGAGGGCGTGCTGGTGACCCATGTGGATGATGAGAGCGCAGCGGAAGCAGCCGGGCTCAAATCGGGCGACGTGCTGGTGGCGGTCAATGATCAGATCGTCAACCGGATCACGGAGGTGACCAAAGCCATTCAGGAGAGTGAGTCCGATACGCTGCAGGTCGCCTATGTCCGCAAAGGCGAGCGAACGACCACGACGGTGCTGCTGCCCGAACGCAACCCGCTCAATCTGCAGTTCCGTTTCAAGGGCGAGGGTTGGCCCTTCAGCGTCGAGACCATGGAGGGATTGCGCAAGGATCTGGATGCGTTGCGCGATGAATTGAACGATCTCAAGATCCAGTTGAATATCGATGTGGAGAAGAACTAAGCCGCCAAGGCCGGAGAGCTCTCCGGCCTTTTTTTGTGTCCCGGCCCTTTCGTGCCGCCCTGCTCTCGCGCCGACCCCGGCCCTTTCGTGCCGCCCTGTTCTCGTGCCGCCCTGCTCTCGCGCCGACCCCGGCCCTTTCGTGCCGCCCTGTTCTCG
>CAYTCI010000044.1:0-4551 GCA_964436305.1 uncultured Cytophagia bacterium | reverse complement strand
TGCCGCCCTGCTCTCGCGCCGACCCCGGCCCTCTCGCGCCGCGCCGCCTTCATTCCCGCTTGTTTTTATCGCCTCAATTGTGTAACTTGTCGGAAAAACAGAATTGAGGAGTCCCCTTGGAAAAGTTGCCCGTCGCTGTCCTCGGCGCCACCGGCATGGTGGGCCAGTATTTTCTCCATCTGCTGCACGACCATCCCTGGTTTGAGGTGGCCGCGGTTTGCGCCAGTGATGCCCGTATCGGCCAGCCGCTGGGAGAGGTGCCACCCCTGCACCCGGCGGGAATGGCCCCGGCACTGGCTGATCTGTGCTTCACCCCGCTGGAAGCCGACGCTCTGGCCGGTCAGGGGGTGCGGATCGCCTTCTCCGGATTACCGGCGGAGATTGCACAGCGTATCGAGCCCGCCCTGGCCGACCGGGGCATCCATGTCTTTTCGAATGCCAGCGCTTTCCGCATGGACCCCCTGGTCCCCATCCTGATTCCCGAGATCAATCCGGATCATCTCGAACTGGTACGCCGCCAGTCGTACCGGGGAAAAATCGTCACCAATGCCAATTGTACCAGCACCGGCCTCGCGCTCTCGCTGGCGCCGCTGGCCCCCCTGGGGATCCGGCGGCTGATCGTCGCCAGTTATCAGGCCGTCTCAGGGGCTGGTTATCCTGGCGTGCCGGCCATGGACATTTCAGGAAATCTGATACCCTGGATCGGCGGGGAGGAGGCCAAGGTACGCCAGGAATGCAACAAGATCTTCGGCCGGATCTCGGCTGCCGGTCTTGAGCCGGCGGGCTGGGAGGTGCATGCCCACTGCGTGCGCGTGCCCACCCTGGTGGGGCATCTGATCTCGACGCATGTGGAGCTCGAGCGGCCGGTTACCCTCGAGGAGGTTACGGCGCGTTATCAGGCGTATCAACCCCCTGCGGCGGTGGCCGGTTTGCCGATGGCGCCGGAGCGGCCGCTGCTGCTCGGCAGCGCGCAGAACCGTCCCCAGCCCCGCCTCGATGCCGAGGTCGGTGGGCCGGGCCGGCGCAGCGGCATGGCGGTCGTGGTCGGCCGTCTCGAGGTCGCCGGGACAGTCGTCCGCCAGGTCAATCTGGCCAACAACCTGGTCCGCGGCGCCGCCGGCGGTTCGCTCCTCAATGCCGAACTGGCCTGGCGCGCCGGTTATCTGGCCTAGAAGGAGAAGCGAATATGGTGGTCCTGAAAATTGGCGGCTCTTCGTTGCGTAACCTCGAGTCGTTGCAGCAGGTGGTCGAGGTGGTGCGCACCCGGCCGGAAGCGGAGAAGATCATCGTCCTCTCGGCCGTGAGCGGGGTGACCAATCATCTCCTGCGCAGCGTCGATGAGGCGCTGACGACCGAACGCAAGATTGCGGGGCTGCTCGATTACCTCCAACTCCTCCACCGCGAACTGATCCTCGGCGGCATCAGCGATCGTGAGATTCAGCACCGGGTGCTCGATGAGGTGGATTATCTCTGTTCGCGGCTGGAGAAACTCCTCTATGGCATCGCCTACACCGGCGAGTGCAGCCGGCGGACGCGCGATCTGATCCTCTCGATGGGGGAACGTATGGCGGTGCAGCTGTTCGCCGGCGCCCTGCAAAGCGCCGGATGTGAGGCGGCCGCCTTTGACGGCGACAAGATCGATATCGTCGCCAGCGGCGAGTTCGGCAATGGCAATGCCGAGCTGGAGGTCACCGCCCGCCTGCTGCCGCCCCACCTGCAGGAGACCCTCGGGCGCGGCGCCATTCCGGTGCTCACCGGCTTTTTCGGGCGCACGGCCGGGGGCCACACCATCACCTTCGGCCGCGGCGGCACCGATTACAGCGCCGCCATCGTCGCCTATGCCATGGAAGCCGCGGAATTGCAGATCTGGAAGGATGTCGACGGCTTTCTCACCGCCAGCCCGGAGATCGTGCAGGAGGCCCAACCCCTCGCCTATCTCGCCTATGACGAGGCCGCGGAGCTGAGTTATTTCGGCGCCTCGATCCTGCATCCACGCACGGTCGAACCGCTCGCGCGCAAGGCCATCCCGGCCGTGATCAAGAATACCTACCGGCCGGATGCCCCGGGCACCCGCATCGGCGCGGAGAAACAGCAGCATCAGGAGATCATCAAGAGCGTCGTCACCAACTCGAACATCGGGATGCTGCGCCTGCACGGCGCCAGTCTCGGACAACAGGTCGGCTTTCTCAAGGCGGCGGTTTCGGCGCTGAGCGACGCCGAGATCAACATCATCTCGGTGATCACCGCCCAGACCGCCGTCAATCTGCTGCTCATGAAAGCGGACGTTCAGCGCAGCGCCAGCCTGATCGCAGGATTGAAAATTGCCTATGTGGATCACATTGAACCGGTGACGGATGTGGCGCTGATCGGGGTCGTCGGCGAAGGTCTCAACGAGACGCGCGGCCTGGCGGCCCGGGTCTTCAAGGCAGTGGCCGGGGCAGGCGCCAACGTCGAGATGATCGCCTCGGGCGCATCGCGGGTGACGCAGTATTTTATTATCAAGGAGAAAGACCGGGACGAAACCGTGCGGGCGATCCATCGCGAGTTTTTCACCGTGCCGATGTGATCTCCGGCGCGGGCAGGGTCGGGAAATCGGAGCGGATTGAATCCTGCTATTTTTTCTTCTTCTTGGCGAATTCGGCGGCCATGAGCCCCAGGACAATTCCGGCAAAGAGAGTGACGGCGATCCCCCAGAAAAAGCCGTCCACCCAGTCGGTGCCCTTGTTCATCGCAAAATAGCGGCGCATATAGACATCCGCCTCGACAATATCCAGTTTGGCGATCAGCTGCGGGGTCAGACGCTTGAACAGGTCATAGAAGAAATAGAAAAAGGCCAGCAGCGAAAGGCGCCGGCCCCAGATCAGTACGGGGAAAGAACTGCCCTTGAAGGCCAGCCAGGTCACCAGGGTGCCAAAGGTCGCCACGAGCTGAAAATGATCCAGCAATAGTTGTTTAACCTGAGGTGGCATCTACGGCTCCCAAATCCCGGCTGGCGGGGCGATCTTATTCTTCAGCGGTCCCTTCCTGCCCGGCATCCTCAGCAGCACCGCCGGCAAAACGAAATTCCGCAAAGTTCAACTGCACTTCTATATTAAAGAAGCGGTAGAGCTCGGCGAGCATCGCGGCACCGTCATCGTCCTTGGTCTTGCAGACCAGGGTGAGAATGGCAAACTCCTGCTTGACGGTCTCCGCTGTCTCCCCCTTGCCCAGGGTGATCTTTTTCTGCTTGATGGTGAAGGGCCGGATGGTGACGGCAGGGATCTCGTACTCTTCACCGGTCAGATTGTCCATGACGGCCAGATGGACCAGGCCGCGAACCATATTCTTGTAGAGCTCGCGAATCTGATCGCTATCCTCAATCTCGGCTTCGACCTGCATCTGCACCTGGCGCACGATCAGATCGTCGGCGCCCTTGTCATCCGCCGGCCAGTACTTCTTGATGACCGCTTTTTCGAAAATGAGCATCGTATCTCCCTGTGAATGCCTGGCTGATTTCAAAAGGTAGTAAAAATTGCCTTGTAAAGCAAGCGCTTATTTCACGAGGGCGAGTTGGCGGGTCGGTGCAAGAGGGTCCCGCGGGGGAGCCGGGTCGACGTGAGAGGGGGGTGGCGGCGAGCGGGGCGCACCACAAAATATAACTTGACACTGAAAAGAAAAATGGTTAACATTAAATGCATAAAAGCCCCGGTTGTCAGGATAAAGGAGGTGGAGGCAATGCTGGTCCGAGCCAAGGTAGAACGTGTCACCCTCGACACGGCGACCAGTCGATTCGTGGTTATTCTCAAGGATGAAAAGCAGAGCCGTTGGCTGCCGATCGTGGTCGGATCCACCGAGGCCCAGGCCATTGCTCTTCAGCTTGAGAATATCGCCCCGCCGCGTCCCCTGACCCACGATCTTATTCGCAATCTTTTGGAAATGCTTAATATAACCATCGATAAAGTGGTGGTTAACGATCTGCGCGACAATACCTATTTCGCCATCATTACCATGTCCGGCAACGGCCGGGCCAAAGAGATCGACTCCCGCCCGAGTGACGCCATCGCCATCGCCCTGCGCATGAATGCCCCGATCTTCGTCTACGAAGAGGTGATGCGCAAGGCGGCGATCATCGACGGCGCACCGCCCTCCGAGGATGCCGAGGATGAACAGGCGCCCGGCGATCGCCTTGAACAGCTCAATATCGATCTGATCAATGCGGTCCAGGATGAGCGGTACGAAGAAGCCGCGCGCATTCGCGATGAGATCAAGAAGGTCAAATCGCATCTCCGCGAAAAAACCACATAATTCAGCACTCCGTTTCAAGCGAGCCTCATTGAACAATGAGGCTTTTTTATATCCACGAAAGCGAGCCCTGCATGAAGGAGAAGCAAAAGCGAGAGGGGAGTGCGGCTCCCCGCAACCCCTGGTCCTGGATTCCTTCGCTCTATTTCGCCGAGGGGATCCCCTATGTGGTCATCATGACCGTATCGGTCATCATGTTCAAGCGGTTGGGCCTTTCCAACACCGACATCGCCCTCTACACCAGCTGGCTCTATTTGCCCTGGGTCATCA
>CAYTCI010000043.1:0-33976 GCA_964436305.1 uncultured Cytophagia bacterium | reverse complement strand
GCGGCAGCTCGGGATGTCGGCTGAGAAAATCGAGGTGGAGATGGACCAGCTGCGGGATCACCACCTGGGGATCGACGGCTTGAACCTGCAAAACCGAGTTGAACATTTTCAGCATCGCCGAAAAGTTCTCGGTAAAAATGGCGGAGAAAAGCGCCTCCTTGGAATCGAAATAGTAATAGATCATCGCCTTGTTGGCGCCGGCGCGATCGGCGATCTCCTGCATGCGCGCCCCGTCAAAACCCCGCTCGGCGAAGACCTCCGCGGCAGCCTGCTTGATCCGGTCGCGCCTGTTCTCCCGGTCGCTCATTGTTCTCCTTTTGCGATTAATCGCCCCGCCGTGGAACACGCGGAACAACCACCCTTGCCCAGGAGCTGGCAGCGGCGGTTTCGCCCCCGGTTCCCCCATTAACCAACTGGTTTAACTAAATGGTTAGTTAAATTTACTACATCTTGTGCAGTTTGTCAACAATTTTCTGCGCTTAACGGCAAGATTCGCCGATTTGAAAAAAAATCGTTACTTGTGAAGAAAATATTTGACTTTGAGTGGTCGGAATTCTATATTACATCAAGCTGTTTCTGAAGCTATTTCTCCCCCCTAATTGTGCTCACTCCAAGGCCGTCCCCCCCGGCTCCGGAGTCTACCTCACCGTTACGGCTTCGTCAGGAGAAGCAGCCATGGGAGATCAACCCATCTATTTCTGGCAGTTGATCAGCAGCGGCCTCGGGCTCTTTCTGGTGATCCACGCCGCCTTTGCCAAGGAGTTCCTCTTCTTCACCGGCGATGAACGGCTCATGCGCATCTCCAAATTCTTCCTCGGCCTGGCGCTCTCGCTGCTGCCCTTTTTCAGTCGGCTCTGAGAAGCTGCCAAAAAACAGAGACGCCCGGAGTGCCCCCTGCTCCGGGCGTTTTTATTTTGCCATCACCCCCTGCAGACGCTGCTGCGAGTCGGCCAGCACCTCCTGGTGCAGCGAATGACCGTGCGCATCCATGGTCACCACCGCCGGAAAATCGTTTACCCGCAGTTCCCAGACCGCCTCGGGGCTGCCCAGCTCCTCGAGGTGGACGCTGACCACCTCCTCGACGCAGCGGGCATAGATCTGCGCCGCGCCGCCGATGGCGTGCAGATAGACCGCGCCGTGTGCTGCCAGGGCCTGGCGCGTCCGCTCCCCCATCCCCCCCTTGCCGATGATCGCCCGGAGGCCATAGCGGGCGATGATCTCGGCCGCATAGGGCTCCTCACGGATCGAGCTGGTCGGCCCCGCCGCCAGCACCTGTCGCCGGCCACCGGTCTCGAGCACCACCGGTCCGCAGTGGTAGAGGATGCCGCCGCGCAGGATCTCGAGCTCACCGCCCTCGTGGAGGTACTTGTGCGCCGCGTCTCGCGCGGTGAAGAGGGTGCCGCTGAGCAGGACCATCTCGCCAACCGCCAGCGAGCGCACCGCCGCCTCATCGAGCGGCGTCTGCAGCCGGCGCACCTTCGCCGGATCGAAGGGGAGCTCCGCCGGCGCCGGGGGCTCGGCGGCGAATTCGCCCTCCTCCTGATAGAGCCATTCGATCAGCTCGCCCTGCGCATCGAGCACCATGCCGCGGCGGCGGTAGGCCCAGCACATATAGGCGACGCTGACAAAGAAGGAGGCGGGCAGCCGATTGAGGCTGCCGATCTTGCAGCCGCCGAGGGTGAGGCGGCCGCCGAAGCCCATCGGGCCGATGCCGAGACGGTTGGCGTCCGCCACCACCCGCGCCTCCAGCTCCGCCAGGGCCGGCACGGGATTCAGGTCATCGACCGGCCGCAGTAATTGCTCCTTGGCGAAAGCATACCCTTCCGCGCGGTCGCCGCCGATGCACACCCCGAGGAAACCCGGCCCGCACCCGTGGCCCTGCGCCTGCAAGACCGCCTGGAGGATGCAGGCATGGACTCCCGCCAGATCGCGGCTGTAGCGCACCCCGTCAAAGGTCGCCGGCAGCATGAACTGGGCGCTGGTATTCTCGCAGCCGCCGCCCTTGAGGACGAGGCGGATATCCATCTTCGCCTCCGCCCACTGCGCGAAATGACAGACCGGGCTGCCGGGTCCGAGGTTGTTGCCGCTGTTGCGCCCGGTGAGACTGTCGACCGAATTCTGCCGCAGGTAGCCGAGAGCGGTCGCCTCGACCACCGCCGCCTCGATGGCGCGGCGGATGGCCAACTGGTCGGCGCCGACCGGCACATGGAGGTAAAAGGTGAGGGTGCCGGTATCCTGGCAAATCGGCGCCGAGCGCTGCCGCGCCAGGCCGATGTCAAGGGCGACCATATCGAGCGCCAGCCGGGCCCGCGAGTCGGGCGCCTCATGGCCACGCGCATCGGCGAGCACAACCTCGACGTCGCGCGGCAAAAAGGCCGAGGTGCGGCGGATAAGTTCGAGAAGCTGCTGCTGCAGCAGGGTGATCTCCATACCACCTCCATTTTTTAATCTCTATATCCTTGTAACCCATTTTGCGTCGGGATTATTCGCGCCTCCCTCCGGCATGCCTGCCGCACCCCTCTCGCGTCCACCCGAGATCCTGCCGGGCCGGCTCCAGACTTCGAGTGCTCGCGCGCACCCGGTTTCCGGCCGCCGCACATTTTCCTTGGAGGATTGCGCGAAATTCTTTATCATGTGACGTCAAACCGGGAGTCGAAATGAAACCGTGCCTCCGTCTCATCCTCTTGAGCCTGATCGGGCTCGCCCTGGCCTGCGCCCCGAGGGCCATCCTGCGCAAACCCGCCTACGATTACAGCAAAATGGACAAGGAGAGCGCCCGCGCCCACCAGCAGGTCGAAGCCCTGGTCGCCGAATGCATCGCGACCGGATCACCCCTGCCGCTGGCCAACGGCGTGCGCATCGAATCGCTGATCCGCAAACCCGAGACCCGCTCCCTGGCGGTCACCTTCAACAAGAATTTTTCCTACCCGGCCTTCCGGCCGGAGAATGTCAAGGCGACCTACGCCCGTCTCCATGCCCTGCTCGGCAAAAAATACAACGACTGGAACATCACCCTCTACGCCCTCGGCCAGCCGATCGAGTCCCTCGTCCCCAATTTCTACCGCCGCAACGCCGGGCAGTGGGACCGCAGCCGCATGGCCCGGCAAACGCCGCGGCCGGCAGCGCTGCTGCGCCGGATCAGCCGGCCGCATCAGCCCACCCTCGGCCTGCTGAACCGCACCATCGACGTCCGCCCCAGCCACGGCTGGTACTACAATGCGGCCACCGACCGCTGGGAATGGCAGCGCCCGCGCCTCTTCGAGACCGTCGAGGACCTCCTCCCCTTCTCGTTCACCACCTTTTATCTCATTCCGATGCTCGAGAATGCCGGGGCGGTGGTCTTTACCCCGCGTGAGCGCGACCTCCAGACCCGCATGGTGATCGTGGATAATGACAGTCCGGCCGCCGCCGGCTACGCCGAAACCGGGCCGGGCTGGCGCAGCGGCGCGGAGAAGGCCTTTGCCGTCGGCCACCCGCCCTATGAGGTCAATCTCAATCCCTTCCTGCAGGGCAGCCACCGCCTCTGCACCAGCGACAGCGCCGGAGCCAGCCGCGCCTTGTGGCGGCCGGAGATTCCCGCCGAGGGCGACTATGCCGTCTACATCGCCTGGCAGGCCTCTCCGGAGAATGTCGATGACGCCCGCTACACCGTCCACCATGCCGGCGGTGCGACCTCGTTCCTGGTCAATCAGCAGATCGGCGGCTCCACCTGGATCTATCTCGGCACCTTCCATTTCCTGCAGGGCTGCCGCCCCGACAGCGGCAGCGTCGAGCTCAGCAGCCGCAGCCGCACCCCCGGCCGGCTGGTCAGCGCCGACGGGGTGCGATTCGGCGGCGGCATGGGCGATATCCTGCGCAACGGCTCAGTCAGCGGCAAGCCCCGTTTCGCCGAGGGGAGCAAGTACTATCTGCAATTCGCCGGGTATCCCGACACCCTGATCTACAATCTCTACAACGGCCGCGATGACTACCGCGATGATTATAACAGCCGCAGCGAGTATGCCAACTATCTCTATGGCGATCCCTTCGGCCCGAAGAAGAAGCGCCACGATCCCGGCCGCGGCATTCCCTTTGACCTCAGCCTCGCCTTTCATACCGATGCCGGCATCACCCGCAGCGACACCACCATCGGCACCCTGAGCATCTACAGCTATCAATCCGCCGATTCAACCTTCCGTTTTCCGGACGGGGTGTCGCGCATGGCCAACCGGGATTTCGCCGACGTGCTGCAGAGCCAGATCGTCGAGGATTTGCGCCGGCTTTACGATCCCGCCTGGAGCCGCCGCCCGCTGATGGACGGGGATTACAGCGAGTCGCGGCGCCCGCAGATCCCCAGTGCCCTGGTGGAACTGCTTTCGCACCAGAATTTTCTCGACATGAAGTACGCCCTGGATCCGCGTTTCCGTTTCGACACCGCGCGCGCCCTCTACAAGGCGATGCTCAAATTCATCGCCGGCCAGAACGAAAGCCCCTGGGTCGTCCAGCCCCTGCCGGTGGACCACTTTCAGGCCCTGCTGAGCGGTCCGGGGGAGGCAACCCTCAGCTGGCAGCCGGTCAGCGACCCCCTCGAGCCGAGCGCCGAGCCGCAGGGCTATATTGTCTATAGCCGGCAGGAGAACGGCGGCTTCGACAACGGCACACCGGTCGATCAGCCGCGCCTGGTGGTCCGGCCGGTCAAGCCGGGCGTGCTTTACAGTTTCAAGGTGACGGCGGTCAATGGTGGCGGCGAGAGTTTTCCGAGCGAGATCCTCTCCCTGTGCCAGCTGCCGGCGGACCCGGCGCCGCTCCTGGTGGTCAACGGCTTTGACCGGGTGGCGCCGCCCGCCTGGATCGATGGGGCGGAGTTCGCCGGCTTCAGCGATCTCCTCGATCAGGGGGTGGCCGACCATTTCAGCGTCGGCTATACCGGCAGCCAGACCGACCTCAAGGTTGACTCGCCCTTCCGCACCAACGATGCACCCGGCCACGGCGCCAGCGCAGCCTCCCGCGAGGCCACGCTGGTCTGGGGTAATACCTTCGACTTTCCCGCTGTGCATGGCCGTTCGATCCGTGCCGCCGGCCGCTCCTTCTCCTCCTGCAGCGACGAGGCGCTCGCCGCCGGGCAGGTCGATCTGCGCCGATTCAGGGTGGTCGATCTGATCCTCGGCGAACAAAAACAGACCCGCTGGCCGACGGCGGCCGGCGACTCGCTGCGCGGTCCGCGCTATGCCGCCTTCACGCCCGGACTCTGTGCGGCGCTCGACACCCTGCTCAGCCGCAACGGCGGGCTCTTCATCAGCGGTGCCTATATCGGCAGCGATCCCTGCGCTGGTAAAAAGCCCGACGATCCCCTGGTCCAGTTCATCGAGCGTCGGCTGCACTACCGCTGGACGGCCGATCATGCCGCCACGGAGGGCGACCTCTTCAGCACGGATCTCCGCTTCTGGCCGCGCGGCGAGGCCTTCCGCTTCATCACCCGGCCGGATTCGCAGAGTTATGGCGCCGAGGCCCCGGACGCCATCGATCCGGTCAACGGCAGCCGCACCATCCTTCGCTACAGCGAGAACCAGTTCAGCGCCGCCACGGCCTTCAAGAAGGGCCACGCGGTAGTCGCGATGGGATTTCCCTTCGAGACCCTCGCCTCCGCGCCGGAGCGCGATCGTCTGATGCGGGCCGTTTTGCGCTTTTTAACCGAACAATAAAAAACATTTCATTTTTGGCCATTTTGCATTATATTTCTTTAGAAGAGGGGTCCGCTGCCTCTGGCAGAGGGCCCCGTACAGGGAGTCCGGTCGATTCACGCAGCCGAGTGGGGCATACCGATGAAAGGTTTGTTCGTCAAGAAAAAAGCAGCAGAGCATCCCGAGCACAACGAGGAAGAGATCAGCCAGCTCCTCAAGGCCCTGCCGATCTTTCAGGATTTGACACGGCGGGAGCTGGCCGCGGTGGTGCGTATCCTGCACCAGCGGGAATACCAGCCAGATGAGGTGATTTTTCGCGAGAACGAGCCGGGGATGGGGATGTACATCCTCCAGACCGGCCGGGTGGCGATTCTCTCCGAAGCCGGCAATTTGCAGCTGGCCGAGTTCAGCGATGGCTCGTTCTTCGGTGAGGTCGCGCTGCTCGACGCCGCGCCGCGTTCGGCCACAGCCGTGGCCCGCGCCCACTGCCGTATCTTCGGCTTTTTCCAGCCCGATCTCTATGGTCTGATCGAGCGCAATCCCCAGCTGGGTATCAAGATCGTACTCGGCCTCTCGCGCCTGGTTTGCGAGCGGCTGCGCGAGACCAACCAGCGCACCTATGCCATCAACGAGGCGCTGCAGCAGAAGATGCGCCAGACCCCGCAGTAGGAGGTGAGCGCATGATCTCCTTCCGCGATCCCAGTACCCGCAAGATGCTGCTTCTCCTGTTCGTGCTGGTGCTGATCATTATCCTGCTCGCCATCGGCGGCGTCGCCCAGATGATGATCATCGCCCTGTTGCTCGCCTACATCCTCGATCCGCTGGTGGTGCGCATGGAGGCGCACGGCATCTCACGCACCGCCGCAGCCGGCATCATTCTCCTGACCATCACCCTGCTGCTGATCATCTCCCTGCTCACCTTCGTGCCGGCGCTCAAGGCGCAGCTGATCGCGATGGGCAGCGGCGAGAGTTCAGCCAAGACCGATCTCGCCCTCGCCAATTTGCAGGAGGTGGTGCGCGCCAAACTCGGCTGGCTCGGCTATGGTGAGGTCGATCTCAAGGCCAAACTGGCCGAATTCAAGGCCTCCTTCGGCCAGAAGATCATCGATTTTCTCGTCAAGGATGTGGTCGAGATCGTCCTCGCCCTGGTCACCATCCCCTTTCTCATGTTCTTTTTCATCAAGGATGCCCGCAGCTGGAAGAAGGGACTGATCCGGATTGTCCCCAACCGCTATTTCGAATTCAGCCTCGATCTCATCCACAAGATGGATCAGCAGCTCGGCAACTATCTGCGCGGCCAGTTCATCGATGCGGTTTCGATCGGCACGCTCGCGACCATCGGGCTGGGCGCCCTGGGTGTGCCCTATTTCTTTCTGCTCGGGCCCTTTTCCGGGCTGGCCAATCTCATCCCCTACGTCGGCCCCTTTGCCGGCGGCATCCCCTCGATCATCATCGCCATCATGGAGAACGGCGATCTGGCGGCGGGAGGGCACGTCGCGCTGCTCTTTCTCGGCCTCAAGCTGGCCGATGATCTCTGTATCCAGCCGCTCTCGGTCTCGAGCAGCGTCCACCTCCACCCGGCGTTGGTCCTCGTCACCTGCATCATCGGCGGCAACCTCTTCGGCCTGATCGGCATGCTCCTTTCGGTTCCTGTCACCGGGTTTATCAAGGTGGTCATCACCGAGAGTCTCCAGACCCTCAAGGCCTACCGGTTCTCCTGAGCAAAACCCTGAAATGAAAAACCTTCCGGTTGAATCTCCCGGAAGGTTTTTTTTTGCCCCTTCAGGCTCGCGGCGTCAGGGCCAGCACCCGGGCCGGCGAGCCGCTGCCGCCGGCGATGGCCAGGGCGCCGATGAGCAGCCAGGCGCCGGTTGGCGGCGCTTGTGCCAGGCGGGCCAGATTCTCCAGGTGCACGCCGCCATGCCGCGCCAGCAGGGTGCCGGCGGCAAAATCGGCCGACGCACCGCCATCGAGGCCGGCGGTGTCGATGCCGACGATGCGCACGCCGCGCTCGACCACCAGCAGCTGCATCGCTGCCAGGCTGATCCCCGGGAAGTGCAGGGCGCCGTTGGCATCGCGGGCGAAATAGGCCTCCGCATCGGGCCAGTGGCTGCTCCAGCCGGTCTCCAGCACCACGGCGGCACCAGCCGGGATGGGGCCATAGCGTTTTTCCCAGCCGGTCACCCCGGCGGGGGTGAGCAGGTCATCCGGCTGCAGCCGTCGGGTGATCTTGACCAGGGGAGCGACCAGCTGCTCCGCGGCGAAGCCATCGATGGTGGCGCCGCCGGCGATGAAATGGCAGGGGGCCCCGATGTGGGTGCCGGTATGCTCGCCACAGGAGAGGGCCTGAAGGAAAAAGCCCGCGTGGTCATAGCCGGCCGCCATGGTGAGCCGGAGGGGAGGATCTCCCGGCCAGGCTGGCATCTCCGTCTGCCAGGGGTGGGAGAGATCGAGGACACGGAAGGGAAAGGTGATTGGCATCGTGGTACCTCTCAGAATAGGATCGTGAGCCTTGCGCCGCGGCAATTTAGCAAACCCGCCGCGCATTTGCAAGGCCGAAGACGGTTCATGCCGCAGGCTGTCCAACTCACGCACAATTTGCTTGTTTTTTTGCTGTATACTCCTTATGTTTTTTTGTGGAATTGATGCACTTCTAATCTCTTGTTATTTCGTATATTTGAACTATTTTTAATCAACATTGCGAGGAACCATGAATAACCGTCTGCACTGCCTGCTGCTCCTGATGTTTTTGCTGGCCGGTGCGCTCGCTGCCCAGGGGATCTCCTTCCATGGCAGTGCGCGCAACTCGATCTATGCACTCGAGAGTGACAAAGTGCACACCCGTTTCTTTCAATACCTCAATTTCACCGCCATCACTCCCTGCAAGCATCTTGCCCTCAACAGCAATCTCCGTTTTTTGACCGATGCCAACCAGGATCTGGACAACGACCTCCGCTTCCGCGCCTTCGCCCTCAATCTCGAGGCGAGAAACCTGCTGGCTGGCAAACTCAACCTGGCCTTCGGCCGCCAGTTCCTCCATCCCGGCACCTCTCTGGGCGCGCTCGACGGTCTCAACGCCCGGTATGCCTTTGACCCGAGATTCTCGTTGCAGCTTTATGGTGGCGTCGAGAGTGTCGCCTCCCGCGCGTTCAAGATGCGGAAATTCGCCGACGCTGCGGTGGTGGGCGGCGCCTTTCAGGCCAAAAAAATCTGGTCTTCCACCGCCCAGCTCTTTTACCTGCGCAAATTCACCAGCACGGCTGCCTACTGGCAGATCGCCGGGGCCAATCTGGAGAGCAGCCTGGTGCCCGGTGTTCAGTTGCGGTTGCAGTCGCATTACGATTTTGAGAACGAACGGCTGCACCGCCTGCTCCTGAACGCCAGCCGTTCCTGGAACAAGCAGCTGGCCACTTTTATCGAATACAAGCGGCAGAATCCGCAGGTCTATACCAACTCGTACTATACTATTTTCGAGGTCAACCCCTACTCGCAGATCCGCGCCGGCGCGGATTATGCCCTCCTGCCCGGCCTGGCGGTCGAGGCCCAGTATCAGCACCTGATCTTCGACGGCGATCAGGCGGAGCGCCTCCTGCTCTCGCTCAACAACGACGATGGCAGCGTTGGCATGCTCTACGAGACCGGCTATACCGGCGATCAATTCAGCGCCTTTTTCAACTACGGCTTCGAGATCCTGCCCAAACTGGCAGCCTCCCTCTATGTCGACTATGCGAAATACCGTACCGAGACCGTCTACGAATACGACGACCAGCTCGCCAACGCCGCGCGTCTGAGCTACTCACTCGGCCGCTGGAATTTTGTCGGCGAATACCAATGGCTGACGAATCGTTTAAAGGATAACGATTCGCGTTTCCTGAACCATATCACCTATCGCTGGTAGTCGCAGAGGAGAGCCCTTCCATGAAAAGAATATCCAGCCTTGTCGTGCTTGCCGCCCTGGTCCTGCTCCGGATCCTGCCCGCAGAGGCCCAGCCATCGGAACTCAAGTTCTCGCACAAATTGCACAGCGAGAGCGTCGGCGCCGCCTGCACCGACTGTCATACCGCCGTCACCGCCAGCAGCCAGCCCACCGACGATCTCCTGCCCAATATGGAGAGCTGCTACACCTGTCACGATCGCGAGGCCGAATGCAGCCTGTGTCACAACGATGTCGACAATGCCAAAGCCGAACCGCGCATCGACGGCTATATCGCCAAATTCCCCCATGCCCGGCACGTCTCGGAGAAAACCTCCTGCACCTCCTGCCATGCCGGCATCGAAACCAGCGAATCCGTTGGTGCAAAACATCTGCCGATGATGAGCACCTGCTCTGGTTGCCATGATGACCTCGCCAAGCCGGGGTACTGTTACGACTGCCATGCCAAAGGCGAAAAACTGGCGCCGGCAACGCACACCCTCGACTGGCCCAGGGCCCATGGCATCCGGATGCAGACCGAAAAAGAGGAGTGCAAACTCTGCCACACCGACGATCAATGCCTCGTTTGCCACAAACGGGGCAATCTCGACCGCAAGGCCCACCCCCTCAACTTTATCCATAACCATGGCCTTCTCGCCAGGGGCAACAAGGAGCAGTGCCTGACCTGCCATGACGACCAGAGCTACTGTGTCACCTGCCACCAGAGTCAGATGGTGATGCCGCGCTCACATGCCAGCGCGGCCTGGTCCAATCCCGCCACCGGCGGAACACATGCCCGCGCCGCCCGCGCCGACATGGATGGCTGCACAGTGTGCCATGCCGAGTCGGCCAGCGAGCCGATATGCATCCAGTGCCACGCTTCCAAGTAACCTGAGCCCATCGGGAAGGCCAAATGAAAAAAGCGATCCTCTCCTCTCTGCTGTTGCTGGTCGCGGCCTGGTGGGCCGGATGCTCGAAGGATCAGCTGCCCCAGCCCTCCACGGCGCATCCACAGAACTGGGCCAAGGCCGCCACCTCCAGCCGGGAGGGGCATGGCCAGAAGGTGCTGACCGCCGGACTGGCCTCGTGTACCAGCTGCCATGGTACGGACCTCAAGGGCGGCAAATCCCGGGTTTCCTGCTTCAAGTGCCATGCGACCTATCCCCACAGCGAAGATTGGCTGACCGTCGGGCACAGCCGGTTCCACGGCCAGGTCCTGGCCGATGAGGGATATGCAACCACAGCCTGCACACCGTGCCATGGTGAAGATCTGCAGAACAGCGAGGGCAAAAAGCCCTGCACCACCTGTCATGCTCTCTATCCGCATGTTTCCGGCTGGATGCAGATCAGTTCCGCCGCCTTCCACGGCGTCTGGGGGAAGAATGCCGGCTGGAATCTCTCCAGCTGCCAACCCTGCCACGGCAGCGATTTCAAAGGCGGCAGAAACATGCAATCCTGTTATCCGTGCCACGCCTCCTTCCCGCACAAGAGCGGCTGGGCTGAAGCCGGCGGCAGCGCCTCGCATGGCGCCTGGCTCGCCGGACGCAGCTTCAAGCTCGATGAATGCAAGGCATGCCATGGCGCGAACCTGCAGGGCGGGGATGGCAAAGAGGCCTGCACCGCCTGCCATGCGGCCTATCCCCACGACGCGGCCTTCAAGTATAATAAAACCGCAACCTCGTTTCATGGCATCCAGCTCAAGGCCCGGGGCTATGACCTGAGCGGCTGCTCCGGCTGCCATGGCGCGGATTTCCAGGGCGGCAACACCGGGGCCACCTGTTACAAGTGCCACACCTCCTTTCCCCACAGCACGGACTGGACCCGTCCCGCCGGCACGACCTCGCATATCGCCTGGATGCGCGGCCACGGGCACGACCTCACCCCGTGCACCAGCTGCCACGGCAGCGACTATCTCGGCGGTACCTCGGACAAAAGCTGCACCCTCTGCCATAGCGGCAGCGGCGGGCCGGAAAACTGCACCCTCTGCCACGGCAGCAGCGACGGCATCCAGCCGCCCAAAGACACCCAGGGCAACACCGCCGAATCCGCCATGGGCGTGGGTCGGCACCGCTTCCACGTCGTCGACAAGCGGTACACCTGCCTGCTCTGCCACGTGGTGCCGGCCCGGTACAGCGATCCCGGACATGTCAACGATTCCACCCCCGGCCGGGCGGAGGTGATCGATCTGTGGCAGTGGAACCATGCCACCGGTACCTGCATCACCGGCTGTCATGAGAATGATCCGACCAAGAACTATATCTGGAACCATTAAGCGGCAGCCGGCATGACCCGATTTCTTCTCTACCTCCTGGTTGCGGTGGCGGGTGCGGCGGTGCTCGCCATCGAGCTGCTCGGAACCCGCGTGCTGGCGCCCTTTTATGGCTCCAGCCTCTACCTCTGGGCGGCCCTGATCACCGTCACCCTGCTCTCCCTGAGTCTGGGCTATTACCTCGGCGGTCGCTGGGCGGACCGCGGCGCCACCCTGCCGCGGCTCGCGGCACTTCTGGCCGGCGCCGGCCTCTGGCTGATGCTGGTGCCCCTGTTCAAACAGCCGGTTCTCCTGCTGCTGCAGCCCCTCGGGCTCCGCGCCGCCGCGCTGCTGGCGGCTTTGCTCCTCTTCGCCCCCTCCCTCACCCTGCTGGGCATGGTGACCCCCTGCGCCCTCAAACTGAAAACCCGCCAGCTCGAGCAGCTGGGCCGCACCGCGGGGTCGCTCTCCGCCCTCTCCACCGTGGCCAGCGTCCTCTCCGCCCTGCTCACCGGCTACTGGCTGATCCCGGCCGCCGGGATCAACCGCATGACCTGGGGCATCGCCTGGCTGCTCCTGTTCACCGCGGCCGCCGCGCTGCTGGCGGAGCGCCGCAGCCGTAAACAGGGCGGCTTGTGGCTGCTGCTCGGCCTGGTGCTGACCCTCCTCGCGGCCGCCCTGGCCGCCAAGCCGGATACCGGGGTGCTCGCCGTAGAGCAGAGCCCTTTTGGCGAGATCCGTGTGGTCGAACGCAACGGCAGCCGCTATTTGCTGATCGACGGGGCGATCCACACCGCCGCGGAGGCGCGCTCCCTGGCGACGGAGATGCCCTATGTGGCGGCCCTCGACCTGGTGCGCTATTTTTTTGACCGGACCGGGACAGCCCTGCTGATCGGGCTGGGCGGGGGATCGGTCGCCCGTAACTGGACGGAGAAGGAGTGGCAGGTCGTGGCGATCGAGATCGATCCGGTCGTGGCGGAGATGGCCGGCCGTTATTTCGGTCTCGAGGCCGGCACCGCGGAGATCCATCTGGCCGACGGCCGGCAGTTCCTGCGGCAAAACAACCGGAAATTCGCGGCCATCCTCCTCGACGCCTTTGGTTCGAGTTCCATCCCCATTCATCTCACCACGCGCGAGGTCTTCCAATTGATGCGCTCACGCCTGGCAGCCGGCGGCGTCCTTGCGGTCAACGTCGAATGTATCGGCTGGCAGGATCCCCTGGTGCAAAGCCTGGCGTTAACCCTCAGGGGGATTTTCAGCACGGTGATCGCGCTGCCGTGTTCCGAGCCCCCGGATGCTCTTGGCAATGTGCTGCTGCTGGCCGCCGACCGTGCCCTCGAGTTTCCCGAAGAGTGGCTCGGCAAGCCCGGCGATTTCCTCGATGACGACTATCAGCGCTGGTGCGTGGTGCAGCGCAACCACGCCTGGGCGAACCGCTACCGCCCCGGCACGGAGCACGCGCGCCTGCTCACCGACGACCACAATCCCGCCGACCTCTGGGCCGAGCGCATCAACCGCGCCTCGCGCCGCCGGCTCGCCGAGCTCTTCCCCGTCCCCTCCCTCGCCTGGTAAAAAAAAACACCCGCCGCAGGGACGGGTGTCAAAATCAAGGCAAGTTGACAAGCGGGGGCAACCCCCGCAGAGCTGATCTCAGTTGCCCACCATGGTTGCGCCGAGAAAGCTGAGCACCTCGCCGATGGGATTGGCGACCGCGGTCGTATTGCTGCCGGCGAAAAGGAGTCCGACCGCCTTGGGACTGGTCGTCACATCCTGGACCATCAGAGAGCCGGAATCGCCGCTATCCAGGAACTTGCTGCGACTGTTGGCGATGATGATCTGGCCGGTGAAGGTCTTGGTGAAGGCCGAACCGCCGGCGCACTCGTTCTCATAGGCCACCGAGACGGTACCGTTGAGCCCGGAGACCGTGCTGCGGGTCAGGCCGGTGGTGCGGCCGCTCTTCTTGACCGCCAGTTTGAGTGAGGCATCAAGGGTCGCAGCCGAGAGGGTGCCGATCTCGAGGATCGAGCCATCGGTTTTCACCATCCCGGAAACCACCTGGGCGACGGCGCAATCGACGTTGTTGTTCGGCAGCGCTTTTTTCACGGCCAGGGTGGCGACGTTCTGGGCATTTGCGGCGTTGCAATTGACATCGATCAAACCGGGCTGGATGACCGGATCGCCGTTCGCGGCGACCCGGGAGTTGCCGCCGGCAACGATGTCGGCTTCTAGTACGTGGTAGTTGCTGAGGATGTACTGGGTCGAGCCGATCTTGATCAGCGAGCCCAGGGTCCCGCCGCAGCAGTAGCCGTTGGCCAGGTCAAAGCTCCAGCCGCCGGAGGTGCCGAGCTGGATCGGGGTGGTCTGTTTGGCGGTGTGGCTGGTGCCGCCGCCCGAGCTCTTGAGGGCCTTGATCACGCCGGTGACCTGCACCAGCAAGGGGACGCTTTCGAGCTCGGCGGGCAGTCCGCCCGGGCCCTTTTGCAGCACCGGCGATTTGGTCATCACCACGATCACCGGCTGACCAGCCTCGGTGACGCTCACGTAGGTGCCGACCACCTCGCTGTTCTTCATCAGATTGGCGGTATACCGTTCCTGCACCGCCACCACCGCCTGCAGGGCGGGATTATCCAGGGTCCACTCGCCGGCGGCCGCTGTGGGCTCCGCAGCGGTGGGCGCCGCCTGCTTTTCTCCGCAGCCGGTCAACAACGCCAGCACGAGCAAAAGCGCGGCGCCAATCAGGGCAAATTTCAACGCGATACGTTTCATACCACGGCCTCCTTGCGCAAAGGGTGTACCCTCAACGAACGCTCCCCCCGGTTGCGGAATTTCGTTAATAATAATCATATGGCGCCCTAATTGCAAGCTTTTTTTACACTATTTTTAGTCGCCCTTCCAATGACCCTACTCCGGTGTGGCATTTTTCTGCTTTTTACGCCTCTCCCGCACCCTATCCTCCGCTAAACCGGCTGAATAGCCCCGCCAGTGCCGTATTTTTCTGCAAACCCCGCCACCACCGAGAAAAATCCCAACAAAAGATTTGTCTGGGAGGACTCGGCCCGCTATATTATGCCATTATTATATGTTTTTAATTCTCTTAAGCCCATTTTATTTCGCTTTCCTGAACTATTTTTACGCCAATTCCAGCCACCATCTCAGCAAAAAGAGGAGGGCATGCGCTGATTCCGGTTTATCTTGATACTCTAATCAACTACCCTGTCATCACACGGGAGGTCCCATGAATTCGAAATTCATCACCATCCTTGTCACCCTCACCAGCCTGTTTTTGATCGCTGCCTTCGCCTGGGCAGCCGCCCCGACCGCCAGGATCACGGTCGACGCCCTGAGCTCTGTCGATATCGAGGGCACCACCAATATGACCTCGAGCGGCCTCAAGGTCATCGGCGTCGGTGAGACCTGGTATCTTAAAGGCAGCGCCTCCGCCGGCACGGTCACGTCCTATGTCTGGACTCTCAAGACCAAGCCGGCCGCCTCGAATGCGGCGCTCTCCGCCACCAATACCGACCAGGTCCAGCTGGTTCCCGACGCGGTCGGCCAGTATGAGGTGGGGCTCTCGGTCACCACGGCCGATGGTACCGGCGAGACCACGGTGGTCCTCACCGCGGCCAAGTGGTGCGGTGTCGGCGGCCAGTGGGGATTCGGCGTCGATGTCGCCGGCGGCCAGTGCGCCTACTGCCACTACGAGAACACCAACCAGTGGAACAAGACCAAACATTTCGTCGGCCTGAGCGATAACATCGACACGCCGGGTCATTTCGCCAGCTACTGCGTCTCCTGCCACGTCACCGGGTATAACGCCGCACCAACGGCGGTCAACAACGGTTTTGACGACATCGCCAGGGATCTGGGTTGGGTCTTTCCGGCCACCCTGCAGGCGGGCAATTGGGACAGCATGATTGCCAATTTCCCGCGTCTGGCCCAGATGGCCAATGTGCAGTGCGAGGTCTGCCACGGCCCCGGCAGCCAGCATGTCGGCAAAAAGAGCGCGATCGACATGAGCCTGAACGAAGGCACCTGCGGCCGCTGCCACGAAGAACCGCCCTACAATGTCAAGAATATCCAGTGGGCCAAATCGGGACATGCCGGCGTAATGGAGAGCTATTCCACGCGTACGCCATGCGACCAGTGTCACTCCGGCTGGGCTTTCATCCGCCGCGTCGATCCCAAGACGACCAGCCTCGATGGCCGCCCGACCAATGGCTTCGGCCAACAGTCCTGCGCCGTCTGCCACGATCCGCACTCCGGCACCTACGAGGGCCAGATCCGCACCATGGCCGATGTCCAGCTGGGTGACGGCAGCATGGTCACCTACGGCGGCACCGGCAAACTCTGCATGGCCTGTCATCACGGCCGCCAGAACGCCGAGGTCTACGCCGCCAATCCGGCCAACATCTCGACGCATTTCGGCCCGCACGGCAGCGCCCAGGCGGACATGATCAATGCCAGCAACGGCATCCACTACGGTCTGCCGGTCGCCAAGACCGGTCATATCATGACCACTGAAGATGCCTGCGTCACCTGCCACATGGCGACCGAGGGTAATCCCGCCGACCACAACCATACCTTCTCCATGGTCGATGACAAGGGCACCGAGGATACCGCCGATGATGTCGACAAGGTCTTCGTTTGTCAGCCCTGCCACGGCGATATCGAAGCCTTCGACGAGATCCCCGCAGCCCACGATTATGACGACGACGGCACCCTGGAAAGCGCGACCGCTGAAATCGAGGGCCTGATGGAAGAACTGGCCGAGATTCTGCCACCCGCGGGCTCGGATGTGGTCCTCACCAAGGCTGATTATGACTGGACCGGCAAGGATGAAGCCACCGCTGCGCAGCGCAAACTGCTGCTCAAGGCCGCCTACAACTATTATTTTGTCGAGGAAGATCTCAGCGGCGGCATTCACAACACCGCATACGCGGCTACCCTGCTGCGCCGCTCGATCGCCTCGCTCAAGTATGGCGATATCGGTTCCGGCGTGATCCGCAGTATCGGCGATGTACCGCAGGATCAGGGCAAGCAGGTCCGTGTGGTCTGGAGCAAGTTCCCGGCCGACGGCCCTGGCGACATGCCGATCCGCAACTACAACGTCTGGCGCCGCGTCGATGCACCCGCCGCGGGTACCACCCTGGCGGCCGCACCCAGATTGTACCGCTCCTTCGACGAGGTCCCGGCGACCCTGACCTCCGAGGTCCGCGTCAAGTTCGAAGAGGATCTCTACGACTACATCGCCTCGGTTCCGGCCGCCGCACTGCCGCAATACAGTGTCGTCGCCCCGACCCTCTACGACTCGACCAAAACCGGCGGCCAGCACTGGTCGGTCTTCGTCGTCACCGGCCAGACCGATCTGCCCTACTGGTACAGCGCCTCCGCGCCCGACAGCGGCTACTCGGTCGACAATCTCGAACCGGTGGTGCCGATGAACCTGCGCGCCGAACTCGCCGGCTCGGGGGTCTCCCTGACCTGGGATGAACCGGTCGACGCCGATTTCAAGCACTTCACCCTCTACCGCGGCGAAACCGCCTCCTTCGATCCCGATGCGGTCCAGCCTCTGGCCAAACTCACGACCCATGCCTTCGTCGACGGCTCGGTCCTGAACAAAAAGACCTATTACTACAAGCTGGCTTCGACCGATTTTGCGGGCAACCGCAGCGCCTTCGCCAGCGTGATGCTCAACGTCACGGCGGTCGATCTCAATGCCAACCTGCCGACCGAATTTGCGCTGGAACAGAACTATCCCAATCCGTTCAACCCCAGCACGATGATCTCCTTCGGTCTGCCGGTCCAGCAGCGCATCGCTCTCAAGATCTATGACATGCGCGGCCAGCTGGTCCGAACCCTGGCCACCGGCGCCTTCTCGGCTGGCAAGCATCAGCTCAGCTGGGACGGCCGCAATGACAACGGCGACGTCGCCAGCGCCGGCACCTATATTTATCGCCTCGAAAGCGAAGGACAGACCATCACCAAAAAGATGATCTTCCTGAAGTAATTCTGCTCAACCTGGCTTAACCGGAGCCGGGGCGTGAACCGCCCCGGCTTCTTCTTTTCGGGAGTACTGATCATGAAACTGCGTTTGCCTGACTCCTACTACAATCCGCTCTCCTATACGGGCACGGTGATCGCCCTGATCGCCCTCTTCATGTTCGTCTTTCTCTACGTGCTGGCCTCGCTCTCGAGCGTCGACCGCGCCTATGTCGGCATCGTCCTCTTCATCGTCATCCCTGCCTTTATCATTCTCGGACTGCTCCTCATCCCCCTGGGGATGGGACTCTTCATCCGCCGGCGGAGGCGTCAGGGTAAAAGCCTGGAGCGGGGCTTTCCGGTGCTCGACCTCAACCAGCCGGCGCAGCGGACCGCCACGATCATCTTCGCCCTTGGCAGCACGCTCTTCCTTTTCCTCTCCGCCCTCGGCAGCTATGAGGCCTATCATTTCACCGAATCGGTGCCCTTTTGCGGTCAGCTCTGCCACCGGGTGATGGAGCCGGAGCACACCGCCTATCAGAATTCGCCGCATGCACGCGTCACCTGTGTCGAATGCCACGTCGGCGCCGGCGCCAACTGGTACGTCAAATCGAAGCTGAGCGGCCTGTATCAGGTCTATGCCACTCTGACCAATGTTTACCCCCGGCCGATTCCGGTGCCGGTAGCCAACCTGCGCCCGGCGCGCGAGACCTGTGAGTCCTGCCACTGGCCGCAAAAGATCTACGGCAAGCAGCTGCGCCGCGAGATCTATTTTTTGCCGGATGAGGCCAACACCCGCTGGGAGATCAATCTGCTGCTCAACACCGGCAGCGGCAATGCCGCCCTCGGCCAGAGCTCCGGGATTCACTGGCACATCAATCCCGACATCCGCATCGACTATTATGCCGCGGATGCCAAACGGCTCGAGATCCCGCGCGTGGTCATGATCAACCGCAAGAGTGGCGAGAAGGTGGTCTATAACGCGCCGGCGGCCGGCGAGGCCACCGGGGCCCTGCCGGTGCGGGAAATGGACTGCATTGACTGCCATAACCGGCCGAGCCATGGATACCGCGATCCCAACCGCTTCATCAACAGCGCGATGGCGGCCGGCGAGATCGATCCCACCCTGCCGGGCATCAAGCGGGCCGCGGTGGAGGTCTGCATGACCGCCTATGGCACCCCGGATTCCGCACAGGCCGGGATCGCCGCTCACCTGCGCGACTTCGCCGCCGCCCAGTCCGGTACACCCGGCCCGCAAGCAGGGGCGCTGCTGGAACGCGCGATCACCGGGACGCAAAAGGCCTACAGCCGCAACATCTTTCCGCGGATGAAAGTGACCTGGAACGATTACCCCGACCACATCGGCCACCTCAACTCCCCCGGCTGCTTCCGCTGCCATGACGGCGAGCACGTCAGCGCTGACGGCCGGGTCATCTCGAAGGAGTGCAACCACTGCCACGACATCCAGGCGCAGGGCAAGGCCGGCGCGCTGGCCTATGCGAACGGCGGCACTTCGCTTGAGTTCGTCCATCCCGAGGATATCGGCGATGGCTGGAAAGAGGCGCCCTGCTCGGAATGCCACGCCCAGCCGCCGATTTGAGCACGTTCTACCTGCACGGCTGCCCCGTATACTCGCGCCGGCCAGCAACAAAAAAAGCGCGCCGCTTCCCCGTATACTCGCGCCGACCCGAACCCGCCCTGAGCCGGGCCCGGGCCGAAGCTGCCGCCGGCCAGCAACAAAAAAACGCGCCGCTGAATCCAGCGGCGCGCTTTTTTTACAGTCAGTTCAGAAAAAGATGAAGGTGGTGAGGATGAAGGTCGGGATGAGGATCAGGAGGGAATAGACCATATAACCGAAAAAGCTCGGCATGCGGACGCCCTGCTCCTCGGCGATGGAGCGCACCATAAAATTGGGGGCATTGCCGATGTACGTGTTGGCGCCCATATAGACCGCGCCGGTGGAGATCGCCTTGAGAAAGATTCCTTTTTCGGCAATGAGGGCGGCAATGGCCTGGGATTCCGGCATGCCGGCGTAGAAATTCCCGAGTGCAGTATTGAGGAAGGTCAGGTAGGTCGGGGCATTATCGAGAAAACTGGAGAGCGCCCCGGTGATCCAGAAGTAGTGCCAGGGCTCCTTGACCGCATTGATGATGAAGGCGAGATGGCCATGGGTGCCGGCGCGCAACATCGCCAGGGCGGGAATGATGGTGATAAAAATCCCGGCAAAGAGCAGGGCGACCTCGACGATCGGCCCCCAGGTGAACTCGTTCTTGCGGCGCACCTCTTTGGCGGTCGTCACCCAGGAGAGGCCGACCAGGATCAGCAGGATAAAATCCCGGAGCAGGTTGGCCAGGCCGAGATGAATCCCCAGCACGGTGACCTCGCCTGTCTGGAAGGTGCCGCTCATCAGGACGGCGCCGATGATGCCAACGAGAAAGATCAGATTGTGGGCGCCGCGGAGACGCAGCGGCACTTTCTCACCCGTCGGCTCGACCAGGGTGCCGGCCCGTTTTTCCCGGTTGTAGAGAAACGAGTCCATCAGGAAAAAGAGCGCCAGCACCACGGCAACGACGAAGAGCGTCTCGGGCAGGAGTCGGAAGGTCCAGAAAAAGGGGACACCGTGGAGAAAACCGAGAAACAGGGGTGGATCGCCCAGCGGGGTCAGCGCCCCGCCGATGTTGCTGACCAGAAAGATGAAAAAAATGATCACATGCATCTTGCTGCGGCGATGGGCATTGGCGCGGATCACCGGCCGGATCATCAGCATCGAGGCCCCGGTCGTGCCGATCCACGAGGCGACCACCGTGCCGATCAGCAGCAGCAGCCCATTCAGCAGGGGATTGCCGCGCAGCGTGCCCTCGACGAGAATGCCGCCGGCGACCGTAAAGAGCGCCAGCAACAGGATGAGGAAGGGTATGTAGTCGATGAGTACAATGTGCAGGATCTCGTGGAAGGCCGGGTGGCCGTAGGCGAGGACAAAGGGGACGGCCACGACCAGCGACCAGAAGGCCGAGACCTTGCCATAATGGTGATGCCAAAAGTGCGGGGCGAAGAGGGGAAACAACGCGATCGAGAGCAGGATGCCGATGAAAGGGATGATGCTCCAGACCGGCAGCACCTCACCCAGATTCACGCCCTCCGCTGCCGTCGCGCTCTCGCCGGCGAAGAGCAGGGGGACAAAACAGAATACCAAGGCGGCCAATAACCAGAGTTTCTTTTGCATACCGTTGCGATCCTTCTTCCCAGGTGGTCCGGGCCGAGACCCGGTCGTGCGATCCATTGCGGTGATTTGTCTGTCAACTTAAAGAAAATTTCGCTTACCGTCAACATAAAAAAAGCCGCTCCGAACTTCAAAATCTGGTGCCGACCCTGTACCCTCTGGTGCCGACAAGATCCGGCGCGAGGGGGGAGTCGCCGGGTCGGCGCCAGAATTGAGCGGGTCGGCACCAGGGGGCTGAACCGCCGGGTCGGCACCAGAATTGAGCGGGTCGGCACCAGATGCAGGTGGGTCGGCGCCAGAATTGAGCGGGTCGGCACAAGGGGGCTGAACCGCCGGATCGGCACCAGAATCGAGCAGGTCGGCACCAGATTCGCGGGGCCGCAAAATAAAAAAGCCGCCCAAACCGGGCGGCTTTTTTCGTACAAAGAGGCGATTGAGGCGTTACTTGAGCAGGGCCATCTTTTTGGTCACGCTCATGCCATTGGCGACGATGCGGTAGTAGTAGAGCCCCGTCACCACCGGCGCACCGGCATCACTGCGGCCATCCCAGAGGATCTGATGGTAGCCGGCCGGGACCGCGCCGTCGATCAGGGTGCGGATGAGCTGGCCGTTGGTGTTGTAGATCTGCAGCAGCACCCGTCCCTCCGCCGGCAGCAGATAGCGGATGGTCGTCACCGGATTGAAGGGATTGGGATAGTTCTGCGCCAGCTCGAACTTGCTCGGCACCGGCATCTCCGCCACGACCGGACCGTGCTGGGTGGTCACGCCGCTGCGGCTGATGTCCTCGAGCTTGTAGTACCAGCGTTCGCCGGCCTGGGCACTCTGGTCGGTCCAGGTGTACTTGCCGTCCGCCGCCGGGGGAATCATGGTCGTGTTGACCTTTTCATAGCTCCCCTTCTCGGTGCGGCAGCGCAGCACGTTGAAGCCAAGGTTGTCGCTCTCGGCGGCCGTCTGCCAGTTGAGGCTGACGCCCTGGTACTCGACCGTGGTGCAGGTGAAACTCTTCATCTCGACGCTAACCCGCAGATTCACCGACCAGTACCTGGAGATGGTGTGCGAGGCATCCGAGACCTCCACCGTGATCAGGTAATAACCCTCCGGATAGTACTGCGAGTTGAGGGTGAAGGAGGAAGAGCTGGAGACCGCCTGCGATCCGACCTTCCAGGTGTAATAGAGGGCGTCGTTGTCGGGGTCCTCGACCTGGACCGAGAAGGTCTGGGAGTTGGGCCACCTGAGCATCACACTCTCCGGGGTCGGTTCAGAAGCGACCAGACGCGGCGCCCGGTTCTCGTTGGTCACGGTAATCCGCACCGAATCGATGGCTTTGCCGCCCTGGTTGTCCTGCACCGTAAAGACCGGCGTGTAGGTCTGCCCGCCCTGTTCAAAGGTCGGCGTCCAGACGAACCAGTAGATGGTACTGCCATCCGGCTCGAAGGTGGCGCCCTCGGGCAGGTTGGCGGAGCTGTAATAGATCTGGTCGCCGTCTGCATCGGTGGCCACAACCGAGAAGCGGAGCTGCTCGCCCTCGTTGATCGTGTAGGAACCGAGTGCTGGTAATTCCGGATAGTTCTGGATATCGCCCTGGGCTGTAAAGCGTACTGTCGGCGAGCCGCTCGGCAGACTGGCCGTCGCGAGTGCCTCGTTGGTGCCCTGTTTGCCGAGTTTCCAACGGGCGCTGGCGATGCCATCAGCGCCGGAGGTCACCACGCTTGATCCCTCGATGCTGCCGCTGCCCGGCACGACGACGAACTGGACGGCGCCGCCGCGGGTCGGATTGCCATAGCGGTCCTTGACCAGCACCTGAATTGGATCGGGCATCACCTTGCCAACCTGCCCGCGGAGATTGGCATTTTCGATCTTCTCCATGGTGTAGGCATAGTCGGCATCACCGGTGAGCGAGAACTCGATGAAAGCCGGATTGAGGTTGACCGCCGAGGCGCGCACCTTGTTCAGGCCGGCCCGGGTGCCGAGGGTATAGTTGGCCGTCGCGGTGCCCTGGGCGTTGGAGGTCGCAGTCAAACTGGTCATGCCGCCGTCGAGGGTGCCCTTGCCGGAGACGGTGCCGTCGTCGACCACGTTGAACATCACCGACCAACCCGGCACGGCATTGCCGAACTCATCCTCGACACGCACGGCCAATGGGGTATAGAGGGTCCGGCCGACGGTTCCGGTCTGGTCCCCACCGAGGAGGTAGACGATCTTGCTCGGCGGTCCCGCCACGGTCTCGGAGGTGAAAGTGACCGCACCGATCGCGGTGTAGGCGGGCAGACTGGCGCTGTAGAGGGTGTTGCCTTTGCCGCTGCCGGCGACGGCCTGGGCGGTCGCCTGGCCGTACATATCGGTGGTCACCGGATTGGTGCTGGTGATGGCGCCGTTGTTGATCAGGACGCTGAACTTGACCTGGACGTTGGCGACCGGCCAGCCGTTGATGTCATTCAGCTGCACCTTGAAGAGATTCGGCAAGGCCTTGCCCGGCTGAGCGGACTGGTTGTCGCCATCCAGGATCAGCAGCTTCGAGGGGGTGCCGCTGACGGCGACCTCGGTGAAGCGCACCGGCGAGTTGCTCAGGGCGGTGCCGCTGCCGTCGGTCTTGGCCGCGCGGGCCTCGACGAAATTGACGCCCGCGGTGCTGCCGAGCTTGTAGCGGGCCTGGGCAGCGCCGGTGCTGTCGGTGTAGACCACCTGCGGATCGATCATCGTGCCGCCGCCCTGCGTCGGCACAAAGGTCACCGGGTGATTGGCGATGGTGTTGCCGTTGCGGTCACGCACGACCACGCGCAGCGGCAGCGGCAGAGCCGTAGCGACGTTGCGGGTCTGGGCATCGCCGTCATTGCTGGTCGCGCGCGCGATCTCGTAGGCGCCGAGGGGATTGAAGGTGAGCATGACACTGTCGGCGATGCTGATGTTGTTATTGACATCGCGCGCCTTGATCCACTTCTTGCCCGCCTTGGTCGAGGTGGCGAAGCCGACCGCATCGCCGTTGACATCGGTGGTGGTCAGCGGCTGGGTGATGTAGGTCGACGCGTCATTGGGAAGCAACGTGACATATTTGCCGGTCACCGGGTTCTCGTACTTGTCGCGCAGTGAGACCTTGATCGAGGCTTTGGTCGTGCCATCGGCGTCGACCGCGGCATCCACCGCCAGGATCTTCGAGCGCTTGCCGTCGGTGATATCCGGCGTGGCGATGGCGGTGAAACGGATCGGTGAGTTGCGCAGCGCGGTGGTGCCGTTGGAGGCCGTCGCCTCGACGACGTTGCGGTCGAGTCCGGCGGTGCGGCCAAGGCGCCATTTGACGCGGGCGATGCCATCTGCATCGGTGCTGACGACCTTGGTCAACAAGGTATCGGTTCCGAGGGCGGCATAATCGGAGGCCCCGACGATGATGCGGAATTCGATGGGGTGTCCCTTGACCGGATTGTTGTAGACATCACGGGCCATCACCGCCAGCTCGGCGCCGAGGAATTTGCCGACCGTACCGTTCTGGCCGCTACCCGCCGCGAGCACCAGATTCTCGGCATTGCTGGGCACACCGGAGACCAGGAAGAGCAGCGGCGAGCCGGTCAGGCGGGCGCCGTTGTACTCCGCAGCCGCTTCGATGCGGTTGTTCTTGTTTCCGGCGATCTTGCCGAGGTAGAACTGGGTGGAGACCAGACCATTGCTGTCGGTGGTCTTGGTCGCGGTCG
Organism: uncultured Cytophagia bacterium; assembly: GCA_964436305.1. Lineage (GTDB taxonomy): Bacteria > Zhuqueibacterota > Zhuqueibacteria > Residuimicrobiales > Residuimicrobiaceae > JAKPUX01. The sequence goes on along the minus strand of CAYTCI010000043.1, from coordinate 9,273 downwards.
TGTTGACCGTGCCATCCAGAGTGCCGCCGCCGGCGGTGACGTTGGAGGTCACCGTAAAGGTCACCGTATGGTTGGCGATGGGATTCTTGAACTCATCCGTGACCCGTGCCTTGAGCAGCTCGCTCAGCTTGTTCTCGGTCTTGCCATAGAACAGTGAGGTATCGCTCGCCATCAGCAGGAGTTTCGGATCGCCGACGATGGCGCTGGCATAGAAGAGATAGGGCGAGTTGACCAGGTTGGTGCTGTTGTAGCGGGCACTCACCTCCATCGCGTTGTTTTTGCTGCCCGGACGCTTGCCGAGGGTCCAGTAGACACTGGCAAAGCCATCGAGGTCGGTGTTGACCGTCGATTCAGCGAGGCCGTTGATGCTGCCGCGCAGGCTGTCGACGCCGCTGACATGGAAGAGGACCGGCGAATTGGGCACGCCGTTGCCGTACTTGTCCTTGACCTGCACGCGGATCGGTTTGGCCAGAGCCTGTCCCACCTTGCCGATCTGGTTGGCGGTGGCGGCATCGGGCGTCAGCTGATAGGCGAGATCCGGCGCAGCCGTCGCCTTGAAGACGAGCAGCGGATTGAGGACGACACCGGCGCGGACCTCGAGGACGTTGTTGGCGGTGCCGGAGGTGGTGCCGAGGGTCCAGGTGACCTGGGCGATGCCCGAATCGGCCGAGGTCGGCACAGTGACATAACCGGCGCCATTGACCTTGCCGGCGCCCTGGGTCACGGTAAAGGTAGCCATGTAACCGGTCTTGGGCTGACCGTTCTTGTCGGTGATCCGCACCTTGACGTTCTGGCTGATCGCGTTGCCGACGGTCCCCTTGAGGGTATCGGGGGTCGACCACTTGACCATCTGGTAGGCGTCGCCGGTGATCGAGGTAGCGCTGAAGAAGGCCGGGCTGTCGGTCAGGGCCGCGCCGTCGTTGCGCAGGGCGTCAACACGCACCTGGACGGTGCCGAGATAACCGGTTGGCATTTTCCAGCGTACCGTGGCATAGCCGTCGGTCCCGGTGGAGAGGGTCTTGACGGTGCTCTCGCCGTCGGTATCGACAAAGGTGCCGCCCGAGCCGACGACCTGGAAGGTGACGGAGTGGTTAAAGATGGCATTGCCGTAGACATCGGTCACCTGCGCCTTGATGGGCAGAGCGAGTTCCTGGCCGTTGGCGCCGGTCTGATTATCCGTGGAGGCCAGCTTGACCAGCTTGGCAGCGGTGCCGGCGCGGCCGCTGGCCCAGAGGCGGAGCGGCGAATTGGTCAGGGGCACGGTGGGCTGATCGGCGCGATAGGAGATGACCTCGATGACGTTGGCGCTGTCGCCGGCGGTCTTGCCGAGGGTCAATGTCGCCGCGGCCATGCCGCTGACATCGGTGACCACGGCTTTCTCGCTGAGGCCGTCAAAATTGCCGCCGCCCTTGACCACCTTGAAGCGGACCGTATGGCCGGAGATCACCGCGTCGAAGGGCCCAAAAACCTTGACGATGAAGGGTTTGGAGAGCCTTGCGGTGACGGTGGTATCCTGCGCGTTGCCGGAGAAGTATTCCATCCGCGAGGGCACCGGATTGCTGGCGGTCTCGGAGAAGGTGATATTCTCCGGCGTGAGGCCGGTGGCCGTCGCGCGGACCGTGTGGACCTCGCCGACCGCGCTGCCCATGGTCAGAGAGACCGCGGCGCGCCCCGAGCCGTTGGTATAGCGGGTCAGGGTGCGGGTGCCGGCGGTTTCGAGAAAGGCGCCGGTGCCGTCGATGATCGAGAAAGTAACCTGATGGCCGGCGATGCCGTTGTTACGGGCGTCGGTAACCTTGACCACGAGGGAATCGGCCAGGGGCAGGCCGATCGAGCCGGTCTGATTGTTGCCGGAGACGAAAGCCAGGATGCTCGGAGCCCCGATGGTGCCGGTGGCGGTGAAGAGCTGGACCGGGATGGAAGCGAGGCCCTGCAGCTTGGCCTCGACGCTGTTGGCGCCGGGCTTGTCGCCCAGGGTCAGATAGACCGCTGCCTCACCATTGGTGTCGGTGAGCACCTTGAGGCTGCTCACCTGGGTGGGGGCCGAGGCGGTGCTCACCTTGCCATCGCCGCTCTTGACGGTGAAGGTCACCGGATAATTGGGATAGTTGCCGCCGGAAGAGCCGAGCACCTTGACCTTGAGCTGGGTGGCGAGGGTGGTGCCGACGATGCCGGACTGCTGGTCGCCCGCGACCTTGGTCATCGAGGCAGGCGGTTTACCGGTCTTGATGGTGAAGGTCAGCGGCGAATTGGTCAGGGCGGTGCCGCCGGCGCCGGTCGCCGCGGCCTGAACCCTGAAGAGGGTGTCGACCAGGCCGAGGGTCATATTGACCTTGGCCTGGCCCTTCTCATCCGAGGTTGAGGTCGAGCTCGCCAGTGAGCCGCCGACGCCCGAGAGCAGGCTCCAGTTGACGGTGGTACCGGGGACGCCGTTGCCGTAGGCATCGAGGATGTCGGCGATCAGGGTGGCGCCGGCGGTCTCATCGCGGGTGCCCAGGATCGGATCGGTGAGATCGGGGTCCTTGACCATCGCGGCGGCCGGCCCCGGAGTCGGATCGAGGGTGAAGGTCACCGGCGCGCCGGTCAGCAGCGTGGTGCCGTCGGACCGGTAACCCAGCGCCGAGACCACCACATTGGTGTCGGCATCGGTGCCGAACTTGAGGCGCGCCGCGGCGTAGCCGGCGGTGTTCGAGATATTGGAGAGATTCGGACCGGACTCGCCCATCGTGGAGCCGGAGGGGCCGGTCACACCGCTGGCGATCAGGGCGATCTTGTCCCAATCCCAACCCGGTTCATAGACGGCCAGGCGGATGTTCTGCAAGCCCTTGGCCATCTTGAAGCTGCTCGGGAACTTGTACCAGGCCCAGGCGCCGGAGACATCCGTCACTTCGCAGTAGAGGGTGTCGGTTTTGTTGGTGCCGTAGCGGACGATCACATTATTCCGGCTGGTGGAGTTGGTCTTATAGCGCAGATAAAAGTAATAGGAGCGCTCCTCGGGAATGTAAACCGGGATCGAGACCGCCTCCTTGTAACGGTATCCGGAGGTGAAGGAGGTCTTGACATAGTGGCCGCCTGAGGCGGTCGCCGAGGTGGTATCCTTCGCGATCGGGATGCCAAGCGATCCGGATTCGACCTCCTTCCAGATCTTGCCATCAAAGGTGCCGGTCTCGATGGTACCCTTGCCCTCGGTCACCTGGAAATCGACCACGACATTACTGACCGGATTGCCGGCATCGTCTGTCACCTTGACCTTAAGGGAATCGGCCACATACTGGCTGATCGGAGCGGACTGGTTGCTGCCGCTGACGTAGGCGATCCGCGAGGCGCTGGCCGAGCCGAGGTTGGGGAGATAGACCGAGTAATTGTCGATATTAAAATTGCTGGCGCCATCCTCATACATCACCACGCCGACGTACCAGGTATCGCCGGGTGCGGAGGGTAAGGTTGCATTCAGGGTGGCATCAAAGACATCATCGATATAGTGATAAATGGTCAGAGCCGTACCGCTCACCTTGACGATGGCGGTCACCTTCTGGCCGGCCGCGGGTGCGGTTTTGGTCACATTGGTCTCACCCACGAGGCTGTTGAATGTTGTGCCACCACCCGTGATCTGGTAGAGCGAGAGTTTATTGGAAGAACGGCGCAGCCAGTAGCCATTGGCCGTGGAGGAGGGGCTGTCCAGCATCAGGGCGAAGCCGACCGGGGTGTAGTTCTGATTCGAGTAATAGACGGCCGAGGCGCCCATGGTCATCGAGAGCTTGATCGAATCGGCGCCGGCCGACTTGTTGGCGCCCGAGCGGGCGAACGCCGCCAGGCCATAGCCGTTGGTCGAGGAGATCGCCAGTTCGTTGTTGTCGGCGACGAACTTGGGCGCGGACCAGTCGGCGCCGAGCGAAGCGCGGTTGAAATCATCAACGATCGGGCTGTTCCAGCCGGTGGAAGGCGTTCCGCCGCCGCCACCGCCGCCACTGCCGGCCGAGGTGGTCGCCGAGGCGATATTGGAGAGCGGTGAGGCGTTGGGCACCTCATCCTTGATCACCAGAGCGAAGTAGTATTTGGTGCTGGCGCTCAGGCCGGTGACGGTGACCGACTCGGAGGAGCCGGGCGCCTTCGGCGTGCCGGTTGTTGCCCTGGTAGCCGAGGAAAAGTTGGCGCTGGTGATGGTGGAAGTGCTGTAGCGCAGGTCATAGGAGGTGGCTGCGCCGGTGCCGGTGGCGCCGCCGTCATCGGACTGGGCGGTCCAGGTCACCGTGATCGAGCTGGAGCCGGCCGCCGCTGCCGAAAGAGTCGCCGCCGAGGGGGCGGTGGTATCGGTCGTCGTCGAGGGGGTATAGGTGCTGAAGGTCATCTCCTCGATATCATTATCCACCGCCGCACCGCTGTAAAGCAGGGCGCCGCCATAACAGGCGGAGGCGAGGCTGTAATCGGTATTGGTGATCGAGCCGAGAGAGGTGCCATCGAGAAAATACTCGAATTTGCCGGTGGCGGTATTGACGCGTACCGTATAGAGGGAGCCGGCTGCCATGGTCGGCGGGGAGGAGACCGTCACAGTCGTGCCCGAACTGGCGGTTACGCCGCCGGTGATCTTGAAGAGCTTGATCTGCCCGCCATAGTAATTGGCGAAATAGCCGTTGCCCGCCGAGTTGCCCGTCTGCATAAAGACCACACCGCCGTAGCCGGTATAGGCCGTCTCGCAGCCGTCGCCAGAGGGCGCCCAGCGGATATCGACCTGATTGGCATTGGCCTTGCCGGTGTAGACCGCGATCTGTTTGGTCCCGGTCAGTTTTTTGGTGGAATGCAGATTGCCATTATAGACCAGCGAGTCGCCGGCGGACCAGGATGTGCTGCTCAAGGTGCCGGATCCCTCGAAATAGGCGGTGACGGGATCCTGCCCAAAAGCCGTGAAGGCCAGAGCGAGCGTCAGGAGCACAACCAGAGTTGCGGCTTTTGAGAACGACAACGCGATTCTCATGATGGGTAACCTCCAATGCAGTTGCGGTGCGTGGTTCTGTTTCATGTCAAAACACTTGTTTGCCCAGCGAACAAGAAATTTCATATTCTGGCTATTATTATCGATTCTTACTTCAATATTATCATAGGTAGGGCTCTCCCGCCACCCTCCTGTTTCGCAAACACTATGCCAAAAGGGGCGAGCGTGGGCGGGTGGGCGCAAGTGAGTGGATTGGCACGAGAGGGCGGGTCAGCACGAGAGGGCGGGTCAGCACGAGAGGGCGGGTCAGCACGAGAGGGCGGGAGAAAATCGCTCCCGCCCGGCGGGCCGGGCGGGGCGAGAGGGCGCCTTAGCGGGTCAGATGGAGGCCATCGGGGCGGCGCGGCGGTGTTACATCCGGCACCACCCGCTTGAGATAGCGGAAACGCATGGCATCGGCGGCGACAAAACCGTCGCCGCGGTTCGAGAGGCGCACATAACTGCCGGTGCCGGCGGGCAGCCAGAGAATGGCGATGCGGTTCCAGCGGCCGTAGTTTTTGGTCTGGTCGATGATCCCGCTGAGTTTGTTGACGCCGGCCACCACCGCCTCAAAGGGGACATTGTCGGCCTCCTGATAGGCCGAGGCGGTCTCGCCAACCATCGGATGCCACTCGCTGATCTCGTACCAGCCGGCCACACCGATGGTGGGACGGAAGGTGGCCCAGCCGGCGCGCTCCGCCGGGGAGGAATAGTAGTACCCGATGCCGGTCGAGTCGGAGGAGACCCACTGCGAGAAGCAGTGGTTACGCGAGGCGATGTCGATGCTCTCGTTGCCCTTGTCCTGGACCGGCCGGAAGCCGGCGTCGAACTGGGCGTGGGCGGTGCCCGGCGAGGTGTCGTTGAAATAGCAGGTGCCGACCAGGATGTCGGCCACCACCGTATCAGGATGCGACAGCAGCAGGATGCCGTCGCCGATCGTGTTCTTGGCCGGCGTCTGGGTCTCCCCCCAGAGCTCGACGCTGGTAAAGGGCTGGCCGGTGTTGAACGAGGGCTTTTGCCCGCCAAGGAAGCGGTAGTAGGGTCCGCGGTATCCGGTCAGGCCGGATATCATGGCGTCGGTGACGGTGACGATCTGACCCGAGGCGTTGCAGATCGCCGCCCCCTTGTCGAAAAAGCGCACATAGACATCGGTCAGCCCCGGGATCTTGCGGGCAGGCGCGGTGGGATAGCCGAGATCGGTGTCGAATTCGTCGTACCAGAGGGAGAGGCTGTACTCGTTGCCGTAGGTCATGCCGTAATAGGCCCCGGACATCAGGGCGGTGGTGAGGCCGTAGCGCATCTTTTTGTAATCGCGGCTGTGGCTCTCTTTCTCGACATAATCCTCGATGATGGTGAAGACGGTATCATGCGCCGCTTCCCACAGCTGGTTGACGCGGATCAGCTCGGGGGCGGTATAGGCAAAGCGCATGAATCCCTCCCACTCCATGCCGTCACAATAGCGGATCGGGTAGGGATCCCCCTCCTGGGCGGCACCCATATTAACCGAAACCACCACCGGTGCGCCCGGATGCAGCGCCGCGAATTTCTGCCGCTCATAGGGCATCATCTTTTTGACCCCCTCGGACCACTGGGCATTGACCCAGGCGAGCCCCTTGCCGCTCTCGGTGAGATCGTTGCGATGGTTATAGTCGAGATCGATGGTGGACTGGAAATCGTCGCCCCAGAAGAAAAAGCGGAAGGAGTCATAAAAGACGCCATCGAAGCGGCTGAAATCCTGCTTGGCGGCATTGAAGCGCTGGTCGACGAAATAAGCCCAAACCGGCTGGCTGCCGACCGGCGGGGCAAAGGCGGTGACGTTGTGGAGGTAGCCGAAACCCTGAAAGCGCGAGGGGCGCTTGACCGAATCGCCGATGGCATGGACCGTATTGAGGGCATAGTCGCCGCTGACCGGAATGCCATAGATGGTAGTGTCGGTGAAACCGGTGAAGAGAATCCAGTCGTCGGCCCCCACCAGCGCAAAAGTGTCGTCGTTGATGCTGTTGGTCTTGAATCCCGCGGTCGATTTTACGCGGATCCAGGTGTCGCCGGGCTGCGCAGGGGCTCTCAGGCTGTCGAACCAGCTCGAATAGATAAAGCAGGCTGGGGGCCAGACCGGATTGCCGGGCCAGATCCCCTGGCGCGAGGTGCCGAGGATGATGGTGTTGGGATTTAGGGCATGGATGCTGTCATTGAGGGCATAGGCAAAGATCCCGCCACCGCCGTGGATGGCGAGATCGTAGCGGCTGAAAAAATACTGAACCGCCCCGCCGGCAATGCCGCCGGGGCGCTGGAAGACCAATCGTGGAAAAGGGGGCTTGAAATCCCGCGCCGGCAGGCGGCCGGGCAGGAGAGCCAACACAAGGAGAGCCGGGGCAAGGATGCGCAGACGGAACGGGTTCAAGGCAGTGAACATCACGATCTCCTCGAAAAACGGCAGGGTCAGAATACAACGAACTACTCTTCTAACTACCTGCAGGAGGAGCCGGATGCAGAAAAGCCCCCTCCGCCGGCGGTCTACTCGCCGGAAGCCCGGACCACCTCCGGGATCGTCTGCAGCATGATCTTGAGGTCGAGCCAGATCGACCACTCATCCACATACTTGAGGTCGAGGCGCATCCACTCGTTGAAGCGCAGGCGGTGGCGGCCGCTGATCTGCCAGAGGCAGGTCAGGCCCGGCCGCATCGTGAAGCGCCGGCTCGGCCACTGTTCATAGATGTTGTTGACATCCCGTACCGGCAGCGGACGCGGCCCGACCAGGCTCATCTCGCCGCGCAGGACGTTGATCAGCTGGGGAATCTCGTCAATGCTGGTGCGGCGCAGCCAGCGCCCCACCGGCGTGATGCGCGGATCGCGGGCAATCTTGAAGGCCGCGCCATCCGCCTCATTGAGGTGCTCGAGCTGCGATTGCAGCGCCTCGGCCCCGGCCACCATGGTGCGGAATTTGTAGATCCGGAAACGGCGGCGGTTGAAGCCCACCCGCTGCTGCTTGAAAAAGACCGGTCCGGGTGAGGTGCAGGCGATGAGGAGGCTGATCACGAGAAAGAGCGGCGCCATCAGGAGGAGACCCAATGCGGCCAGGGTGAAATCGATCAGCCGTTTGAGGAAGAGATGGGTTGCCCGCGGGTGACCGCTGCAGCGCAGGTTGAGCATGGGCACGCCGTTGAGCTCGTAGGCCGCCGTCCCGGCCGTGTTCAGGTCCATCAGATCGGAGGGCACCCGGCAGGGGATCCGCTCCTCATCACAGAGGCGGGTGATCTGGCGGATCTGTTCAAAGTAGGTTTGCACCGGCAGGGCGATGAAAACCTCATCCACCTCATGCCGCGCCAGATAATCGGGAAAGGCATCGAGGGTACAGAGCCACTTGCCCTGCCACAGCCGGGTGTTCTGCGGATGGTCATCGACAAACCCGCGCAGCCGGTACCCGAGGTCGGCGCGATAGAGGACCTTTTGCGCGAGGTCGATGGCCTCCGGACCGCTGCCGACGAAGACGACGTCGCGCAGGTTGCGGCCGCGGTTGCGCAAAAAAACCAGCCCGGCGCGCACGACAGCACGGCTGGCGATGGCCGCCGTCAACGAGAGGGGATAGAAGATGAGAAAAAACTCCTTGCCCGGTGCGGCCGTGATCAACAGGGCGAGAGCCGCTGCGATCAGATTCCCGAGCGTGACTGCTTTGGCGATATCCAGCCACTCCCGCGTGCGGGCATCGAGACGGCGGATCTCGTACAGGCCAAAGTGGGCAAAGAGGCGGTTCCAGGCGATGAGGAGCACAGCGAGCGCCAGCCCCCCCGCGGGTGTGATGATTCCAGGCGAGAGATGAAGGCGCCATCCCCCCGTCACCAGGCGGGCCTGCAGCAGGGCTGCGCCCGTCAGGGTGCAGAGCAAGACCCCCAGGTCGAGGATGCGGGTTCCTTTCGCCAGCAGCTTTTTCCGTAAGGTGCCCATTCAAATCCCTTGGTTGAAAAGGATTGGCGAAGATGCTGAACTGTGTGAGTGCCGCAGCAGCGGCGCATCATGCTGCGGGAATAGCAATCTGCGTGCCAGAAGGCGGGATAAAGGGAGGGGAGAAATTATCCTTGAAAATCAAGGAGTTACATAAATGTAATCAGCGGCCGGATCCCGGCCACGGCGAAAAAATCGTTCATTTTAGCGACAATGTCATTCTTTTTTACTAGTCACCATCGGCCGGTGACTCGGACTCGCTGTAGATCAGGCCGTATTTCTTCATCTTGTTGTAGAGGGTGCCGCGGCTCCTTGCCCCACCGCGAAAAGATACCGCCCTTGCCGAGGTAAACGCGCGTGTCATT
>CAYTCI010000042.1:20999-34128 GCA_964436305.1 uncultured Cytophagia bacterium | reverse complement strand
CCGCAGCTGGTCCATCTCCACCTCGATTTTCTCAGCCGACATCCCGAGCTGCCGCGGATGATCATTCGCGAGATCCACAGCGGCAATCCGGTCGTCGAAAAGCTGGTACGTACGCTCTTCAGCCGTTTCTCCGGTCCGCTGCAGACCCTCAGGGAGGAGCTGGCGGTGGCGGTCCGCAACCGCCAGCTTCGCGATGTCGATCCGCTGCAGACGGTCTGGAATCTGGTGGCGCTCAACCTATTCATCTTCATTCTGCGTCCGATCCTCGTGGCCGCATTTGCCGAGCAGTTCGCCGACCCGGAGCGGATGCTGGCGGAACGCGAGCAGGCGATCGTGGATCTCATGCTCTACGGTCTGGTTCCGCGTCAGGAGGCATGACATGTCATCCCAATCAGGAGGGCCCATGCGATTTTCCATCCTCATTCCCCTGCTGCTGGCCCTGGCGGGGGCGGCCGCGGCGCAGCAGAGCCTGCCCGAATGCGTGCAGCAAGCCCTCGCCGGCAACCCCGGCCTGAAGGTGGCCGAAAGCGAGGCGGGGATCGCCGCCGCCGATCTCGATCAGGCGAAGGCAGCGCGCCTGCCCTCGCTCGATTTCAGCGGCAGTTATCGCCGCCAGAGCACGGTGCCGGAATTGAGCTTCGCTGCCCCCCTTTTCCAGCAGTTTTTTCCACAGGGCGGGATCAAACTGGGTTCGCTGGACAACTCGGACCTGCGGCTGACCCTCAGCCAGCCCCTTTTCACCGGATTCCGGCTGAGCGGCGCCCGGACGGCTGCCGAGGCGCTGGCCGGCGCCAAGGGGAGCGAGCTCAGACGCCAGCGCGCCGAGCTGATCTTCCGGGTTGAATCGGCCTATGCCGCCCTGCTGCAGGCGCACAAGGGCGCGGAAATCGCCCGCAGTGCCCGCGAGCAGATCGCCGCCCATGCGCGCGATCTTGCGGTGATGGTCGAGCAGGGGCTGGCCCGCCGCGACGAAAAGCTGCGGGTTGAGGTCAAGGCCTCGGAGGCCGAGCTGGCGCTGCTGCAGGCCGAGAACGGCGTCGCCCTGGCGGCGGCCGCTCTCGAGAATCTGCTGGCGGCGTCCCTGCCGGCCGGCGCTGAACCGTCGGCGATGGGACCCGGCCATCTCGACCCCGGCACCCTCGAGGCCTCGCTGCAGCTGGCCGCCGCCAACCGCGCGGAGCTGGCCAGCCTGGCCGGCGCGCAGCAGGCTGCCGAGGCCGGCCGCAAAATCGCCCGCGGCGGACGTTTGCCCGCCCTCGCCGGTTTCGCCAGCTATGGCTATGGTAAACCCGGACTCGACATGATCAGGAATGAGTGGATGGATTACTGGCTGGTCGGCGTCGGGGCCGAATGGAATCTCTGGAACGGCGGCCGCACCGCCTCGCGGATCGAGCAGGCCGAGCTGCGGCGGCAAGGACTCGCCGAGAGCGAACGGCAGCTGCGGGAGGCGATCGCACTCGACGTCAAGCAGGCCCATCTGCGCCTCAGCGAGGCGGGCAAACGCCTGGAGGTGGCCGGACGCATGGCCGAACAGGCGCGGGCCAGCTTCAGCGTGACCGAGAAACAGTTTCAGCAGGGCCAGGCCTCGAACACCGATTATTTCGACGCCCAGTCCGAGCTGACCCGCGCCCTGCTGCAGCAGAGCGGTGCGGAGATCGAGTCGGCTCTGGCGCGCGCCAACTGGCGCCGCGCGGTCGGCCTCGGCGAAAAGGAGTACCAATGATCATCCTCTCTCAAAAGGAGAGATAGAAAAAGCTCACACAGAGGCACTGAGGCACAAAACGAAGTATAAATACTGATCATTCGATGGTTTGGTGAGTCTGTTTTTCTCCGTGTCCTTTGCGCCACCGTGTGAGTTGTCCTGTTTCAGAATCCGGCGAGTGCTTGAAAAATTGAGGAGACTATGCGAATTCCATCTTTGGCTGCACTCTGCATTCCGGCCCTGCTGCTCTTCGGCGGCTGCGGCGACAAGGAGAGCGGCGTCATGACCGGCTCCGGGACCCTCGAGGCAACCGAGGTCCTGATCAGCGCCAAAGCGGGCGGCACCCTGACCGCCCTGCTGGTCGACGAGGGGGCTTCCGTCCAGGCTGGTCAGCTGATCGCCGCCATCGACAGCGAAAAGATCGTCCTGCAGCAGCAGCAGGCCCTGGCCGCGCTCGAGGAACTGCGCCTCAGTCGCATCAACGCTGCCCGCCTGACCCGCACCGCCGGCGAGAACCTCGATAACCTCAACAAAAAGAGCGAGCGCATCGCGGCGCTCCTCGCAGATGGCAGTGCCACCCAGCAGCAGTTCGATGATCTCGAGACCGCACGCAAGGCGGCCGAGGCGCAGTTCGAGAACGGCCGCACCAGTCTGGCCGCCCTCGACGCCAGGGAAGCCCAGCTCAAGGCGCAGATCGGGCTCATCGCCAGCCAGCTGCGCGATCTCCGCGTGACCGCGCCGATTACCGGCGTGGTGATCGACAAATATCTCGAGGCGGGCGAGGTGGCGCGCCCGCTCGCTCCGGTGGTCACCCTGGCCGACCTCAGCCGTATGACCATCCGCATCTATCTCAAGGACAAGGATATCGCGCGCATCCGCCTCAATGGCGCAGCGCAGATCGCCCTTTCCGGCTATGCCGGCAAGACCTTTCCCGGCCGGATCGTCTGGATCGCCGACAAGGCCGAGTTCACCCCCAAAAACGTGCAGACCCGTGAGGCGCGCTCCGATCTCGTCTATGCGGTCAAGGTGGCGGTGGACAATCCCGACGGCATCCTCAAGATCGGCATGCCGGCCGACGTGACCCTGCTCTGAGGATGGCTCCTGTGGCCTACGATATCCGGATAGCCGGCCTGCGCAAGGCCTTCAAGGCGGTGACGGCCCTCGACGGCCTCGATCTGACCGTCCAGCCGGGGGAGATGCTCGGTCTGATCGGACCCGATGGCGCCGGCAAGACCACCACCCTGCGCATCCTCTGCGGCCTGCTCTTCGCCGATGCCGGCGAGGTCCGGGTCGGCGGCCTGGATCCGCGCCGGTCGACCCGCGAGGTGCGCCGCTTTCTCGGCTATATGCCGCAGCGTTTCTCGCTCTATCCCGACCTCACCGTCGCGGAGAACCTGCGCTTTTTCGCCGACCTCTTCCAGGTGCCGCGCGTCGAGCGCGAGCGCCGCATGGCCGACCTGCTGCAGTTCAGCCGGCTGGCGCCCTTCACCGACCGCCTCAGTGCCCGGCTCTCGGGCGGGATGAAACAAAAGCTCGCGCTCTCCTGCACCCTGATTCACACCCCGGGGATATTGATGCTCGACGAGCCGACCACCGGCGTCGACCCGGTCTCGCGCCGCGAGTTCTGGGAGATCCTCGCCAGCCTCAAGCAGGAGGGGGTGACCATCCTCGTCACTACCCCCTACATGGACGAGGCGGCGCGCTGCGATCGCGTGGCCTTTATCCACAAGGGGCGGATCCTCACGGTCGACCGCCCCGAGGCCATCCCGGGCCTCTACAGCGGGACACTGCTGGAGGTGGTCACGCCGGATAATCTGGTGGCCGCGCGCCTCCTCCGCGCCAGCGGGGCCTTTGCCGCGGTCCAGGTCTTCGGCGACCGGATCCACCTCAGCGCCGGCGGCGACGCCCTGCATTTACAGCAGCAGGTCCACGAGTGTCTGGCGGCGGCCGGCATCCATGCCGATTCGGTGGAGCCGATTGCGGCCGGGATCGAGGATGTTTTTGTCGAGTTATTAAAGTGAGCCGCGCCATGGCAGAAGCTTGTTCCGTTGAGGTCGAGGAGATCTCGCGCCGTTTCGGCGATTTTATCGCTGTCGACCGCATCAGTTTCCGGGTGCGCGCCGGCGAGATCTTTGGCTTTCTCGGCGCCAATGGCGCGGGCAAGACCACGACCATCCGCATGCTCTGCGGCCTGCTGCTGCCCTCCGCCGGCAAGGCCACCGTCGCGGGCTATGACATCTACACCCAGTCGGACCGGATCAAGGCGAACATCGGCTACATGTCGCAAAAATTCTCCCTCTATGACGACCTGACCGTAATGCAGAATCTTGAATTCTACGGCGGGATCTACGGCCTCACGCGCAAGGAACTGGAGCGCGCCATCTCCGCGGCCATTGCCACGACCGATCTGCAGCAGCATCTGGACAAGCTGACCCGCGATATCCCGACCGGCTGGAAGCAGCGCCTGGCGCTGACCTGCGCCATCCTTCATGATCCCCGAATCCTCTTTCTCGACGAACCCACCGGCGGGGTCGATCCGATCTCGCGGCGGGAGTTCTGGGGGCTGATCTATGAACTCTCGGAAAAGGGGACGACCATCTTCGTCACCACCCACTATATGGACGAGGCGGAATACTGCAACCGGCTGTCGATCATGCACGATGGCCGGATTATCGCCCTCGGCTCGCCGCGTGAACTCAAGGAACGCTACCGCAAGCCGACCATCGAGGAGGTTTTCATCGATCTGGTGCGGCGCGAAAGCCGTGAAAGGGGCCGCTCGTGAAAGCGCGCATCCTGGCCATCATTCGCAAGGAGATCCTCCATATCCGCCGCGACCCGCGCAGCCTCGTTATCGTCTTTCTGCTGCCGATCCTGATGACCCTGCTCTATGGCCATGCGATCACCTTCGATATTCGCGACATTCGTCTCGGGCTGCTCGATGAGGACAAGAGCCCGGCCGCGCGCGAGCTGGTGGATGGGCTGCTCAGCTCGAACTATTTCCGGTTGAGTGGTACCCTGGCAAGCCGCGTGGAGATCGAGGAGGCCTTTCTCCATCGCCGGATGATCGCCGTACTGATCATTCCGCGGGGCTTCGGCGCCTCCTACGGCAGCCAGCCGCTGAGCGAGGTGCAGGTGATCCTCGACGGCTCCAACGCCAACACCGCGACCGTCGCGATGAACTATATCCGCGCCTATTTCGTCAGCCGCTCGCTGCAGGCCAATGCCATCGTGCTGCAGCCGCCTATCGACCTGCAACCGCGCGTCTGGTACAATCCCGATCTCAAGAGCGTCAACTTTATCGTGCCCGGGCTGGTGGCGGTGATCATCATGCTGATCTGCGCCCTGCTCACCTCGGTGACCGTGGCGCGCGAGCGCGAAACCGGCACCATGGAGCAGATCCTGGTCTCGCCGGTGCGCGCCCTGGAGATCATCGCCGGCAAGACCCTGCCCTATATCCTGCTGGCTTTCGTCGACGGGCTGCTGGTCATCCTCTTCGCCTGGGTCTGGTTCGGGGTGCCCTTCCGCGGCGAACCCCTCTGGCTGCTCCTCTACGCCCTGATCTTCGTCTATACCTGTCTGAGCCTCGGGATCTTTATCTCCGCGCGTGTGCCCAACCAGCAACTGGCGCTGATGTTCGCGATGGTCTCGACCTTTTTGCCGTCAATCCTGCTCTCGGGCTTTGTCTTTCCGATCGCCTCGATCCCGCGGCTGCTGCAGTATCTCAGCTATATCGTCCCGGCCAAATACTTTCTCATCATCATCCGCGGCATCATGCTCAAGGGGGTGGAGGGCGCCACGCTCTGGCAGCCGGCCCTCTTCCTGCTGGTTTTCGGCACGGTGCTGATCCTGATCAGCGTCAAACGCTTCAAGATCAATCTGGAGGAGTAGCGGGTGATCAAGATCCTGCCTATCATCAAGAAGGAGTTCATCCAGATCCGCCGTGACCGCAGCATGGTGGCCATCCTTTTTGTCGTGCCGGTGGTGCAGCTGCTGCTGCTCGGCTTCGTCATCTCCAGCGAGGTCCGCAACATCCGGACGGTCATCTGTGATCTCGACCATTCCGCTACCAGCCGCCTGCTGGTCGAGCGCATCCGCCAGTCGGGTTATTTCGATGTTGCCTATTACGATCCGCGGCCGGGCCGGATGCAGGAGTATCTCGACCGCGGCCGGGCCTCGGTGGCGGTGGTCATCCCCGAGGCGTTCAATGCCCGGCTGCAGCGGGGCGAGCGCACGAGCCTGCAGGTGCTGGTGGACGGCCAGGATTCCAACACCTCGACCATTGCCCTGGGCTATATCAACGGCATTCTCCAGAGCGATCTGACCGAGCGGATCGAGGCGCAGCTGCAAAGCAGCGAGGCGGCGGCGTCGGTTCACCTGGTCTCGCCCAATCTCCGCGTCTGGTACAACGAGGAGCTGAAGAACTCGGACTATATGATACCGGGGATTGTCGTTTTTCTCCTCACCATGGTCACCACCCTGGTGAGTGCGATGGGGCTGGTGCGCGAGCGGGAGATCGGCACCATGGAGCAGCTGCTGGTGGCGCCGATCCGCAAGCACGAGCTGTTGATCGGCAAACTGGTGCCCTTTGCGGTGGTCGGACTGATCGAACTGGCCTTTGGGCTGACGGTGGCGCGCATCATCTATGCGATCCCGCTGGTCGGCCATCTCGGCCTGCTGGTGCTCTTCGCCCTGATCTATCTCTGCACCACGCTCGGGCTGGGGCTCTTCATCTCCGCCTCCTCGGCCACACAGCAGCAGGCGATGTTTCTCACCCTCTTCTTCCTGATGTATTTCCTGCTGATGTCCGGTTTTCTCTTCCCGATCGAGAACATGCCGCGGGCGATGCAGCTCATCAGCCTGCTCAACCCGATGCGCTATTTTGTGCTGGTCGTGCGCGAGTTGTTCATCAAGGGGGCGGGACTGCACCATCTCTACACCCAGGGGCTGGCGCTGCTGGTATTTGGCGGGGTGATCTTTTCCTTTGCGGTGCTGCGTTTCCAGAGCCGGATGAAATAGGGCGGCGGGATTTAGGGACGGATGCTGAAAGAATTGGTTGGTTTTATCAAAAATAATATGTAATATTAAGCTTACGTGTGGACAAGAAACGTCGGAAGTGGGGCGCCGGCGCGGGGAGTGCAGGAGATGCCGGAGCTTCCGGAGGTAGAGACGATCCGCAGGAGTCTGGCCCCGCACATCACCGGCAAGCAGCTGGCCGGGGTTGAGGTGCGCGCGCCCAGATTGCGTCGTCCCCTGCCCACGGCGGATGCCTTGCGCGGGCTCGTCGGCCAGCGGATTCTCGCTCTCGAGCGGCGGGCCAAGTATCTGCTCTGGCATCTCGATGGCGGCGGGGTCCTCATCTTCCATCTCGGCATGAGCGGGCGGCTGCGCTACAGCAATCCGCCGGAGCCGGCAGAACCCCATACCCATGTGATCTTCTTTTTTACGGACGGTGGCGAGCTCCATTTTCGCGATCCGCGGCGTTTCGGCAGTCTGGATCTTGCCGCGCCCGGTGAATCGCCGGAGCGGACCGTTCTCCGCGATCTCGGGCTCGAGCCCCTATCCGCCGACTTTTCTGCCGGATTCCTCCTGCAGCGCTTGCAGTCGACGCAGCGGACGGTCAAGGCGCTGATCATGGATCAGCGGGTGGTGGTCGGTGTCGGCAACATCTACGCCAATGAGGCGCTCTTCCGCGCGGGTCTGCATCCGCAGCGGCGGGGGAGCAGCGTGAAGGCGCAGGAGGCGGCGGCGCTGCATGCCGCCATCGTCGGGATCCTCACGGAAGCGGTGGAGCGCGGCGGCACCACCCTGACCGATTTTCGCAACGCCGAGGGGGAACCGGGCTTCTTCCAGCTTGATCTGGCCGTTTATGGCCGCCAGCAGCAGCCCTGTCCACGCTGCGGCCGGGCGATCCTTCGCCTGGTGCAGGAGGGGCGCAGCTCGTTCGTGTGTGAAACCTGTCAAAAATAAGGGTCCATCGGCCCATGGCCAAACTATTCTCTGAAAAATTCTTCGAGCAGCTGGGCGAGCGCACCATCGCATTTTTTACCACGGTGCATGACATCGCTGTGCTCTTTGTGCAGAGCATCCGGGCGCTGCCGTCGCTGTGGTTCTACCGCCGCCAGTTCCTCGAGCAAATCTATGCCTTCAGCGTCAAGACCCTGCCGATCGCTGCGGTGATCGCCGTCTTCATCGGCCTCGGGGCGACGGTGCAGAGCACCTATCAATCCTCGGAACTGCTCACCCGCGCGATCCTGGTCAATGTCATTTTCAAGACGACCATTCTCGAGCTCTGTCCGATCATCCTCTCCCTGGTGCTGGCTGGCAAGCTGGGCGCCTCGCTCGCCGCCGAGATCGGCAGCATGAAGATCTCCGAGCAGGTCGAGGCCCTCGAAACCATGTCGCTCGATCCCATCGGCTTTCTCGTGGTACCGCGCATTGTCGCCGGCATGCTGATGCTGCCGGTGATCACCATCTTCGCCAATGCCCTGGCGATCTTCAGCTCCTTCTTCGTCTCGGCGGTCGCCACCGACTGGATCTCGGCGCAGGAGTTCGGCAGCGGCATGCAGATGGATTTCAAGGCCTTCGAGCTCTATTTCGGCAATCTGATCAAGCCGGCCGTCTACGGTGTCCTGATCGCTTTGATGGGCAGTTATTTCGGGCTGCGGACTACCGGCGGGGCCAAGGGCGTCGGGACCGCCTCCACCAACGCCGTGGTGGTCTCGGCCGTCTTCATTGTCATCTTTGATTATTATCTGGGAAAACTCTTACTATGATCACCGTGCGCGGCGTCCGAAAAAGTTTTGAGGAGAAGGAGGTCCTGACCGGCATCGATCTGGATATTCCGGATAATATCAACCTGGTCATCCTCGGCCCGAGCGGACAGGGCAAGACGGTCTTCATCAAAACCCTGGTTCGTCTGATCGAACCGGATGCGGGCTCGATCGCCTATGACGGCGACGATATCCTCAAGATGAGCCGGAAAGAGTGGCAGGCGTACCAGAATAACATCGCTTTTGTCTTTCAGAATTCGGCGCTCTTCGATTTTCTCGATGTGCGCGAGAATCTCAGCCTCTTTCTGCGCATGCACAAACGGCTCTCGCCCTTTCAGATGTACAGCGAGGTCAGCCGCGCGATCAATTTTGTCGGCCTCGGCGAGGATGTGCTCGACAAGTTCCCCGAGGAGTTGAGCGGCGGCATGCGCAAGCGCGTCGCCATAGCCCGCGCCATGATCAAACGCCCCAAATATATCTTTTATGACGAGCCCACCACCGGTCTGGATCAGAACAACGCCGAAAAGGTGAGCGAACTGATCCTGATGCTCAAAAACGAGATTGCTGCCACCTCCATCATCGTCACCCATGACATCAAACTGATGCGCGATGTGGCCGACCGGGTCGCCCTGCTGCGCGAGGGCAATATCTCGTTTATCGGCACCAAGGATGAAATATCGGCTGAAACCCTGGAATTCTTGTACGAGACGCGAGGAGAATATGACCTATAAAAAGATGAGCTATATTTCCGGCGTGATCATTTTCTTCAGCGCCGTGATCCTGTTGTGGGCGGTCCTGTGGCTCTCCGGCCAGCGGATCATATCGTCGAGCGAGTACCGAGTCTTCTTCAAGTTCTCCGACGTCGTCGGTTTGCGCGACCGCTCGCAGGTCTTCATGCGCGGCTATCGCATCGGCTGGACCAAGGGTGTGCGCTTCGAGAACGACGGCGTGGTGGTGCGCGTCGACATCAAGGACCGCTTTCATATCCCGGTCGACTCCAGGATTGAGATCAACACCCTCAACCTCATCGGCGAAAAGGCCATCACCATCGAACCGGGCAAATCCTCCGAGCTGCTGCCGGCCGAAGGTCAACTCACCGGCCAGAACAAGGATATCATGGTCGTCGCCAAGACCATGCTCATGGATATTCGCAGCCGGATCGAGGGGGGCGAACTCGATCAGCGCATCCGCGATGCCTCCGCTTCCATCAAAACCCTCAACGAGGTGCTCACCAAGGTCGACAAAAAGGTCGATAACCTCGATGTGGCCATGTATAACCGCCAGATCGCCGAGATCGGCGAAGCCGCCAAGAGCATCCGTCAGGCGGGCACGGAAGCGACCGAGCTGGCCAGGGAAAGCCGCGGCAGCGTCAAGCAGGTGGGGGAGACCGCCGGTAAACTCGCCCTGCTCTCCGATCAGCTGACCGGGATCGCAACCCGCCTCAACAACGGCGAGGGCTCGGCCGGCGAGCTGCTGCGCAACAAGGAATATGTCCAGAATCTCAACGCGACGGTGACCGAACTCAAGCTGCTGATCGAGGATCTGAAGCAGAATCCGGGCAAATACGTCAAAGTCTCGGTTTTCTAGCCCGCCTCGTACCTTCGCGCTCCAGCCTCTTGAACCGGCGGCGGCGATCCCCGCTGCCGCCGGAACCCCGCCCCAACTCTCGCGCTATCACGGCCTAAAACCGGCTCACACAGAGCCCCTCCCCCTCTCGTGCCGACCTGAACCTCGCCACAGTCTATCGCGCCGGCCCGAATCCCGCGCGCTCGCACCCCCCTCTCGTGCCGACCTGAACCTCGCCACAGTCTATCGCGCCGGCCCGGCGGCCCACAAAAAAGCCCGGCCGGAGAAAATTCCGGCCGGGCGTCCATTCGGCGCAGCGGAGAGCGTAGCTTCAGCGGCTCTGCGGCAGATTATGGCGGCGGGCCAGGCCGATGAGCTGGTCGAGGAGGAGCACCAGCAGGATCGCGCCACCGAAGAGGACCAGGCTGTTGACCGGGAGGTTGGTTCCCCGGAAATATTCCTCCAGCCGGGGCATAAGGTTGAGGGCCTTGAGCCACTCCCAGGAGAGATCGGTCTCGGGCAGGCTCAGCCCGCGCACGCCCTTCAGGTAGCTTTCAGGATGCAAAAAGGGTGAAGCCAGCCGGAAGGCAGCGATGATGCCGCCGATCAGCAGCAGGGAATGGAGCAGATTTTCGGAGAGGGGACCCAGGCTGTCGCGCCGGATCTTGCGCATCACCTTATCGGCCAGGTCCGGGGAGGGCGACCACTCCGGCTCGGTCGCGAGCGCCGCAAAGAGCGGCTCATAGCGATCGAGGCGCTCCTGACAGAGCGGGCAGCCGCGCAGGTGATCGAGCGTCTCCCGCTCCTCGAGCCGGCCATCGAGGTAGAGCTGCAGCTCGGCATCGTTCAGATGAGGTTTCATCGAGCCTCCACAGAATAGTGCGCGGCAAGGCGGTCCCGCAGCAGGCGCCGCGCACGAAAGAGATAACTTTTGACGGTGCCCTCGGGCAGGGCGGTGACCTCGGCGATCTCGCTGTAGCTCATCTCCTCCAGGTGAAAGAGGGTCAGGATCGTCCGGAAGGTTAGCGGCAGGGCATCGATCTCGCGCTGGAGGGTGGCGCGCAAATCCCGCGCCTCAACGCGTTCCAGCGGCGAGGCTTCGGCCGCGGGGACCCACTCGACCCGGCGGCTCATCTCGGCCTCTTCATCGGCATCCGGCCCGGTCAGGTCCTCATAGAGTGGCACACGCTTCTTTTTCAGATAGTTGATGCAGGTATTATGGGCGATCGTGGCCACCCAGGTGGAGAATTTGGCCTTGTAACCGAATTCGCCGAGACTGCGATAGAGGCGCAGGAATACCTCCTGGCAGAGGTCCTCACGGTCCGATGCCCGGGGAATCATCCGCGCGACCAGGTGCACCACCAGTTTCTGGTAACGCGCCAGCAGCAGGGCGAAATCGCTCTGCTCGCCGGCGAGGATGGATTCGATCAGCGTTTTGTCGTCTCGGGTGTCCATTCTCTCTGATTAGACCGCCCAGTGGCGGAAAAGTTGCACCGGCCCCATCCTCTCGCGCCAACCCGGCGCTGCCGGCGCCACCCACTCTCGCGCCGGCCCCATCCTCTCGCGCCGACCCGGCGCGGCGGGCGCCACCCACTCTCGCGCCGACCCGGCGCTGCGGCTGAACGGCCGTGGTGCATACTCCAAGATAAGAAATTATCCGGAAAATGCAACAATCTATTACGGACCTGCAACATTTTTCGCCGTGGCCGGTCGGATAAGGTAGAGCACGATGCAATCCCTCAACCAAGAAAGGAGAATCCTATGGTCCAAGAACTGGTTCCTCTGGGCGCCTTTGTCATGGTCGTCTTAATGGTGAAGATCCACTCGGACAACAAACTCAAACGGTACATGGTCGAAAAGGGCGTGACCCCGGATGTCCTGCAAGCCCTCTTCGCCCACCCTGTCCAGGAGAATGCCCCCACATCGCTTAAATGGGGCCTGGTGCTGACCGGAATCGGGCTTGGTGCCTTTGTCGGCATGTTGATTCAGGAGAATAATGAAGTATTTACCCTGGCCAGCATGCTCTTTTTCGGTGGACTGGCACTGATCATCTTTTACTTCCTTGCCGCCAACAAGAACCACTGAGTTCGCTCTCCTGCTCACCCGCACCCGATACAACCACCGGTGCGGGTGAGCACATGAGGCCAGGTCGTCGGCCGCTGGTCGGGCAGCGCCGGCGTAATCTCGCGCAGATTCTTACAGAAACAGGATTTCGACGCATTGCCGCCGTTTTTTCTCCTTGCATTGCAGGAGAATTCTTCGTAAATACTCCCCCGATATGACCAAGCAAAAACTCATCCGCTTTGCCGCCCTTCCAGGGTTGGCGAATGTACGCCAGGATCCCGGCAATACGCGGGGACGCTGGCACGCCGACTTTTTCCACAATGATCATCCCATCACCCTCGAACTGGCTTGCGGCAAAGGTGACTATACCCTCGCCCTCGCCCAGCGCTATCCGGATCGCAATTTTATCGGCATTGATATCAAAGGACCGCGCCTCTGGGTTGGCGCCACCCGCGCTCTCGAGCTCGGCCTGGCCAACACCGGCTTTGTCCGCGCCAGTATCGAACAGCTCGGCGATTATTTTGCGCCGGGCGAGATTGCCGCGATCTGGATCACCTTCCCCGATCCTCACCCGGCCGGTGGCAAGTATAAAAAGCGGCTCACTTCAGCCCGGTTCCTCGATCTCTACAGCCTGCTCTTGCAGCCTGGCGGCCTCCTCCACCTTAAAACCGACGATGAAGGGCTTTACACCTTCACCCTGCAGAGTCTGGCGAACCGCCATGCGGAAATTCTCGCCAGCCTTCCCGATCTCTACTCCGGAGCGGACGATCCCGATCTCACCGGAATCCAGACCAGCTATGAACTGCGCCATCTCAACGAGGGAAAACAGATCAGGTATATCCGGTTTCGCCTGACGCCGGCTGCGGTCTGAACACGCAGGGGTTGATCCCGGGTCGGCACCAGAGCGGGAGGGGGCGCCGGCTGCGGTCTGAACGCGCGGAGGTTGATTTCGGGTCGGCACCAGAGCGGGGGGACGCCGGCTGCGGTCTGAACACGCAGGGGTTGATCCCGGGTCGGCACCAGAGCG
>CAYTCI010000042.1:0-20899 GCA_964436305.1 uncultured Cytophagia bacterium | reverse complement strand
GGAGGGGGCGCCGGCTGCGGTCTGAACGTGCGGAGGTTGATTCCGGGTCGGCACCAGAGCGGGGGCGACTTACGCGCAGATATTTTCCTTGATTCTTACTGCAGGGTTTGATATACTCTTAAATATTCCTGCACCTACATCTGGAGGCGAGGCGATGAAGGCATTTTCCTATCTGACGGCCAAAGGCGAGCCGTGCATTGGCATTGAAACCGGGGATGGTTTGCTCAATTTCACCGGCTTGTGGCAGCATTTCAAGACGATCAAACAGTTTCCGCAGGCGCCCGACCTGCCCTTCCTGCAGCTCATGGTCGAACTCGGCTATTTTTCCGGCGAGACCATCGCCCAGGTCCTGGCAGCCGTCCGCGAAGAGCGCAGCCTCGACGACCTGATCATCCGGGAGCCCGTCAACTGGCAAGTGCCGGTGCAGCGGCCGACGAAAATTCTCTGCCTGGGCCGCAATTACCAGGCCCACGCCGCCGAGCTGAACAATACCGTACCCGAAGCACCGATGTATTTCGCCAAGGTGCCCTCCTCGCTGCTCCCCCATCAGGGCGCCATCGCCATCCCGGCGGGCGTCGGCCGGGTGGACCACGAACTCGAGCTGGCCCTGGTCATCGGCAAGCGCGGCGCCCACATCCCGGCGGCGAAGGCGATGGAACATGTCGCCGGCTACACCATCGCCAATGACGTCACCGCCCGCGAGATGCAGCGCGAAGAGCAGAAAAAGGGCAGGCCCTGGACCCTGGCCAAGGGGATGGATACCTTTTGCCCGCTCGGACCCTGGCTGGTCCCGGCGGATCTCGTCCCGGATCCCCACCAGCTGACGATGGAATTGAAAGTGGATGGCGAGGTGCGCCAGCAGGGCCATACCGGTCAGATGGTCTATAAAATCCCCGAACTGATTGCCTATATCTCGCGCTTCATGACCCTTGAGCCCGGCGATCTCCTTCTGACCGGTACCCCGGAGGGGGTCAGCCCGCTTCAGCCCGGGAACCGGGTGGTGTGTACGATTGAGGGGCTCGGCACGCTCGAGAATCCGGTGATCGCCGGGAAGGAGGGGTGATGGCCGGTGGATTTGCGCCCTATTCGCCCGATTTCGGCCGTTTGCGCACAGTCCTCCTCGGCGGCAAGGCCGACCGTGTGCCCCTCATGGAGCTGGGGATCGATGAGGGGATCATGGGACAGTTCCTCGGCCGGCCTATCCAGAATCTCGGGGACAAGATCGAGTTTTACCGCCGCGCCGGATACGACTATATCAAACTCGCCCCGGTGATCAACATGAATCCGGGGGCTGCGGTCCCCGCCAACGGCTTCCGCCAGTCGCAGGCTACCGGGCTCGACCGCGCCCGCACCTGGGGGACCGAGAGCAAGGGGATCATCACCAGCTGGGAGGAGTTCGAGCGCTTTCGCTGGGCGGAGGTGACCGATGCCGCCTTCCGCTGGTTCGACGAGGCGGAGCAGGCCATGCCCGCGGAGATGCGCGTCATCGGCCAGTACGGCGACATTTTCACCTTCACCTGGGAGTTCATGGGCTTCGAGACCTTCAGCTACGCCCTGGTCGAGAATCCCGAGCTGGTGGCAGCCCTCTTCGACCGGGTCGGTTCGATCATCTATGCCCTCTTTGAGCGCATGGCGCAGTACAGGGTGGTCGGGGGGCTCTTTTACAGCGACGATATCGCCTACTTTTCGGGACTGATGATCTCGCCGGCGACCCTTCGCCGCTATCTCTTCCCGTGGATGCGCAAGATCGCCGCGCTCTGCCAGGCAAGGAAAATGCCCTTGCTTTATCACAGCGATGGCAAGCTCTGGGAGGTGCTCGATGAGCTGATCGAGGTGGGGGTGACCACCCTGCATCCGATCGAGCCCAAGGCGATGGAGATCCGCGAGGTGAAGGAGAAATACGGCAACCGCCTCGGCCTGATCGGCAGCATCGACATGGATCTGCTCGCGCGCGGCGAACCCGAGCGGATCCGCGAGACCGTGCGCGGCCTGATCGAGGATGTCGGCCGGCGTGGAGGCTATTGTGTCGGCTCGGGCAACAGCATCCCCAACTACATTCCGGTGAGAAATTTTCGCGCCATGGTCGAGGCCGCCTGGGCCTTCGGGCACCTGCACACGCAGCCTTGAGACGGGCCGCCATGTCCCTTTATCAACCCATCAAGCGTCTCGTCAAACACTCGGCGGTCTATGGGGTCGGCCATGTGCTCAGCCGCTCGGTCGGCTTTCTGCTGCTGCCGCTTTACACCAACCTCTTCTCGACCGACGGATTCGGTGTCGCCGGCCTGGCGATGACCTGGCTGACGATCCTCACCCTGCTCTACAGCTACGGCCTGGATGCCGGGTTCATGCGCTTTTACATCCTTGCCAGTCAGGAGCGGGAGCGCCGCGCCATTTTTGCCACGGCGACGCTCGTGCTGGCGGCGACCAGTCTGCTTTTTTCGCTGCTGCTGGTCCTGCTGGCGCCGCACCTGGTCACCCTCTTTTTCGGCGCCGGAGCGCGCGGCACGGGCATCGATCTGGTGCTGCTGATCCGCCTGCTGGCCGGCATCCTCTTTTGCGACACCGCCGCCTTCATTCCGCTGCTGCTGCTGCGGGCCGAGGAACGCTCGTGGCTCTACGTCGTCATCAAGGTGGGATCAGCGCTGATCCTGCTGGCGGCCAACCTCTACTGCATCCTGGTTGCCGGCATGGGGGTCGAGGGTATATTCATCGCCAACCTCATCGCCTCGGCGTTGAGCCTGGTCGCCGCCCTGGGGGTACTGCTGCAGAGCGGGGTCGGGCGCCTCTCCCGCGACTGGCTGAAGCAGCTGCTGCGCTTCGGCCTGCCCTTTTTGCCAACGGGCGTGGCGATCGCCCTGCTTGACAGTGCCGACCGTCTGATGCTGGAGCGTCTGGACTCGGTGGCCTCCGCCGGCCTGTACAATGCGGGGGCGAAGGTCGGGATGATCATGGGGCTGCTGGTGGCCGCCTTCCGCTTCGCCTGGCAGCCTTATTTTCTGGCGACATCCCGTGAGAGCCAGGCCAAAACGATCTTCAGCCGCATCCTCACCTGGATGCTCGCCGCCTGTCTGGCCCTCTTTCTGGGGATGAGCCTCTTTGTCGACGAGCTGCTGCGGCTGCGCATCGGCGGCTATACCTTTTTCGGCTCCGCCTTTTGGGAAAGCAGCCGTGTGGTGCCGCTCATCATGCTCGCCTCGCTCTTTTATGCCCTCTATCTCATCTTCGAGGCGGCCCTCTACCTCGAGAAGAAGAGCGGCCTGATCGCCCTGGTCACCCTCGCCGGGGTGGCGGTGAACCTGGCGGTCAATTTCTGGCTCATCCCGCTCTACGGTCCCCTTGGATCGGCCTGGGCGCGGGCGATCGCCTACGCCGGCATGGCCCTGGGGCTTTATGGTTTCGCCCAGCGTTACTATCCCATCCCCTATGAGGGGGGGCGGATCCTGCGTCTGGTCCTCTGCAGCGCCGCGGTCTATGGCCTGGCGATGCTGCCGGAGCTGCGCCACTCGACGCCGGCGCGGGCGCTGCTCCTGGCCCTCTGGCCTCTGCTGCTCTGGGCCAGCGGTTTCTTCGGCCGCCGCATGGAGGAAAAAACCGGGTTTTTGTCGCAAAAATTGCGTAAGTTGATAACGGACCGCTCTGCCGGCGGATCGGCATGAAGGGATCGAGGAGGAGATGACCGACCGGGAAAAAACCGCCCTGAAGGCCTTTTACCAGCAGGTCGGCGAAAAATATCCTGAAGAGGAGGCGGTCTACCACACCCTGCGCGGGCGGCTGCGGCGTGACTTTATTCTCGCCCGGTTGCGCGGCCGGCAGGGCACCCTGCTCGACCTCGGCTGCAATCGCGGCATGTACCTCGCGGCCTGGCAGGGCGGGCCCCGCTTCGGCCTGGATCTCAGCCTGGGCGCCCTGCGGCGGACGCCGGCCGAACTCGCCGGCCGGCTGGTTCAGGGGGACGCCGAACGGCTCGACTGCTTCCGCCCCGGCTCTTTTGACCACCTGCTCTGCAGCGAGGTCCTCGAGCATTGCCTCCATCCGCAGGCCATCTTTGCGGGCATCGCCCGGGTGCTCAGGCCCGGCGGCGAGGCCCTGCTGACGACGCCCAACTACCGTGGCCGGCGGCCGGAGTACCTCGAGCTCGGCGTCCTGAAAAACTATGGCGTCGAATGCACCAGCGGCCCGGAGTATTTTCACACCGCCTATCGCCCCGAGGAGCTCGTCGCCATGGCAAGGCAGGCGGGTCTCGAGGTGGCCGAGTCGGGCACCCTGGAAAAGGAGGTCAAGTACGCGGCCAAGCTGCCCGCCGCCCTGCTGCTGGCGGTGCGCCTGCTCAACCGGCTGCTGCGCTCGGAGCGCCTCGGCCGCGCCAACGAGGCCTTTTTTCATACCTTCACCCTTGCCTGCTGGCGCATCAGCCGCGCCACCGGGCTGGACAAAATGCTGCTGCCCCTGGTCCGTGAGGGGGTGCGCTCCTTCATCGTCATGAAGAAACCGGCCTGAGGCCGGGAGAATCGCCTGGAGAAACCGATGCAGATCTATTTCGCTGCCTCCATCGCCGGCGGGAGAAACTACCTGCCTACTTGCAGCCGGATGGTCGAATTTCTCAAAGCTGCCGGTCATCAGGTACCGACCGAACATATCGTCGCCGCGGATGTGCTCGTCCAGGAGCAGCCTTTCAGCGCCCGCCAGATCTTTGAACGAGACGTCGCCTGGCTAAAGGCCAGCGACTGCCTCATCGCCGAGATCTCGAATCCCTCGCTGGGGGTCGGCTATGAGATCTGTTACGCCCTGGACTGCGGCAAACCGCTGCTCTGCCTGCACACGCGCGGTCTCTTCGTCTCGCGTATGATCGCCGGCATCAGCCGGCCGGGCTTTGCCCTCGCCGACTATGAGACGACAGCGGAGTGGCAGGAGCAGATCACCGCCTTTTTGGGAGCGGTAGCCAGATAAAGAAGTGGGAGTGAGCCATGCCGAGGACGATTCTGCATCTGGACATGGACGCCTTTTTTGCCGCGGTTGAACAAAGCGACCATCCCGAGTGGCGCGGCAAACCGGTGGTGGTGGGCGCCGATCCCCACGGGGGCCGCGGTCGCGGTGTGGTCTCGACCTGCAGTTATGAGGCGCGGCGCTTCGGCATCCACTCCGCCATGCCGATCTCGAAGGCCTGGAAGCTCAATCCCGATGCCATCTATGTTCAGCCCCGCGGCCGCCGCTATGCCGGCATTTCGCACCAGATCATGGCCCTCCTCACCCACTACAGCCCCGATCTCGAGCCGATCAGCATCGATGAGGCCTTCCTCGACATCACCTCCACGCAAAAACTCTTCGGCGGGGCCCAGGCCATGGCCGATCGCATCAAGGCCGAGATCCGCCAGGAGACCAACCTGAGCTGCTCGATCGGCATCGCCCCCAACAAATTCGTCGCCAAGATCGCCTCCGATCTGCGCAAACCCGACGGCCTGGTCATCGTGCCGGAGGGCGGGGTGGAGGCCTTTCTCGCCCCGCTCGAGATCGCCCGGCTGTGGGGGTGCGGACCCAAGACCGTGCCGGTGCTGCAGGCGATGGGCATTTTCACCATCGGCGACCTCGCCGCCTGCTCGCAGTCCGAGCTGATCGGCAAGTTCGGCCAGGCGGGTCTCCATTTCTGGCGCCTTTCCCGCGGTCTGGATGAACGGCCGGTCAGCGACGACCACACGGCCAAATCGATGAGCCGTGAATCCACCTTTGCGGTCGATACCGGTGATGAGGAGGAGATGCGCAACACCCTGCTCAGCCTCTGCGACGATCTGGCCTATGACATGCGCCGGCACGAAGTGCGCGGGCGCACCATCACCCTCAAGATCCGCCTCGCCGATTTCAGCACCTTCACCCGCTCGCGCTCGCTGGAGTCCCCGGTCGACGCCAGCGCCGAGCTCTTCCGCCATGCCAGCGAACTCTTCGCCAGTTTCAACCGGCAGGGAGCGCGGGTGCGCCTGCTGGGGGTGGCGGCCTCGCAGCTGCAGCAGGGCGAAGGCCAGCTGGATCTCTTCGCACCGGAGAAGAGGCGCAAGGACAAGCTCGACAGCATCATGGATGATGTGCGCAAAAAGTTCGGCACCAAGGCGATCAGCCGCGCCAGCCTGCTGCAGAACCGCCGCGACTCGCAGTGGATCCGGGAGGAGCCATGAGCCTGGCGGAGTTGCAGCGCTATGGCCACCGGCTGCGGGTGATGCGCCCGGGCGAGATGGCGGGCCGGCTGGGCCGCAATCTGGCCGCGCGCACCACGCGTCTCTTCGGGGGGGAGGCCGCCCCCACGCTGGCCGGTATTCTGGGAACCCCCGGGCCTTCGCCGGAAGGTCTGCTCGCGGCGGCGCGGCAGCGCCGGCTGCCGCCGCTGGACACCCCGCTGCCGGCCGATCCGGGGGGCTGGTTCACTGCCCGCTGGCCGGAGGGCCATGCCGCCCTGATCGCCGCCGCCGGCCGGGCCGCCGCGGGACGCTTCTCCCTGCTCTCCGCCGGGTTCGAATTCGACGGCGCCATCGACTGGCACCGCGATCCCCTGACCGGACGCTCGCTGCCGCTGGAGCACTGGACGGCCATGCCCTACTGGCGTCCCGGCTACTGCCCGGGAGTGCGGCAGATCTGGGAGCTCAACCGGCATCAGCACTTTGTCACCCTCGCCCAGGCCTGGCTCCTCAGCCAGGATGAGCGCTGGAGCCGGGCCCTCTTCGGGCAGTGGCAGGCATGGCTGGCCGCCAACCCCTACGGACGCGGCATCAACTGGACCAGCGCCCTCGAGCTGGGGCTGCGGCTGGTCTCGTGGAGCCGGGCCCTGGAGCTGGCCAAAGCCGCCCCGGGATGTACGCCCGGCTTTTATGCCAATCTTCTGGTCGCGGTCCATCAGCACGCCGAGCACATCCGCCATACCCTTTCGCGCGGCTCCTCGGCCAACAACCATCTGCTGGGCGAGTATGCCGGGCTGATCTCGGCCGGTCGCCACTTTCCCGAGCTGAAAAAGGCCCGCCTCTGGCTGGAGCAGGGCCTGACCGCTTTCTGGCCGGAATTCCTCCGCCAGGTGCACGACGACGGCGTGATCAAGGAACAGAGCACCGGCTATCAGCGTTACCTCTATGAGTATGGCACGCTGGCGATCGGGGCTGCCGAGGCGGCCGGCCAGGCGGTCCCGGCGGCGCTGCCGGAGCGGCTGGAGCGGATGGCTGAATTTGTCGCCGCCCTGATCGATGAGGCCGGGCAGGTGCCGCCGATCGGCGATGGGGACGACGGCCAGGTTCTGCTGCTCGATCCGCGTCACCAGGCATCGCCGGCACCGGAAGCATCCGGAGTACCAAGCCCGACCCCCTGGCGTGACCTGCTCGGAGAGGCCGCACTGCGCTTCGACCGGCCCGATTTTGCCGCCCTCTCCGCCGGGTTTTCGCCGGCGCTCTTTTGGCAGCGGGGGGCGGCCGCAGCCGGGCACTGGCCGGCCCCGGCACCGCCGCCGGTGGAATCGCTGCACCTCTTCTCGACGGGCGGCTATGCCGTTTGGCGGCAGCGTGGTGGCGGCCTGGTGCAGCAGGCGATTCTGGATGCCGGACCCCTGGGTCTCGATGCGATGGCGGCGCACGGTCACGCCGATGCCCTGAATTTTCTTCTCACCGCCGGCGGCCAGCCCCTGCTCATCGACAGCGGCACCTTTCTCTATCGCGGCGAGCAGCGCTGGCGCGACTATTTCCGCGGCACCGCGGCGCACAACACGGTGCGGATTGATGGCCGGGAGCAGTCGCAGCCCCTCGGTCCCTTCCAATGGGGCCGCCGGGCCCATGCCCGGTTTCTACCCGCGGATTCCGCGCGCGAGCCGGGCCTCCACGCCGAGCAGGACGGCTACCGGCGGCTCGGCATCCTGCACCGCCGCTCGGCCGGCTGGTCGGAGGGCACCTGGCAGGTGAGCGATGAACTGCTCGGCCGCGGGAGGCGGCGGGTGGAGCTGTTCTGGCATCTCGCCCCCTGCCGCTGGCAGTGGGCCGCGCCGGACTGCCTGGAGGCGCTCTATCCGGCGTGCCGCCTGCAGATCCGGATCGCCGGACCGCCCTCCCTGCGCCTGGAGGTGATCGAGGGCGCCCTGTCGCCCCCACAAGGCTGGTTTTCACCCCGTTTCGGCGAGAAGAAAAGCAATCCTGTGCTCTGTATCAACACAAATGAACCGCTCCCTGTGCATATTATCACTACAATTCGGGTCGTGTGCGCAGACGCACCCGCCCGAGGGGAAACAGGAACCCATGACATCCAGGATCCGTAGTGGAATCGGCGCGGTACTCTCCGGCTCAGCCATCGCCTTGCTCTATCTCAACGCTGAAGCCTGGTTCGGACTACCCGCCAGGCCGGCTGTGTGGATGGTGGCCCTGGGCGGCGCCGCCGGCCTGGCGGGCGCTTTGCTGATGCGCCTGCTCGATCCGCCGCGCACTGCCGCGATTCCGGCCCCGGCGCAGCCGGTCGAACCCGGCCTCCCCTGGCAGGTGAACCGGCTCTTCCTTTTCAATACGCTCCATAATGGTGCCGCCCTGACGGTGGCCGATCCCGAACAGGCGCGCACAGTCATCGAAAAACTGGCCGAATACCTCCGCCTCGTGCATGAGCTGAACCAGCGTCCGGATACCATGCTCAATCTCGAGATTCGTTGCGCCGGGATGTTCCTCGCCCTCGAACGCCTCCGCTTCGGCGGCCGGCTGCATGTCAGCGAGGAGGTCGCCCCCGAGTGCCTCGAAAGCACCATTCCCAGCCTGGTACTGCAGCCGCTTGCGGCCTGGGCGGTACGCAGCGGCGTCGAGCTGACCGACCAGCCGGTGAAGGTGGCCCTCAAAGCCTGGCAGGCCGGCCGGGTCACCCTGCTCGAGGTCCGGCACAACGGCCCGGGCCTCCGTGATCCGGCACGGCGTCAACGGCTGCTCGAGGAGCTCGGTTTTCCCGAGCTCGAGCGTTCGCTGCAGCAGCGGTGGGGCGAGAGTGCAAGGCTCGTGGTGACGGCGGATGAATCCTCGGGCGAATACGCGCGCATCCGGCTGCCGCAGGCGGATGCAGCCGGCTGATCTTTCCGCACTTGCCACGGCAGGCCGGTACTACTGGGATGCAACGGTGAATAGCACCCGCAGATGGCATCCAGTGACTCAACAGCAAAGCAAACGAGTGATGAAAAAGATCCTTTACCCCCTACTCCTCGCCCTCCTGATCATCGGCGGGGCTCTGGCAGCTGCTCCGGCCCAGCCGGTGCACCTCCGCCTGAGTCTGGTTCCCCTCGCCAATCCATCTGTCGAGCCGTCGGAGATCGACCGTTTCAATCAAACCATGAACGCCGCCCTCGCCTGGCTGCCGCAGCAGCCGGGTGTGGAGCTGGTGCCGGCGGATACTCTCGACGAGTATCTCGACGGGGCGATCCAGCCCGACTTTCCGGAGCTCTATGAGCCCTTCAGCCTGGCGCGCGCCAACCTGGACCTCCGGCTGGACGGCATTCTATTTTGCCGCCTCGAGCGGCACGCGGGCCGCACCGTCCTGATGGCCCGGGCGATCGAATTTCCCTCCGGCGTCCTGGCCGCGGAGAATGCGCAGCCCCTGCCGGCCGATACGGTCACGGTCGAGGCGCCGCTGCTCGCGCCGCTGCTCGAGCGCTTTGCCGCCCGGGATTCCCTGACCGGTCACCCCTTCGGCGCCGGCGAGCAGGGCGTGCTGCTGCTGACCGGCGATCTCGCGCAGGAGGCGTATGTCGCAACCTGCCAGAGGTTCTTTGCAGCGCTGCAGTTCGACGAGAGCCGTCAACCGCTGCGGGTGAAAATACTTCCCCAGGCGACGCTCCTGACCCCGGAACAGGAGGTTTGCGGCGTGACGCGCGACCTGCTGGCCGCCACCCACGCCGCCTGGCTCTTCGATCTGCGCACCGGACCCGATGGCGCCCGGGTCCGCTTCGCTCCGCCTCTGGCAGCCGTGCCGGCGGAGCCAGTGATGGAGTGGAACCTGCCGATCCTGCCCCGGATCGATGAACTGGCCTGCGTCGAGCTGCCGGCCGATACGACGGTGGCCCGGCAGATCAACGCCGCGCTCCTGGTGGCGCCGACAGATCCCCTCGCCGGGGTGCCACAGGAGCTCTGGCAGGGGAGCCCCGCCCTCGCCTTCCGCACGGCCTTGCGGCTGCAGCAAGAGATCGCCGCCGCCGGCCGAGCCGACCGCCTGGCCGCTTGCGAGACGCTCTACCGCCTCGCCGCCAACGGCGCCACCAGCAAGCCGCTGGCGGCCTGGTCCAGCCTCTGTCTCGGCGCCACCCTGGCGCAGGAAAACCGGAGCGCCGAGGCCATCACCGCCCTGCTGGAAGCCGAAACCCTCTTCGGCCCGATGGCCGATCCCACCGGATTGATCCTCAGCCGGCGCGAACTGGCTGCCACCTACTCCGGGCAGCAGGCCTGGCAGCAGGCGCGGCAGACCCTCAACCGTCTGCTGAACATTCCGCCGGACAGCCTGACCCAGGCCCTCACCTGGCAAAAGGTCGCCCAGCTCTACGAGAAGGAGGGACGGACCGGTGAAGCGGTGCAGGCCTGGCACCAGACCGCCAAAATCAACCTCGCCATCAAACGCCCCTATGACGCTGCGATGGTCTATCAGCGCCTGGGCCAGATCATGCGCGAGACCGGGGATCTGAACCGCTCGCTCGCCTATCTCGACACCTTTTTGACCCAGTCGAAATCGCTCGCCAGCGAGCCCGCCGTGGCGCGCGCCCATTTCCAGCTCGGCCTGACCCGGCTGGCGCGCAACGAACGCGAGATCGCGCTCGACCATTTCCTCAAGGCGGGTGATTACCTTGAAATGCTCGGCGATCACAGCGGTCAGGCCCGGGCGGACCTCAATATCGGTGCGATCTACTGGCAGCTCGGCGATACCCTCAAGGCGCGCCAGCGCTATTTCTCGGTCATCAACCAGGCCACCGCCGACGGGGATTCGGTGATGGTGCTGATGAGCGCGGTCAACCTCGCCGATATCCATCTGACCCAGAAGAATTACAGCCAGGCCCAGGCCTGTTTTGACCGTGCCCTCGCCATCGCCCAGCAAGCCCGGGACGCCCGCGAGCAGGCCAAGATCACCTATGCCAAGGGCCTCGCCTATCTCAAGGAGGGGAGGCTGCGCGCCGGTTATGCCCGCATCAAGGAGGCAATGGCTCTCGGCGGTGGCTCGGTCAATGGCGATCCCGCCCGGGAACAGGCCTTTCTCGACAAGCTCTCCCTGCTGATCGGCGATATCGAAACCCTGCGCGGCACGCCGCCGCCGCGCTACTGAGAGCGGCCAGTTCGCGTGGCCGCCCGCCGGACCATCTCCGAGACCGTCCGCGCCCTCACCGCGCGCGTCGACCGGGCTGTGCGCGAATACCGCATGCTCGAGCCGGGCGACCGGCTCCTGGTCGCCGTCTCCGGCGGAGCCGATTCGATGTCGCTGCTCCACCTCCTCTCCCGCCGCCTCACCGTCTATGCCCCCGGCGCCAGCCTGCGCGCGGTCTATGTCGACATGGGATTCGGCGCCGCCGGCGAGACGCGCTGCCAGATGATGTGCGACTATTGGCAGCAACTCGGGGTGAGCGGCCGCATCCTGCGCACCACCATCGGCCCGCTCGCCCACAGCGAGGCCAACCGCGAAAATCCCTGCTTCCTCTGCTCCCGCATCCGCCGTAAGCAACTCTTCGCCACCGCCGAGTTCTTCGCCTGCAACAAGATCGCCTTCGGCCACCACAAGGACGATCTGGTCGAAACCCTGCTGCTCAACATGCTCTTCAACCGCGAGATCAGCACCAGTCCGCCGGTGCTCTCCGTCCACGAGGGACGCTACCACCTGATCCGTCCGCTGCTCTATGTCGAGGAGGAGATGGTCAAGGCCTACGCGACCGAGAGCGGTGTCCCGATCTTCGGGCAGGAGTGCCCGAGCGACGGCGCCTCCAAACGTCAGGAGATCAAGGAGTGGCTGGCGGCGCTCGAGCGGGCCCATCCCGGCTGCCGCGAGAACCTCTTCCAGGCGATGCGCCGGGTCAAGCCCGGCTATTTGCTCTGAGCCCTCCCGTCGCGCGGCGATCTCCGGCGATGCCGCAGGTGCACCGCGGCGCCGCCGACGCACAGCTTCCTCCTTGCAATTCCCGCTGAAAATGCGTACCTTCTACCGCCGGTCGCGGACCGGCACCAGTGCTTGCGTCACCCCCGATACCCTTTACCCCATCAAGGAAAACGCTGCGCATGCGGCTAAAGTTGAGCTATCCCTTCGACTGGCAGGGATTGGAAGACTTTGCTTACGATTTCGACCCCGCCGGGGTGCCGCGGGTGGACTATGGGGCAGAGGGCTTGCGCTACAATCCCATCACCATCGCCCAATACGGACTGTATGCGCTGCAGCAGTTTGCCGAGGAGGCGAGGGACGAGGACCGCTCGCGGGCGCTGGCCTGCGCCGAATGGCTGGCGGCGCACGCCCGCCCGGCCGGCTGCGGATGGCTCGGCTGGATCTATGAGTTCAGTCTGCCTTTTTACGGGCCGCAGGCGCCCTGGATCTCGGCGATGGCGCAGGGGGAGGCGGTCTCGCTGCTGGTCCGCTGTCATGTGCTCGAACAGCGCAGCGATTTTCTCGAGGTCGCGCGCTCGGCCATCCGGTTGCTCGATCTCCCGGTTGCTGAAGGCGGGACCCTCGGCCGTCTCCCGAACGGCTCGCCCTGGTTCGAGGAGTATCCGACCGATCCGCCCTCGCACGTCTTCAATGGCCATCTCTTTGCCCTGCTCGGCGCCGCAGACTGGGCCGACCTCACCGATCTGCCCGAGGCCTGGCAGCGCTACGAACGCGGCCTGGCCAGTGTCGAGCAGAACTGGCGCCTGTGGGACCGCGGCTTCTGGACCCGCTATGATCTGCACCCGACCAATCGTCTCGCCTCGCGGATGTACCAGCAGGTGCATGTGCGGCTGATGCGGCTGGTCGCCTATCGTACCGGCCGGCCGCTTTTTTATCGCGTCGCGCGGCGGTGGCGGACGATGCTCTACGATCCCTGGTGTTCTCTGCTCTGGCTGGGATTCAAGTCGGGGGAGAAACTCCGGCTGCGGGGAGGCGCGTGGTGAAGCGGGTGCTGATGCTGGCTTACTATTTTCCGCCGCTCGGGATGAGCGGGACCCAGCGCCCGGCCAAGTTCGCGCGCTATCTGGCCGAGTTCGGCTGGCAGCCGACGGTATTGACGGTCAAGCCCATCGCCTATTGGGCGGAGGACCCGACCCTGCTGGATGAGCTGGCCGGCGTGGAGATCGTCCGCGCCGGCTCGTTCGATCCGCAGCGGCTGCTGGCGCTCCTCCGCAGGAAGCAAGCGCCGGGCGCTGCGACGGAGCGCGGCACGGACTCCGGCAGCCGGCAGGGCGCCGTCGGCGTCAGCGGGCTGCTGGCCTGGATCAACCGCCGTCTCCTGCCCTGGGTGCTGCTGCCCGACAGCAAGATTCTCTGGAGCGGGCCGGCGCGTCGCGCCGCCGCCGGGCTGCTCCGCTCCGGCGCCTTTAGCGCAATCTGGTCCACCTCGCCGCCCCACTCCACCCATCTCATCGCCCGGCGGCTGGCGCGGCGCTTTCATCTCCCCTGGATCGCCGATTTCCGCGACGCCTGGGCCGACAGCGTCGTCGTCGCGTCGCCGACGTCCTGGCACCGCCGCCGCCAGGCCGCCCTGCTGCGCCGCGTGGCCCGCGAGGCCGATCTCCTGGTCGGCGTCACCCCCGGCATCGTCGCTGAACTCGCCGCTGCCGGCGCGGCCGGCAAGAGCCGGCTGCTGACCAACGGCTTCGACGCCGCCGATTTTCCCGCGCCCGGCTCGCCGCCCGGCTCGCCGGCCGCCGCTCCCGGGCCCTTCGTGCTCCTGCACTGCGGCACCATCAGCCGCTTCAGCGACCCCGCGCCCCTCTTCGCCGCCCTGCGCCCGGCGGAGGCCGGCCGGCTGCGGATTCACTTTATCGGCCACGACGCCCGTACGGGCTTTGCAGCGCGCCTGCGCGAACACGGCTTGCAGGAGATCATCACCTGGACGGGCTACCAGCCCCACCACCAGGCCCTGGCGGCGATGGCTGCCGCCGATGCCCTGCTCCTGATCGCCTGCGACGAGCCGCAGGCCCGCTTCATCCCGGGCAAGAGTTTTGAATACCTGGCCAGCCGCAAGCCCATCCTGCTGATCAGCAATGTCGCCGAAACCAGGGCGCTGCTCGAGCCCCAGCCGGGGGTCATCACCTGCGCCCCGGACCAGCCCGCGGCCATCCGCGCCGCCCTCGACCGGCTGCAGCAGGATCCCGGACTTGCCCAAGCCGCCCGGCAGCGGGAATTGCGTCCCTTTGACCGCCGGGAACAGAGTGCCAGGCTCGCCGCCTGGCTCGATACCCTTCACCAATCCTGATGTAGCCTGAATGAAAAAAGTCCTGCTCACCCTTCTCGCCCTCCAGGGGCTCGCCCTGACGGCCGCCGCCGGCCAGCCCGCCCCCTTCACCTGGCCCACCGACGCCAGCCGCCTGCTCACCTCCACCTTCGGCGAGTACCGCGACCACCGCTTTCATGCGGGCATGGATATCAAAACCTTCGGCCAGGTGGGCTACAAGGCCCTCGCCGTCCGCCCCGGCTCGGTCGCCCGCATCCAGGTCTCCCCCTGGGGCTATGGCCGCGTCATCTTCCTCCTCCTCGATACCGGCGAGACCGCGGTCTACGGCCATCTGCAGAAATTCAGCCCGGAGATCGCCCGCCGTGTCGCCGCGGAACAGCAGCGCAGCGGCCGCTATGCCGTGGAGCTGCGCTTCGCCCCCGGCGAGATCCCGGTCGCCCAGGGGGAGCAGATCGGCTGGACCGGGCAAAGCGGCTCGGGGGCGCCCCATCTCCATTTCGAGCTGCGCGATGCCGCGGAATCGCCCCTCAATCCCCTGCTCAAGGGCTTTGAGATCAAGGACACCATCGCCCCGATCCTGCGCAAGCTGCTGGTCGTCCCCCTCGATGCCGGCGCTCGCGTCGCCGGCGACCTTGAACCCGAGGTCTATCTGCCCACCCCGGCCGGCGCCGGACGCCTGCGCAT
Source organism: uncultured Cytophagia bacterium (assembly GCA_964436305.1). Classification (GTDB taxonomy): domain Bacteria; phylum Zhuqueibacterota; class Zhuqueibacteria; order Residuimicrobiales; family Residuimicrobiaceae; genus JAKPUX01. The sequence goes on along the minus strand of CAYTCI010000042.1, from coordinate 5,838 downwards.
CGAACGCCCCATCCCGGTCTACGGCCGCATCGGCTTCGCCGCCGAGTTCTTCGACCAGATCGACGGCGCCCAGAACCGCATGAATCTCTACCGCTACCGCCTGCTGATCGACGACAAGGAGATTTTCGCCACCCGCTACGACACCTATCCCTACGAAATCGACCGCCAGGCCGATCTCGACCGCGACTACCGCGCCCTGGTGCAGCGCAAGGATCTCTTCCAGCGCTTTTTCCGCGAGGCCGGCAACACCCTGCCCTTTTATGCCAGCCAGGCCCTCTGGTACGGCGCCCTCGAATGTGATCCCGCCAGTACCCCCCATTCCTGGTTGACCAGCATCACCCGCGCCCTCGGTTTTTTCTGGGACCTCCCGGCCGGCGTGACCCTGCTGGAAAAGGGGAGCCATTCCCTCCGCATCGAGGCCTGGGATTTCAGCGGCAACCGCACCACCCTCGAGGGCCGGCTCCAGGCCGGTCCGCCCGCCCCGGTCACCGGCGGCGCCGGGGTGGCCCTCGACAAGGCGGATTACACCATCGATGCCGATTATTATGACGCCTACGTCCGCCTTACCGTCGCCGCCTCCCAGCCGGTTCGGCAGATCCCAGGCCTTCAGGCCACCTGGGGCGACGACCACCAGGAGATCCTCACCCTCGAACGCAGCGGCCGGGTGGGATTCCGCGGCGGCCTGTCCCTCCATCCAAACCATCCCGGTCCCGTCCGACTGCGCCTCTTCGATCCGGCGATCGGGGAGGAGAAATCCCTCCACGAGGTGATGCTCCAGTACATCACCGTGGGCGAGGATCGGGAGAAGAGCGTCGTGACCCAGGATGGGCTGTGCGAACTCTTTTTCGACAAGAGCACGCTCTTCAAACCGGTTTTTATCCGGGCGCGCACGCGCAGCGGCAACGCCGACAAACTCCCGCTGGCGAGCAGGATCTATCAGATCGATCCGGCCGATGTCCCCCTGAGTGGCAATGTGACGGTGCGCATCCGCAGCGAGGCGAACCAGCACCCGGAGCAGGTGGCACTCTACCGGCGGGCGCCGGGCGGTGACTGGCAGTACCTCGGCCGCGAGGCGAGCAGCGGCGGCAGCACCGGCAGCCGCAGCCGTGAACTGGGCGAGTTCGCCCTCCTGCGCGACAGCGAACCGCCCCTGATCGCCGCAGTGCAGCCAGCCGAGGGGGCGCGGACCACCCGCAAACCCCTGCTGCAGGCGTGCGTGCACGACGCCCTCTCCGGCATCGGCGACGAGGAGAACTATAGCTTTATCCTCGACGGCCGGCCGCTGATCGTCGAGTACGACCCCGAGGGGGAACGCCTCCTCCATCTGGTCGAGGAGCCGCTGAGCCCGGGCCGGCATACCCTCGAGATCGCCGTACGCGACCGCTGCGGCAACCGGGCGGGCAAGACCCAGAGCTTTTATGTCCAGTGAGGCGCGGTGGCGGGGAGCCGCCGTCGCGGCAGGTGTACTGCATGAAGGGGGGGCCAGACCATGATTCCCATTCGCGATGAAAACGCCCGGCAGCACTTTCCGGCAGTGACTCTGGGTCTGATCGCGATCAATGTGATCGTCTTCATTCACCAGAGTTTGCTCTCCAGTGTGCAATTGAACGAATTCATCGTCCAGTACGGCGCTGTGCCCTATTACATTTCCAGCGGCTCACACCTCGCCACCATCCTTACCTCGATGTTTTTGCACGGCGGCGTGATGCACATCGCCGGCAACATGCTCTACCTCTACATCTTTGGCGACAACATCGAATCGGTGATGGGGCCGGTGCGCTATCTGTTCTTTTATCTGGCCTGCGGCTTCTTCGCCTTTGCGGCGCACTATATCTTCGACCTGCAGTCAATGACGCCGATGATCGGCGCGAGCGGCGCCATTTCCGGGGTCCTCGGCGCCTATGCCGTGCGTTTTCCGCGCGCGCGTGTCACGGTGCTGGTTCCCCTCTTTATCTGGATCTGGCGGATGTTTGAAATTCCCGCGGTTCTGGTGCTGGGATTATGGTTTGTCATGCAGCTCTTCAGCGGGGCGATCGGCTCGGCGCAGAGCGGGGGTGTGGCCTGGTTGGCCCATGTCGGGGGATTTCTCGCGGGGATCGTATGGATGGTCGCCTGGCGGCGGCACAACTGAAACGGAAAATCACATGGATCTGTTCACCCTCCTTTTTCTCGCGGTCGGTCTCTCCATGGATGCCCTCGCCGTCTCGATCTCGAGCGGCCTGACCATCCCCGGTGTCAACCGCTCACATGGACTCAAGATCGCTTTTTCTTTCGGATTTTTTCAGGCGGTGATGCCCATTCTCGGCTGGCTTGCCGGCACCTCGCTGCGCCGCTACATCGAGAGCTTCGACCATTGGATCGCCCTCGCCTTGCTGACTCTGGTCGGGGCGCGGATGATCTACGAAGCCCTGACCGGCCACGATCGCGAGGAGCCCGTCATCGCCACCGAACCGCGGGTGCTGCTGCTGCTCTCGGTAGCCACCAGCATCGATGCCCTGGCGGTGGGGCTCAGCTTTTCCCTCCTCCACGTACCGCTCTTTCCGGCGGTGCTGATCATCGGTGTCACCACTTTCCTCTTCTCGGGGGCCGGCGTCTACCTCGGCAAGATCGCCACCGCCCATCTCGGCCGCTTTGTCGAGATCCTCGGCGGCATCATCCTCATCGGTATCGGCCTCAAGATCCTCCTTGAACACCTCCAGCTCCTCCCCTAAAAAACACCCAGCCACTTGAGCGCGATGATGCCGGTGGAGATGGTAAAAATGCTGCCGAGCGTCGTGACCAGGATGATATGCCCCGCCAGCCGGGCGTTGCTGCCCATGGCGTCGGCCATGGCATAGCTGGCGATGGCGGTGGGCGAGGCGAAGAAAAAGAAGAGTACGCCGAGCTGCGGGCCGCGAAAGCCGGCATAAATTGCCGCGCCGATGGTGATCAGCGGCAGCAGGATGATCTTGAACAGCGCCGCCAGCGCCGAGAGGCGGAGATCCTCGCGGATGCCCTGGAAACTCAGGGTGCCGCCGATGCCGAGCAGGGCGAGCGGCAGGGTGAGGGAGGAGAGGTAGTTGGCGCTCTCGAGCACCATTTGCGGCAGCCGGATTTGCAGCAGTGAGAAGGGCACGGCCACCGCAACGGCGAGGATGAGGGGATTGGTGAGGATCTGGCGGGTGACCATCCAGCCGCTGATCGCGCGCTCGCGTTTTTGCGTCAGCGAGAGGGCCAGCACCGCGAGGATGTTGTATGGCGGCATGATCACCGCCAGCAGCACCGCGGCGGGGGCGAGCACCCCCGGGCCATAGGCACTGCTGAGCATGGCGAAGCCGAGGATGGCAAAATTGCCGCGAAACGCCCCCTGAATGAAGGCCCCGCGGTCGCGCCCCTCCCTGACCAGCCCGATCCCCGCCCCGACGCTGAGGGCGAAGGTGATGAGGATGAAAAGCCAGGCGAAGAGGATCTGGCGCCCGTCGACCAGCTCCTGGAAGCGCGTGGAAGAGATCTTGGTGAAGAGCAGGGCCGGCAGGGTGACGGTGAAGACCAGCCGCGAGGCGACCGCATTGAAAGGAGCGTCGATGAGGCCGGCGCGGCGCAGGAGCAGGCCGGCGAAGACCAGGATGAAGACCGGTGCGACGATGTTCGCCGCCTGAAGAAAGATCGTCATCGGGGCGTCACCGCTCGGCGTGCATTCGCCCGCGCGCCAGCGAGGCGAATACCCCGGCCAAACAGAGCGCCGCAAAGCCCCCGAGCAGCAGATGCAGCGCACCGAGGAAGGCCGCCTGATTCTGCAGCGTGATCCGCGCATGCCCGACGTAGAGGGCGATCACCATCGCCGCCATCCCCATGCTGAACATCTGTCCGAGCATCCGCATCGTGCTCACCATCGCCGAAGCCAGACCGTACTGGCGCCGCTCGACCGAGCCCATGATCGCATTGGTATTGGGGGAGGAGAAGAGGCCGAAGCCGATGCCGAGCAGCAGCAGGCTCGCTCCGATGAAGAGCAGCGGGGTGGCCGCCCCGACGCTCGCCAGCATCGCCAGTCCGATGCTCGAGAGGGCCATCCCGGCGGAGGCGATCAGCCGCGGCTCGAAGCGGTCGGAGAGATAACCGGCCAGGGGGGAGAAGAGCGCCTGCATCACCGGCTGCGACATCATCACCAGCCCCGCGTGACGCGGCTCGAGCCCCTGGACGTACTGGAGATAAAGACTGAGGATGAAACCGACGGCGAAGGTCGCGCCATAGTTGATCAGTGCCGCGAGATTGGACAGGGCGAAGACGCGATTGTCGCGCAACAGCCGCACCTCCATCAGGGGCGAGCGGCAGCGCGCCTCCCAATGCAAAAAGATAATCAGCCCGATCAGGGCCGCAGCCAGCGCCAGGTACCCCGGCTGTTTGGGGAGGGCCGAGAGCCCGTACATCAGCGCAATCACCGTCAGGGCGTAGAGCGCCGCGCCGCTCCAGTCGAAACGCTCGCCGGCGGCCTCGCGCCACTCGTGATCAAGATAGCGCCAGGTCAGCAGCAGCGCCAGCGCGCAGAGCAGGGCGTTGATCCAGAAAAGGGTGCGCCATCCCCAGGCGCCGACGATCCAGCCGCCGATCGGCGGACCGAGCGCCAGCCCGAGATAGACCGCGGCAATGTTCCAGCCGAGCACCCGGCCGCGCTGCTCGGGCGGGAAGACCGAGATCAGCATGGCGGTGGCGGTGCCGAATACCATGCCGCCGCCGAAGCCCTGCACCACCCGGCCCGCGATCAGCAGCGCCCCGCTGCGGGCGAGCGCCGCCCAGACCGATCCGGCGAGAAAGATCAGCACCCCGATGCTGAAGACCCGCTTGCGGCCATGGATGTCGGCCAGCCGCCCGAAGGGCAGCAAAAAAACCGCGGCCGCCAGCAAATAGGCGGTGGCGATCCAGCTCAGCATCACGGCATCGAGACCCAGTTCGGCGCCGATACGGGGCAGCGCCAGATTGACGCCGGCACCCATAAAAGGTGTATTGAAGGAGGTGAGAATGGCCACTACCAGGGTGGCGCGCTGCAGGGCGGAATCGGACATCAGACCTCCGCAAAGGCGCCAAGGTGATAAAGCTCCGGCAGGGATTTGCGCGCGGAGGGGTGCTCGCGCAGCTGCAACTCCTCATTGAGCTCCAGGGGATCGCCGTAATAGCCGACGGCGATCGCCGCCAGCGCGATATACTCCGCGGGCGGGATGTGGAGGGCGGTGTAAATCCCCTCGCGATCGAATCCGCCCATGGCATGGGCGAAGAGGCCAAGCTTGCGCGCCTGCAGGGCCAGGGCCATCCAGGCCGCGCCCGCATCGAAGGCGCTCCATTCGAGGGTACGACCCGAGGGGCTGGTCCGCCGCGCCAGCAGAAAGAGGAGCACCGGGGCGCGGGCCGCCCAGATCTGGTTGCCGGGATGGAGCAGGCTGAGAAAGCGTACGTGCTCCTCCGGGGTGACCGCGGCGAGAAAGAACCAGGGCTGGGAGTTGGCGGCCGATGGGGCCCAGCGGGCCGCCTCAAAGAGGGAGAGCAGGTCCGCCTCGTCGACCGGGCGGGAGGAAAAGGCGCGCGGCGACCAGCGTTCCGGGAACTGGGGGTCGACGTGGGCTTCGGGAAGACGGGGTGCGTTCATGACGGGATTCCTTTGCTAATAAGGGATAAATATACACGATTTGTGCTTCTTGCTCAATGATTTTATTCAGCAAGCCGGCTCCGGACGGCAGATTCCCTCCGGCCCCGCCCCTCTGGCGCCGACCTGACCCCTCGCGCCGCTCCAGCTTCTTGCGCCGGATGGGCCTCGCCCCTCTGGCGCCGACCTGACCCCTCGCGCCGCTCCAGCTTCTTGCGCCGGAT
>CAYTCI010000041.1:0-34932 GCA_964436305.1 uncultured Cytophagia bacterium | reverse complement strand
TTCTCCTTCCGCATCCGGTGCAGGGTGGCGTTGTCATCCATTAAATAGAGGTGATCCTGATCCACCTCGATCATGTCGTTGGCGGCGGTGCAACGGACTTCACCGATCCGCCCGGCTTCGGTACCGCTGCTAATCTTGAAAAGATAGACGTCGCCGTTAAGCGTTGGTTTTATAAAATAGGGCGGATAGTAGAAGGAGCCCGTATAATAATCGACTTGGTGCAGTTGGCTGAGTTTGCGCCAGCGGGTCATGTCGGAGACATCATAGACGGTCACACCCATCCGACCGGAGGAATAGGCCAGATTACCCTCAAAGACAGGAAATGCATATTCTTCATCGTAAAAGGCGGCGAGCCGTTTGGGCTGGAGAGGCCGGCTGAGATCAAAGATGATCACGCTGTCCTCCGAGGTTGCCGCGATGCCGTACTGGCTGTGGATGCCAAAGGAACGAACGACCGGCGTTGGGATCATGACGGCGCTCTCCTTCGGCGCGCCGGGGTCGGTCATATCCAGACAATAGAGCGTGCTCTCATTGGCGGAGGGATCCGGCCGGGCGTATAGATATACCGCAGGCCCTTTTTTACCCACAACAGAAACGGGTGTTGTGGTAGCAACAGTAGCCAGCTTTACCGGGTTTTGCGGATCGGCCATACTGTACAGCGCAAATCCCTTCTCATTGCTCATGGTGTCATAGATGAAGAGGGTATCGCCCTGGCGGCGCATGGCGGAGGTTTTCGAGGTCAGGGAAAGGTGACTTTTCTCGACCGGATGATAGATATCGCTCAGATCACTGACGCGCAACATGGCGCCGTCAGTGTAGTAGAGATAAGGGGCATTATAGAAATAGGCATCCGTATAGAGCTTGGCAGTGGTCACCAGGCGGGGGTGCAGCAGATCCTGGACATCATAAAAACGCAATTCACCCTCGCCGAAAACCGGAAAAACCATCAGTTCGCCCACCATAAAGGGCGGTTCCAGGGTTTTATCGGATTTCCATTTCCCGTATTCTGCCGGCTTGGCCGGATCGCTGACGTTATAGGTGGTGAAACCCGAGTTTCCCAGCGCCACATAGGCGAGGCCAGGCTGCACCGCGACGGCTGTGGCATAGATCCCCCCGCAGCCGCCTACCCGCTTGATCGCAGCATCATTCAGGTCGTGCAGCTCGATATTGGCATGGGAATCATTGACCAGATAGGCGATCGAACCCTGAAAGACGATACTCGTAACCATCCCGCTCAGGGTCGTGATCTCCCTGGGCTGGTTGATGTTGGTCAAGTCGGTGACCCTGACATTATCGCTGCCGCACATAAAGACCTTGCCGCCGGAGACGGCCACGTGGTAGACGGTATAGCCACCGGGGTAGGTCAGCAGCCTGGCCGGCGCGACGGGATTTTGCACATCGACGACACAGAGACCCGCGGAATTGCAGGCCAGATAGGCATAGTGGCCTTCCACGGCGACATCCTGAACCCAGCGCTCGGGTTTGAAATCGGCAAGGACCTTTGGACTGGAGGGCGTGCTGATGTCGAGAATCCTCAAGCCGTTGCCATCGGTGGCCAGATAGGCCCAGGAATCCTGCACCACGGCTTTCAGGACACTGACGTCATTGACGGTTGTTACCAGTTTGATCTGGCGGGGATTGTCAATGTCGAGGATGAACAGGCCAGCTTCCATGGCTGCGACATAGGCATACCGGCCTGAGCAGGCGATGCTGCGGATATAGCCGGAAAGTGCGATCTGTGAGAGCCGGGCAAAAGTGGCTGTGTGATAGGCGGAGATGAAGCCGCCGTGGGCGAGATAGACCACGCTGTCCCGGACCGCGATGGCTGAGGCCGGGCCGCTGGGCCAGCCGCCGATGAGCTCGATTTCCGCTGCCGGAGTTCTCCAGGGGAGCAGCAATACGAACAGCGCCGCCATCAGCAGAACCATACACTGCTTGCATTTCCAGACCATAGGAGTCCTTTCCCGATTCGGAGTGCGTTCCACAGTGCCAGTCCGGGTTGTCATGCCCGTTTTGTGCTATTGATAGAGGTGATTTTATCGGGGGTAATCAAAATCGAGGAGAATATCTGGTGTCAGGTGCCTGCTACCCAGCTCTTTCCCCATTCTCAGAGCGCCAGGCCTTATCCGGCCTATGTACCTGTTGTAAAAATAAGCAATGGCGGATTCAAATCCAAGCAAAATTGCCAGGCAGGCAAGTCGGCCATACGATGGTGGTATCACTGCGATTTCGATGTGAAGGGATAAGGAGGCAAATCGCGCAAATCCGGCGCTGGTCAACTCCTGGCTTTCTCTGCCACCAGGACGAAGAGCGGGAAATGGCGCAGGAGGCCGCCGGCCATGCGGGGGATCTCATAGGCGGTCTCGCAGCGGATGTTGACAAAGCCCGCCGCTTCGACCAGCTTGCCGAGGGCATCCCGATCGAAGCCGCGGTGGCCGGCAAAACCCTCACCATGAAAGGAGCCATCCTCGCGGTCGAGATCAGCGATGCAAAGCCAGCCGGGCGCAATCAGCATTTCATAGAACTTGTCAAGGATAGTCGGGATATCGGGGATGTGATGCAGGGTGAGCAGGGTGAAGAGCAGATTGAAACGATCCTCCGGAAGAGGATCCTTGAGCAGATCGAGCTTCATGACCCGCAGATCCTCTTCCAGACCGGCGGCGGCGATCTTGCCATCCGCCACAGTGAGCATACCCGCGGAGGTATCAGCGAGGACCATGCCGCCGACCCTGGGCTGGAGGGCGAAGCTGAGCAGCCCGGTTCCGGCGCCGTATTCCAGGCAGTACATCATGTCATCCAGGGGCACGAGCCGGGCGATGGTATCGGCGACGGCACGGGCGCGTTCGATACGGATGGGATCATCGTCCCAAGTGCGGGCGCGAGCATCAAAGTCGGTCATTTTCCTCCCTCTGATTTTCTCTTTTAAATGTATGCTATCAAGCGTGAAAAAACAAGCGGGTTCATGAGCGGCCCAGGACGCATCCGCTGCACGCCAGAAGTCGCTGGCGGTATCCTGACTTGCGGCTACCCGGCCCGGCTGGTCTTTCCCACATTGGCCATATTGCTGGAGATCCACAATCGCTACTGGAGCTCCTCCAGCGCCGGTGGCAGATCCCCGGTCACACGCCAAACGGGATAGCGGTCTTTATCCTGATCGTACCAGGGTGAGCGCTGGTAGAAAAAGCCCAGCCGCGCCCGCGGATTGGCGGCGAAGGCGCTGTCCGACTGCACTCGCTGCGCGAAGAGCGCCGCCAGCTGAGGATCATCCGCCATCATTTTCTCCGCCAGGGGTTCCATGACGTAGGATTCGAAATACTCCTTGTCCTCAAAGAGGGTGTTCATCAGCCCCCAGGCGACGAGGGCATCCGGGGCCTCGGGCTCCAGCAGGTGCATGATCAGTTTGGCGCGGGGATTTCCCAGCGGCACATAAACTGTGCCCGCAGGGAAGAGACCTTTTTCCGTCACCGGAACGACCCGGTAGGAGGGCAGGGAGCGCCCCTCATAGGGTCGCGGACGGAACCGGACCTCCCTGAAGCGATACCCCTCGAACACCCCGCTGTACGCGCGGGTGAGGCGCTGCAGGCGGATGCCATGGAGGCGCAAAACATCGATGACAGCCTGCCAGCCCTGCGGGATCAGATAGCCGCGGGGTGGCGTCACCTGGACCTCCGGCTCCACCTCGTTGTAATAGACCACCGGGAACTCCAGCTTGTCCTGGGTATAGACCGGGTACGTGCTGCCGGAGACCCTTCCCTGCTTCATCTCCGCACGATAACCATAAAAGAGGGTGCTGTCCCCCCGGTCAAAGCGTGTTTTGAATTGCAGGGGGATTTTAAGCGTATCCGCCGGCCCGTGGCCCCACGCCGAGACCCGGCGATCCTCCTCCGCCACGGCCGCGAGCAAGGCGCCCGGGTCTTTCAGAATCTCGTGCAAACCGATGAGGATGAAATCGAGGGTAGCCTGGACGCGCGCGGCATAGGGTTTGAGCGAGTGGGTCTCGATGAGCAGACCCGCACGGTTGCAGACCGTGGCGTAGACATTGGAGAGCATCGGCCGCCAGACACCAATGGCAAATCCCTTTTCCGGGTGGTCCTCCTCGAGCGGATCGGCATAGGGTGCGATGAGCAGACCCTGACCGGCACAGGCCGCCTTGACGCCGGGCATCAGGATCTCACGCGTCCAGCGGGAGATCGCGCCGCCGAAGGCATCATGTTCATCGATATTCCAGGTGAGAAGATACTGATAGTCCATGCCATCGGTGGTGTGGCAGTCATAAAAGAGATGGGGCAGCCAGCGATGGTACATCTGCAGCCACTGCCGCATCTCCGGGGCATCGGCTTTCATAAAGTCCCGATTGAGGTTGAGGCGGGTGGAGGTCACCCGCCATCCCATTTCCTGCGGGCCGTTCTGATTGATGCGGTTATAGGCTGAGAAGCGCTCGTGGCCGTCGACGTTGAAGATGGGGATGATGAGGAAAATGAAATTTTCAAATAGCTCACGATGCTTTTGATGGATCAGCAGGTCGCGCGCCAGCAGCATCGCCGCATCCTTGCCTTCGCATTCGCCGCTGTGAATGGCGCTCTGGATCAGGATGACCGGCTTGCCGGTCCGGCGGGCCTTTGCCGGGGTGAAGGCCTGGTCCGAGGAGATGATGAAAAGGGGCAGCGAGCGCCCCTCCGGGCTTTTCCCGAAAGACTCCAGCCGGGCGAAGGCGGAAGCCTTGTCCAGTTCAGCAAAGTAGGCCATGGTTTGGGCATAGCGCGGGGTTGCGAGCCCCCCGGATTTTTCAAAACAGGTCAGCCATTTCGTCTCCTGCGCGCGCGTCGCTGATACAAGGATGAATGCGGCAAACAGTACAATCAACCAGGTGTAAGAGTTACGAAATCTCATAGTCTCCTCAGCTCCTCCGAAAGCCGCCGCCCGGCGGAATAAGGTCATGGTCTGGCCGCGGCGCCGTCCTTCCAGTTCCACCATTTGAGCAGCTCGGGATCATGGCGGTCGTGGCTGGCGAAGTAGACGGCCTCGCGAAAGACATAGAGCAGGCAGCGGTCGATGGGACCGCCGTGGAGTTCACAAAGCCGCGCGAACATCCCCTCCGGATCCACATTCCGGAGCTGGGAGAGGCGCTGGATACCCAACTCACCCAGATGGGCGGCGATGTTGGGGCCGACGCCGGGGATGTTTTGCAGATTTTCCGGATCCTCCAGCTTGCGTGTTGGCGTCATACTATTCCTTCCATAGGGATGGTTCAGGCAAAAGGCCCCCTCAGCTCGAATTGCCCTCCAGCAGCGACCGGTAAAGCCGGGCATCTGCACGTTCGAGTTTTACCGGCTGCTTCTGCCCCGAAAGATAGGCAACCCGCTGCATGAAAGCAAGCGGTTTATCCGCTTGAGAAAATCGGCCAGGCAGCGGACCTGATGTGAATCTTTTAGCCGGAAACCCCGTAAAAGAGGTGTACAATCAGGGAGGAGATGCCATGGAAGAAAACACACTGCAGCGGCTGGCCAGATCGAACAGCGACAAGGTGATCGCCGGTGTTTGCGGCGGTCTGGGCGAACACACCGGTGTGCCGGCCTGGAGCTGGCGGCTGATGTTCGTCTTTGCTTTCATTTGTTTCGGCACGGGAGCTCTGCTATACATCCTGCTGTGGATCTTTATGCCATCGGCCGCGGCCACATCGGGAGCCTCGGGGGAGCCGCGCCAGGGCAGCTGGCTGCAGCAGATCAGCCGCTCGGATCGGGATAAAAAGATCGCCGGGGTCTGCGGCGGGCTGGGGGAGCACAGCGAGGTGCCCTCCTGGACCTGGCGGGTTATCTTTACCGCTCTCGCCTTCTGCTACTGTTTCGGGGTGCTGGCCTACATCCTGTTGTGGATCTTTATGCCGCGCGCGGGGAGCCTCACCCCTGCCGACCGGACCGCGCCCATGGCATGATCGTCCCGGAATTTAATTACAAACCGGGCAGCCCTTGTCGAAGATAATGCGCCATCGCCCCGGGGCTTCGAGCCGCCAGATCGAGGTGAAGGTGCCGGTGAGCTTGCCCCCAGGGTCATGGACCGGCCCGGTGCTGAGGGCGAGCGTGCCGGAATCGAGCACCTCCACCCGGTCTGGCGCCCACGAGAAGGGCGCCTCCGCCCCCTCATAATACCTCTTCCACCATGCAGCGACCTGGCCGGCGCCGCGCAGCGGCTGCGGGCCGGAGAAAAAGACCGCCTCTTGCGAGAGAAAGGTGGTAAAGGCCGCGTGATCGCGTTTGGCCATGGTCGCGGCAAAGGCCTGTTCCGTTTCGATGACCTGCCGGCGCAGGCTCTCGCGGTCCGGCAGCGGCTGGCCTGATGAACAGCCGAGCACGAGGGCGGCGATGAGGCCGGCACTGAAGATGCTGATCTTCATGCTAATCCCTCCTGATAAAATCGAGATCCTGGAAATCAAAGCTGAAATCGGTTGAGGGCGAGATGGCCCGCATTGTCATCCCCGCCGCTTTCCCCTCGGTATCGAGTGTAAAGGTGGCAAAGGCGTCGGCTTCCAGGGTGCGGTCCTCCCAGCGGACGACAAAGGTCGTGCCGGCATACCAGAGCATTTCGCCGCGCAGCCTGGGCGAGCGCAGGGCGCGGAAGCGCATGCGGCCGCCCTCGATACTGATCGTGACCTCGCCGAACCAGCGGTCCACGTAGCCTCCGGCATAGAGGGCACGGTCCGGCAAGCCCCCCTTCTTTTTCTGCTGCTCCGCAATCTTGCGTTCGACCTCCCCCACAATCCGGGCCGCTTCGGCGTTCTGCTCCCCCCTTCTCTGGCTCAGCTCCTGCACGCGGTCGACCGGCGTCATGCCGAGATAAAAATCCTTGATGGTATTGGTGATGGCCGCAAAGGCCGCCCCCTCCTGCTGGTTGGTGAAGACGATGATGCCGAGCTTGAGTTCGGGCAGGATGGTCACCTGGGTGACGATCCCCATCAGGCCGCCGGTGTGGCTCGCCTGCAGGCAACCCTTCACATCGGTCAAGCCCCAGCCCAATCCATAGGCGGAGAAGTGGGTATTGTAGGAGCCGGGATTGCGCACCGGGATGATGGTCTGCGGGGTCCACATCTCGGCATGGATCTGCGCCGGAAAGAGTTGCTGCTTGAGCGAATCCCCATAGGCCCCACGGTTGATCTGCAGGTTCACCCATCGGGCCATCTCGCGGACGCTGCTGTAGATGCCGCCGGCCGGATTGAGGACGTTGCCTCTCTCCTTGGCCACGACCTGCAGCCGGCCGTCAACCAGGACATGCGCATCGATGATATTGGTGGTATCGGCCAGGCGGTTGATCGAGGCGGCGGAGCGAATCATCCCCAGGGGCTGCAAGATGCGGCTCTCGACGAAGGTTTCCCAACTCGTCCCGGAAATCCGCGCCACCACCTCGCCGGCGACAAGATAGAGAAGATTGTCATAATCGTATCGGGTCCGGAAGGAGGAGACCGGCTTGAGGAAGCGTAGATTGTGGATGATCTCCGCGGTGGTGAAGCGAGCGGAATCGGGCCAGAGCATGAGATCGCCGGCACCAAGGCCGAGGCCACTGCGATGGGTGAGCAGATCGCGAATGGTGAACTCGGCGGTGACCCAGGGATCATGCAGCCGGAATTCGGGGATGATATCCGTGACGTGCCGGTCCCAGCTGAGCTTGCCCTCACTCACGAGGATGCCGAGAGCGGCGGCGGTGAAAGCCTTGGTATTGGAGGCGATGGCGAAGAGGGTATGCTCGTCCGTGGGCTGGCGGGTGGCGATGGAGCGCACTCCGTAGCCCTTGGCCAGCACCACCTCGCCATCCTTGACCACGGCGACGGCGATGCCGGGCACTTTAAAGGTGGTCATCGTGCGCTCGACCAGGGTGTCGACCAGGCCGGTGCGCAACTCCCGGGAAGAGCCGGCAGAAACCAGCCCGAAGAGCAGCAAAAGAACAAGTGACCGTTTCATGTTGGACGTTCCTTCAAGGCTGGATGTGGCTGATGACCGTTTTTTGGGACCAGGCAACACTCCCCACTTAGCTCCACCATTTGAACAGCTCGGGGTTGTGGCGGTCGTTGATGGCGAAAGAGACCGCCTCGCGTATGCATGCTGCCTCACACCTGACGAGCGCTACTCCGGGCCATGCCGAGCATGAAATGGACGTGACGCCAGGCGTCAGCAATGGGCCTGAGCTTGGACACCCCCTTGCGTGGATAATAATTGACAGGAATTTCCGCGATCCTGAGTCCGTTTTTCAACGCGGAAACCACCATCTCGGTGGCGAATTCCATGCCCGGTGTGCACAAGTGCAGCGATTCCAGAGCGCTCCGGCGCAGCCCGCGCATGCCGCAATGGATATCGGAGAGGCGGGTACGAAAAAGGAGCCTGGTCATCGTCGACAGCACAGGGTTGCCGATATAGCGGCGAGTCCAGGGCATGGCGCCTGGCTGGATCTCCCCCTTGAAGCGCGAGCCGAGGATAAAATCATGGCCCTCCGCCAGCAGGCGGAGAAAGCCGGGGATGGCGCTAAAATCATAACTATGGTCGGCGTCAGCCATGATAATATAATCGCCCCTCGCAGCACTCAGGCCGCGCAGATAGGCTGCACCATAGCCCTTCACCGGCTCATCAACGACCAGGCAGCCCTCGTCCAGTGCAATCTGGCGTGAGCGGTCGATGGATCCGTTATCACAGATGACAATTTCGCCATCCAATCCCTCCTGCCGGAAAATCTCCCTGATGGCGTGGATGCTGGCCGCAAGACCCGCCTCCTCATTGAGACAAGGCATGACGACGGAGACCGGATGATAACCACCGTGCGTGCCGGGGTGAATCTTGCCGTGATCCTCATCGTAGTTCAAGCGGCCAGGACTCTTCTCTTCCGTCATAACGGGCTCCGGACTGGTGTGTGATTGCGGATCTGAATGAGTTGCGCGGCGATGCTGACGGCGATCTCGGCCGGGGTGTGACTGGCGATCGGCAGCCCCACGGGCGTGCAAACCCGCTGCAGCAGGGCCTCCTCCACCCCCTCAGCACGGAGACGGGCGAGGATCTCGGCGGCCTTGGCGCGGCTGGCCATCATGCCGAGGTAGCGCAAGGGGAGGCGCACCAGCTGACGCAGGACCTCCTCATCAGCACGATGTGAAGGGGTCATGATCACCGCCCAGGATTTTTCGCCGGGCTGGAGGTGGCGGGCTACCTCCGCAAAAGGAGTGACGATCTTTTCATCCGCCCAGCGGTTGCGCTCGAGGGTATCCACCGCTGCGCGATCATCAAGGACCACGATCCGCCATTCGAGCAGGCTCATCAGCTGTGACAAGGCCAGGCTGACGTGGCCGCCGCCGAGAATGTAAAGGGTGTCGCGCGGGAGGATCTGCTCTGGATAAAGCACGGCGGGCGCGCCGGGATCGCCCTCCTGCTGGTCTCGGGAAGGTCCGCTCTCCTCCCGCCAGACCATTCCGGCTTGCGTGATCGACCAGGCACCCGCCGCCGCTGCCGAGTGGGCGGCCAGAATCCGTCCGATGACCGGACGGTCCTCCCCCCGCAGCGGGTAGAGCAGGATGCTCACTTGCCCGCCGCAGATCATGCCATTGGCCGCCGGAGAGCCGTCATCCGCCAGGTGCAGATGCCGCAGCACCGGCGCCGGGCGGGACATACGCAGGAGACGACGGGCCTCCTCCACGAGGTCATACTCGAGTTTGCCGCCACCGATGGAGCCGGCGAGTCCGCCGTCTGCCGCGGCCGCCATCTTGAACCCGGTCTTGCCCGGCGTGGCGCCATGGTGCGCGGTCACTATCAGCAGAACGACGGGCAAGTCGGCTGCGGCCTTGTCAAGAACGAACTGCCAATACTCATTTATTTTCAATATCTTAAACCTTTCACAAGTACGGGTCCGGGTCGGCGCGAGGGGGGGGCAGCGGGGTCAGGCCGGCGGATGGGCAGGATGGAGGGCCAGCAGGAGGCGCTCGGAGGTCAGCGGGGCCACATAAGGCAGCTCCAGCCCGGGGCGCGCCGCACGCAGGGCATCGAGCAAGGCAAACCAGCCGCCGATGCCGTAGAGGAAGGGCGGCTCACCGATGGCCTTGCTGTGAAAGGGACCCGTGCCGCCCTCGGCCTCTTCGAGCCAGTGGATATCGATCTCCGCGGGAGCGAAGAAGAGATCCGGCACCTTGTAGGTGGTCATCGAGTTGGCGAGCAGCCGGCCCTTGCCGTCCTGCACCACCTCCTCGAGGGTCATCCAGCCCAGGCCCTGCACCACGCCCCCCTCCACCTGGCCGCGGTCGATATGCGGGTCCAGCGAGCGGCCGGCATCGTGGACGATCCGCACCGCATCAAAACGGCAGGTGCCGCGGAGAACGTCGAGCGTCGCCTCGACCAGGGCGGCGCCATAGACATGGTAGGCAAAGGCATCGCCCTTGTTGGCCTCCTTGTCAAACGAGAGGCCCGGAGTGGCATAATGGGCCTGGCTGCTGAGACTGATGCGCGCAGCATAGGCCGCCGCGATGAACCCTTCCCAGGTGTAGGGCAGCAGCCGGTCCTGGATCTGGACCTGTTCCCGGCGGATGGTAAAGGCGCCGGGGTCAGCGATCCCCGCGATCCGGGCGGCCAGCTCCGCCAGCCGGGCCAGGATTGTTTCGCAAGCGAGGCGCACTGCCTGGCCGTTGAGATCGGCGCCGGTGCTGGCGGCTGTGGCCGAGGTATTGGCATTACGCAGCGTGCTGGTGCTCTCGATACGGATACGGCCAGGG
Source organism: uncultured Cytophagia bacterium (assembly GCA_964436305.1). Lineage (GTDB taxonomy): Bacteria > Zhuqueibacterota > Zhuqueibacteria > Residuimicrobiales > Residuimicrobiaceae > JAKPUX01. The sequence continues at coordinate 24,203 of CAYTCI010000041.1, read as the reverse complement.
CGGATGCCGAGAGTGCGGGCGGCGACGCTGCGCAGCTTTTCGTGCACCCCCTGCCCCATCTCCACCGCGCCGGTGCTGATTCCGACGCTGCCGTCGCTGTAGATATGGACCAGAGCGTTGGCCTGGTTGAGCAGGGTATTGGTGAACGAGATGCCAAAGCAGATAGGCATGATCGCCATGCCCTTTTTCTCATGCCTGTGCTCCGCGTTAAAGCGATCGATGACTGCACGCCGGGTTGCCGGGTCATAGCGATCCTGCAGCTCCTGCCAGCAGCGCCGGGCCAGGACATGGCGGCCGCGCTGGCCGTAGGGAAATTCGTTGCCCTCCTCGATGAGATTGACCGCCTGGATCGCAGCGACCGGGCAGCCCAGCCGGGTCGCGGCCTGGTCCAGGGCCGCCTCGAGGACGAACATCGCCTGCGGGCCGCCGAAGCCGCGAAAGGCCGTGTTGGGCGGCAGGTTGGTGCGGCAGCACCAGGCCGTGGCGCGCACATTCGGAATGGCATAGCAGTTGGTCGCATGGAAAAGGGTACGGTCGAGGATGGCCGGCGAAAGGTCGGCGGCCGCCCCGGCGTTTTGATAGTAGGTCACCTCCCAGGCGAGGATCTTGCCGTCGCGTCGCAGTCCGATGCGATAATCGGAGGAGTAGGGATGGCGCTTGCCGGTGAAGCGCATATCCTCGTGGCGGCGCAGGATGAGTTTGACCGGTTTGCCCAGACGACAGGCGGCCAGCGCGGCGAGGGCGGCCCAGGCGGTGGCCTGATCCTCCTTGCCGCCAAAAGCGCCGCCGAGCCGGAGGAGCTGGACCTCGACCTGGTGCATGGCCAGGCCGAGGACCCGGGCGACACTCTTCTGGACAGTGGTCGGCGACTGGGTGGCGGAAAAGAGCTGGATGCCCCCCTGTTCTTCCGGCAGGGCCAGGGCCCCCTGGGTTTCGAGGTAGAGGTGTTCCTGGCCGCCCGAATCGGCGCGGCCCTCGAGGATAAAGTCGCAGAGCTGCCAGGCGCTCTCGAGGTCGCCCAGAGCGAAGGTGCGCGGCGGCTGGATGAGTTCACCGCAGCGGACCGCCTCGCGCGGATCGAGCAGGGGCGTCTCCTCCTCGAAGCGGAGGTCGATCTGTTTCAGGGCGGCGCGGGCGGCCTCCGGGCTCTCCGCCACGATCAGGGCGACCGGCTGGCCGATGTACTCGAGGCGCTCAGCGGCGAGGAGGGGCTCATCGGCGATGATTCCGCCGATCTGGTTTTCCCCGGGGATGTCGGCGGCGGTAAGGACGGCGTGAACGCCGGGTGCTGCAGCAGCCGCGGTGGTATCGAGGGCGAGCAGGCGGCCGCGGGCGATGGGCGAGGTGAATACTGCGGCGTGCAGGGTTCCGGCTGGGGCCGGACGGTCGTCGATGAACTGCGACTCGCCGCGGAGGTGGAGAAGGGGATCGAGGTTCATGCGGCACCTCCGCTAAAACGGTCCGGCAGCAGCCGGACGAAGTGGGCGCGCAGGAGTTGGCGCAGCAGCAGGCGTTTGTATTCAGCCGATCCGCGCACATCGTCGATCGGGGTGATCTCGCTGGCGGCGACGCGCAGTGCCTCGGTGAGAACGCTCTCATCGAGCTCACGGCCGCGCAGATAGGCGCAGCAGGCCTCGAGATAGAGCGGCACCGGCGCGACGCCACCGGCGCTGAGGTAAATCTCGCCAATACGGCCGCCGCTCAGGCGCAGCAGACAGGCAGAATTGACGCTGGCGATGTCGAGGTGTTCCCGCCGGCCGACCTTTTCAAAATTGTAGAGGTCCCCGGATCGCAGCAAGGGAAAGCGGACAGCGGCGACCAGCTCCTCCTCCCGCTGCTCAAGTTTTTTGTATCCCAGATAAAAGGCGCGCAGGGGCAGGGAGCGGGACGAGGTGCCATCGGTCAGCTCGACCTCGGCGCCGAGCGCCAGCAAGAGGATGGTCAGGTCGCCGATCGGCGAGGCATTGACGAGATTGCCCGCCACCGTGGCGCGGTTGCGGATCTGGGTCGAGGAGACGAGTTTGAGGAAGCGCGGCAAGCCGGGCAGAACCGTGCTCAGTGCCGTGGAGAGGCGCAGTTCCTCGACCGTGACCGCCCCGCCGATCCGGCACATGCCGCCGGCGATATCAATGCCGCGTAAATCGGCTCGGCCGCCGATCAGCTCAACGGCTGCCGCTGCGACCCGCTCCGGTTTTTGCACGAGCAGATCGGTGCCGCCGGCGATGCGGATGCTGCCCGGCAGGGGGCCGGCAACGGCGGGCTGCTGCAGGGCGGCCAGCTGCGCCGGAACGGTGGCGAAATATTCCGGCACCATTCCGGCGGCGATCAGGCTCTCCAGCCGCGGCGTCTCTGCAGCGGGCAGCCGGGCAAGCAGCTGGCGGACAGCACGGCGGATCGAGAGGTAGCCGGTGCAGCGGCAAATGTTGCCGGCGATGCTGAGGAGGGCCTCCTCCTCATCCCAATGTGCTGCATTGAGCAGCCAGCCGGTGAGGGCGACGATCAGACCAGGGGTGCAAAAACCGCACTGGATGGCGCCCTGATCGAGAAACGCCTGCTGCAAGGGGGAAAGCGGATGACGGCCGTGTGTGTCAGCGGCATTGGACGGTACGGGCGAAAGACCTTCGATGGTGACCAGGTGGGTGCCGGCGCAATCGCCGAGGGGAAGGAGACAGGAGACGACGGCCTGATAGTGGACCCGGCCTTGCTGCAGGCGGCCGTGAAGGACGGTGCAGGCGCCGCAATCGCCCTCGCGGCATCCCTCCTTGACGCCGGTGAGGCCGAGAGGGCCGCGCAGGAGGTCAAGGGTGACGCCGCCGGGGTTCGTCTCCAGATCGACGGGACTTTTATTGATCAGCAGCTGCATGGAAAACCCATCCTCCGCATCCCGAAACCGGCCGGCCAGTGGCAGGGTAAAAAAAGGGCGCCCACCCCTGCGAGGGGAGGGCGCCCGAAAGCAGAATGGTTTACTTCATCAGCACCATACGTTTTGTGGCGGAGAATTCGGCGCTGCGGATCGCATAGATGTAAACGCCGCTCGCCAGCCCGCTGGCATTGAAGGTGAGCTGGTGGGCGCCCGCGGCCATACGGCCGTTGGCGAGTTCCGCCACCTTTTGTCCGGCGAGGTTATAAACCGCCACCTGGACATCGGCCGTCTGCGGCAGGGTGAACTCGATTTTGGTCGAGGGATTGAAGGGATTCGGGTAATTCTGACGCAGGCTGTAGCCCTCGACCACCGTGGGTTCGGTCGCCACGCCCGAGCCGCCGCCATTGGTCGCTCCCTTGGTGATGACCGGGGAGAGCTGCCAGGCGCCGGCGTCGGGGATACGGCTGTAGGATTCGGTGGTCTGCATCGCCAGGAAGGCAACCGAGTCGACGACCACACCGGTGCTGTCCTCGAGCCAGACCTTCTCGCCGCCGCTGGAGAGGCCGAAAGCGGAGGCGGAGCCGTCATCGGTGACGATGACAAACCAGCTCTTCGGGGCCAGTTTGGTGCCATCCGCCACGACCTTCTTCGGCTTGCTGCCGGACTGGCCGCCGACATCGTAGATCTTGTAGCCGCTGATGTTGATCGTATCGACCGAACTGTTGTAGAGCTCGATCCAGTCGGGATCGGCGGTGGTGCCGCGCGAATAGATCTCGTTCATCTTGACCGGGGCATTGGTCGCCCCCTTGCTCAGCGGCGACCAGAGCTTCCAGGCGCCGCCATCCGGCATGCGCTGGTAGGACTGGCCCACCTTCATGGCCGGGAAGGCGCAACTGTCGATGACCGCGCCGGCGGGGCTGGCGAACCAGACGGTTTCACCGCCGCTGCTGAGGCCGAAATCGCTGGCGGTGTCGGTGGTGTAGTCGGTATTGAAGGCCAGAACGCCATGGGCGGCGATGGTGGTGCCGGCGGCGATGGCTTTTTTGGCCTTGCTGCCCGCCTGGCCGCCGTTGTCATAAATCAGGTAGCCGCCGAGGTCGACCGAAAAATCGGAGGCGTTGTAGATTTCGATGAAATCCGGCGCCGTGGCATCCTTGGTGCCCTGACTGTAGATCTCGTTCATCATCAGCATGACCGGTCCGGTGGCCCCGACCGTAACCTTGTGGTTCATCGAGGTATCGGCCCAGGCATTGTCGTTGTCGGTGTCCAGCGGGTTGATGCTGTTGAGCATGTCGACGGTGTTCTTGGTCACCAGATAGCCGATCTGAAAATCACCGGTGCGGGTGCCGGCCTTGAGCTTGACGGAGGCTTCATGAACGACGTCGGCGCCATTGGCGTAGGCATTATCAGAGAGCAGTTTGATCCATTTCATGCCCGCCGGCGGGGGAAGCTTGGCATCCAGATCGCCATAGGTCGGGGGTGTGGTTGGATCGACGGCGAACACGCCGGTGCCGACCTGGGAGTTATAGGTGCCGGAGACAAATTCCCAGTCATCGGGGACCAGGATAGCCAGAGCGCCCTTGTAGGCATTGGCATCCGCGGTCTTGTCGGTGATCGTGATCTTGGTCTCAAACGTGCCGCCAGGGGCCACGGTCAGGGACTGGATCACTTCCGTGATGAGGCAGCCGCTGACGAGGAATGCAGTCAGGGCAACTGCCAATAAAACGACAGTCACTCGGGTAGCATGTTTCATAGAGTCCTCCTTACTGGTATTTTGTCTAATTTACAAAACCCGGGAGTGAAGCACAAGCATAATCCGCACGAAGGGTCATTGCGGTTTTGCAAAGATGTAGAGATGGGCATCCTGGTCATTGACGATATACATCCTGTCGCCGGCGAAGGCGATCCCCTCGCCTTTGCTGAAGGGCAGCTGCCACTCGCCAAGCAGGGTTCCGGTGGTGGAGAGCTTGATCACCTTGCGCGACTCATCACTGACGATCCAGAGAGAGCGGTCAGCCGGGTCAAAGCACAGATCGGAGAGATCATCCACCCGGGTGATCTCCTGGCGGCCGAGTTCCTGATCGCCATGGAAGTGCAGCAGCAGGCGGGGATTTTTTTCGTTGATCACCCAGAGGTCGCCGTGGTCATCGACGGTAACGCCCTCGAGGGCATTGTTGTCCAGGGTTGCCACCCGTACCGGGAGGGAATGCAGGCGCGCACCGGCTCGTGACAGGGTGACGACCTGCTGATTGCGCTCCTCGACGATATAGAGGGAATCGCCTGTCAGGGAGAGGGCAACGCCTTCAAGGTCCGCACCGGCAGCTGCGATCTTGTGCTGTACCGCGCCAGTGAAATCGATCTCGAAGAGGTCGGGTTGTGAGTCCGAGACGACATAAAGGGAGTGCCGGATGGCATCAAAGGCCAATCCTGAGGGTTCAGGAACCTGCGGGAGCAGGTCGATCGATCGGAGCGGCTGCAGGGTGATGATCTCCGGATCCCCGGGTCCATCATTGCCCTGGAGGGGATTGGTGCGCGAACAGGCGAAAAGAACGACCATCATGACGGCAAAAAGACGGGAATAGTTTTTCATCGTACCAGCCTGACAAGATCAGCGTCCGCACCGGGGTGCGGACGCTGATTTCGGTTTACAGTGGGGGATCAGGGTTTATTGGCTGCGCTGCGGGTAATGGTATTGGAAATCTGCCAGGTAGCAGAGCCGTCCGGGATACGGCAGTAGGAAGTGGTCTCGACCGGCATGGCCGGGATCTTGATGTAGTCGATCTGGGTACCGGAGGCATCCTCGAGCCAGATCTCGTCGCCGCCGCTGGAGAGGCCGAAACCGGCCGCGGAGGTATCATCGACGGTAATAACATAAAATCCCTTCGCCGGAGCGGAGGCGCCCGCCGGGAAGACCATCTTGGCTTTGACGCCGCTCTTGCCGCCGGTGTCATAGATCATGTAGCCGCTGAGGGGAAGGGCGACGTTGGAGGGGTTGTAGATCTCGACCCAATCCAGGTTGCCCGGCACACCGCGCGAGAACGCCTCGTTCAGCACCATCGGCAGAATGACCACATCGCTGCCGCTGTTGCCCAGGCCTCGGGTGACCTGATCCCAAATCTTCCACTCCTTGCTGCCTTCGACGGTTTTGCCGTAGGACTGGGTGGCTTCGAGCGCGGGGAAGGCGATGGAATCGATCACCTTGCCGGAGGTATCCTCGAGCCACACCTCTTCACCGCCGCTGGAGAGGCCGAATCCGGCTTCCGTGGTGTCATCCACGACCACGACCAGCAAACCAAGGGCAGGGATAATGGTGCCGGCCGGCAGTGTCAGTTTGGGCTTGCTGCCCTCCTTGCCGCCGCTGTCATAGAGCTTGTAGCCGCTGACATCCTGCTGTTCGGAGGATGAATTATAGAGCTCGATCCAGTCGGGGCTTTCAGCGGTGCCGCGCGAATAGATCTCGTTGAGCGAGATGTAGACCGGTGCAGGTGGCGGGGGTGGCTGGGTCGGTGCCTCGCGCGAGCAGGAGATCACCAGCATCGCGGCCAGGAGCACCATGACCAAAAGCAGGAGACGATTTTTCATTGGTACACTCCTTAGATTTACAGGGAGGCCTGAATTCTCATTTGCACGAAGGAATAGTCATCGTCACCGAAGAGATTGCCCTTGCGCGTAGCGAACTCGTCGAGATTGACGATCGAGTAATTGAATTGAAGCTTGATGTTGTTGTTGGGATAATAGTTGACGCCGAGCATCACCTGCTTGGAGGAGCCGCCCTTGATGCCGGCACCGAGATCGTTGAGGTCGGTGTAGCTGTAGCGTGCCGCCACCTCGAGGGCACCCCAGTCCTTTTTCGGTTTTTCGATCGGGCCGACTTCGCCCTCATCGACATAATAGTAGCGGGTTTCGCCGGTCAGGGTCCATGCCACGGTGGCATAGGCACCGCGCAGGTTGACCTGGGGTTTGTCGTACCAGCGGACGATGTCGGTGGTGAAGGCCTCCGCCTGGAGGTACAACGGCCCCTTGATACCCATCAGCTCATAGCCGTAGCGGGAGTAATAGTTAACGTCGGCGATATCGCCGGTATGGAGCTGCTTGGGATCAAAGACGTAGTTTTCGGTGCGGGCCTTGATCTCGATGGTGTTTTCAGCCAGGTCGGGAAGGGTTTCGGGATTCTTGGAGGAGAAGGCGAAGCCGAGATGGAGGTTTTCGCCGTGGCGATTGATGGGTGCACCGGTGAGACGCAGATTGGCCGACATGCCGTCATCGCGTTGGCCCTTGTCGATGCGGCTGCCGAGTTCATGGCCCATGGCCGCCAGGGTGAGCTGGCCGTACTTGGTGTAATAGCGGCCGGCGATGCCGATGCGGCGCCCGAGGGCGAAGGCATTGGTGGGGGCCGAGCGCTCGAGGAAGGTCAGCAGGCGTGAGCTGTTGAGACGCTCCATGCCGAAGGGTTCCTTGAAGTTGCCGGCCATGAAGGAAAGGCCGGTCTTGGGCACGCTGTACTTGATCCACATGTCGCGCGCATCAAGGTTGGCTTCAGGGTAAACGCGCTCGCCGAAATCGACATCGACCTCCGCCTCCCAGTCGCGATGCAACTGGGCTTTGAGCGCAAAGGTCACGCGGCGCAGGACGAAGCTGTTGCTCATGTCGTTCTTGTTCTCGAAGAAATAGGCGCCGTCAAACTGGATGCGCGAATCGAACCACCAGCGGTAGGCACCGTCTTCGGTCTCAAAGACCAGTTTGCCGTTGCGTGCCAGGGACTTGAGAGCGATTTTTTCATCGCCTCCGGGGACTTTGGAATCCGATGCCCAAAGCAGCGCGCTTGAACTGAACAGCAGCGCGGCCGCGAAAAGCAGCATCAATGCGAGACGCTTGGGAGTGGTGTGAGTCTCCATGGTTTCTCCTCAGTTAGTGGGGTTGGGATCTGGTACTGGAGCTTGCGAATTGGGTAAAACGTGTTTCTGGTTCAGGGTGCTGTCGATTCCGGGATCGGGCAGGGGGGCGGGGGACACCGGAGTGCTGAACGGCGCCACCTCCTGCTGTTGAACCACAGGGTGATGCACGACCTCCTGTTCAAAGACGTTCTGGACGAAAAAAAGGGCGATAAAAGAGAGCAGGGCGGCGAAGATCGGGGTCATCACCCAACCGCTGGCAATCCGGCCCAGCATTTTCAGGTTGATCCCCTTCATCCCCTTGGTAAGGCCGATACCAAAGATGGCACCAATGATCGCCTGGGAACTGGAAACCGGGACCAGGGGAATCGCGGGCAACCCAAGAGCGAGGAGCCCGTTTTTAATCCCGCTCGATGCAAAAATAAAGAGAACGATCGCCTGCGCCAGCACGACAATGAGCGCAAGGATGGGGGTAAGTTTGAAGATCTCGCTGCCGACGGCCTGCATCATACGCTGTGAGCGGAGAAAGATGCCGGCGGCGATAGCCAGGGCGCCAAGCAGGAAGAGCTGCTGCGTTCCCCTCAGGATGACCGGGCCATACAGGGCCAGGTCCTTGAAAGGCGAAGCCGGCACAAAGACGCCCATGACGTTGGCGATGTTGTTGGCGCCAAGGCTGTAGGAACCGAGGGCGCCGACGATGATCAGCCCCGTCCGGGTATAGGCATCCAGCCGGAGCATGTGAATCCGCGCCCTGCCAAGGATGCGTTTGAAAAGCAGATAGAGCAGAATGGCCAGGAGTGCAGCCAGCAGGGGCGAGAGAAACCAGGTCGCGACGATCTGGGAGAGAACGCCGAGGTCGGTGGCGGACTGGGTGAAGAGGTTCCAGCCGATGATCGCGCCGACGATGGCCTGGGTTGTGGAGACCAGCAGTTTGGCGCGGTTCATCCAGGCCACCGTGAGGCCAGCCGCCAGGGCGACCGTGAAGGAGCCCGCGATGGCATTAACCGCCCCGAGACGACCGAGGGTTTCGGTTGTGCCGGATCCCTCCATCACCGCACCGAGCAGGACGAAGAAGCTGGCGATAGCCGCCGCGACCTTGAAGCGCACCATGCGCGAACCGACGGCGGTGCCAAACACGTTGGCAGCGTCGTTGGCGCCCAGCGAGAATCCGAGAAAGAGACCGCTTGTCAGGAAAAGCCAGATCATGCGTTACGGCTCTCAAATATAGCGCTTGATGGTGGCGATGGAGAGCCGGTCGCAGACATCCTCGGCCTCTTCCGCAATCAACTCGATGTGATAGGCAAAATACCGCAAATGGATCTTGTGGCTCAGTCTCAGCTCACCACGAAACACCGCCCGCTTGAATTTTTCAGCGGACTTGTTGCTCTCCTTGCGGTAAAAGAGCACCTGATTGACATGGTCGCGAACCGAGGCGAGATCGCGGAAATAGGCGCGGATTGCCTTGACCATCCCCTCGGAAGCGTTGACGGCGTAATCCGCCAGATCAAGAAAGACCGGATGCAGCTCCTCCGGGATGACAGGCGATTCGACCGAGAATTGCAGCAGGGTTTCGGTCGTCTGGTTGAGGACCTTGTCGGAGTGCTCCATCAATCCGAGCACATCGCCACGGGATTCGGGGATCAGGGTGCGCATGTAGAGTTTGCTCTCGATCTCGCGGCGCAGCTCGTCGCCCTTCTCCTCGGTATTGTTCAGCTCCTGCAAATAGTTTTCGAATTCCTCAAGACGGCCCTGGAGGTAATAGCGAACCGCCTGTTTGAAGAGGAGGCCACCCTTGATGACCAGGTCGAGAAATTCATCGATCTGAACTTCGATCTGCTTGTTCTTTTTAAAGAGCACCGTCGTACCTCGGTCTCATAATCCTGTCAAAACAAACCAAAGACCCCATTCGGGGTGATCCCCAGCAGCCGGAACCAGGTTTCGCCGGCGATGATGTTGATCAGCCAGGCGAGAACCATCATGGTAAAGCCGAATCTGAACGCATCGCTCATCGAATAGCGGTCGGTTTCATAGAGCAGAGCGGCGGGTTTGCTGTTGAAGGGCAGCACGTAGACATGCTCGATCATGAAGGCCACCGGGAGGGCCAGACTGACCACGCTGAAGCCGAAGCGGTTGGCCGTGCCAATGGCGATTGGCACAAAGATCATGCAGCGCATGGTCTTGGATTCGAAGGCCATGGCGCTGAAGACCATCACCCCGGTCAGCAACAGGTAGAGTACCCAGAAGGGTGTGTGGTCTCCGATGCCGATGTGGTTGAAGAATGCACTCACGCTGAGATAGGGCAGATCGGTCGCATCGAGTCCCGCGCCAAGGGCATAAGCCCCGGCGGAAAAGAGCATCAGATGCCAGGGGATATCGACGTCGTTCCACTTGACCACCCCGATGCCCGGCAGCAGGGCGAGGATCGCCCCGACAAAGGCGACTGCGGTGGGACTGATGCCGTGGAGCCGATCGGTTGCCCAGAAGCCCAGGATGAGCAGAAAAAGGATGACGGACTTGATCTCCTGGAGGGTCACCGGTCCTAGACTGCGATACTCCTGGCGCAGCCGCTCCATCCCTCCCTCGATCTGCGGCAAGCGCTCTTCGGGCTTGAGCGGGAAGAAGACCTTCATGGCGAAAAGATAGCCAAGGAGCATCAGGCCGATGGAGACGGGCAGCATGGCCATCATCCAGTCGGTGAAGAAGACCTTGCCGCCGATGGCCCCGCCGATCATGGCAGCGGCCAGGAGATTGGCGCCCGATCCGGTCATAAAGCCGCTGGCGCCGATGTTGATACAAAAGAGATTTTGCAGGACGATGCTGCGGCCGAAGTTGGTGCGGCCCTCGCCGCCCTGGGCACCGTAAATGGCAGCAATCACCATAAAAATGGGCAGCAGGATCGCCGCCTTGGCGGTGGTAGCGGAGATGAAGGCGGAGAGGATGACATTGATGACGATAAAGCTCAGCAAGATACGGCTGGCATTTTTTCCGAAGCGCAGGATGAACCAGAGGGCGAACCGCTTGGCCGCGCCGGTCGCCACCAGCATACTCGCCAGCACGAAGGACATGATGTTGAGCCACATCACCGGATGGCCCAGTTGGGCATAGGCCTCCTTCTCGGGCAGCACCCCGGTGAGCACCAGGGCGATGATGACGATCAGAGAGGTCAGATAGTTGGGCAGGGCCTCGGTAACCCAGAGGATGATACTGACCGCAAAGACGGCCAGCATCATCTCATTGTTGCGGGTAAAGGCAGCGGCCCCGAGTTTCCTGAAGGCCGCCCGTGCCGTTTCCGTCGAAAGGGAAGCGCCGTCGATTTGCTGCAAAAAGGGCAGCTTGAGCAGATAGCCCAGCAGGATGAATGCCGCCAGGGCGAGCACGGGTCCTGCAATCGCGAGGTTTCTGGCGAACCGGCCTTTTTCCCGTTTGGGGAGCTGCTCAATGCGGTAATTCCGCATGTCCAGAGGGTCGTAAGGCGTCATGATATCCTGAGCAATAGGTGAGAAGCAGCGGATGCCGTCAAACGAGCTACCAGCGGGTGTAGGGCGTTTTCATCAGCATCGCGTTATAATAGCGCACGTCGCCGGTGACCTCTTCGCCGAGCCAGGCCGGCTTGATGAAATCATCCTCTTCCGAATCAAGTTCGACTTCCGCGACCACCAGTCCCTGATTTTCGCCGTAGAACTCGTCGACCTCGAAGGTATGCTTGCCTGCGGCAATCTGGTAGCGGCACTTGTCGATGACGCCGGGTTCACAGATCTTGAGCAGTTCTTCGGCCTCTTCGCGGGGAATCTCTTTTTCCCATTCATAGCGGCTGGCCCCGGAGGCGTTGCCAATGCCCTTGATGGTGAGATAGCCCTTATCCCCCTTGACCCGGACACGCACGGTGCGTTCCGGCACGGAGGAGAGATAGCCCTGGATGATGCGGGTCTTTTTTTGCGCATGCTGGGCGAACTCGCCCTTGACCAGAAATTTTCGTTCGACTTCTTTTCCCATGGGTACTCCGTATGATCTGCCGTTGATGCCACGCCTCGCCTGCCCCGCCGTCGCAGCGGCAGCGAACCGGGCGGCGAGGACCGGTTTAGTATTTTGTCTTGTACATCGAGGAATCGGCCAGGGGCTCCATGCCGATGGTACGCTTGATGGCGAGCAGGTAATTGACATTCTCGTAATCGTCGAGCGCAATCATGGTTTTGGCTTTCAGGATATCCTCCACCTCGGTCGACTCGAGATTGGCCGTCATGATCCGCGCACCGTTGATAAAGACTTCGGCCAGCTCGGCGATACAGCCGTTGATGGTGAAGCCCATGCGACGTTTGAAGACATTGACAGCCGCGAGCGCAGGGTGCGGCTTGATGATCTCGTCGAGATATTCGGCGAGGGTGTAGATGTCGCGCTTGAAATCGGGCATCGGCACACCAAAGGCCGGAAAGACCTCGTTCCTGATCACCTCGGTCGTCATCGGGAACTCCCCCTTCATGCGCGGATTCCACTGCTCCAGTCCCTTGTTCAGCTGCACCAGGACCTTGATGTCCATCAGGCCATTGCGGATTTTGGTATTGTTCTCGTTGTTACCGGCGGACATGATGTAGATTTCGGAACTCTCGCGGATCTGGTCGATGGGACTGAGGGCGCGCATTTTCTCTTCGACAATGCCAAAATTCTGGGCAAATGCGCGAAACTCAAAGCGGGGTTTTATCTCGGGCATACATTCTCCTCTCTGGGCTAACCATTCACAGGTTACTGGCAAAGGTCATGCCACCATCTATATTACAACACGTATACTGATTTTATTTCACTTACCCTTCAAAAGCCCGGGCCGGGGCAGCGCGAAGTGACGACAGGACGGCAAATCAACGAAATTACGGCAGCCCGGATGCCGAAATTTCGACAATTGGCTTGCATCTGATCGTGGATTGATGTAATTTGGATGGCGTCCAGTGAATTCCAGGAAAGCCATAGCCGTGAGAAAACCTTCACCCAGCCTGATCCTCGCCGCCGTCCTGTTCGTCCTCTTTCTGACCATGACCACGCTGGTCTACCACGACTATATGGACATCTCAACCGCCCGTCAGCCGATTGCGGCCTCCGGCCAGGCTGCCGCTCCTGCAAGCGCACCGGATACGGTCCATATCGGTGTGATTTCCCGCTTCTCGCCCAACCTCATCTACGAGGGCTATCAGCCGATCATGGAGTACCTGAGCCGCTCCTGTGGCCGCCCCTTCTCCCTGAAGCTGGGCAGCCATTACGAGGAGACCATCGCCCAGCTGGACCAGGGCACGATCCAGGCCGCCTTTCTCGGGACCTATCTTTACCTCAAGGCCCGCCAGCATCATCCGATCCGTTGTATCCTCAAGCCCCTGAACAGCCAGTTCGAACCCTATTTTCATTCGGTGTTGATCGCGCGCACTGATTCGCCCATCAACAGTATCGCCAGCCTCAAGGGCAAACGACTCGCCCTGCCCTCCCCCCTCTCCTTCTCGGGCAACTGGCTGCTCGGCTATGAGCTGGAGCGTCACGGCCTGACGGTCAGCGACCTCGATTCGGTTCACTATTTTGGTTTTCACCATACCGTCATCTATCAGGTCCTGCTCGGCCATTTCGACGCCGGCGCGGTGAAGGACCGGGTGGCCGAGGAATTTGCGGACAAGGGGATCCGTATCATCGCCACTTCCGGGCCGGTCCCCGGTTCGCCCATTATCGTGCGCAAGGATCTCGATCCGGCCCTCATTGAAGCGATCACCACGGCGCTGCTTCGCATCAACGTCCGCGAGCCGGCCTGGAAGGATCTGGTCCGCGACTGGGATGCCGAATTCGCGTTCGGATTTGCCCCGGCGAGCGACCGCGATTATGATGCCGTCGCCACCATATTCAGGCTCGAGGAGCAACCATGAGGCGGGTGCGCAAAAGCCTGAAAACCCGCATTGTCCTCTTCATGGGATCGATGATCATCCTGCTGATGATGATCATCTCGATCAGCGTCCTCTACCGCTGGCGCGCCCTGATCCTCGAGACCCAGCACCAGAATGCCCTCTCCGTGACCCGCACCTTCGCGGCCTCGATCCTCGACGGCCTGATCTTCATGGAGAGTGGACTGCTGCCCAACGAGGGGTATCTGGAAAATCAGGTCCACTCCTTTCTCGGCAAGAATCGGGAGGTGAGATGGATCACGATCTTCGATGGCCGCGGCCAGATCATCGCCCGCAGCAGCTTTGTCGGCACCGCACCGCCAGGGCAAGTGCCGCCCGCACCAGTGGACGCCACAGCGCCGCAGGCGGTCATGCAAATTGTGCACTCGGCGGCCCTGGGTTGGATTCTGGAGATCTCCCATCCCCTGCAGATCCACAGCAAAAACTGGGGTTCACTGCAGATGGGCTTCGACTTTAATGCTACCCGCCGCCGCCTCAGCCGACTCTTCCTCTTCATCCTCAGCCTGACGATCGTCTTCGCTGCCGGCCTCCTCGCCATCGTCTGGGTCTTCATCGACCGCCTTACCCAGTCACTCGGTCAGCTCGTCGCCGAAATGAACCGCTTCGACCTCGAAAAGCTCACGCCGACGCAGATGCGCGCCGGCGAGGATGAGATCGGCCTGCTGGTGAACAATTTTGAAAAAATGAAGCAGCGCCTGCATCAGTCCCGCAACCAGCTGCTCGACGCCCAGCGTCAGGTCTATCAGGCCGAAAAACTGGCCTCGATCGGCCGGCTCTCTTCGGGCGTCGCCCATGAGATCAACAATCCCCTCCACGGTCTCAAGAGCTGCCTCTATGCGATCGAACGCGAGCCGCAAAATCTCCCGCAATTGCACAGCTACCTTAAATTGGCCAACGAAGGACTGGACCACATCGCGCTGATCGTGCAAAAGCTGCTCGGCTTTTCCCGGCAGCACGCCAAACAGACCATCGCCATGGATCTCAATCACGAGATCGAAAAGGTGCTCTCGCTGCTCACCTTCCGCCTGGACAAGAACCAGATCATCCTCGAGCGCGATTTTGCAGAACCCCTGCCCCCGCTGCACGCCGATCCCCATCTCATCCAGGAGGTGATCATGAATCTGCTGCTCAACAGCATGGACAGCATGGAGGAGGGTGGCACCATCCGGATCTCGACCGGGTGCGGCAGCGAAGACAAGATTCGCCTGCAAATCGCCGATACCGGCTGCGGCATCGATGCCCGGGACATCGACCGGATTTTCGATCCCTTCTTCACCACCAAGGAGGAGAGCAAGGGTACCGGATTGGGACTCTCGGTCTCTCTCGGCATCATCGAAAGCCACGGCGGGACGATTCGCTGCGAGAGCAAACCCTATCGCGGCACCATCTTCACCATCACCCTACCCGCGAACGGCAGCCTATGAAAATCCTCCTCATCGAAGACGAAAAAATATCCCGCGTCACCCTCCGTGATACCCTGACCAAGCAGGGCTACCAGGTCACCGCCTGCGCCACCGGGCAGGAGGGGATCGAGGCCCTGCAGCAGGAGAACGTGGATGTGGTGATCACCGATCTGCGCTTGCCGGACCTGAATGGACTGGAGATCGTCAAACTGGCGAGAGCCCGCGATGGCGGCGCCACGGTCATTGTCATCACCGGCTACGCTACGGTAGAAACGGCGGTCGCCGCTCTCAAGCTGGGGGCCTACGACTATCTGACCAAGCCCTTTTCGCCCGACAAACTGCTGAGCATGCTGGCCAACATCCAGCAGCTGCATACGGTGATCAGCGAGAACATCCTGCTCAAGAAACGTATCAACCACTACGAGGAACGCGAAATCGTCGGCAGCGCTCCGGTGATGCAAAAGCTGATCAAAACACTGCGGACGGTGGCGGCCACCGACCATACGGTGCTGATCGAGGGCGAGAGCGGCACCGGCAAGGAACTGGTCGCCCGCTTTCTTCACCGGAACAGCGAGCGCAGCCGCGGGCCCTTCATCGCCGTCAATTGCGCGGTGCTGCCGGAGGGGCTGCTGGAGAGCGAGCTTTTCGGCCACGAGAAGGGGGCGTTCACCGGGGCGCACAAACGCCATCTCGGCTACATCGAGCGCGCGCACGACGGCACCCTCTTCATCGACGACATCGACGATCTGCCGACACGGCTGCAGGTCAAGCTGTTGCGCGTCCTGCAGGAGCGCGAGATCCAACCTCTCGGCGGGCAGGAGAGCATTCCGGTGAATTTTCGTATCATCTGCGCCACCAAGGCCAATCTGCTGCAGATGGTGCGGGAGAACACCTTTCGCGAGGACCTTTACTATCGCATCAACATCATCGCTCTGACCCTGCCGCCCCTGCGGGAACGGCGCGAAGATATCCCGCTGCTGATCGATCATTTCATCGCCAAGCATCATC
Organism: uncultured Cytophagia bacterium; assembly: GCA_964436305.1. Lineage (GTDB taxonomy): Bacteria > Zhuqueibacterota > Zhuqueibacteria > Residuimicrobiales > Residuimicrobiaceae > JAKPUX01. The sequence continues at coordinate 8,110 of CAYTCI010000041.1, read as the reverse complement.
ATGGCGACAAGGGTGTCGAGGTCACGCCTGAGCTGCTGCAGCGGCTGATCGCCTACGACTGGCCCGGCAACGTTCGCGAGCTGGAGAATACCATCCAGCGCCTGCTCGCCCTGCCGCAGGAGATGGAGGTGCTGCCGGCGGCCGGTGCCCCAACGCAGACACCAGCGGACCCGCCGGCGAGCGGGGCTTCCGCTGGCGATCCCGCCGCCTATGACTCATATGAGGCCTACATCAACAGCAGGGAACGGGAGATCATCCGCTGGGCGATGGAGCAGGCGGACCAGAATATCAGCGCGGCGGCCCGGCGGCTCAAGCTGCCACGCAGCACCCTGCAAAGCAAGATCGAAAAACTCGGAACCCTTTGAACAACGGAGGTATGCAATGGCGGAGTATGTCAAGATTCTCGTCCTGAAGAACGAGATCGAGGCGCAGGTGCTGACGCAGGCTCTGCGTGAAAAGGAGATCCCGCACATGGTGCAGTCCTACCATGACTCGGCCTATGACGGGATTTTTCAGATGCAAAAGGGCTGGGGGGCGCTGCTCGGACCGGCAGAACGCCGCGATGAGATCCTTGATATCTATGAAACGCTCGCCTGAAGGCAGCGGTTATTTCTTGATCTGCGAGATGAACTCCTCCACTTCCGGGATACCTCCCTGGAAGATCAGATAGCCATTCGAGGGTTCGCGTTCGGTGATCTCGCCGTTGACCGGGGTGAACATGATCTGCTTGACCCGCTGCAGATCGCTGCTCTGCCCTAGCGCCCACCCCAATTTGACGTAAGCCACCTCCGGCAGCATGTTGGCCATGGGGGTCACCCCGAGCTCCATCATGTCCCGCCCGGTATCGTAGACGTACATCTGCACATAACCCCAGAGGGTCTGCACGGTCATGTAGACCGCGATATTCTTCTCCTGGGCGCGTTTCAGCGCCGGATAGAGGGGCTTGTTGACATGGCCGAGGCCGGTGCCGGCGATGACGATGCCGCGGTAACCGTTGTCGATGAGGGCGTCGATGATGTCGGGCTTCATGTTGGGATAGTAGTAGACGATGCTCACCTTCTCCTCGAAGGCGGTGTTGATGGTCACCTCGCGGTCGTGGCGGCGGCGCTGGTAATCCTGGCGCAGCGGGGTGATGCGGTCACGGCTGACCATGGCGAGGGGGATGTCGCCGATGGTGCGGAAGGTCGAACGGTAACTGGAGTGCATCTTGCGCACGCGGGTGCCGCGGTGGAGGAGGCCGTAGACATCGGAGGTGGGGCCGAACATGCAGACCATCACCTCGGCGATATCCGATTCGGCAGCGGTCTTGACGCTGTGCATCAGGTTGAGGGCGGCGTCCGAGGAGGGGCGATCGGATGAGCGTTGTGAGCCGACCATGACGATCGGCACCGGCGAATTCTGGACCATGAAGGAGAGGATGGCGGCGGTGTGGTGCATGGTGTCGGTGCCGTGGCCGATGACGATCCCCTGCACCCCCTTCTCGATCTCGCGCCCGATCGCCTGGGCGGTGCCAATCCACTGTTCGGGCCCCATGTTCTCGGAAAAGACGCCGTAGAGCTTTTCGGTTTCGAGGTTGCAGATGTCGGCCAGCTCCGGTACCGAGCCGTAGAGCTCGCCCGGCGAGAAGGCGGGGATGACGGCGCCGGTGCGGTAATCGAGGCGGCTGGCGATGGTGCCGCCGGTGCCGAGGAGTTTCACCCTGGGCTTGCGCGGATCGAAGGGGAACTCTTTCTCGGGGATCTTGTAGTGGGCCTCCTTGCGGCCGAGGATCTCGATGGCCTGGATGCGTTCGGCGGCGATACCGATATTGTAGCCCGAGCGCAGCTTGAGGACGATATGGCTGGCATCAGCGGTTTCGGAGCGCGGCAGAACGATGCCGCTGTAGCAGCCCTGACCGGTGACGACCTTGACGTCGCTCCAGACCGGGGCCGAGAACTTTTCCAGCGCGGCCAGGGCCTCGCCGCGGTAGCCTTTGTATTCGCTCGACATGGTTCTGCTCCGCTAGGGTTGGATGGGATTCGGGCTGACGGCGCCGGCGGGCATGAGCCCGGCCTCCTGAATGATGCGCGGGGTGATGCTCTCCCACATCACCGGCATCAGGTGGATGCCGGCCACGCCAGTCATCGGCCGCAAGGCCCGGATGATCTCGAGGGCGATCTTAATCCCCTCCTCCTGGGGCTCGGCGGCCGCCCGCATGCGTTCGAGATAGAGGGGATCGATGCGCATCCCGGGGACCTCGCGGGCCATATATTCAAGGGCCTTGAGCGATTTGACCGGCAGCACCCCGGCCAGGAGGGCGGTCTGCTGGTGCAGACCGCGCCTTCGCGCCAGCTCGAGCCAGCGGCTGAACAGCTCGAGGTCGAAGACCGGCTGGGTCTGGATGAACAGGGCGCCGGCGCGGATCTTTTTCTCGAGGCGGATCAGGCGCATCTCGAGCGGCTCGGCGAAGGGATTGGCTGCAGCGCCGATGCAGAAACGGGGGGCCTTTTTGAGCGCCTGGCCGGAGAGCAGGCTGCCCGCATTCATCTGCCGCACTGTCGCGATCAGCTGGATCGAGTCGAGATCGAAGACGCCCCGGGCCTCGGGATGGTCGCCGAAGCGCTGATGGTCGCCGGTGAGGCAAAGCAGGTTCTCGATGCCCATCGCCGCGGCGCCGAGCAGCTCGCTCTGGATGGCGATGCGGTTGCGGTCGCGGCAGGTCATCTGGACGATCGGCTCAACCCCCTCCTCGAGCAGGATCTTGCCCGCCGCAATGCTCGAGAGACGGACAATGGCGGTCTGGTTGTCGGTGATGTTGACGGCGTCAACGATGCCGCGGAAGTAGCCCGCCTTTTTCCGGATCACCGCATCGTCGCAGCTCTGGGGCGGGCCGAGTTCGGCGCAAACGACGAATTCCTTGCTCTCAATTTTTGCACGCAGCGGCATCGCTAGTTCACCTCGTCCTCTTTCTCTTCCCGTTCCCCCCCCGCCCCCGGGACACCGGTCTCGCTGCGGATGCCGATGGCATCCCTCATCTCCCCCCGCGGCACCCGCCAGGTCGGCGGTTCGATGCGCCGGGTGAAGACATTCAGCCAGGCCGAGCTCTTCTCCAGGTTCCAGTCATGGATCTTTTCGACGCGGTAGAGCAGCTTGATGCGGCCGAGCAGGGAGGCGCGTCGCCAGGCGAGCACCCAGACGCACATGCGTTCGGGATAGACCTCACAGCGTCCGCCCTCGCCGGTCCCGCCGCAAGGTCCGTTGCGAATGCGCTTGGGGCAGCGCTGCGAGCAGACGAAACCGGTATGGCTGAGGATGCACTCGCCGCAGTGCTGGCAATGAAAGAGCGGTACCTTGAAGCAGTCCTCGAAAAAGAGCATGATCTTGGAGAGGGCGCGTTCGCGGCGGGAGACAGGGCCGGCTGACCGGGTTGTCAGCTCCGCCGTTTGCTCGCCGGGTGCCAGGCCGAGGATACGCATGAGTTTCATCGTCCGCCCTCCTGACGGGCCAGCCGCTCGGCCAGATCAGCACCCTTGACCCGCCCGGCGGCCTGGGCCATGACGCGTCCCATCAGCAGCCGCAGCCGCGCCGCCAGGATGGTCGAGCGGCAGGCGCCGATGCGCGCTTGTGCGATCCAGCCGATCAGTTCGTTCTCTGTGGCCGGGCCCTCCCAGCTCTCCCACAGCTTTTCACTGGTGGCGAGGGCGTGCTGCATCGCCGGCAGGATACCCTCCCGCTGCAAATGTCCGGCACCGAGGGCCTGCAGGAGCGCGGCCATAAAGTCGTCGGTGAGGGTGCCCGTGGCTTGTTTGCGCAGGCGTTTGGGGTACTGGATCAGGACAACCGCGGCCAGCGTCGGCGGGACCCCCCACAGCCCGACGGCCTGCTCGAAGAGCGGCGCCCAGCGTGAAGCGGAGAGCGGGGCGATGGTATCGGCGGGCAGAGCGAGGGCGCGGTACCGCGCTTCGCGCTCCCAGACCGGGGCCGGCAGACCAGCGCGGATGCGTTCGAGGCGTGCTTCGGTGATCGCCTTGGGTGGCAGGTCGGTGTCCGGGTACATACGGTCGGGTCCGGGCAGGATGCGTTCAAAGCCGTTGGTGCCATCCTCGAGGGCCTGGCGGGTCTCGGAAGGGACGCCGCCGGCCGCTTCGCGGGCGCGGATGAGGATCTCGCGGGCGCCGGTCTCGGCATCCGCCGGCGGTCCCCACACCAGGACGAGGGTGTCCTCCTCGGTGGCGGCCAGCAGTTTGCGCAGGTTGAGCCATTCGGAGCTGGCGAGGGTTTCGCCGGGCGAATCGGAGTGGATGATATTGGGCAGCGTCGTCAGGCAGGCGATGACGCGAACGCGATCGGAGATTTCGCGGGCGAAAAAGGTGTCGGTCTGGGTCGGCCAGCGCAGCAGATCGCGGTACCCCTGCAGCACCACGCCGTTGACCGTCATGTCGGCCGCGATCGCCTGGGCGATGGGCTGGAAGCGGGTCTTGCGCAGCAACTTGTTGACGTTTTCGAATCGGCCCTTGAAGCGTTCCGGGGTGATGCCGCGGCGGCCAAGCTCGTCGCGCAAACGCAGCAGATTCCATTGGCGCATCGCCTCGTTGTAGGTCAGCAGCGGGATCTGGGGGATGCGCGAAACCCCCTTGATCTCAATACGGGTGCCGCCGGTGACACTGACATTGACATCCTCGCGGGCGGCGCCGATGCCGGTGCGGACACGGCCGGTCGAGCGCACCATGCGCCGCAGCAGCTGCGCCACCTCCGCCACCTCCTGCGGCGTGCGCAGGTCCGGCCCGGTGACTGTCTCGATCAGGGGCATGCCCAGCCGGTCGGTGATATAGACGCGGCGGTGGCCGACATCGCTCACCTCGCGGCAGGCATCCTCCTCGAGGCCGAGCTGAACGATGCGGATGGAGCGCTCCTGGAAGGGGATCTCGCCGTCGACGCCGACGATGGTGGTGCGCTGGAATCCCGTGGGGATGGAACCGTCGAGGTACTGCTTGCGGGCGATATGCAGCTCATCGACCATGACGCAGTGGTAGAGCATGGCGATGCCGAGGGCGATATCAAGGGCCTCCTCGTTGAGTTCGAAGGGCGGGGTATCGTCCATCTCGTAGGTGCAGACGGTCTCGCGGTTGATCTGGTAGATGATCTCTTTTCTGGTTTTGAACTCCATCAGGGCGGTCCCGTCGTACTCGCCCAGTTCCGAGAGGGTCGGCCGCATGTGGCGGAGGATCTCGGCGTCATACTCCGGACTGTAGCGGCCCGCGGGACAGCGGCAGAAGAGCTTTTTTGCGGTGAGAAGCTGCTGATGGATTTCGAGACCGGATTTAAAGCCGATAGCGGCGTAATCTTCCGGCCGCATCTCTTCAAAGGATTTGAAGGAGGGCATAGAGCAGGGCTCGGGCGTTAGGTGGTATGGCATTGTTGGCGGCATGAACCGTAAAACTTAGAAAATTCCGGACTCATTCGCAAGATAAAAGCGCGCCCGGGATCCCGCCAGCCCGCTCTCGCGCTGACCCACTGGCCTGCCCTCGTGCCCAGCCCGCTGCCCGCTCTCGCGCTGACCCACTGGTCTGCCCTCGTGCCCACCCCGCCAGTCCGCTCGCGCCGCCCCCGCCAGCCCGCTCTCGTGCCCACCCCGCACTTTTTACTTTGGCTGACTCCGGGTAATTCGTATATTTACATACCAATGGTTTCCAGAATCCAAAGTGAGATTGCCATGCGCAAAATACTCCCCTTTTTATGGCTGCTCTGCGGAGTTGCCGGTGCAGCCGAGCTGACGGTTAAAAGTGTCGATCTGCTGCGGCCCCTCAATCTGCAGGTCAACGCCGCCGGGCCGGTGCTGATCCAGATCGACAGCTTGCGTCACCGCCTGGTCGCCGCCAACACCCTCACCTCCTCCCTCACCGTCAACGATCTCCACACCTGGCAGGTGGTCAACATTCCGCTCGCGGGGCGCGCGCTGCAGCACCTCAAGGCGGAGGCGATGACCATCGACCTCCGCAGCGGAGCGGTCGCCCTGATCGGCGACCATGCCTTTCATCTTGTCGATCCCGCCACCCAGAGTGCGAAAAGTTTTATGACCGACGTCCAGTTCGAGAGCATCGCCTGCGACGAGGCGACCGGCAATCTCTTCCTCGCCGGGCGTGAGAGTACAGCGCTCCTGCTGCTGGAGCGTAAAACCGGTCAGCAGAAGCAGATTGTCTGGCAGGAGTACGCGGAGAAACTGATCAATCTCAACCAGACCCCGCCGCCGCCGATCCGCAAGGTCATCGCCGACCCGGAGGCGGGCCGGATCGTGGCGGTGGATGGCTACACCGGCAGCATCACCCTGGTGCGCGGCCGGGATGGAAAAATAGTGAGCCGCTTCGAAGTGCCGCTGCAGCATGGCGGCCGCTGGCATCTGGCGGGATTTGACCGTGCGCGCCATCTTCTCTATCTGGTCATCGAAACCGCGACGCGCCAGGTGGTGCAGGCCGCCCGGATCGAGGTGCAGACCGGCGCCTGCCAGGTGATCAACCTGCCGCAGTACACCGAAGGGGCCGGGATTACCAGCCTCCCGGCGCGGGAGCAGATCTATATCCCTTACGACAACCATCCCAGCGTGCACGTCGTCGATTTCACGACCGGGATCGTGCAGGAGATCAAGGTGCCGAATTTCGGCAACGATGCGACCGCCCTCGACCCGGGGCGCGGCATTCTCTATGTCGCCAGCTGGGCCAAGGGCGAGGTGGATGTGATCGACCTGGCGCAGCGGGCGATGATAAAGCGAATCACCGACCTCGGCATCCTGCCGCACATGTTCTCCATGGCCTTCGATCCGCATGAACGCATCCTCTATTTCAGCAAGGGCGCCACCGCGGTCAACGGCACCTTCGGTGCGGCGATTACCCTGCTCGATCCGGTGGGCGGCCACACCGCCCGGCTGCACACGGGATGGGCGCCGATCACCATGACCGAGTGGCCCTGCGGCGAGGGATTCGCCCTCTTCAACAACGAGTCGAGTTATCTTCACCTTCTGCCGGACGGCTCCTTCACCAGCCATACCCTGCCGATCGATTATCCGGTCCACGCCGTGACGGCGCCCGAGGGCCGGATCTACCTCTCCTATGGCCCGCATCAGTCCTATTGGCCCACTGTCTACATCTGGGGGGCGAAGAACGGCCTGCTCACCATCGATCCCCGTACCACGGAGCGCTATGACCGCCGCATCCCGCGCCAGGCGCACAGGCTGGCGCTGGACCAGGCGGGCGCGCTCTACCTGACCCAGAACGCCTGGGGGAAAGAGGAGGAGTTCATCGGGGTCCTGAACGATCCGGTGCGGGACTGGGAGATCGGCACCCGTCTGCTGACCGGCGACTCGATTGAACGCGAGAATACCCCGCGGCTGCTGGTCTGCGATCGGGAGAGGAACTGGCTCTACAGCGTCAAGGTGGGAGAGAAGGATAGCGAGCCAGGGCTGCTGCATATCTTTGATCTGTCAACCCGCCAGCGCATCGGCCGCATCGAGCTCGGCGCCTCTCCGACCGACCTGGCCTTTGACGATTCGCTGATCTATACCGCCAATTTCGGCAGCGCCAGTGTCAGTGTCGTGAACAAGAACAGCCTGACTTGCCGGACGCTCGCTACGGCCGCGCAGCCGCTGCGCTTCAGCCGTCTCGGTAACCGCCTTTATCTGCTTTGCCACAGCGGCCGGCGCCTGCAGGAGATCACGTCGCAGGGGAGTGCGGATCTGTTGCGGCTGGAAGAGCTGCCCAGCCAGCTTTGCGCCTGGGGAGACAAACTGGTCATCGCCACCTGCGACGCAGCGACCCTCTATCTCTATCAGTATCAGCCGGAGAGCCGGCGTTTCGGGCTCCTCCACATGGTGAAATACCCCTATGGCGACACCCGCTTCGACAGCGGCAACACCGCTTTCTACCTGCAGGGGCAGTACGGCGATGCCGTCTTCGACCTCTTTTGTGCTAAAACCGACCGTGCCGGCCGCCTCTGGATCAGCGATTTTCTTGCCGGCCGGGTCTACATTCTGGAGGAGCGATGATCCGGTTTCCGGAGGGATTCACCTGGAAGGCCTCGGCGGCGTGGTACCGCCGGGTGGTGAAGCAGAACGGTTTCTAGTTCCCCGGCAGGGCCCACT